>JBNJJI010000003.1:0-366126 GCA_051750065.1 Bacillota bacterium
GCAGCCATTTATGGCTGCCTTTTAATTTGCAGATCCCTCAAGAGGCCTTAAAAGGAGAGTCACTACCTTTAGTTATAGCTTATGAAATGGTTGAACGTTAGTAAATTTAAGCAAATTAACGAATCAAATGAGAGCAGTTAGGGTTTATTTTCTTTTTCTGCCCAATCCCATGGCTTTCTCCATTTTTTTAACCATTTTATTCGCTGCAAAATTAGCCTTCTCAGCGCCTTTATCAAGAATCTCATCAAGTTCTATTGAATCTATAAGTTCGTTGTATCTTTCCTGAATAGGTGTCAGCGTATTTACAACTACTTCCGCAAGGTCACCTTTGAAATCTCCGTAGCCTTTTCCCTCATATTTTAACTCTAACTCCTCTATACTCGTCTCAGTAAGAATAGAGTAAATAGATAAAAGGTTGGATACGCCTGGTTTGTTTTCTTTGTCGAATTTCACAATTCCATCAGAATCAGTCACAGCGCTTTTAATTTTCTTTTCGATTTGCTTTGGAGTATCCAAAAGAGTGATAAAAGCTTTTTGGTTAGGATCTGATTTACTCATTTTTTTCAAAGGATCTTGAAGGGACATCACTCTTGCTCCGACTTTCGGAATCCTGACTTCTGGAATAGTGAAGATGTCGTTATATTTCCTATTAAATCTTTCTGCCAGATCTCTTGTTAGTTCCAAATGCTGTTTCTGATCCTCCCCGACAGGAACAAGATTGGTTTTATAAAGCAGAATATCCGCAGCCATTAATGGAGGATATGTAAGCAGGCCTGCTGATACCGCCTCTTTTCCATGTGACTTATCTTTGAACTGAGTCATTCGTTCTAATTCTCCGATATAAGCGACACATTGAAGCATCCATCCTGCTTGAGCATGAGCTGGGACTTCAGATTGAATGAACAGTGTGGATTTATCCGGGTCGATTCCACTTGCGATATAAAGAGCTGCCAGACTTTTGATATTCTTCAGTAATTCCGCCTTATCCTGGGGAACTGTTATGGCGTGCTGATCGACGACGCAGAAGTAACAGTTATAATCTTCCTGAAGCTCTGCAAATTGTTTAAGGGCACCGATATAATTACCCAAAGTTATAGTACCGCTTGGTTGAATTCCGCTAAAGATTGTTTCCATTTCCATTCCTCCAATGTAAGAATCTTTTTTTTTATTATGAATAGACTAAAAAAAGATCCACTCGTCCCTATTGAATTAATAGGGACGAATGGATCTTTCCGCGGTGCCACCCTAAGTTGCCCCGAAAGGCCGCTTGGTCCATGAAAACATGGTGCCCGGATATCGGCGGGCTGCCGTCATAAGCTACTTCACTTCACCTATGATGCTCGAAAGTCCATTCCATATACAGGCTGTTTGTTTACACCTTCCACAAACTCTCTGAAAAACCATGATATATGTACTACTCTTTGTCATCGCACGATTTATATCTCGAAATGATTATAAAAGAATGAAGAAACAGAATCAAGTATAGAAAAGGTAGGAGACAATCAGATCTGCTCCCACTGCAATGCTTCCGCTTAGAAGGAAAGGCACCGTCAAGGCATAAGTGTCTTTTTTATTGAACTCTTCATGTGCCTCATTAGTATCATCCATATCATCAAACTGAGATATGTAACTTCCTTCTTTAGTGCTTTTACGGAATCTCTTAAAGGAATACTGAATTCCGTTGAAGAAACCCGATTCCACCACTTTCATCATTCCGCCTATTACCAGGAGGCCCATCCCTATTAGAAAAGAGATGTTGATGATCTCCAATAGGAAATCATCTCCTGAGAAAAACGATAAAACAGCAGAGATCAGATATATTGTTATTACTGCCAAAAATACATTTTTCAATAATTTTCACCAACATCATTTTTTATTAAGTATATCGAATTTCTTAAGAGATTATCAAGAGGTTTTAAATATATATACACTTAGCAGATATCAAAGCAGGATTAACCAAATTCCCTTTTAATTCAGACAACAATCTACTATTAAGATAACTAATGAGCTAATCTAATAAGAAAAAAGGCGTGGATAGTGTGATATATGCATTCAGATGTTTGTATAATAATAAAAGATTGATACTAATAAAGAGTAGCAGTACATATGTAATTAATGGAAAATTATGAATGAATGCCTGCATTTGTAAAGATTGTAATGGTTTGAAAGACATTAGTAGTAGCGTAAAAGCGTTGATATATAAGGGGTTTGGGGTTGATGTGACAATTTTGCAAAAAAACTGTTAAATTAATATTGCAATAATTTCTGTTTATTGTATAATAGAAAATGAATCTTCTGATAAATCGGAAGATAAATAAATATGAAATACGAGGAGGTCAATTTCAAGATGAAGAAAAAGTTTTCATTTCTATTAGTGCTTCTATTAGCACTAGCAACTTTCCTGGCTGCTTGTGGCGGAAACAATGGTAACAACGCTGCAAACAACGCTGCAAACAACGGAAACAATGCTAACTCTGGAAATAATGGCGGTGAGGAAGAAGCACCGGCAGAAGAGAGAGCACAGGTACTTAACTTGCTTGAAAGTTCTGAGATCCCATCTATGGATGCGGCTCTAGCAACTGATTCGGTATCATTCAACGTAATGAACCAGGTTTACGAAGGTCTTTATCGTTTAGGTGAAAACGATGAAGCAGTTCTTGGTATGGCTGCAGAAGAGCCGACTATCTCTGAAGATGGCAAGACTTACACGTTCACAATCCGTGACGCTGTTTGGTCTAACGGTGACCCTGTAACAGCTAACGATTTCGAATACTCTTGGAAAAAAGCTTTGAATCCTGATACAGCTGCTGAGTATGCATACATCATGTATGACATCAAAAATGCAGAAGCTGTAAACGCTGGTGATCTTCCATTAGATGACCTTGGAGTTAAAGCATTAGATGAAAAAACTCTTGAAGTTCAATTAGAAACAGCTGTTCCTTACTTCGATGCGCTGCTTTCTTTCGCAACTTTCTACCCGCAAAACGAAGCATTCGTAACTGAGCAAGGCGACCAATATGGTCTTGAAGCTGACACTACTATCTACAACGGTCCTTTCGTTCTTAGCGACTGGAAACATGAGCAAAGCTTCCAATTACAAAAGAACGCTGACTATTGGGAAGCTGATGTTGTTCAACTTGAAGAAATCAACTTCAATATCGTAAAAGACACTGCTACTGGTGTTAACCTTTATGAAACAGAAAAAGCGGACATTGCAGGACTTTCTGCTGAATTCGTTGACCAATACCAAGGTGACGAAAACTTTAAAACACGTGCAGACACTGCAGTATTCTTCCTTCGCTTTAACCAAGCTGACCCTGTATTAGAGAACGTTAATGCTCGTAAAGCAATCGATATGGCTTGGGACAAACAAGGTCTTGTTGATGTACTACTTAACAACGGATCTATCCCTGCATACTACCTTGTACCACAAGAATTTGTTTACGGTCCTGACGGAGCTGATTTCCGTGAAACTAACGGTAACTTCAATGAAACTGATATAGCGGCAGCTCAAGAAGCATGGGCTACAGCTAAAGAAGAAGCTGGATTTGAAGAAGCTACTCTTGAATTGTTGAACTATGATTCTGAAAGCTCTAGAAAAATCGGTGAGTTCTTGAAAGAAGAATTAGAGAGAAACCTTGAAGGTTTGACTGTAACTATTTCTCAACAACCTTTCGCTCAAAAGCTTGACTTAGAATCTGCAGGCGACTACCAAATGTCATTCGCAGGCTGGGGTCCTGACTATCCAGATCCAATGACATTTGTTGATATGTTCGTAACTGATGGCGCACATAACCAAATGGGCTACTCTAACGAAGAGTATGACCAGTTGATTGAAGATGCTAAAACAACATTGCTTGATGATCCAGAAGCTCGTTGGACTGCAATGCTTGAAGCAGAGAAAATCTTGTTTGAAGATGCTGCAATTTCTCCAATGTACCAAAGAGGAGTTGCTTACCTAGAACGTCCTTATGTACAGGGAGTACTTCGTCACGCATTTGGTGCTGACAACTCTTTCAAATGGGCACACGTTGAGTAACATATAATAGCTCAATGAAACCAACTTTCTAAAGGAGAGTGTATGCATTGGCATACACTCTCCTTTTCCATGAATATCAAGAAAAAATTGTAATTGAAGAAATAGATTGAAAATTTGTCGAAATAAGATATAATATGTAAGGGTAGCCAAAAAAAAAAAAGAAAAAGGGGGGCTAAAGAGTGATCAAGTACACTTTGAAAAGACTAGCTTATATGATAATGACTTTACTCATCATAGCAACAGCCACATTCTTCCTGATGAAGCTCCTTCCTGGATCTCCGCTTTCAAATCAAGAAAAGCTGACACCGGAGCAGCAGCAAATCATCCTGGATAAGTATGGTTTGAATGATCCTCTACCAGTACAATACGTAACTTATATGACAAACTTAGCAACAGGTGATTTAGGTTTGTCATTCCAATACGATAACCGTCCGGTTACACAAATTATCGGTCAGCGTATTGGTCCTTCCGCACAACTAGGATTCCAAGCAATCGTACTAGGAACATTTATCGGATTAGCTTTAGGGATTATTGCAGCATTAAGACATAATTCGTGGGTGGATTATACCGCTACCATTATTGCTGTATTAGGTATCTCTATACCTTCCTTCGTTTTCGCCGGCCTTATGCAGTACTACATTGGAGTAGAACTTCAATGGCTGCCTGTAGCACTATGGGGTGGATTTGAATACACGATACTTCCTACATTGGCATTAACTGTAGGCGTAGTAGCTACTATTGCCCGTTTCATGCGTACTGAAATGCTTGAGGTACTAGGGTCGGATTATATCCTGCTCGCCCAAGCTAAAGGTATTTCTAAAACAGCCACAGTTTTAAAACATGGAGTCAGAAATGCAATGATTCCAATCATCACAATTCTAGGACCGATGACTGTTAGTATTATGACGGGTACTCTTGTAATAGAGCGGATTTTCGCCGTTCCAGGTCTTGGTGAGCAATTCGTTAACTCAATCAACACTAGTGACTATCCAGTAATTATGGGTGTAACATTATTCTTCAGTGTATTATTCATTGGGGTTATCTTCCTCGTGGATATCCTTTATGGAATAATTGACCCTCGTATTCGTTTGGCGGGAGGGAAGAAGTAATGGAAACTAACAATAGAAAAGACCTAGAAAACATTAACCCTGACCTCTTCCAACGCAGAAGTGCAAGTGAGTCAGAATCAGAAGTTATAGGAAGGCCGAGTCTCAGCTTTTGGCATGATGCATGGCTGCGCCTTTTCAAAAACAAAGGTGCGATTTTAGGATTAATCATCATGTTATTCATAATCATCATGGCGGCAATTGGACCAGGTATGAATGACATGTCTTTTAAAGAGCAAAACATTCGACATGCGAAGCTTCCTCCTAAAGTAGAAGCACTTTCAGGGATGGGCTGGTTTGACGGAAAAGATCGCAATGGCATGGATGTTTATGAAGCACGTCAAGTAGAAAAGAGCTATTGGTTTGGTACTGATGACTTAGGCCGTGACCTTTGGACAAGAACTTGGCAAGGTACACGTATTTCACTATACATTGGTGTTCTTGCAGCAATTATCGATTTAATCATCGGTATTGCTTACGGCGGGGTTTCAGGTTACTACGGCGGCAGAGTCGATGACTTTATGCAGCGTATCATTGAGATACTCGTAGGAATACCGAATCTGATAGTCATAATCCTGTTCATACTTGTGTTTGAACCTGGATTATTTACCATAACCATGGCCATGGTAATAACCGGTTGGACCGGTATGGCGCGGATAGTCCGCGGACAAATCCTGCAGCTGAAAAATCAAGAGTTCGTCCTAGCATCACGTACATTAGGTGCATCAAGCAACAGGCTGATCTGGAAACACTTGCTTCCTAACGTAATGGGACCTGTTATCATTACAACGATGTTTACAGTTCCAAGTGCTATTTTTACTGAAGCATTTTTGAGCTTTATCGGATTGGGAATTGCTGCACCACAAGCATCCTTGGGTTCATTGGTTAACGATGGATACAAATCCATTCAAACATACCCTCATATGATGCTGATTCCATCAGTAGTTATCTCATTAATTATTTTGAGCTTTAACTTGCTTGCTGACGGATTGCGCGATGCGCTTGATCCTAAGATGCGTAAATAGTGGAAGGAGTAGAAAATATGAGTAGAATACTAGATGTCAAAGATTTGCAAGTCTCCTTCACAACTTACGGGGGAGAAGTTAAAGCCGTCCGCGGTGTAGATTTTCATCTTGAAAAAGGTGAAACACTTGCAATAGTTGGTGAATCAGGTTCAGGAAAGTCTGTAACAACAAAAGCAATCATGAAACTTTTGCCTCAACCTGCTGGATTTATCAAAAACGGTGAAATAAACTTTGAAGGCAAGGATTTAACAAAAATAAGCGAGAGAGATATGCAGAAGATCCGTGGTAAAGACATTTCAATGATCTTCCAGGATCCGATGACATCTCTTAACCCGACTATGATGGTTGGTAAGCAAATCATGGAGCCGTTATTGAAGCATCAGAACATGAACAAATCAGATGCTAAGAAGCGTACGATTGAATTATTAAAGCTTGTTGGCCTTCCAAATCCTGAAGGACGTTTTAAGCAGTATCCTCATCAATTTTCAGGCGGACAAAGACAGCGTGTCGTAATTGCGATTGCACTTGCTTGCAATCCGAAGATCTTGATTGCTGATGAGCCAACAACTGCACTGGATGTAACTATTCAAGCTCAGATCCTTGAGTTGATGAAAGACCTTCAAAACAAAATAGATACATCGATTATCTTCATTACACATGATCTTGGTGTTGTGGCGAATGTTGCTGACAGAGTTGCGGTAATGTATGGTGGACAAATAGTAGAATCCGGCACAGTGGACGAGATTTTCTATGATCCAAGACATCCTTACACTTGGGGGCTTGTAGCGTCCATGCCGACATTAGATACGGAAACTGGCCAGGAGCTTAAAGCGATACCTGGTACTCCTCCGGATCTTATGAATCCTCCTAAAGGGGATGCTTTTGCCCTTAGAAGTGAGTATGCTCTGAAGATTGATTTCGAACAAGAACCACCGACTTACAAAGTGTCTGATACGCACTTCGTCAAATCTTGGTTGCTGCATCCGGATGCTCCTCAAGTAGAGGCACCGGAAGCTGTTAAATTAAGACAGCGCAAAATGCCTTCCAACTATGATAAGCCGGTATTATTAGAGGAGGTGCGTTCCTAGTGGCTGAAAAATTACTTGAAATTAGAAATTTAAAGCAATATTTCAATCCAGGAAAACCGAACATGGTTAAAGCGGTTGATGATATCTCTTTTGATATTTATAAAGGAGAAACATTAGGATTGGTTGGCGAGTCCGGGTGTGGTAAATCCACAACGGGACGTACAATCATCCGCCTTTATGACGCAACAGATGGCCAGGTTTTCTTTGAAGGAGAAAACGTACATGGCAAGAAGTCACGTAAAGAACTTAAAAAGTTCAACCGCAAAATGCAGATGATATTCCAGGATCCTTATGCATCTCTGAATCCTCGTATGAAAGTCTCGGATCTGATTGCGGAAGGCATTGATATCCATGGACTGGCAGAATCTTCAGAAGCACGCCTGAAAAAAGTTCATGAACTTTTGGAGACTGTTGGTTTAAATAAAGAGCATGCGAACCGTTATCCTCATGAGTTTTCCGGTGGACAGCGTCAGCGACTCGGAATTGCAAGAGCTCTTGCCGTAGACCCTGATTTTATCATTGCGGATGAGCCGATTTCCGCTTTGGATGTTTCAATTCAAGCGCAGGTTGTTAATTTGATGAAGGATCTTCAGCGAGAAAAAGGGTTAACATATCTTTTCATCGCCCATGATCTTTCAATGGTTAAGTATATCAGTGACAGAATCGGAGTAATGTATTACGGAAAGCTTGTTGAACTCGCTCCGAGTGACGCTTTGTATAAGAATCCGCTGCACCCTTATACACAATCACTTCTGTCTGCAATTCCGCTGCCTGATCCGGATTATGAGCGTTCCCGTACGCGTAAAACATATGACCCGGCAATGCACAATTATACAGAAGATGACCAATTAGAGCTTCGTGAAGTAGCTTCAGGCCACTTTGTTTACTGCTCTGAGAAGGAATTCGCACAATATAAAGCACAATATAAGAATTAATTACTCAAAGGCCTCAGACATCTGAGGCCTTTTCAACTTAATTCCCCTGAAATTATCAACTAAACACTTCATCGAAATTTCCCCGGAAATTTCGACAAGCTTCTTGAAAAATTTCTTTCATTTCATGTGCTTCCGTTGTTAAAATAGGGTATAGAACATAAGAATCTAAATAAAGGAGATTTTATATTAATAATGTTTAAAAGGAGAGGATATAATTGAAACTTAGAAATGGATTGACAGCTTTAGGTATATCAGCGCTCTTTCTCTTGCCTTTTAATACGGCAGGTGCCGAGGAAACAGAAGAAGAAAAAGTTGTAAAACATACTACAGTAGAGTTTAAGCTGCAAGAAAAGACGATCCCTCAGCAGTTATCGCGTTTTTTCTATGACTCAGGATTAGAATTTACATATCCGGATGCAGTAAGAGGAATATATGTTACAGGGCACTCAGCTGGAGGAAGCAGGTTTGAAAATCTCATAGAGTTAATGGATAACTCAGATTTGAATTCCATGGTAATTGATATTAAAGATGATTGGGGAAATATTACATACCAAGATGAGGAATCCGAATACAAAGATATAGGAAAATCGTATATTAAAGATCCTAGGGCAATGCTTGAAAGATTAGAAGAGAAAGAGATCTACCCTATTGCCCGTGTAGTGGTTTTCAAAGATTCGGTACTCGCAGAAGCTAAACCCGAACTATCATATCTTGATGGAGATAAAGTCTGGGCAAATGGCAGTGGAGAATCTTTTGTTAATCCATTTCTTAAAGAAGTATGGGATTATAATATAGGAATTGCTATTGAAGCTGCAAAAATGGGCTTCCAGGAAATTCAGTTTGATTATGTACGTTTTCCTGAGGGTTTTGAAAAGAGAGATACAGAATTAAAGTATAGTATGGGTGAATATGCTGATATGGATGAGGATAATGTTCAAAAAAGAGTCCATGCTGTAACCGATTTTGTTAAGTATGCAAACGAACAGCTTGAACCATTTGACGTGGATGTATCTGTGGATATCTTCGGCTACACAGCAACTTTGCCGGAGGCGCCAGGTATTGGACAAAACTTTTCTAAGATTTCTGAACATGTAGATGTGATTTCTTCTATGATCTATCCGAGTCATTGGACTTCTTATTTTGGAATTGCCAAGCCGGATTTGGAACCGTATAATCTGATTGCAGAATATGCTAAATTAGAAAATACAAAACTGGCAGAATTGGAAAATCCTCCTACCTCACGCCCATGGCTGCAGGATTTTACAGCTTCCTGGCTGGGTGCAGGTAATTATAAGGTATATGGAAAAGCTGAAATTGAAGCACAAATAAAAGCTCTTCAAGACCAGGGAATTAATGAATATCTTCTTTGGAATGCAGGTAACAATTACACTGAAAATGTTGATTTTACACCATAAAAATTTAAAGATAGTAGCCCTTGCAGTGGCTGCTGTCTTTTTTTTGTTCCTCGTAAATAAAAACGCAGGCAAAGGTTAATGGATGAGATCTATTGAGAATCCAGCTTTTAGACAGCTTTTGTGTTAGGACAATTAGCTCACTAAAAGCTACATAAAAGGTTTCTCCAATATACTTTGCATTTGACTTTTGTTCTCAATACGATACAATAATAATGGTAATAATACCGCTTAACGTCCACTTTTTCCCACTTTTGTTTTCAAAACTTCCAGAAAGCAATTGAAAAATCCCAGAAAAACATTTAAGAATAAGCCTGTGCTGATGTGTTTATTGTCATTAAATAAATGGTAATAATAAATTATGATCAAATGCTTGGCACCAGGTTTTCACTTAATTGATAACAAAGGAGTAGTTCAATGCATTGGTATGAAAAACTAAACGAATATTTTCCAGTGGAAGAGATGAAATCCAAGGAACATATGGAATCCCTTCTTAAAGAGCGCAGCGACATCTATCATAAAGATGAAGATGAATATCATGTTCTGATGTATGCAGAGCTGGATGATTTTATCTTCATTGATTATTTATTTGTGTCTTCTAAAGCAAGAGGGCAAGGTTTGGGTCACAAGATAATCGAAAAGCTAAAAAAGAAAGGAAAAGCGATTATCCTTGAAGTTGAGCCGGTTGATTATGAAGATACCGATACAGAAAAACGATTGAAGTTTTATAAAAGGGAAGGCTTCGAACATGCTTCGAGTATAGGATACCGCCGTAGATCTCTTGCTACTAATGAAATCAATGAGATGGAGATCCTATATTGGGCACCCAACAACGAATCAGAAGAGCTGGTATACGAATCTATGGTGAAAACCTACGAATTGATTCACACATATAAAGATACAAAATTTTACGGTGCTTCCTATCAGCCAGCTGAAGAAGTGTTAAATATTGAAGATGACAGAGATACAGATATTTTGAAAGATATTTAAAATTTTAAGAACCTTGTTGATTATTCAATAAGGTTCTTTAGCATTATTTTTCAACGTAAAATATTGATTGTTTGCTAAGCTCTTTTCTATAAGTTAGTTGCTTTTGTATACTATTTTACTCTCATGCCCTTTACAGATGATGATAAGAAGGAGGCAGCAGGCTGGATCTAAAACTTAAAACTTTTCAACTGCCACAACCTTTGCCAAAACTGCTTTTAAATAAAGGCTATGTTAAAGAACGTTGTTGTTTTTTTATGAATACGTTGACTTACTTTCCTAGTGTTCGGACTCCAATCAACTCCGCTGAAAATAAATAGAACCATATAAACTACTGCTTCTCAATAGCCTGCCTATAGAGAACTCCGCCTTTTACGTAATAGTAACGGAAATCCATTACTTTTCAAGAGTCAAAATCCTTGCGAAAACAGCTTGTAAATAACTACACCAATGACTAACAGAGCCATTTTTAAAAATTAGTTTAAAAAAACAAAAAAAAACTTTTTTAGGTTTAACATGTTTTATATACGGGTAAATGTTAATTGAGAAGAAAAGTTTGTTTAAGTTTTGTATTAAAAGTTGACAATTTATTTAAAACTATATTCAAGTTAACAATTTTCATGTATAATACATAATAGAGATTTCTTCTTAAAACTAATTATTAAGTGAGAAAGTTAATTAGTGAAAACTCTACATGTGATTAAAAAAGTCTTAATAATATAAGGGAGTGTGAATGGTTCATGGTAACTTTGTTCACTTCACCTAGTTGTACATCCTGCCGGAAGGCGAAAGCTTGGTTAGAAGATCACGAAATTCCATATACAGAAAGAAATGTATTCTCAGAGCCATTGAGTATTGATGAAATCAAGGAGATATTGAGAATGACTGAGGATGGTACAGATGAGATTATCTCTACACGTTCAAAGACATTTCAAAAATTGAATGTGGAACTTGACGCTTTGCCGTTGCAAAACCTTTTCGAATTGATTCAGCAAAATCCTGGTTTGCTCCGCAGACCGATTATTATGGATGAAAAGAGACTACAAGTAGGATATAACGAAGATGAAATTCGTCGCTTCCTGCCTCGTAAAGTTCGTACTTTTCAATTACTTGAAGCACAACGCATGGTCAACTAATATATCCACCCTCCTCCTTCATGCTTAAGCGTGAAGGACTTTTTTTATTTTCAGTTAGCAAGGGGTTTAAATTGCTTTCATAAGGATATTGATAAACAAAGGGAGAAACTAAAAACTTGAATTCTCATTGTTTTTAAGCTAAAATAACCGAAACACTTGATTATATTTGAAGTTCTCTTCAATGAAAAATAGGCATATTTTTAATTCCATTTCTATATGTTTTATCATAAAATAGGAGTACAAGGTATAAACTAACTCAACTGATCAATAGAAACGAGCTATTAATAAGAACAGCCTACATCAATTTACAGAGCTAGGGCTCAGGGGTGCAGTCCCTTCACCAACATTGAACAGAAGGGAGAGGTGTTTGATGGAGATAGAACGGATTAATGATAACACTGTAAAGTTTTACATTTCATATGGTGATATAGAGGATAGAGGGTTTGACCGGGAAGAAATATGGTATAACCGGGAACGAAGTGAAGAATTATTCTGGGAAATGATGGATGAAGTCCATCAAGAAGAAAACTTCACCATCGAAGGTCCTTTATGGATTCAGGTACAAGCTCTTGATAAAGGATTGGAAGTGCTTGTGACTAGGGCACAGGTCACCAAGGACGGTCAGAAATTTGAACTTCCTATACCGGAAGACAAAATTAAAGATCTTCCTGTTGATGAGCGTATAGAAGACTTTCTTGATGAGCACTTCCAGATGAAGCAGGATCAAAATGAAGAAGAAGGATCTTTGGAATTCACAATAAAGTTTAAGGATTTTGAAGATGTTATCTCTTTATCCAAAAAGATGGTTATGTCTGATTATGAACATCTATCTACAAAGTTGTTTTCATTTGAAGGGACTTACTATATTCATGTTGAATTTTCAGATGAGCACTTTACAGAAGAAGAGATCGATAATGTGTTAAGTATCATGCTTGAATATGGATATGAATCAAGCCTGACAGTTCATCGTTTGAGCGAGTATGGTACATCGATTATGAATGAAGAAGTATTCAAGACGATTACGAAACATTTCAACTGAATTATTTTCAAAACAACGCATTCTCATGTTGAGAATGCGTTGTTTTTATTTTGAGAATCAATTTGAGCTCAGGTTCCTCACCTCTTTTCACCAAAGGACTTATCACTTAGATAGGATTCAATCTGTTATATCTTTGAAAGTTCTAGTTATAAACAACTTTTAAATAAAAGAAATTCTACATAAAAGGATTTTGCCTCTTTAGCACCGAATAAATAAGGCAGGAGGTGACTTAATGCTGACCGCATTAAATAAACAGCATAAGCTGATTACATTGATCCGTCTTTCCGATGAAGAAGTCGCAGTTTTAAGGGGACAAAGCTTCTTTTGTCCAGAATGCCATTCCCGGGTAATCATTAAAGCAGGAGAAATCAAGATTCCCCATTTTGCCCACAGAACTGGTATCGGTTGTGAGGGCAGCCACGAACCCGAAACTTCATTTCATTTAAGAGGTAAAAAGCTCTTATTTCATCACTTTTCTTCTATTATTTCCTCAGTTGCACTAGAACAATATCTGCCAGCTATCAAGCAGCGGCCTGATGTATACATCAGTATGAACGAGAAAAAGTATGCTGTTGAGTACCAATGTGCGGTTATTGGAAGCGAAGATTTCCTTACTAGAACAAAAGGCTACCAGTACGCTGAGATTGAACCAGTTTGGATCCTGGGCAGCAGAATTCAAACGAAAGGAGCAGGCGACCGGATTTCATTAACTCATTCTCAACAGCAATTTATCCGATATAGTCCACATGCTGGCTACTGGCTCGCATACTTAGATGCAGAAACAGGCATTATGCACTTCTACTACAATCTTATTCCTCTTACCACAAAACTATTTACTTCTGAAACCTTGAGTCTTCCTCTCGCATCTGTTTCTTTTCCATTTCAACTTCCTTCTAAAAGTGAAGAGAGTGATAATATTAATCACTTCATAGCGGCAAAAGATTATTGGATTAAAAATAAATTAATGTATAACAACGGGGTTAATGACAAGTTTTTAAAATCACTCTATATGAACAGAGATCATCTATTGAGTTTGCCGGAATTCATCGGAATTCCAACACAACATATGATACTTTTTAAAAACCACCCAATTGAATGGCAATATTATGTTTGGTACGATGGGTTTAAAAAGAAGGAAAGAGGTTCTAATGTTAGAGTAATGGAACTGTACAGATGCCTCCAAAGCCGGATGAGCACCGGTCTCATCCAGTGCAGGATTTTCCCTCTTGTTAAAGAAGAGCTTCGGGTGGAGGCACTGAAAGAATACTTAATGATTCTTGAAAAAAGAGAGATACTAAGAAAAATCAGCAAAGAAGAATATATGGTAACAGGAAGGCATACTAAATAAAGTTAAAAGAAATATTTTGAGGAAAAGCAACAGATTTCAAAATGAAATACCCCATCTCTTGCAGGATTTTCGTTTTTAATAGAGAATGTAAGAGGGAAGGATTAATTCGAATAGCGAAAGAATGGAGGATACATATGACAAATGAAACAGCTGTAAAAAGTCTTCCGAATCGTAAAGATATTAAAGAAGAACTGACATGGAGACTTGAGGATATTTTTGCTAACGATGACTTATGGGAGAAAGAGTACAAAGAGATACAAGAATTGATTAAAGGTGCTGAAGGCTTCAAAGGTACACTTTCTGATAGTGGTGAAAACCTATATAAAGCCCTTAAATTTCAAGACGAAGTTTCCGAGAGAATGGGAAAGCTGTATGCTTATTCCCACATGAGGTACGATCAGGATACGACTAATTCTTATTATCAGGGTCTTGATGATAGAGCCAAAACCTTATATACCCAGCTTTCAAGTGCTTTTGCCTACTTGGTTCCTGAAATTCTTGCTATTGAGGAAAGTAAGCTGAACAGCTTCCTTGAAGAAAAAGAGGAACTTCGATTGTATAAGCATGCCTTGGAAGAGATTAACTTGCAGCGTCCTCATATCTTATCAGCTGAACAAGAGGCTCTTCTTGCGCAGGCATCTGAGGTTCTGGGAGCATCTTCAAATACGTTTGGCATGCTGAATAACGCTGATATGGAATTCCCTTCTATAAAAGATGAGAATGGAGAAGAGGTCGAAATAACTCATGGCCGCTATATCCGTTTCCTTGAGAGTGATGACCGCCGAGTAAGGGAAGACGCATTCAAGGCTGTTTATAAAACATATGGCAAGTTTCAAAATACTTTCTCAAGCACGTTAAGCGGAACAGTCAAAAAAGATAATTTTAGCGCTGCAGTGAGAAACTATGATTCTGCCCGTCATGCTGCATTGTCGGCAAATAATATTCCTGAAACGGTTTATGAAAATCTCGTCAAGACTGTAAATGATAATCTGCATCTTCTTCACCGGTATGTAAAATTGCGTAAAAAAGTACTGGGACTTGATAAACTTCATATGTATGACCTGTACACTCCGCTTGTGAAAGAAGTGAAAATGGATATTCCTTATGATGAAGCCAAAGACATGATCCTTAATGGACTCACTCCGCTTGGTGAAGATTACATGAACGTATTGAAAGAAGGATTTGAAAACCGCTGGGTTGATGTTGTAGAAAATAAAGGCAAACGAAGCGGTGCTTATTCTTCTGGGACATATGGAACTAATCCTTATATCCTGATGAACTGGCAGGATAACGTCAATAATCTGTTCACTCTTGCTCATGAGTTCGGACATAGTGTGCACAGCTACTACACAAGAAAGTCACAGCCATATCCTTATGGTAATTACTCTATCTTTGTTGCAGAAGTGGCTTCCACTTGTAATGAAGCATTATTAAACAACTACTTGGTCAATACAATAGATGATGAGAAAAAACGTTTGTATCTACTGAATCATTATCTCGAGGGCTTTAGAGGAACTGTATTCCGCCAGACGATGTTTGCTGAATTTGAGCACATTATCCACAAAAAAGCTCAAGAGGGTGAAGCATTGACTGCAGAGATGCTTTCCAAAGAATACTATGAATTGAATAAGAAGTACTTTGGCGAAGAGGACATCACGATCGATGAAGAGATCGGTCTGGAATGGGCACGTATTCCTCACTTCTATTACAATTATTATGTTTATCAATATGCTACAGGATTCAGTGCAGCAACTGCTTTGAGTAAACAAATTCTTGAGGAAGGCCAGCCGGCTGTTGAAAGATACATTGAATTCCTCAAGTCAGGAAGTTCTGATTATCCGATAGAAGTATTGAAGAAAGCAGGAGTAGATATGACTGTCTCCCAGCCAATTGAAGAAGCCATGAAGGTTTTTGAAGAGAACTTAAATGAAATGGAAAAATTGCTTTCTTAAAACAAAATTAATAAACTTAAAGCGGCTATGATCACCGGATCATGGCCGCTTTTTTAGTGAGGGGGCATAAATTATTTCGGAAGTATAGTGGTCTGTAAACGAGAAATGCGGGCGAACGAGAATTACCGTTTGAAAGGATAACGAGCCGTAAACGGGATTTGCGGGCCACTGAGAATTCCATTTTGAAGGATAACGGTCCGTACACGGCAATTACGGGCCAATGAAAATCTCTTAGTGGAAGGGTAAAGCAATGGTGTGGAGAATCGTCATAAAAGTTTTTCTGTAAAATTGCTGCTTACGAAAGCTTTTGACCTTAAACTCATTTTTTAGTTAGTGAATTGAAGCGGAATCCCTACGATTTAAACCCCTTAAATCTTTTTCGATTGTTGACATATTGCATAAGCAGCAAAAGTGATATAAAAAGCAGAGGGGAGGTAACGTAAATAGGATAAAGATGCATTAAACCAAATATATTCATAGTGAACGAGAATACAATGAATAGTATTAGCAGAATTAATTTGAGATCAGGCTTCATGGTATAGGGCCTCCTTAAAGAAGTGTCTTTAAATTATATGAGGAATTTTGGTTAAAATACATGCTCTCGTGGTGAAACAATGAAGAGGTAAATAAAACTATTTGACAGTATTGTGAAATAATATACAAACACTTGCACATACAAGTTATCTCATGCTATATTATGTACAAGAAGTTGATCACAACAAACATATACCCCTTTGTTTGACCGTGAAAAATTTCTCCCATCCCCTTTGTTTGTATATGAAAACCCGTTGTCTTATGACAACGGGTTTTCTCTATATTCTTATCTCAATATATCTTCTGAAAAAGGATTCAGATCATGAAGACAGGTATCTCCAAAACGTGCCATGTTTGGCAGGCACTTTTTCCACTTTCTTTTGCAGTATCCACTTTTTCATACTCTTTTCTACCTGAACCATACTCATGTCATAGACTACGGAAATTTCTTTTGTCGCTACCATTTGATAGTACTCAAGAAATTGTTCCAAAGGAGGAAGAGGCTCTGGTTCAGGCTTAATAGAAAGCATTTCTTCTAATATTTGTACATATACCTCAAAAGGATACATCCCCGTTACTTTTATGCCTTCATCTTCAATGTTTTCGTTAAAAAAGACTAAGGTGGGGATTTCCTCGACATCCATTTCAGCTGTTATTTTTAAATCGCATTGAAAGGCTTTAATAGCTGATTCAGAATGGACGTCGCTTTGGAATTCCTTTAGATCAAGTTTGCTGTTATGAGCAATATCGGTGAGAACGTCAAAGTTGGAAACATTTTGTTTGCCAAGAAAAAGATTTTCCTGCAGCTTTCTAAAAAAGCGGGATCCAGCGTGCCTGCCTTGTAGTTCTGCTGCTTTAATAGCTATTGAAGCCAAATATGGGGAATCAATCGGATTCTCATACCACAGGTTTCCGTCGCAGGACATTCCCGAACGGCTTGCGGTTTTCTCCCATTGGCTGGCGATGTTTTCCTGCTTCTTTTTATTTGTTAAATTAAGAGACGTCAACTTTCCAGTTAAGACATTTTTAATTCTAAAATATTGTCCATATTGAATTTGCAGCTTCTTCAAAATGGGTTCCAAAGCCCAGCATTCAGGGCATAAAGGATCAATGAACATATATATTTCTAATGGCTTTCTATCGGATTTACACCTTTGAAGGTTTTTGTTATTAATCATGCTGCTCAACTTTCTTCCTCTTGTGTATGGTCTTGAGAGTTCACCATATGTCTCGCTGTCAGTACAAGCCTTGAAAAGAATTCTTCCCGGAAAGGCCCTTCAAGACCGATTTCATCCATGGCTTCACTCATACACTTCAACCAGGCTTTAGCTCTTGTAGGTGTGATTTCAAAGGGTAAATGCCTTGCCCGCATCATAGGATGGCCGTGTTCCTGAGTATACACAGGAGGTCCGCCTAAATACTGAGTAAGGAACTGCTTTTGTTTCCTGGCAGTTTCAGACAGGTCATTTGGAAATATAGGAACTAAATCGGGATGTTTCCCTACTCTTGCATAAAAAGCATCTACAAGCTTTGAGAGCTTTTCTTCGCCAATTGTTTCATACGGCGTCTTATGTTTCTCCATAAGTAGACTCCTTTTTGCATTGATTGTTTGTTTTATTTTAGCAATCGCTGAAAGATATCTCAAACAAATAGCATTCTTAGACTGGATTTCAGTTAGTATCTGCTAATGAAGGGGGAACATTCAGTTGAACGCCGCGTTAATTATAGTGGCTGAAATAGGTTGAGGGGAAGACAGAACTTATTCCCTGCCTTGTCAAAAATGAAAAAGAGAAGCCTATCATATATGGTTATTATTAAAGGCTCTTTTCGTAGCCTTTGTTATTCTTTTCATAGAATTTCAAAAAAACATTCCACAATTCCCCAAGAATATTCTTGTAAGCAATAAAAAAGAGCAGCTCTTTCTGTTCATTGAGATAATTTTGAATGCAACAATTTATGGGAGAACAGTCTTATTAAAAAGCTCTTTTCTAAAGGCTGTTTTCGCATATATTGTTGCTTTCGGGAAAATCCCAAGAGCCTGATTTTCCCCCGGATACTAGGAGATTTCTCTCTAATCGGGGAAAGTAACTCTTTTCTTTTCATGATTACCAGGGTTTTCAGGTGAATTATGGTAGTTTTTTCGGAATTAGTATCAAATAGCAACAAAGTTTACGAAAAGAGCCTTTCTAAAAGATTGTTGCTTTTGAATGTTTTAAACCCCTCCTCCCCTTTTTCGCAGGGGATTGTAGTGGAAGGCGTGCGGCCTCCTGCGGGACTAGCGGTCGTCTAGTTCCAGCGCCTAGCCCCTCGGGTCAAACAACCCTCAGAGAATAAAAGGAAAGACCACCTTTTTTTCTCTGAGGAACATTTGCCTGTCGGGGCTGCCCAAGGCGCTTCCACTTTTGATGACAGGTGAGACCAAGGTTACGTACCCACTGGAACGTAACCCCACAGGCTAATCCAGCTCCAGCGGCCAGCGACTAGCAGATTTCAGTCTCTCTCCTTACGATAAGTCAACTAGTTCATTTCCTAATAACATCCGTAGAGTGATCTTGAAAAAATCGGCTCCTGGATTTTTTCAGCTGTCATCACTTTTGAATTATAGGCACTTTCTTCATCTTAGGGAAATGAACATCAACTCACTATGTTCGTTGTGTTTCCTTTATCTCCTACGAGAGCCTTAAAATCTGTACGTCGCTGAACGGCCGCTTCCGCTTTTTATGAAGCCGAGGAGGCTCACCGCCCGCCCCGCGGAGCCGTGCGCCTGGAGCGGAAATCCTTTACTTTTAAACAGCCACTATTTTTGCGAAAAGAGCGTATTAAAAAAAGCCCACAAAATCTGTGAGCGTTAGAGGGATGTTTCTTAGTTCTTTGGTAAACTATGGTTTTGTGCTAGTTGTTCAGCAGAAAATCGTACAGCTTCATCTCTCAGTCAATTCTGCATAATAAAAAGCCAGTTTAAGTTAGCGTTAAACTGGCTTTTTATTGCCTCTGCATCCATGCAGGATAGGGTGAAAATGTCAGCAACCCCTAAATAAGAATATTAAGGCATCAGGCAAATTTTAAGAGAAATATTTTTGAGAAACTTTCTGTACGTACTGCATTGTTTCTTTAAAAGGAGGAATTCCATCATACTTATCAACGTTTCCAGGACCGGCATTATAAGCTGCCAGCGCCATTTCAAGATTGCCGTTATACTTGTCCATCATTTGACGAAGGTATTTTGTACCGGCAAAAACATTTTGTTCAGGGTCGAATATATCTGTGACTCCCAGACCGCGGGCTGTGGCAGGCATCAGCTGCATTAAACCTGAGGCACCTGCATGACTAACAGCATCAGGATTGAAATTGGATTCCTGGCTGATTACAGATGAAATTAATTTTGTTGGAATATTATATTTCTGGGCGGCTTTGTTGATAATTTGTTGAATCGAGCTATCAGTTGCTTTGGTGCCGGAAACGGAAGGTGCACTGTTGATATAAGATGCTGCACTTTTACTCACCAGGCTGTTTACATTAGATAACATCGGAATCATTTGACTGACAGACCCCAACTTTGAAAGCTGCGGCTGATTTGCTTGGTTTTCAAGGGTTTCGGTCAGCATTTGTTGAAACAGGGAATTCCCGTTCTCAGTTACTGACTGAGAAGGTTTGGAATTGAGACCTTGAAGAGCTTGTAATTCTATCATCGTTTTTAACACTTGCACGTTCATTGCTTTGTGTCTCCTTTAAAGAGCAGTCACTTTGATAATGCGGCTCTAAGAAATCGTTTAATTTTATTATCGGCAGGTCGTATTGGAATGTTCATGGTCTTTAGAAAATCGAGAAATTTTTCTTGCCCTGACTCTCTATCTTTCACTTCATATTCTAACTCATAATCTTCATTGTTTAAATAAAAACTGTAATCAAGAACCAATAATCCGTCTTTATACCCGAGTTCTTTTCTGCTGGTTGACAAGGTCCCAAAATGACTGAACGTTTCTGTTTCAATGCCAAGGTTTTGAACGGCTGTTCTGACCTCTCCTTCCGGCATAGAACCCTCATTTAGCATTTGTGTTGATTCTTCCTCAGTAATAGCCTGGTTGGTTTCAAGCAAACCTTCATGGACAGGCTGCTTTAAAGTGAATTCATACTTTCCATTCTTTTCTCTTATTCGCAAGGCGCACTGTTTTTCTCTCAACTTATTGTCAGAGGTATCAAAATAATGATTTTCCTGCAGAATGAAGTCTTTCTCGCCCAGAGAGAAGTGGTCTTTAAGTTTCTGAAATTCTTCTTGTGTCAGCATGTTTTTGAATTCTATCTCAAGTTCTTTCGGCATGGCACTCTTCCTCACTTAAAGTATATTTTTGTTCGTTTATTTTATGGAACGGAATATCAGCAGAAGCTCCGCAGTGTTTTTACCAGCATCCTGCCCCTTCTAATTCACCTCTACATATGGCAGCAGCTTTCCTGCTTGTATTTAAACAGTTTATCATTCTAAAGGTCCTGCTTCCATATTCATTACCTTCTCCTTTAAATTGGCTTCAATTCTTAGTTGGTTTAGAGGCTGATGTGTTAAAATAGTAGACATAAAGCATTGAAAGGGGAACAACACTTCATATGAGAAAAAATATACACTTAACTCAAGCAGAACTCCTTGAAGATAAGTTACTATTACATAGCAATGAAACTTCCGCTGAATCACATTTAAAGCCTGCTGGACAGGTACTTGTTGACTCAGATAATTATTCCTTCGTTTACCTTGCAGAATCTGATGAAAATTATGTATTGCTTCACATACAAGAGGGATGCTGGCCTGCTTTAAAGGAAGGGTTCCAAAAGAATGTCCCTGTATTCGCAAACCTGGGAGGAACCGACTTCGAACTAGAAGGACTTCACCACGAACTGGACTTCCTGATCGAAAACATAGAAGGCAACAGCAACTACGGAGACAAAATGGTAAAAAAAGTAGAAACAATCTTTTTAGAAAAAGCTGAGTAGGATCAAAAGCGGAGGCGGCCGTTCAGCGGCGTACGGATTTGCCCTCTGCCGCATGAGATAAAGGAATCACGAAGAGCAAAGCGATTCGATGATGACTTATTGTAAGGAGGCAGAGGCAAATCAGCTAGCCGCTGGCCGCAGAAGCTAGCCGGATCAAAAGCGGAGGCGGCCGTTCAGCGGCGTACGGATTTGCCCTCTGCCGTGTGAGAGTTTTGAACAATTTTCAGCTTAATCTGATGAGCTTTCGTATGAAGAGGTGAAGATAGTGAATCATTGGAATCAGTTTTTGGGACCTTACAAACAGGCGGTAGATGAGCTGAAGATCAAACTTAAAGGAATGAGGGGGCTATATGAATTGGAACGCACCCATTCCCCGATTGAGTTTGTTACCGGAAGAGTCAAACCCATCGCCAGTATATTGGATAAAGCAAATCAAAAAGGAATTCCGCTGGATAAACTGGGAACAGAGATGCAGGACATTGCGGGAATTCGGTTAATGTGCCAATTTGTCGAAGATATTCATGCAGTCGTGGATTTATTGAGAGCGAGAAATGATTTTCGCATTATAGAAGAAAGAGATTACATTTCTCATAAAAAGCCGAGTGGATATCGTTCGTATCATGTAGTGATAGAATATCCCGTTCAGACGGTTCATGAGGAGGTTCTTATCTTAGCCGAAATTCAGATAAGAACACTGGCCATGAATTTTTGGGCAACTATCGAGCACTCTCTTAACTATAAATATCAGGGCCAATTTCCTGAAGAAATCAGAACCAGGCTGATGAGGGCAGCAGAGGCGGCATTCAGGCTTGATGAAGAGATGTCTCTTATCAGGGAGGAAATCCAGGAAGCTCAAAGGTTCTTCTCTAACAAAAAAGATCAAGATGAAAAAAGCCAGAAATCTAAAGAGCAATAAGTTTCGCTATCGCTCGAGAGGGAAAAGAATTTTAAAAAGGGTGGATCTGTTATGAAATTTGCAATCACTTCTAAAGGAGATTCAAAGTCGAATACACTGATGCACAAAATGCGTACATATCTTCAGGACTTTGAGCTTGTGTATGATGAAGAGGAACCGGATATCGTCATTTCAGTAGGAGGCGACGGCACCCTTTTATACGCATTCCACCGCTATAGTTCTAGACTTGATAAAACCGCTTTCGTCGGTGTGCATACAGGTCACCTTGGATTCTACGCGGACTGGGTGCCCGAAGAAATCGAAAAACTGGTCATTGCCATTGCGAAAACACCTTATCAGATTATTGAGTACCCTCTTCTTGAAACAATCATCCGTTATCAAAATGGCGGGAAGGAAACGAGATATCTGGGGTTAAATGAATCAACGGTAAAGAGTGTGGAAGGAACATTGGTAATGGATGTTGAAATTCGGGGACAGCATTTTGAACGATTCAGGGGAGACGGCCTGTGCCTCTCCACACCATCCGGCAGTACAGCCTATAATAAAGCTTTAGCGGGAGCCATCCTGCATCCTTCAATTCCTGCTATACAGCTTGCTGAAATGGCATCCATCAACAATCGGGTATTCAGGACAATTGGGTCGCCTCTAATTTTGCCGGCTCATCATACATGCATGCTGAAACCTGTTAACATACCGGATTTTATGATTACAATTGACCACCTTACGCTTCTACATAAGGATGTAAAGTCAATTCAGTATAGAGTCGCTGACGAAAAAATTCGTTTTGCAAGATTCAGGCCGTTTCCTTTCTGGAAAAGGGTCAGGGACTCTTTCATTGCAGACGGTTAAAATACTATGAAAAGATATCGATTAGAATGGTGTATTTCTAATATTGAAGCAGGAAAAGATATCAAAACATTTTTAAATGAGAAGGCTATTTCAAAGCGGATGCTGACAGACATCAAGTATGCAGGAGGAAAAATTACGGTGAATGAAGAAGAAGTCACTGTTCGGTATCCCCTCAAGCAGGGGGATCACTTGCTGGTTGTTTTTCCTTCAGAGCCTAAGAGTCCTGCTTTAAAGCCGGAAGACCTTCATCTAAGTGTTGCTTATGAGGACAAAGACCTCTTGGTGGTCAATAAACCACCCGGCATAAGTACAATTCCTTCCAGGGAACATCCTGCCGGCAGCCTGGCCAATGGGATATATGGGTATTATCAAAAACATAATATTGATTCTGCAATTCATATTGTTACCAGGCTTGACAGGGACACCTCGGGGCTTGTTCTCATTGCCAAGCATAGGCATATCCATCATTTAATGAGCCTTCAGCAGAGGAAGAGGGAAATCAAAAGATCCTACGAGGCTTTGGCTCATGGTTTATTCTCGCTGAAGGAAGGAACGATAGAAGAGCCTATCGGCAGGAAAGAAACTTCCATTATTGAAAGAGAAGTAAGACAGGATGGAAAGCCTGCATTGACTCACTTCAAAGTGATTCAACAGTACGATGGCTATGCACATCTTCGTCTACTGCTTGGAACAGGAAGAACTCATCAAATTCGTGTACATATGTCACATGCGGGACATCCTTTGTTGGGCGATACCTTATACGGAGGAAATGCAGCAGAAATACATAGACAGGCTCTTCACTGCCGCTCTCTTTCTTTTGTTCACCCAATGACGGATGAGCAGCTTCATTTCGAAGTTCCGCTGCCTGAAGATATGAAGAGGCTTCTTAAAGGTGTTTAAAGGCAGCCGGATGAAAATGCATCCGGCTGCTTTTTTATGATTTAGGAAATTTTAATGCAAACTATGTGATTTACGTCCAGCTTCAGCGTAGGAGGGTTCGTATCCGCTGGAATATTTGCCTGTCGAAGCTGCTGATTTGTCATCAGTCATTTCGTGGAAACCTCACTGACATTCTTTGAGTGATGTTCTTTTTCCCGAAAGGCAGGCACCGTCACCAGCGGAGGAAATGAGTCTGCTCTTTATTTTTCAGGATTAACGTCCCGAAATTTTTCAGCTACATAAGGCATACTCGATTTCACGCTTTCGATTGTCATTTCAGGATAAGAAAGCGAGGATAGATTACCGCCAAATACTGCTCCGGTATCGATATTGTAAGTTCTGTTAATGTTTCTCACCTCGGAAAACGGCGTATGTCCATAGACGATATAAGCTTCTCCTTTGTAATCGAATGCCCAATCCCTCCTGACAGGGGTTCCATCTTCATTTGTTTCGCCAGTGATGTCTCCGTAAAGCACGAACGTTTTCACACGTTTATTTAGTTTGCCAATGAGTTCCTCTTTGATCCCTGCATGAGCAATAATCAAATTACCAGAATCAAGTCTCTGGTAAAGAGGCGATTCCTCATATAGCTCGATAAACATTTCTTTATACCTCTTCATTTCATTTTGGGGAAGGCGGCCTAATTCCTCTACAGTAGTTTCCAAGCCGTGTATTATCTTTACATTATTTCCTAGAAAGTATCGATATAGTTTGTTGCAATGGTTGCCAGGGACATAGTAAGCTAACTTCTTTTTATACAGTTTCCAGACGATGTCTATAACTCTCAGTGAGTCAGGGCCCCTGTCTGTCAAATCTCCCACGAATCCCAGCATCCTGCCTTCAGGATGAACTGGAATTCCTGATTCCCACTGATATCCAAGCTTGATAGTCAGTTCTTTAAACTCTTTAAAACAGCCATGGATATCACCGATTATGTCTATTTTCATAAGTTTCTCCTTTCTTTTGATTCAAAGAGATAAAATATTTTTAATTCAGTGAATAATCTTTAGGGGAAGACAATTATTTTAGAATTTGCTAGTATAATTAGGACTGAATCGTTATCGGCTAAAATAGAGGACTATCTTGAAAAAGTTATAAGATGTACCCTTATAATAATAATTCTCTTATAATTTAATTTTAAACTGCACTATGATTTTTTTATTTCGGAAAGAAAGCAGTTGATGGCTTTATGGTGAACTGCCAATGTCAGTTGTGAAGAGCGGAATAAATAAAGAATAAGTAATGAAATGGTTGCAGAGAGGAGGGTATCCTGATGCTAGAAGAAAACCAAGAAAAACGGGAAGTCCAATTCGACGAAGAATATTTGACCTCTGCCCTTCAAAATGAACAAATAGAATTGTTTCGGGAAGAATTCAGTTCTCTTCATTCATATGACAGAGCGAAGTACTTTGAGAAGATTGATGATGCACTTCGTTTAAAAGTGTATCAGTATTTATCTCCCGAAGAAATGGCTGAGTTATTCGAGAGTCTTGATAAGGATGAAACAGAGTATCAAGATATTCTCGCGGAGATGAATCCGTCTTATGCGGCGGACATGCTTTCAAATATGTATGCGGATGATGCTGTGGATGTCCTGAATGAGCTTGATAAAGACCAGGTGGCAAGTTACCTGACCATTATGGATGATGAATCAGCTCAGGAAATAAAGGATCTGCTTCATTATGAGGAATATACTGCAGGAAGTATCATGACCACCGAGTTTGTTGGAATTTCAGCTAATCAGACGGTCCGTTCCGCGATGAACATCTTGAAGAATGAGGCTCCTGACGCGGAAACCATTTATTATATTTTTGTCGTCGATGAGTCGAAAAGGCTGGCAGGGGTCATCTCGCTCCGCGATTTAATTATCAGTGACGATGAAGTGATGATTGCCGAAATTATGAGTGATCGAGTAGTGTCCGTATCTGTTGGAGAAGACCAGGAAGCGGTTGCCAGAAAGATGAGAGATTATAATTTCCTTGCTATGCCTGTAGTGGACTTCCAGCATCATCTTTTAGGTATCATCACAGTTGATGACATCATTGATGTTATTGATGAGGAAGCTTCTGATGATTACTCTAAACTTGCTGGTATATCAGACGTGGATACGGTGGACCGTAACCCGGTTATTGCTGCCAAGAAGCGGCTGCCGTGGCTGATTGCTCTGTTATTTCTGGGAATGTTCACAGCAAGTTTGATTGGCAGGTTTGAAGAAACCCTGGATCAAGTAGCGATATTGGCGGTTTTCATTCCGTTGATTGCCGGTATGGCAGGAAACACGGGGACGCAGGCACTGGCTGTCGCTGTCCGTGGAATCGCGACCGGTGAATTGGAAGAGGAAAGCAAGTGGAAGCTGATTATCCGGGAAGCGGGTACAGGTCTCATTACCGGGACTGTTTGTGGAATAGTTGTGATGATAATTGTATACGTATGGAAAGGACATTTATTTTTAGGTTTTTTAGTTGGTGTTTCTATACTTGTTTCATTGATCGTCGCGACATTAGCTGGATCTCTTGTGCCCCTGTTGATGCACAAACTCAAGGTTGACCCTGCTATAGCTTCCGGTCCCTTTATTACAACAATCAATGATATTATCAGTATCATGATATATTTTGGAATGGCAACACTATTTATGAACTACCTAGTATAGAAAAGGGGGAAGAAATATGGAACATGGAGCATCCGTGGCTTCACTTGTTATTGTTATTCTGGCAGCTTTTATTACACCTATCGTGCTTCACAGGCTGAAGCTTAACTTTATTCCTGTCGTGATTGCCGAAATCATTGTCGGCTTGATTATCGGAAGAAGTGGTTTTAATCTCGTACAACAAGATGTGTGGCTGGAGACTCTCTCTACGCTCGGATTTATTTTTCTTATGTTTTTAAGTGGATTGGAAATTGATTTTACAGCCTTTTCTAATAAAGGTAAGAAGAAAGAAATCTTGCCAAATGGGAAGCCGGAGCCTAACAGGCTGAAGGTCTCTATGTTGATTTTTACAGGCATTTTCTTTGTTTCTCTGGGATTGTCCTACTTGTTTGTTTGGGCAGGTTTAATTGATAATGCCTTCTTGATGACATTAATCATCTCAACCATTTCTCTTGGAGTGGTAGTGCCAACATTAAAGGAAGCTCACATAATGAAGAGTGGCATTGGGCAGATTATCCTGCTGGTTGCCGTTATTGCAGATTTGGTGACGATGATCCTGCTGGCCGTGTTTGTTTCGCTATATGGTGAGGGTCATGGCAACATGTGGCTGCTGCTTCTGTTATTTGGTGCAGGAGTGTTATTATACTTCCTGGCAAAACGTTTTAAGAACAATACATTAATGAATACACTTTCGACAGGTACCACCCAAATTGGTACCAGAGCTATTTTTACTTTAATTATCTTTCTGGTTGCTGTATCCGAGTCGGTCGGTGCGGAAAATATTCTTGGTGCTTTCCTCGCGGGAGTTCTGGTTTCCCTTCTTTCGCCGAATCAGGAAATGGTCCACAGACTGGATTCATTTGGCTATGGGTTCCTCATCCCGATTTTCTTTGTGATGGTTGGCGTGGAACTGGAATTATGGTCTTTGCTGAGTGATCCGAAATTACTTATTTTAATTCCGTTACTGATGCTGGCATTTTTGCTGTCAAAACTTCTGCCGGTCTTCCTTCTGAGGAAGTGGTACGATAACAACACAACCATTGCTTCGGCATTCCTGCTGACATCAACGTTATCACTGGTGATCGCAGCTGCCAAAATAGCAGAACGCATGGAAATAATCACAGCACAGATGAGTGGTACACTAATATTGGTTGCGGTTATTACTTGTCTAGTTACACCAATTGTATTTAAGAAGCTATTCCCTAAAGAAGTTATTGAGGAAAAACAAATAAAGGTTTCCTTCCTCGGAGCCAACCAGATGACACTTCCTGTCTCACGTGAGCTGAAGTCATCATTGTATGCTCCAGTGCTATATCATAAAAAACAGGATAAGTCGAACAGAAACGTATCAGACTCTCTTTTCGAGATTATTGAAATAGATGATTTTAATCTAACGTCTATTGAAGAAAATCAGATATTTGAAACAGACATTATAGTAATTTCAACGGGTGATGAAGAGCAGAATGCCACTCTTGCTATAGCAGCCAAAGAATCTGGGATTGAGCGTGTGATAGTACGTGTGGAAAGCCCTGATCTTGAAGAGATGATGAGAGAACATGAAATAGAGGTGTTCTCGGTAATGCTGTCTACACAGGCGCTCCTGAAGGCATTAATCGAGTCTCCTTCCGTCATGAACATCTTTACGAACCAGGATACCTCACTATATGAAATCAAGATGATGAACAATCAATTTGAAGGAATGACATTGAGGGAATTCCCATTTACCGGGGATGTAATCTTTGTCCGTATATTCAGAGGGAAGGATTCCATCGTCCCTCATGGGGACACTGAATTGCACATAAATGACCGCTTAATTGTAACAGGAACTAAGGAATATGTTGATGAACTGAAGCGGGAACTGGAATTCTGTGAGTATTGTTAATAGGATGCAGGTGTTTAAACCCTCTGCAGCTAATATTAGGGAGTTGACTCTAACCAAGAAAGCAGAATTACAAATTACAGGTATATAGTCTCTAATCTCAGAAGTTAACTACATTGAAAACAGCTGAGTTTACACAATAAGAAGAGGACGAAACCAAAATGGTTTTGTCCTCTTCTTTATTTGATTTGGAAAAAGTTTATGTCTGTTCTTAATAGTAACATCCCTATGGGGGCTTTAAGAATAATAATATTTTGTTTCTTATACTTTCTTTCCTAAGAGAAATGGGATAAAATTAGCATCAGGTACTAATAACATGTAATAATTTTAGGGGGATTAAGATGACTCTTTCATTACAAGGAAAAACATACGTGGTCATGGGTGTAGCGAATAAACGGAGCATTGCCTGGGGAATAGCAAGAAGCTTGCATCAGTCAGGAGCAAGATTGATTTTTACATATGCAGGCGAGAGGTTTGAAAAAGGGGTCAAGGATTTGGCTGGAACTTTAGAAGGCAGCAATAATCTTTTTATTCAATGTGATGTAACAAATGATGAAGATATTGCAAACTGCTTTCAAACAATCAAGGAAGAAGCGGGAACCATTCATGGAATTGCCCATTGCATCGCATTCGCTAAAAAAGAAGAGCTAGCCGGCGATTACATGAATACGACTAGAGAAGGTTTTCTCCTGGCACACAATATCAGTTCTTATTCACTGACAGCTGTGGCCAAAGAGGCTAAAGACCTGATGAGTGAAGGCGGAAGTATTGTTACGCTAACGTACATTGGCGGAGAGCGGGTTCTCGAGAATTATAATATAATGGGTGTTGCCAAGGCCTCATTAGAAGCAAGTGTAAAATACCTTGCAAGTGATCTGGGAAAATCAGGGATTCGAGTTAATGCCATCTCTGCAGGGCCAATCAGGACTCTTTCGGCAAAAGGTGTAGGAGATTTCAATACGATTTTGAAAGAAATAGAAGAAAGAGCACCGCTACACAGAAATACCACACAAGAAGAAGTAGGGGATACAGCAGTATTCTTATTCAGTGATATGAGCCGTGGAATTACCGGAGAAAACATCCATGTTGATTCAGGGTATCACATATTAGGTTAAATAATGAACTCTGAGCACAAAGGCCGCTGCCTTTGTGTTTTTTTGTTATTAAGGAATATTATAAGATCCATCCCAACTAAGTTATTCACGTCCGGCTTCAGCGTCCGAGGGTTCATACATACCGGAACGAACCTAGCCTATGGGCGCTGGAACTAGACGTCCTGCTAGTGCCGCGGGAATTGAACGGCTGCAGGGAAGATCCTTCTATGTAAAGAGGTAGGAGGATAAAATAGCTCTCAAAATCGACAATCTTTTAGGAAGGCTGTTTGCTAAAAGATTGTTGATTTAGAATACCTTTTCCCCACCTTCCCCATTTACGTAGAAGGATTGGAGTGGAAGGCGTACGATCACTTTAAATGCAGCCACTATCTTTACGAAAGGCTCTTTTCTAAGAGATTGTTGCTTTTGAATGCTATTTACCCTCCACTCCTGTTACATAGGGGGATTGTAGCGGAAGGCGTTCGACCTCCTGCGGGACTAGCGGGACAGGTGAGACCAAGGTTACGTACCCACTGGAACGTAACCCCGCAGGCGAATCCAGTTTCAGCGGCCGGCGACTAGCAGATTTCGGTCTCTCTCCTTGCGAATCTAGCTGCAAGGCCCCAACGGCTAGCGGACTTCCCTGCCTCCTCCTTGCGAATCCAGTTCCCAGGTCCCAACGGCTAGCAGATTTCGGTCTCTCTCCTTGCGATAAGTCATCATCGAATCGCTTCCGCTCTTCGTGATTCCTTTATCTCATACGAGAGCCCTAAAATCTGTACGCCGCTAATCGGGACCTCTTCACTTTTTAAGATAAGTCAACATCAACTCACTGCGTTCGTTGTGTTTCCTTTATCTCATGCGGAGTCAGTCCAGTCCGTACGCCGCTGAGCGGGGCCTTTACACTTTATATAGATAAGTTATCATCGAATCGCTATCGCTCTTCGTGATTCCTTTATCTCATACGAGAGCCCTAAAATCTGTACGTCGCTGAACGGCCGCTTGCGCTTTTTTGAAGCCGAGGAGGCTCACCGCCCGCCCCGCGGAGTCGAACGCCTGTAGCGGAAATCCATCACTTTTATACAGCCACAATCTTTGCGAAAACAGCTTTAAGAAAAGAGCGTTTAGAGTAGAGCCTTTTTTGAAAGATTGATTTCCCCCTTTTTATTCTGGCATTTCACTAGCAGCTTAGGTTCTAAAAAGCCTTTATTTCTCCCAGGACCTCATTAAAATAATTCTGCAATAATCAAGAAACCTCTAGGCATTTGCTGCATACATTGTAAAAGGAATGAACCCTGGGAGGTGCAGCATATGAATGAAAATTCCAAAAATAATACCAAATCACCCCTATTATATATCCAGCAGCCAGCACTTAAAGAATCAAAAGCAAATATGCAGCAGTCTTACTCATCAAAAGACGTCAAATTGAAACCTGCAGCAAAACCACCTGTTGAAGCAGGTATGAAAAAGGCTAGAAAAAAGAAGCGGGCTTACTTTGAAGAAGAGCTGGGTTCCTTAGATGGAGACAGCTCAACGCATCCAAAACCTCAATCTGAAACGGACAGCCCAAAACAAGAAGCTGTGGAGGAAACGGAGGAGAAGCAGGAACAAAAGCAGAAAACCTTCTCTTTTAAACCTTTAAAACCATTTAGGGATATGGAACTGGATGAGAAGATCAATTATCTTTCACGCTATATAAACGGAAAAGCGCCATTTCCATGTGAATTCATTACCGCAGAAGAAAGATATAAGGGTATCTTACTTAGCGGTGGAGACGACGTTCTGGTTGTAAAATCTTTTCAAGGCGATGAAATTGAATTTAAACGGACTTCTTTGAGAGAAATCAAAATCATCGGATTATGAAAAAAGCACTAGCTCCCTGTTTAGCTGCACAAGAAAATATTACCAAGAAGATAGGCAGTCTTTCTATTCTCTGATCCATCAACTATCCTGTTTTATGTATAAAGAAAAAAGCCAGCCGGAACTTTGTCCGGCGGGCTTTACAAAACTATTCACAAATGTCCAGGTCAACATCTGCAATACATTGAATTGCACAGAAGCAGTTCAAGTCAACAGTGATACAGTTGTTTGTTCTGAACCATTCGTCCACTTTGCAAATCGCACCATAATCTAACTTGCCATAGTCGTTGATAATATCTTTGTTTGGTCTTAGAGCTCTCAACGTTGCACAGCAGTTATCGAAAATTTCTTCTACACGGAAATAAATGGTTACACAGTTGGCATCGCATTGGCCGTCTTTTTGTTTGAACAATGCTTTAAATAATTCACCATTTTTGTTTGTTAGTGTGAACACACGAGTATCTGCACGGCGTCTCATTGCAGGACTGTTCAAATCACCCAGCGGCTCAAGGAAACAGCTTGTAGTACAATCAAGACAATCATCAACTACAGCAGCATCTTGAATGTCTTTAATCGCGCGGACTACTTCACATACGCAGTTATCTGTACGGATTCCACCTACATCATCTCTTTTTCCACAACCCATATTGAAAATCCTCCTTTTAATTGTTTATCGCTACACTAATAACATATTGTAGCCAAGGAGTTTAAGTTACGGATAATAGCCCTTTTTTGGCAAAATAGGCTATGTAGGAAAAACAGGTATCGGTGTGGACAAAGTCTATTCAATCTAATGAAAAGGAGTCAAAGATGTGAATCTGACTTTCATGCAAATGGCCGTTTTAGGAGTGGCTGTATTCCGGCTGACACATCTAATTGTTTACGACAAAATTACAGAGTTTTTAAGAGCTCCTTTTTTCGAAGAAATAGAAGAGAAGGAAGAATCAGGAAGTCTGGAGGTTTATTTAGTTCCTAAGAACTGGATTGGCGAGCTGCTGAGCTGTCATTGGTGTACGGGGATTTGGGCAGCTGCAGCTCTGTATGGACTTTATATTTTTTTTCCCGCGGCAGCCAATCCACTGATTATTATATTGGCAGCAGCAGGAGTCGCCTCTATTATAGAAACATTCATACAAAAGTGGATTTCCTGATTTAAGAGAACAAGCGTCTCTATTGGTGCATATAATGATTTATATTATGCATGCATCAGCAGAAAAGTTGTTCTTTTAATTTCCATCATTTAAGGAGGAAGAATAATAATGATGAAGAAATCCGCTTCGAAAATGAAGCCCGTGCAAAGGAAAAGAAAGAAAAAAGGCTGTAACTGCGGTAAAAATAAAAAAACTATCAGAAGTTAAAATTGTAAGTTTATGTAAAAAGCGCATAAGGAAGGCTGGAACTCATTAAACTAGGCAGCTTAGTTTAATGAGTTTCAGTCTTTTTTTATTCATAAAAAGAGCTGTTTTTGCAGAATATAACATTACAATAAACTTTTCGTGAGAGAAGGAATGTTTTCTTTTACTCATCCTGAGTGAAAAAAGTTAGCAATAATTATTGTTAGCTCAGAATTCTGTAGCAGCTTGCCATATTAAAAATCAGAGGGGATCTTATGAATAAATTTTTACTGAGACTACTTACTACAACGCTTTTTCTAACAGGCTGTGCTGTAAACAAGGAAGACGGTACAGATAGCAGAGGAGCCCTGATCAAGGTTACCGATCCGCCTCCTGTTGAACTGATGGAAAATCCAGAGACAGATAGTATCGGACATGCTGTCAAAAAGGAGATAGCCGAGCTGGAAGAGCTTTATGATGTCGCTGTCATCCAAGGGAAGAAGGAAATCCTCGTTTCATATAAGGTCAAGCACACACATCGATTTCATATGAAGAAAATTGAAAAAAAAATGAATGAGAAATTGGAGGATAAATACCCTGATGAAGAATTCATCGTTTCCAGTGACTATAAAATTTTTCTGGAGACAGTCAGGTTGAAGGAAAAAATTCTTAAAAACCATATATCCAATGATGAAGCTGAAAAAAGGTTTCAAGAAATCATTAAACTTAAAGAAGAGCTTACCTAGAAAGGAGCACTTTATGGGAAAGAAACAAAAAACCCCTCAGGAAAAACAGTATGAACAACTTGAACAAAAGCATGAAACGAAAAGACCTGTCCTTATTAACTGCGTCAAGGCTTTTTTCGTGGGGGGACTCATCTGTTTATTCGGCCAGGCGGTCACATATTTCTATATTTATTTCTTCAACTTTACTGAACAGACTGCAGGAAACCCGACTGTCGCTACCATGGTCTTTTTTTCTATGCTATTGACCGGTTTTGGCATTTATGATCACCTTGGACAATTTGCCGGTGCAGGCAGTGCTGTCCCAGTAACTGGATTTGGTAATGCGGTTATTTCGGCTGCAATTGAACATAGAACAGAGGGATTGGTTCTTGGTGTGGGAGGAAATATCTTTAAGCTGGCAGGTTCGGTCATTGTCTTTGGTGTATTTTCTGCTTTCGTCATAGCACTTATCAAGACTCTTCTAATTAATTGGGGGGTAATTTAATGTTAAAAGGTACGCAGTCATGGGAATTCGGAAATCAGCCGATGATTCTGTCCACTGGAGTGGTGGGCGGACCCTTTGAGAAAAAAGGCAGGTTATCAGAAGACTTTGACCACTTCTATGACGATTTATGGATGGGAGAAAACACATATGAAAAAGCGAACCGTTTAATGATCGAAGACGCTGTAAAACTTGCCCTTGAAAAAGGCGGGGTGAGGGAAAATCAAGTGCAGTTTTTTCTTTCCGGGGATTTGATTAATCAGATTACACCATCTTCTTTTGCTGCCAGGACTAATGCAATACCTTATTTGGGAATATTTGGTGCATGCTCAACGTCTATGGAAGGCCTTGCATTAGCATCCTATTTAGTTGATACAGGAGGCGCCCAATATGTTTTGACAGGTGCTTCTAGTCATAATTCTGCTGTAGAAAAGCAATTTCGTTATCCTACTGAATATGGTGGCCAAAAGCCGCCCACTGCTCAATGGACCGTTACTGGTGCAGGGTATTCATTAGTCGGAAAAAGTGAAGGTTCACTCGGCCCAGTCCCGAGAGTCACTTCAGCAACAATCGGCAAGGTTATTGATATGGGGTTGACAGACCCTTTTAATATGGGAGGTGCAATGGCACCTGCAGCAGCCGATACAATCGCTGCACACTTTAAAGATTTAGGAAGAGATCCGTCTTACTATGATCTGATTATTACAGGAGATCTGGCTAAAATCGGCCATAAAACAGCTCAGGAATTGCTTCAGCAAAAAGGATTCAATTTGTCTGAAAGCCAATTCAAGGACTGCGGCCTTCTGATTTATGGACAGAATCAGCCCGTACAATCAGGAGCAAGCGGTCCGGGTTGTTCGGCTACAGTACTGTATGGGCATCTTCTTAACCAAATGAAAAAAGGTGTCTACAAGAAGATATTGATGGTAGCGACTGGTGCGCTTTTATCTCCGTTAACGTTCCAGCAGGGTGAATCTATACCATGTATAGCCCATGCCGTTTCAATAGAATACATTTAATTCGGCGAAAGGAGGAAAACCCCATGTTGGCAATGTTTTTTTGGGCATTTGTTATAGGTGGAGGAATTTGTGTCATTGGCCAGCTCTTATTCGATATCGCTAAATTGACACCTGCTCATACATTAAGTCTGCTGGTGGTAATTGGTGCAATCTTGGCGGGCTTTGGTTTGTATGAGCCATTGATAGACTTTGCAGGTGCCGGAGCAACCATTCCCATCACCTCTTTCGGCAATGCATTGGTTCAAGGAGCTATGCAGGAGGCGGATCAGCATGGTCTGGTAGGAGTACTCACAGGAATGTTTGAGGTGACGAGTTCGGGTATTTCTGCTGCCATCATTTTCGGATTTATAGGAGCATTGATCTTTAAGCCGAAAGGATGAGACTGTGTGTCAGAATATATCGAGGTAGCCCTTAGAAGTCTGTTTATCTTAATCGCTTTATTTATCATAACCAAGTTACTAGGAAAGAAGCAGCTGTCACAGCTTTCCTTCTTTGAATACATTACAGGAATAACAGTGGGAAGCATTGCTGGAACGCTTTCAATGGACCTTGAGCTGAAACTGTTTGAAGGATTGTTGAGCATTCTTCTTTGGTTTTCAGTACCGTTTATATTCTCTTTTATTTCTCTTAAAAGTATAAAATTCAGAGATTTTGTAGAGGGTACTCCCACGGTGTTTATTGAGAAGGGAAATGTTATTGAAGAAGGTTTAAAAAAAGAAAAGATATCAGTAGATGAACTACTTGAACAGTTAAGGAAAAAGAATATCTTCAGAGCATCGGATGTGGAATTTGCTACCCTTGATACAAATGGTGAGCTTAGTGTGCTGTTGAAAAAAGAAAAACAGCCATTACTCTATGAAGATGTTTTCCATTCAGCGTTCAGGGTTTTCCCGGTTTACTCCGTGATAAGTGATGGAGAGGTGGTAAGTAAAGGACTGAAAAACGTGGGATTGACAGAAGAATGGCTGGTAAATCAGTTGAAGTTGCGAAGCATCAGTCTTGAAAATGTGTTTCTGGCACAGGCAGATTCTGCCGGTCATTTGACCATTGACCTTTATGATTGGTCTCAAGGTAATCCATTAGGTCATACATAATACTTTAAAGTGTTAAGTGAATGTTATTAAAAGGAAAGTAAAGCAAGTCTCTGTATTAATTTATGGCTGTTTTCGCATATATTGTTGCTTTCGGATATCCCCGGATACTAGGGGATTTCTCTCTAATCGGAGAAAGTAGCTCTTTTCTTTTCATGATTACCAGGTTATTCCGGTGAATTATGGTAATTTTTTTTGGAATTAGTATCAAATAGCAACAAAGTTTACGAAAAGAGCCTAATTTATTGAAAGAATAAGCGACTTCCTTTTCAACTCATCGTCCACCTCTAAGAGCCAGGCACCTTTCAATGAACGCCTCATACAATATTATTATCTGTAAAGGAGGCGTTTACCCAATGAACAATAATAATAACTTTTTTAAAAACATCGAAAAGAAAACAGGTGTCAATATGAATGAAGTTTTGGAATTAGCGACTTCACTGCAAAATGCCAATTTCAAAGATGAAGGCACCGTCCGTGGAGTCATCCAGCGAGTCTCTAAAATTGCAAACAAACCAGTCAACAAAGAGATGGAAGAAAAAATCGTCAAATCGATTGTGAATGAGGGGAAACAATTGGACTTTGGGACCATTTCAAATATGATCAATAACGGAAAAAAATAGTAAGCCAGTACCATTAGGAATGCTGCTTAGAAATGCATACCTGATGGTTTATTTTTATTAACCGGGAAATTAAAATCCATACTTGTGGAAAACTTTAACTGAGTTATCCACGTCCACCTTCAGCGTCCGAGGATTAGTACCCGCAGGAACGAACTTAGCCCATTGGAGTCAAATGTCCGAAGAGAGTAAAAGGAAAGACCGCCTTTATTTCTCTTCGGAACAATTGCCTGTGGCGGCTGATCAGGGCACTTGCGCTTTTGTTCTTTCTACTGACTAAAAAACATATACAGCAACGAATAGAATATATTAAAGAAAGTTTATAAATTATGAGATAAGGGAACTGAATAGAAAAGTGAGGTGAACGGTATGGGATATATTGCTCCAGTTCCGCATTATCAATATATGCAGTACGCCGAGCGTGAAGCTATCAAGGATTATGATCCTTTCTTATTTATGCCGGTCAATCGAATTGTACCGCTCTCTGATCAGCAGCATGCCGAGGAAAATATGAAATCTCATGTTGATACCTCCAGGTTTAAGGGTACAAAAAGGTTCAGTGAAACAGAGACTGTTTCAGCAGAATTTTTAGCAGATATTACAGGAAAAGGGAAGTACATTAACGAATATGTTTAGAAAAAGGAAAGGATGTATTTCCCTTGAAACTCAGAAAAATAAATGAAAGCACCTTCTACTTTTCCTCAGCTGTCAATATCGGTTATATCATGAAAGATAATCAGGGTCTGCTTATTGATACTGGTATTGATGACTCAACTATCAAAAAAGTTTTGAAAACCCTTAAGAATGAAAATCTTCCATTGAATTATTGCATTGTGACTCACGCTCATACGGATCATTTCGGCGGAGCATCTTATTTGAAGGAGCAGACAGGAATTAAATTATATGCCCCAAAGCTGGAAAAGGCGATTATCGAAAATCCCCTTCTTGAGCCTGTTTATTTATGGAATGGAGCTTATCCTCTTAAGGAATTAAGAAGTAAGTTCTTGGAAGGAAAGGCAGTGGAAGTGGATGAAACGATTGCTCAAGGTGAAGTTGAAATTGGACCGTTCACACTTAATATACTTCACCTGCCAGGACATTCAGCCGAACAGGCGGGAGTCCTCTTCAATGAAATCCTTTTTGCAGCAGATGCTTACTTCGGCACAGAGGCTTTAAATAAACATGTTGTGCCATTTATAACAGATGCGGAACAAACGATTGAAACACTGCACAGGCTGAAGAAGCTGCGTGTGAATGGATTTGTACCGGGACATGGGGACTTTGAACATGACATCTCAAGAAGCATTGCTGCCAATATTGATGTACATATAACTTTGATGTCTTCTATAGAGAATTTGTTGGATAAGAATGGAAGGGTTTCTTTTGATCAACTTCTCAAGAAATTCCTTGAAGAAAGTCATATCGAATCACGATCAATCGGCCAGCTCCTCCTGTACCGGACAAGTTTTACAGCTTATATCACAAAATTGATTCACGACGGATCCATTAAGGCGGAAGTTAAGGACAATCTCATTTATTTACAACGTTGAAGAAAGCCTAGGAGGCTTTTTTTTATTGTTGAAAATCACTTATTCACTAGTACCCTTGCAGTAATAATTCCTCTCCATCCGTCCATTCGCCAAATAAAATCTCTTTTGCGGATGTAAAACCCTTTTTATTAATCTCATTTAACAACCAGTTTTCATCTATTTCAATCATTTTCAAATTATCATAAATTATTTCCCCATCTAGGATGACCGAAATGGGCAGTGAACTGGAAGTGGGGGTAATATGAAGATCCTTTTTTTGCACAGAAGCGTAGATAGGTTTCTTGATGACACTTAGACTTCCGTCAGTTTCAAGTATCGCATACTCACATTCACGGATTGAAAAGATATCTTTAGCTCTTAACTGTTGCTGCATCTGATTCAAATCAAGTTTGTTATTTTTGAGGGCATCAAATTGAATTTTCCCTTTACGGATGATTATGGAAGGGGTATTTTCAAGTACATGTCTAGCCCTGCGAGAGCGTTGTGTAATGACTTCGGTGATATAAATGAGACCTCCCCACAGAAAGATGGCGAATAAAATCTCTTTAACTCCGCTTTTGTCATCATATAAAGAGTTTCCTACTAATTCCCCCAGTATGATAGCGGAAATGAAATCAAAGGGGGTAATTTGTGAAATTTGCGTCTTTCCCAGCACTTTTGTAAGAATTAACAGTGCTGCAAATCCCACAATTAGTTCTGATGCAATATTTAAGAAATTCATCACAGTTCTCCTATTTTCGTACAAGAATGTTATTATTTCATTCTCAACAATATTTTAAGGTTTTATTCAGTATAGGAGAGACAAAACAAAACCGCCTCCAATGAAATTAGGAGACGGTTTTCGCTTATTTTAATATTTTTTTCATAGATTTGTGAGGTATTCCGGCATCTAAGAATTCATCTGATGTAACAGAGTAACCCAAACTTTCATAAAATGGAATGGCGTGTGTCTGCGCGTTTAAAATCAAGGCAGGCACATTCTTGCTGCGTGCATGCTTTTCAATATAGCTCATGATTATCTTTCCGGCACCTTTTCCTCGGACTTTAGCAAGCACACATATTCGTTCAACTTTGCCAAAGCCATCTTTCAAGCGAAAACGTCCTGCGCCAGCAGGTTCATTCTCATCATATAAAACAAAGTGATCAGCTGTGTCTTCGAATTCATCTATTTCTTCTTCAATAGGTACGTTTTGTTCACCGACAAAAACTTCTTTACGGACTTCCATTGCTTCTTGAAGTTCTTTCTGTGTTGAAGCCACAATCATTTTCAATTTAATTATTCCTTTCCTAAGCGGAATGTTTCATAAACTGTCCAAGAGCCATTTTCAAGCTGATAGAGCAGATGGAAACGGTCCACAGTTTCTTCATGGTCGACCCCTAACATGCGAAGGGAACCGAAAACATCTGAATGTTCATCATCAGACAGGTTCTGTGCGACGGTGATATGCGGAACGAAGGCATATTCTGGTTCTTGTCCGATGAATTCGGCTGAGTGAATATCATTATGAAGGCCTTCCAGTTCAGGGGTAGGCTCGACTTTAAAGTAGATCACATTGTTAACGGGCTGAAATGAACTGATTTTATAAACTTTCATATTAAATGGGTCATATTGTTTGGCGATTTGTCTAAGCTTATCTGCAATATCTTTAATGCCGCTATCGTCTGTGGTAAAAGTGTTTTTCAGAGTCAAGTGAGGCGTGATTAAAGCATAGTGGGGATCATAGCGCTTCCGGTAAGCATTGGCCTTATCCTGGAGCGATTTAGATGGGAAAATAACGATACCATAATTCATATACATGTTACCTCCTTGGTCATGAAGTTCATTATATTCAAAATAATTAAATATATCAGTAATTATAGCACAAAAAAAGAAAGAATTAATATAGAACGAAAGGTGCTTTTAAGCAGATCTGAAAGTTTGTCTCATTCCGCCAGTGTGAGAAGAGCCCGAAAGTAAAATCATTTTATTCAGGATGCTTCACACACTCGAATAAGATAAAATAAGCAGTTATATTATTATGTCATACTTTAGATTTTTCTATGAGAACATATGCCTCATTGCGCGCTTTAAGTCAGGCTGCCAGTATTTCCATGTGTGGCCGCCATCGAACTCCTCATAAAAAGAAGAGAACCTTTCTTTTTCTAATAGCTCATGAAGCTCTCTATTAGGAGTTAGAAAATCTGCTCTTTCTCCATTAGTCGTTTTAACTTCAGTTTCCTCTTTACCGATGGTATGGTAAAGACTCAGCAGGTGAGGCTGTCCATTGCTTTTCACTGCCTGCAGGACCCTGTCATTAACAAAAGGAGATTGCATGATGACTTTACCGAAAGTGTTAGGATACTTTAGTGCAGTCATTAAAGAAACAGAGGCGCCAAGGGAGCTTCCCATCAATGCCCTTCCCATTCCCATATGGTAAACAGGATATTGATCATCCAGGAAAGGCACCAGTTCGTGTGCCAGGAAGCGAATGTAAGCAGCATTCTGTTCTCCTTCAGGGTGATATTTTCTTCTCCTATCCTGCACATCTTTATAAGGAATTCCGACGATGATCATATTTTCGATCTCCTGATTCCCGATTAATTCATCCGCAAGTCTCGGAATTCTGCCAAGCTGAAAATAATCCTTTCCATCCTGACAAATTAGCAATGCGTGCTTATATAGTGGTGAATAAGAGGGGGGCAAATAGACAAGCATATCTATTTCTTCATTCAATTCTTTACTGAAGAGGCTGATTTCATTGATTGTTCCTCTAGAAGAAGTCATTATTATACCTCCATGATTAGGTTATATATTTTAAAATTGGCTAATAAGTAGAAGCCTTTCAAAAAAGATTGTACCACACTTGAAGTGCAAAATCCCTGTAACCGCTCACAAGGAAAAGTATTTGGCGTGATAGGTTTCAAACCGCTTCTACTAGAGAAATGTAAAGAGACTGGCAGTTTCATAATAAGGTATTTGTCAGTATAATATGAAAAAAGGTATTTGAAGATTTAGGAGGAAAAACAATGACTAAGACTGTTCATTCAAAAGATGTTACATATGCAGCCAGACAAAAGCTGGAAGAACGAGGTGTTTCGATAGAGGATATAGCAGACATTGTCTTTCAAATGCAGTATCCATACCATCCGGAACTTGAAATGGAAGACTGTACTGCAAGTGTTGAGAAAGTGCTGCAAAAAAGGGAAATTCAGCATGCGATTCTGGTAGGGATTGAGCTGGATGTACTTGCAGAGAATAAACAGCTTTCTGAACCGCTGCAATCTATTGTAGAAAGCGATGAAGGTTTGTTTGGAGTCGACGAAACCATTGCCCTGGGTGCTTCTTTAGGGTATGGAAGTATCGCGGTAACAACTTTTGGCCACCTTGATAAAAACAAGATCGGTGTGATAAGGGAATTGGATACCAAAAATGGAAATGGTGTGCATACATTTCTTGATGATATGGTCGCCAGTATTGCAGCCAACGCAGCCTCAAGGATTGCTCACCGCCTGCGTGACATTGAAGAGCAATTCACAGATGAAGAAATCAAAGCCCATGATGAGGAAGAAAGCATTGGTTAGAAGTCATCCCCGCTAATTGAGAGGGCGCTTAAAAAGCTGATAATAGGATTATTTGCATTACGTCCATTGTCATAACAATACTTATCCTTCAGCTCTCTGAAAATAAAGGAAAAGTAGACTAAGTCGTTCGCTCTTCAACAACTATTTGTCTTGTGGAACGACGATACTATAAAGATCCATAGACCTACTGAACATCCTTGATTGTTGTTGTATCACTGGACCCACCCACTTAAAATAGATGTTTCTATTAAAAAGTACTGCTTTGTTAATGAATAGAATCCTTTCAACAGCATCAAATCATCCAAACAGAGAACGAGATGCAGTAAAAAGGGTTTTCAACAGCATCAAATCATCCAAACGGAGAACGAGATGCAGTAAAAAGGGGTTTTTTACTGCATCAAGTCATCCAAACGAAGAACGAGATGCAGTAAAAAGGGGTTTTTTACTGCATCAAGTCATCCAAACGAAGAACGGGATGCAGTAAAAAGGGGGTTTCAACAGCATCAATAGTCATCCAAATGGTGAACGAGATGCAGTAAAAAGGGGTTTTCAACAGCATCAAATCATCCAAACGGAGAACGAGATGCAGTAAAAAGGGGTTTTCAACAGCATCAAATCATCCAAATGGAGAACGAGATGCAGTAAAAAAGGGTTTTCAACAGCATTAAGTCATCCAAACAGAGAAACGGAATGCAGTAAAAAGTGGGTTTCAACAGCGTTGATTGGAGTGGAAGGTGTGTGACCTTCTGCAGGATTAGTGGGACAGGTGAGATCCCATAAGCTAAGCCGAGGAGGCTCAATGACTGCCCCGCGGAGTCGTGCACTTGGAACGGAAATCTATACTCATTCATAAAACTTTAAAAGGTTTTGTTTTTAAAATTTTTATCGACTTATTTGTGCCTCCGCTAATTGGTTAGCGGGTTTTTTCTACCGAAAGTTTCATTTCTTCATGAGAATAACTTTTGGCAGGCTGAGCTTTTATTTATGATGAGCGGTTGTATGTGGAAAATTGGCTGACAGGGGTGGCAGCGAGTATATTTTCCCTGAGGAATGTGCGAGATTGCTGCCGCAGGTAACAGTAAGCTGTAAGGTGCTTTTTTTCTATTTTCAAAATAAATATTTTCCTTTTGCTTAACACTTCTTCTTTCGTTTTGTAGATGATCACAACAGGTTTCCGATTCTGAAAAGCTTTCCATAAGAACTTTTCCACAGATATCCCCTCCTTTGCTTGAGATTAGTAGCAGTATATACGAACGAATGTTCTTTTATGCGGTTTTTATAAAAATTGTCTCAGTTGTATTGACAAGTTGTGAGTTTTTCATATAATAGAATATGTAGCTTAACAAAATAACTTATCTTGATCTGATAGTTCAGCGGGAGAATACATCCTTGACAGGGATGGGGTCGGGGGTTCGAATCCCTCTCAGATCATACCAAAAAGCACTGCTTCAGCTGAAGCAGTGCTTTTTATATTGAAGATTGAGATATTAATTTTAAAATGTAGATTAGAAGTTAAGTGGGTATTCAGAATTCAACACTAGCGCGGACCGGGGTCAAATAATTTGGAAAGTATTTTTGCCAGTCGAGTGTAAGCATGGTTCTTACGTTATTTTAGTTATAATTTTGTTCTGACGTTCCAAAGTTCTGGAAAAAACCGGTGATCTAATACTTTTTTCAGATATCCTACCCCCGATGAACCGCCTGTACCTTTTTTGTGTCCGATGATTCTTTCGACTGTTTTCATGTGTCGGAATCTCCATTGCTGCAGCCAGTCTTCGATGTCGATCAGTTTTTCGGCCAGTTCATAGAGGTCCCAGTGCTCATCAACGTTTTTGTACACTATTATCCAAGCGTCTTCAACAGATTGATGGAATTCATAGGGAGCAGTGAGATCTCGACTAAGGACTTCCTCTGAAATATCGAGACCTGCTCTGGATAAAGCAAGAATGGAAGCATCATATATACTAGGCTTGTTATATGCATGAAGCAGCTCTTTATGAAGATTGACATCTTTTTTGTAAATTTCCAGCACATGCTTTGTTTTGTATCCCAGCAGGAACTCTATCATACGGTATTGATAAGACTGAAATCCTGAAGCTTGTCCCAGCTTTTCGCGAAACTCCATATATTCAGCAGGAGTTAATGTGGACAGAACATCCCATGCCTGAATGATTTGGGATTGAATTTTAGACACCCTAGACAGCATTTTAAAAGCTGGAGAAAGTTCCCCTTTTTGTATAGAATCGATGCTGGCATTCAACTCGTGCAATATCAGCTTCATCCATAACTCACTTACCTGGTGAATAATAATGAATAACATCTCATCGTGATGTCCAGACAGCCGTCTTTGACTGGAAAGAAGAGAATCCAATTGCAAGTAATCACCATATGTCATTTTTTCAAGAAAGTCCGTATGTATGTCCTTATCAAAAATGTCCTCATTCTTATCATCTTTCATCTTTGACCCTCCCGTTTTGTGTAAGTTATCCTATGATCGGTTAATGAATACTCTATATAACAAATTTCGATTAAAAGGGGCAAATTCCTTTAAAAAGAATGCTGTTTTTCTATAACTTATATTTTTCAATCTTTATGGAAGGTGCCATCCTCCTCGGAATCAATTGCCAGGAGGGGAAATTAACTTCTATTTGGTTTGTAGAATTTTTTGAAAAGAGTTAAAAAGAAAGAATAAAAGTGTAACAAAAGGGTGTTCAAAGAAAGACAGGACCCTTTAAGATTTATGCTGATCTGCTTTTAAGATATAATATTACAAAAGAGGAAGGGAGAATGAAAACATGACTACATATCCAAACACAAAAAGTACGATGGAACTGATTCAACAACTCGTTTCCATCCCAAGTCCTTCAGGTAATACTGATCGAATTATTTCGTTTGTAGAAGACTACCTTAAGGAAACGGGCTATGAAATGTACAGAAACAGAAAAGGCGGTCTGATCCTTACGATTCCAGGTGAAGATAACAGCAGACATCGAATGCTGACCGCGCATGTTGATACTTTAGGGGCAATGGTCAAGGACATCAAAAGCGATGGTCGCTTGAAATTATCCATGATCGGCGGTTTTCGCTGGAATGCTGTTGAGGGAGAATATTGCACAATAGAAACTTCATCTGGAAAGACTTTTTCCGGAACCATCCTTATGCACCAGACCTCTGTCCATGTTTATAAAAATGCAGGTGAGGCCAAGCGTGACGATGTGAATATCGAAGTCCGCATTGATGAAAGAGTTTCAAACCCGGCAGAGGTAAGAGAACTTGGTATTGAAGTCGGCGACTTTGTCTCATTTGATCCTCGTGCTGAAATTACTGAGAGCGGCTACATTAAATCCAGGCATCTTGACGATAAGGCAAGCGTAGGTATGCTTCTTCAATTAATCAAAAAAATTAAAGAAGACAGCATTTCATTGCCGTATACCACTCACTTCCTTATCTCTAATAACGAAGAGATCGGATACGGAGGAAACTCGAACATCACTCCTGAGACAGTTGAGTATCTTGCAGTAGACATGGGTGCTTTGGGTGACGGTCAGTCTTCTGACGAATATACTGTATCTATCTGTGCTAAAGATTCCAGCGGCCCCTATCATTTAGGGTTAAGAAATAACCTGGTGAATCTCGCTAAAGAAAATAAAATAGATTATAAGGTAGATATCTATCCTTACTATGGATCGGACGCATCCGCAGCCATCCGTGCGGGACATGATATCATTCATGGACTCATCGGAGCGGGAATCGATTCATCTCATGCATATGAAAGAACGCACGAATCTTCCTTATACAACACCGAAAAGCTGCTCTACCATTATGTACAGTCTTCAATGGCTGAGTGAGAAAGTGAATAAGAATTGATGAAGAGGAAGCCCGCTGTTTGCGAGGCATCCTTTTTTTATTGGATCTTTTTTAAAAGCTGTTGTCGCAAACAGTGTGGCTGTATAAATGAGATGGATTTCTGCTACAATCCCCTATGTAAAATGAGCGGGAGAGTAAATAGCATTCAAAAGCAACAATCTCTTAGAACAGAGCCTTTTTAAAAGCTGTTGCTTCTTAATGCTATTTTCTCTCTTCCTTTTTAGGTAGAAGATTGGAGCGGAGCGGAGTAGTGCGGCAAATTGGAAACCTTCTTTTAAACACCTACACTCTTGGTATCGAAAGCGAGACAAACTCGTTGAATTTTCGAGCCCATTCAGTGATTACTCTAAAAATAGATTTTAAGAAAAAATGATTGTTTAATAATCGACAAATTTCGGGGCGTGACTGTCACCTAGTGGTAATATTTTGAAATCCGAACTTTTTCGATTAATTTTGTTTAGATCTATTTTAGAAGGTTAATACAATAACATAAGCTTCTTAAAGCTAAATACTAAACTTTATAAAAGGAGAGTGTTTAGAATGGCAAACAATAGAAACAACACTAACAATAATGGCAAGATGTCACGTGAAGAAGCTGGACGAATGGGCGGGGAAGCAACAAGCCGCAACCATGATAAAGAATTTTATCAAGACATCGGGGAAAAAGGCGGCGAAACAACAAGCCAAAATCATGACAAGGAATTCTATCAAGACATCGGAGAAAAAGGCGGCGAAGCAACGAGCCGTAATCATGATAAAGACTTCTACGAGGAAATTGGTAGAAAAGGCGGCAGCCGCAATAGTGATTCCTGATTTGGGATAATGACATAATGATAGCCCTAAGTGAAGAGATCTCTGCCGGGTAAGGCAGAGATTTTCTTTTTCTTGTGACTAAGAAATTAATAAAAACCCTCCTTGTGGAAAACTTTAATTAAGTTATCCACGTTCAGCTTCAGCGCCCGATAGTTCGTATCCAACGGAACGAACTTAGCTCCACGTGATCAAATGTCCGAAGAGATTAAAGAAAAGACCGCCTTTTTTTCTCTTCGGAGCATTTGCCTGTCGGGGCTGTTCAGGACGCTTGCGCTTTTGTTCTTTTTCAAGTAATGAAGGAAAAAAGAACAAAGTTGTTGAAATAAAATAGGGAGATAAGAATATTTTGGAAAAGCATAATGAGGTGAAAAGATGAATAATCTTTTTTCAGTAGGCGTTTTACCTAAAGGTAAAAATAATTGCATAACAGACATTAAAGATGTGAGGGTGGGGCACGTCACGCTGAATGAGGTACGGGAAAACGGAGAAAAGATTCAAACTGGTGTAACCGCTGTTCTTCCTCATGGTCTTAATTTATTTGACCATAAAGTCCGCAGTGCCAGTTATGTCATTAATGGGTATGGCAAAACAACCGGCCTTGTCCAAATCGATGAACTGGGTCTGTTGGAATCTCCCATTATGCTCACGAATACTTTTGCGGTAGGCAATGTTTGGCAGGGTACATTGCAATATATGCTGGATATGACCCCGGAAATTGGTGAAAGCACTGGATCAATAAATATTGTCGTCGGTGAGTGTAATGATAGTTACCTGAATTCAGCCAGGCTTTTGGCTGTACAGCCTTCTCATGCAGCGCAAGCCATCAAGGCAGCTAACACTGAACCTGCAGAAAATGGAGCAGTAGGAGCTGGTGCAGGAACGCTCTGTCTTGGCTTCAAAGGCGGAATCGGAACATCCTCAAGAATTATTAAAGCAGAGGGAGAGACGTTTACCATAGCGAGTCTCGTACAAACTAATTTCGGAAAAAGGAAAGAAAATAAGTTTCTTAATGAATCTGTGAATTGCCATGAAGAAAATCTTCCAGACGGATCAATCATGATCATTTTAGCAGTGGATATTCCTATGTCTGACAGACAATTGAAAAGATTGGCGAAGAGGGCTGGTGTCGGCCTTTCCAGATCAGGCAGCAACATACATCATGGAAGCGGAGATATTGTTATTGCCTTTACTACGAAGAATAAAGTGAAACATCGGCATGAGAGCCTTTATGATACTGTTAAGATGATCAGGGAGGACCATCCTGTCATGAATATGATTTTTCAGGGAGCAGCGGAAGCGGTAGAAGAAGCGATTTTGTCATCGATTTATTTTGCTGAAGAAACTGAGGGAAGGAAGGGGCGGACTGCCGATTCTTTTGGCAGGCATTACAATGGCTGAGAATGACTTAGGAAAGAGGACTCTTTTTCTTCTCAATTTCCTGTTGGTAATATACAATAGAAGGTAATTGATTTCAACACATTGTGAGGTTGGTAGATATGAATACATATGAATTATTATCAAGTTTAAAAGTGAAGACTGTTTATGGTGAGCTTCCTTCAAATATAGCTAATTTGCATGTTGATTCCCGCAAGGTCCAACAAGGCGACATTTTTATTTGTACCAGGGGCTTTACGGTGGACGGTCATGATTATGCTCTAGATGCCGTAGAGAAGGGAGCCGTACTGATTATTGCTGAAAAACAGCTCGATATTGATCTGGAAAAAGCGGCGCTGGTGGTTGTCAAAGATTCATTCAAAGCGATGGGACAGCTTGTTAATAAATATTTTGACTACCCATCTTTAAAGCTGAATGTATTTGGAGTGACAGGGACAAACGGAAAAACATCCGTGACCAACTTGATTCATTCCATCCTTATAAAAGACGGCCAGCGTTCTGCTCTTTCAGGAACCATCGGCTTTGATCTCAATGGAGAGCTATTCCCGAGTGAGAACACGACCTGTGATGTCATGACCAATCAAGAAATGATTCAAAAGGCATTGGATAGGGGTATCAATAATATGGTCCTTGAAGTGTCTTCACATGGACTTACATTAGGAAGGCTGTGGGGAGTGGATTTTGATGTTGTTACATTCACAAATCTCAGTCATGATCATCTCGACTATCATCAAACCATGGAACACTATGGTTATGCCAAAGGATTATTATTTTCACAGTTAGGCCAAGATTTATCCAATCCTAAATATGCGGTTCTTAACAGTGATGATGAATGGTACGAAAGATACTCTGCGATGACAGCACACGAGGTCATCAGTTATGGTCTTGAGTCTCATGCTGACTTTAAGGCTGAAAAGATCAGTTACTATAATGATTTGACTGCTTTCACCCTGCAGTCTCCGGAAGGAATATTTGAAGTCGAATCCAAGCTGCTGGGTAAATTCAATGTATACAATATTCTCGCAGCCATGGCAACATTGTTTGCAAAAGGCATGTCTGTAAAGAAATTGGTCGAAATCATTAAGGAACTTCCGCCAGTGAGCGGACGTATGGAGAGAGTAGTAACGGATGCGCCGCTATCCATGTATATTGATTATGCACATACTCCGGATGCTATTGAAAATGCCATTCAATCTGTTCTGCCATTCAAAGAGAATAAAATTATATTCCTTGTCGGGACAGGTGGAAATAGAGATAAATCCAAACGTCCGGCTATGGCTGAAAAGGCATCCATTGCAGATTATGTTATCTTAACCACCGATGATCCACGTTATGAAGAATACGATAGTATTGTCAACGACCTTGGAAAAGGGATGAGGCATAACAACTTTGCTCTGATTGGTGATCGTGAAGAAGCGGTTAAGCATGCAATTGATGTGAGCGAACCAGGTGACATCATCATATTTGCCGGCAAAGGTCATGAAGACTATCAAATCATTGAAAATACAAAATATCCCCACAGCGACAAGGAGATTGCGATCCAGCGCTGTAAAGTAAAATACAGTATATAGAAAAGCCAAGGAGACCTCCTTGGCTTTTTTGTTGTTGAGGAATTTATAAATTCCATCCTTGGGAAAACTTTACCTAAGCTATCCTCGTCCAGCTTCAGCGCCCGAGGGTTCGTACCCACCGTAACGAACTTAGCCCCTCGGGGTCAAATGTCCAAAGAGAATAAAAGGAAAGGCCGCCAATACTCTCTTCGGAGCATTTGCCTGTCGGGGCTGATCAGGGCGCTTGCGCTTTTGATCCGTCCAGCTTCAGCGCCCAGCCCCTCGGGGTCAAATGTCCAAAGAGAATAAAAGGAAAGACCGCCTTTTTTCTTTTCGGAGCATTTGCCAGTCGGGGCTGATCAGGGCGCTTGCGCTTTTGATCCGTCCAGCTTCAGCGCCCAGCCCCTCGGGGTCAAATGTCCAAAGAGAATAAAAGGAAAAACCGCATTTTTTTCTCTTAGGAGCATTTGCCTGTCGGGGCTGATCAGGGCGCTTGCGCTTTTGTTCTATCGGGAATTTTCGGGTTATTTGGCTTCAGGGCTGATCGGTTACTTCATTATTGGAAGTTTGAATAAGGGAGGTATCATTTCTATGCTGCATGGCATAAATGTGCGATAACTCCTCAGTAAGATCATGGATAGAGAGCAATTCATACAGAAGAACGGTTTCAGGTGAGAAAAGATGTTGGTGGTCATTTTCTTTTACTTCTTTTAATTGTGATCGAATATCCCAGAATTCTTCCAGCAGGTTTTTGTATTTATGATAGTGTTCTTTTGAAATGAAATGCTTGGGATCCTGAATGATTTCAACCAGCGACTGTAAAGCGGCAATGACCTTTTCCTGCTTCTCCTCTTTCCACTTTATTTCGTGCTGGGGAAGTAGCATAAGATTGCCTAAATGGTAATGAATTTGTCTCAAGATGCTCATTTTCTTATTTTCGTAATGAAACATCTTCATATCTTTGCGGCTGTGGCGATGATATTTCCATTCTTTCCGCTGATACCGGCAGAGTTTCTCAATTGTATCCATCGATTTATTAACTTCTTGAAAAGAAACACGTGTCTTGACTTCTGTTTTTTTATGAAGTACAAGCTCAATGACCCTTGTTTCAAGAAGGTTCCCTGTTTTTATAAATAGATTATGAACCATTGTCGTAATTCTCGATGAATAGTTGGGTGGAAGAACAAAGATATTGACAAGAGTTGATATGATTAGGCCAATGCTCGTCGATCCCAATCTCGTAACAAAAGATAATAAGTAATGGTCACCTGTGGTGGGAATCATCGCAACAGCAGTTAACGTAGCAACAAGCATGCCGTCCTCCAGGTGTAATTTATGACAAAGAACAATCGTGAAAAGGGTAGCAAGAGTATAAGTTATCGGCGAATCTCCGAACAGGAAAGTAAAGAAAATGGCTAATGCGGCACCTATTGCAGACGCCGGGAAACGCACAAGTCCCTTTCTTATTGAATCTGACGCAGTAGGCTCAACTGTTACGATTGCGGTTATCACAGCAAAAGCCGCTGGAAGGTTAAACCAATAACAAATCAGAGCTGTTAAAAAAACGGCGATTGCCGTTTTAATTACTCTGCCGCCTATGATGTTGAATTTTTTTATCTTGAGCATAGAAACTCTCCTTTTTCTCTTGCTTACAGTATAAAAAAAGATGAGGTAGAAAGCAAAAGAACAAAAAAAGAATCACAGCAGGTGCTGCGATTCTTTTTGTATGGATCTGGAGTGAGTTTGGATTAAGAAGAAGGCATCCTTTGAGTGCTAATGATTATCAGGTGCTGACAACCTCTTGCCTTCTTTTTCAGTCCTCTATGAATTATATAAACATTCCAGCAATGGCGGCACTCAGCAGCGAAGCCAACGCACCCGCTGCGACAGCTTTCAAGCCAAGTCGTGCAATATCTTTCCGGCGGTTTGGAGCAAGGTTGCCAAGGCCGCCGAGCAGGATGCCAAGCGAAGAAAGATTGGCGAATCCACATAGAGCAAAACTGATAATGGCAGCAGTCTTATCTGATAACTCTCCAATTTGCGGAGCGAAATTAGAATAAGCGACAAATTCATTGATGACAAGTTTTTGACCAATGAAGTTACCGGCAAGAACCGCTTCACTCCAAGGCACGCCTATTGCAAATGCCAGCGGAGCGAAGAGATATCCCAGTATCAATTCTAATGAAAGGTTGTCGATTCCGACCAACCCGCCGAATAAGCCAAGGATGCCGTTAATCAATGCGACCAGTGCAATGAATGCAAGAAGCATCGCCCCGATATTCAGAGCCAGCTGTAATCCGACTGAAGCGCCTCTTGCAGCAGCATCAATCACGTTTGTTGATTCAGAGTCTGTTTCCATTTCAAATTCTTTAGGCTCCGGTTTATCGTCCGTTTCAGGAACAAACAATTTGGCCATGACCAAGCCGGCTGGAGCCGCCATGAAACTTGCGGCAAGTAAGTATTCAAGTGGAACGCCGAGCAGTGAGTAACCGATTAGAACTGAACCGGCTACAGAAGCAAGTCCTCCTGTCATGACGGCAAATAATTCGGACTCTGTCATCTTGGGAAGAAAAGGACGTACAACTAACGGTGCCTCTGTCTGGCCGACAAAAATGTTTGCAGCAGCTGACATGGATTCCGCTTTCCTCGTTCCGAGAAGCCAAGACAAACCTCCACCCAGAATATAAATGAATATCTGCATGATCTTCAGATAGTACAAAACTGAAATCAGTGAAGAAAAGAAAATGACTACAGGAAGAACGTTGAACGCAAATACAAAGGCAATATTAGAATCATCGGTAAACAACCCGCCGAACAGGAAGTCGATTCCCTCATTAGAATAGTTGATGATATTGTTGACTACTCTAGTGAAGCCTTGTAATATATCTTGACCCCATCCTGTGTTTAGTACAATAAAAGCAAAGAACAGTTGAATGGCAAGGCCGCCAAGTATTGTTCTCCAATTAATGGAACGCTTGTGCGTTGAAAAGCCGAATGCTATGGCCATGACGACCAAAATACCAATAATACCCCAAATATACTGCAAATTTCTCACCTCGTATGTAATATTCTTGCTAGGATAGTAAGATTACTTTAAAATTTTCTTAATGTAAACCCTTTAATTGTACTTTTTTCTCAATTCTTTCTTAGTATGTTGTTTTTCATCAATTCTATCCGGTTTTGAAATAATTAAGAATCAGCACGGTGCTGGAATCTGAGAGATTATGAACTAGAAAGTAGACTAGGGGGATCAATAAGACGCGGATACTAATAGCTGGGTAGACTGGCGAAAATGTACTCACATATTACACCAGGATACGAACCTAACACCTTTCCGTATTAACCCAACGACCAATTTAATTTGTGGAGAATTTTTCAAAACCAAAAAAAGGAAGGAAGATATAATTGAAAATCAGAAAAAGTTTAACAGGCGGTAAGGAACGAAAAGTATTCATTTATGAAAATAAAAAAGATGAGTATTTCATGGTTGCCGTTCCGGATATAGGCTGGTCCATCGACTTCACCTATGAGACAGATCTGCTGCAAAAGAAGCTGGAGGGTTCTCTTGCTTCATTTGGAATGAACACAGGTGAAGCGTCAGAAATGGCATCACTTATATATAATTGGACAAGAGAAATGTAGATTTGATTGCAGTTAATATTGCAAATGAGGGCAGGAAATAATATGATGAAGAGTGAGATTTTAAAGACGAGAGGATTATTTTTTTATGAATAAATTAAAGGATGAAGTTCTTTCTAGAAGAACGTTTGCTATTATATCGCATCCCGATGCCGGGAAAACTACATTAACGGAGCAGCTTCTGTTATTTGGAGGCGCCATTCGGGACGCTGGAACGGTTAAAGCCAAGAAAACAGGTAAGTTTGCAACTTCTGACTGGATGGAGATTGAAAAACAGAGAGGGATATCAGTAACCTCTTCAGTGATGGCTTTTGACTATGATGGGTATCGTGTCAATATTCTGGATACACCTGGTCACCAGGATTTCAGTGAAGATACATACCGTACATTGATGGCAGTGGACAGTGCCGTCATGATTATAGATGCGGCGAAAGGGATAGAAGCCCAAACAATTAAGCTGTTTAAAGTCTGCCGAATGAGAGGGATTCCTATTTTTACCTTTGTTAATAAACTTGACCGTCAAGGAAGGGAACCTCTGGAGATTTTAGAAGAATTGGAAGAAGTACTAGAAATCGATTCTTATCCTATGAATTGGCCTATTGGAATGGGAAAAGAATTCCTTGGTATCTATGACAGACATCATAACCGGATTGAGCAATTCAGGGTGGAAGACGAAGAAAGGTTCCTTGAGCTTGACGACAACGGTGAAATAAATGAGGATCATGATCTCAAGTTATCTGGACTTTATCAGCAGGCTTTGGAAGATGTCCATTTATTGAATGAGGCAGGGAACGACTTTTCAAAAGAGAAGATTGCCAATGGAACCTTAACACCAGTATTCTTTGGAAGTGCGTTAACGAACTTTGGAGTCCAGACTTTCCTGGAAACCTATTTGCAATTTGCTCCATCACCTCAGCCACGGAAAGCGGATGTGGGAGCAGTGGATCCGGTGAAAGAAGAATTCTCCGGTTTTATCTTCAAAATTCAGGCAAATATGAACCCTGCACACCGGGACCGGATTGCATTTGTGCGGATTTGTTCAGGAAAGTTTGAAAGAGGCATGAGCGTTACTCTCTCTCGAACTGGAAAATCAATCAAGCTGTCACAGTCCACCCAATTCCTTGCAGATGACCGCAGCACCGTAAATGAAGCAGTCAGCGGCGACATCATCGGTTTGTATGATACAGGAAATTATCAAATCGGAGATACTATCGTAGAAGGAAAAGAGCTGCTTCAGTATGAGAAGCTGCCTCAATTCACTCCAGAACTGTTCATGCGGGTCACTGCCAAGAATGTTATGAAGCAGAAACACTTCCACAAAGGCATTCATCAGCTTGTGCAGGAAGGTGCCATTCAGTTATACAAAACATTAAGAACAGAAGATATCATTATCGGTGCGGTCGGCCAGCTTCAATATGAAGTGTTCGAACACCGTATGAAGAACGAATACAATGTTGACGTCATCATGGAAAACATCGGAGGGAAAATCGCACGCTGGATCGAAAACGAAGCAGATGTGAAAGATTCCATGTCCAGTTCCCGAAGCCTTCTAGTTAAAGACAGGCTTGGCCGTCTGGTATTTCTGTTTGAAAATGACTTTGCCATGAGATGGTTTCAGGATAAAAATCCGGAAATCAAGCTTTATAGTTTATTATAAGAATGGTTGCTAAGAAGCAGAGGGAGATAGTTTGCCCTCTGTTTTTTTGTTGTTAAGCTATAATTTAACAATTAATGCGAAACAGCCTTGGTGTTTGGGAGGCTGGGCTTTGGCTGGCCAGGGGAGTTGAGCATGGGAACTCTACCCCACCCTTATAAATAAGTTCTGCAGCGGGACAGATGAGGACAAAGGTTATATACCAATAAGAACGGTCCACCGCAAGACAAACTGAATAGACTCAGAGGCGTCGCTGCAATCAAATGGAAATCAACAATCCAATTTATAACAACTGTTTTTTTACAAGAAACGCATGAAAAAGTGTAGGAAGAAAAAGGAATATGATATAAAATGGATATGAAAGGGGAGAGGCTGTTTGATATTAAAAAAACGAGCTGAAACTGCGGAATTGAAGCTACTGAAATCGCTGAATACCAGGACTTCATTAACTGCCAAATACCAGAAGAGATTGATGTCTTCAGAAAAAGGATTTGAAGGAGAGTTGTTGTTTGATGAATGGGCCCTTCCTCTTGTAGGTGAGATGGTTTTCCTAAATGATTTGTTATTGGAACACCAAGGCTCGAAATTTCAAATTGATTCCTTTGCTTTAGCGTCCAAAACAATTTTCCACTTCGAAGTAAAGAACTTTGAAGGAGATTACCAGATCAGGGATGGTAACTGGATCAGTCCCGCTGGAGAAGAAAAAAAAGATCCTTTGATTCAGATGAAACGAACAGAATCCCTTATTCGCCAGTACACTCAACAGTTAGGGTTCAACTGCCGTGTTGAATCATACTTAATTTTTATCAACCCCGAATTTTATCTTTATAACCCTCCTGCCAACCCTTTCCTTATATACCACCCACAGTTAAACAGATTCATGAAAAAAATTCAAGGTCGTTCTCTACAAATGAATAAATCAGATTTCCGTTTTGCTGAAAAATTAGGATCACTTCATATTGAAGAATCTCCTTATTCGCGGCTTCCCGAGTACAAATTTGAGGAACTTCGTAAAGGGATTATCTGTCCGGGATGTCAGGGATTTTATGGTGAAATTTCAGGAAGGTCGTTGGTTTGCCATTATTGCGGAAAACAAGAACTCAAGGCATCAGCTATTTTAAGGACAGTCGAGGAGTTTAGGCTCTTATTTCCTGATGAAAAAGTGACGACTAATAAGATTCAGGCTATGTGTGGGATTATCAATGTAAAAAAGACAATCAGAAAAGTCCTTGCAGAAAATTTAAATACAATCAGTACTAAAAACCATACTTATTATGTGTAATTATTGGGTTCGGTACTGAGAGGAAAACTTTCAGAGACACTTCAGTCGAAAAAAATAGCCCAAGTGTCTCTCAGAAAAGCTCTCAGAGACACTTCAGCCGAAAAAAAATGCCCAAGTGTCTCTCGGGCAAGCTCTCAGAGACACTTCACGCTCTAAAAAACGCCCAAGTGTCTCTCAGGAAAGCTCTCAGAGACACTTCAGTCGAAAAAAGTTGTCCAAGTGTCTCTCAGAAAAGCTCTCAGAGACACTTCAGCCTAAAAAAAATGCCCAAGTGTCTCTCGGGAAAGTTCTCAGAGACACTTCACGCTCTAAAAAACGCCCAAGTGTCTCTCAGAAAAGCTCTCAGAGACACTTCAGTCGAAAAAATAGCCCAAGTGTCTCTCAGAAAAGCTCTCAGAGACACTTCAGCCGAAAAAAAACGCCCAAGTGTCTCTCAGAAAAGCTCTCAGAGACACTTCAGTCGAAAAAAGTTGTCCAAGTGTCTCTCAGAAAAGCTCTCAGAGACACTTCACCCTAAAAAAATTGCCCAAGTGTCTCTCAGGAAAGCTCTGAGAGACACTTCAAGTTCTAAAAAACGCCCAAGTGTCTCTCAGAAAAGCTCTCAGAGACACTTCAAGCTCTAAAAAACACCCAAGTGTCTCTCAGGCAAGCTCTCAGAGACACTTCAGCCGAAAAAAGTTGCCCAAGTGTCTCTCAGAAAAGCTCTCAGAGACACTTCAGTCGAAAAAATTTGTCCAAGTGTCTCTCGGGCAAGCTCTCAAAGACACTTCAGCCGAAAAAAGTTGCCCAAGTGTCTCTCAGAAAAGCTCTCAGAGACACTTCAAGAGAAGGAATCTACAAAGCCCGCAAGAAGTGTAGAATAACCGTCCAAAAAAACATCAACAATCTCAAGCAAAGATGTTATGTCTACTCAAACAATTAATGTTAGACTGAAATGGGTAATAAGTATCAGATCAGAACATTTGAAATTGACTGGACAGGAGAAGAGTGCTAATGAAAAACACATGCATTAACTGCGGAATATCAATTCCTTTTTATGAACGAGGATTTTTGGCGATCCAGGGTGAAACAGAGCTGAATATTGGCAATCTCTCCTTTTCAGGAGAACAGACAGGAATATTTACATATCTTTTCAATTTTGGAGACTTTAATGAATTACTGGAAATGCTGAAGGAGCTGAAGACAGCGGTTACTGAAGGGAATTGGCAAGCCGGGGTTTCAGCTAGACGTCAAAATATCCGGATGATCCCTTTTGCTGATTTGAAAAGACGGATGGACAAGCGCGATAAAGTGGAATTCATTCAAAATGGAAAGTTGGTTAGTTTTTTTCAGCCTATTATGGATTTGCAAAGAGATGAGCTTTATGGATATGAATCTTTATTGAGATCCGGAGACATGGAAAAAGAAATCTCGCCGGGAAGTTTATTTAAAACAGCCAATGAAACCGGTCTTCATTCATTGCTGGATCAAAGGGCCCGCGAGACTGCAATCAGATGTCGAAAAGACCACCTTCAAAGAGGAGTCAAAAGCTTTATCAATTTCCTCCCGTCTACTATTTATAATCCTGAGTTTTGTTTACAGCATACCTTCAGTTACGTAGAGAAATATGAAGTGGATCCTGCAGATCTGGTCTTTGAGGTTGTGGAAACCGAGCAAATAGAAGATGTGGAGCATTTGAAAAAGGTTTTTGAAGTATACAGGAGAGAAGGCATGAAAGTGGCGCTCGATGATGTAGGTGCAGGATTTTCCACCTTGGAAATGCTGAGCAAGCTGAAGCCGGATTATGTTAAAATTGATCGATCTTACATTAAAGATTGTGACCAAAACAAGGGTAATCAATCATTTCTCAAAGATGTTACCCGCATCTCCAGGGAATTAGGAATCAGTGTGCTGGCAGAAGGGATAGAAAGAAAAGAAGAACTTCAGTACTGTAAGTCCTTGGGCGTGGACCTTGGACAAGGATACTATATTGGAAAACCATTAAAAGAACCAAAAGTTCCTTTTATGGTTTGAAAATCTATTTTAAGGAAGAGGCGTTTTTCGGCCTCTTCTTTTTTTGTCTTTTTTTAGTGCTGCAATTTAGTGGACATTTCCAGGGGTATACCACACAGAGAATGTCAATGCCGTACTATGCACGTGAATTGCTAAACTATTCAGAGAAATTCACAAGCCGGTTTAATGTTCGCCACACCGGCACCCCCTGGTAAAGCATTGTTATTCAATTTCAATAGCTGGTGTGATTGGTATCATTTTCAAACTAGTTTCCCATACTAAAATAAGTATAGAACACTTTGAAAAGCTAAAATGTTGATAGTCTGAAGGACAAGAACTATAGTAAGTGTAACTAAACAAATATGTCGAAGTTTACATCAGATTGTCTGTTTACCGTGGAGGGAGAAAATACATGAAATTAAGTGATTTTTCTATAAGAAGACCGGTCTTCACTATAGTTACAATGTTATTGATACTGATTTTGGGAGGGGTCTCACTTTTGAGGATCCCGCTTAAATTGATACCCGATATCAATCCGCCGGTAGGCGTAGTAGTCACTACATATGAGGGAGCGAGCCCGACTGAAGTTGTCGAAAAAGTGACAAAGCCTCTGGAAGACACTTTAGCGACTTTGCCTGGGATCAAGAATATTCAATCCACTTCGAGGGAAGGTTCGAACTTCATCCTTCTGGAATTTTCTTGGACTACTTCCATTGATGAAATACAAGATGAAGTGCTTCAAAGGTTGAGTGGCGTCCCGCTTCCGGATGATGCCCAGGATCCGCGCTTTTTAAAGTTTGATCCTGCTCAGTTTCCCATTATCCAAGTTTCGATAAAAGAAACTGGGAATGAGGGAAACCTTCAGGACCTCGCAAACGATTTAGAGTTGGAGTTGACCAAAGCTGAAGGCGTAGCAAGTGTAAACGTCTCGGGTGTAAATGAACAAGAAATAGCAATCGACCTTGATCAGGAAGAGCTGAAAAACTACAGAATTACACAAAGCGATATAGTTAATAGCTTAAGAGCCAACAATATCACGATGCCCGGTGATACGATTACTACCGGTGAAAAAACCCTTACAACCAGGGTTGTCAGCCAGCTTGGTGATGCTGAGGAAATTGCCGGGCTTGTAATCGGTAAAGATCCTCAGACGGGCGAGAATATTGTTCTAGAGGATGTTGCTGAAGTAGAGAGGAGAACACAAGAGAGTAATACGATTACAAGAGCAGACAGGCAGAATGCTGTTCTTCTCAGTGTTCTTCAGCAATCGGACGCAAATACAGCAGACGTCTCCACTGCGTTCCAGGAAAAGCTGAATCAGCTGCTGGATCAAGAACGTTATCAAAACATTGAGGCGGATGTCTTATTTGACCAGGGAGATTATATTAAGGATGCCATTGGCAATATTGCTACTTCGCTTATCCTTGGTGGAGCATTTGCCATGCTGGTACTATTTCTTTTCTTAAGAAATATTAAAAGTCCGCTGATCATCGGGGTTGCCATTCCCTATTCTGTAATTGTCACATTTGTACTCATGTATTTTGCTGATTTCGCTTTGAATATTATGACTCTCGGTGCATTGGCACTGGGTATCGGTATGCTTGTGGATAATGCGATTGTTGTCATTGAAAATATTTACCGTCACCTTTCAATGGGAAAAGATTCTAAACAAGCAGCAAGAGATGGAGCTAAAGAGGTAGCAGCTGCTATAACAGCTTCCACTCTGACAACAGTGGCTGTTTTCCTTCCTGTTGTATTTATTTCAGGACTGATTGGACAGTTATTTACCGAGTTTGCCTTAACAATATCATTCAGCTTATTCGCATCACTGGCTGTCGCTTTAACAGTCATTCCGATGCTGGCTAGCAGAATGTTAAAGACACCAAAAGGGAACCACGAAGCCATTAGAAGACGTTCTAAATCCATGAATACTTTTGAAAAAAGTGTTCATTGGTCCCTGAAGCATAGATGGGCAGTTCTTTTTATTACTGTCATTTTACTGGCAGGCGGTGCATTAGGGATTACAACAGTTGGCACTCAATTCCTGCCTCCTACTGACGAAGGATTCTTCAATATGAATGTAAAATTGGACAATGGTTCGTCCTTGGAAGAAACGAAGAGTGTTGTGAATGCAATTGAAGATGAATTAGAGAAAGAGGAATCGATTGATGTCTATGTCTCGTTGACTGGAACGAATCAAGAACAATCCTTCAGGGGCCAGGCAAACAGAAATATTGCTGAAATTTACGTTAAGTTGAAACCTTTGGAAGAACGGACCGTATCTGTTTTCGAACTTGTAGATGATCTAAAGCCAAGAGTGGAAGATGCGGCAATCTCCCAGAATGAAACAGCGAGGGTCGGATTTAACCTGCAGTCCACTTCAGGCCAGAGCCCTCAGACACTTACCTTTAATGTAAGAGATACAGATAGCGTAAGGCTTGAGGATGCAGTTGAAAAGATTGAAGAAGGACTTGAATCTGCGCAATACGTAACAGATGTGACAACAGATCAAAATGAATTGATTCAGGAAGTCCAGATGAAAGTGGACCGTGAAGCCGCTCTCGAAGAAGGTCTGATGCCTGCTGGTATAGCTCAGACGGTTAATGATATTACCCGAGGCGTTCCTGCAACCCAGGTTGTAGCAGAAAATGATGATGTTTATACCGTTTTCGTCCGTTATGACAGGGAAGTTACTGAGAATCTTGACAGCTTGAAAACGCTGGAGATACAAAATGCTCAGGGGGAATTCATTGAGCTTGATGAAGTGGTAGATTTCAGTATTGAAGATGGACCTGTGAGCATTCAGAGAATTGATCAGCAGGGTTCTGTACAATTCACTTTGAAATATTCATCAGAAACAAACCTGGGCTCCATTTCAGAGATCGTTGATGAGGAGATTGAAGCCTTGAATCTTTCTCAAGAAACCCAGGTAGTTTTTTCAGGAGACAGGGAGCTGCTGGAAGATTCAATAGATGACATGATTCTCGCTATCGGCCTAGCAATTATTTTGGTGTATTTTGTAATGGCAGCTCAGTTTGAATCTTTTAAATATCCATTGGTCATCATGTTCACAGTACCTTTGATGGTGATTGGTGTGGCACTGGCACTGACAATTACAAGAACTCCTATCTCAATTTCTTCTGTGATCGGGGTCATTGTCTTGGCAGGTATAGTGGTGAATAATGCGATTGTAATCGTGGATTATATTAATCAGAAGAAGGAAAGCGGAATGGACAGCTACGAGTCCATTGTAGAAGCTGTGAAAGACAGGGCAAGGCCGATACTTATGACTGCTTTGACGACGATTCTTGGACTGCTTCCGCTGGCACTTGGAATTGGCCAGGGAACTGAAATCAATCAGCCGATGGGTATCACGGTTATTGGGGGGCTGATCAGCTCTACCCTTTTAACACTGTATGTCATACCTGTTGTCTACAGCTTGTTTGATAAAAATACTAGAAGAATGAAGAGAAGAAGAAGAGCATATAGATAAAGTATGAAGTTGCTTTGAATAAAGACTCAGAACAAAAGGGCCTTACACCTCAAGACTGAACAACGATCGATTGTTCAGTCTTGAGGTTTTTTTGTTTAATTTATATTAATATTTTTAAAAAGGGGAGAAATAATGGCTAAGTACTTTATGACTGGTTTTCCGGGATTTATATCTATTCAATTGATTAAGGAGATGCTAAATGATGAAGATATTTTCTATTGTCTTCATTTGCCGTCGATGAAAGAGAGGGCAGAGGCTGAAGCAAGAAAGATTGAAAATGAAAAGGGTATGAAGAAAAGGATTATCTTAATTGAAGGAGATATTACGAAGAAACAATTAAATATCCCATCTTCTCTTTTTGCAAAGTTAAAGGAAGAAGTTGAGTATGTTTGGCATTTGGCTGCAATCTATGACCTGTCAGTGGCATATGAGACAGCTTATAAAATCAATGTATTGGGAACTGAAAATATTAATCGCTTCTGTGAGGAGCTGTTCCATCTTAAGAGGTATGTTTACTTTAGCACGGCCTTTATTGCAGGTGACAGGGAAGGCAGGCTTTTGGAAACAGAATTAATAAGACCGTCCTCCTTCCATAATTTTTACGAAGAAACTAAATTTGAGGCAGAATGTTTGGTGGAAGTCCTTAAGGAAACACTTCCTGTCACGATCCTGCGGCCGGGTATTGTAAAAGGTAAATCAGATACTGGTGAAACATGTAAGTTTGACGGCCCTTATTTTATCATGAATATGTTCCGCCGCCTTTCTTTTCTTCCATTCTTCCCTGCTATAGGAGAGGGTGAAACTTTAGTAAATATCGTGCCCGTAGAATATATTACAAGTGCCGCTATTTATCTTAGCCACTTACCAGAAGGGGTTGGCAAAACTTATCATTTAACAGATCCTCATCCTTATAAAGTAAAAGAAATTTACGGTTCAATCTTATGGGAAATGAATAGAAAGAAAACGTTAGGGAAGATTCCTTTAAAGTGGATCTCTTCCTCTTTAAAATATGCACCTGTCCGTAGATATTTGAAAGTTGAAAAAGAAGCACTTGATTATTTTTCGTGGAATGGAGTATTTGACTGCACAGCAGCTGTAACAGATCTGCTCCCCGCCGGAATTACTTGTACAGACTTTTTAGAAACCGTAGGAAGCATGGTTGAGTTCTATAAAGAGAATTGTAATGACCCTGACTTTCATGTTGCAGTGGATTAAGAATGAAAAAAGTAACAACTGAGCTTTACACTAGGTCTAAATGTAAATAAAAGTAATAAGAGTTCCATCTCTGTGCAAACTATGGATAGCGAGACATTTTGGAGGAGATGGAATGAGAGTGGATGCATAATAAAACGATAAGTAAGCTCGAAGCCATCTTGTGGAGTATAGCGCTTCCCGGTTTTCCACAGCTTTTAAAGAATTCAGTTATCAAAGGTATTTTTTTTGTAGCTCTGGAATTTTTAATTAATGTTCAAAGTAACTTCAATGAAGCGATTCGTTTGAGTTTTCTTGGAGAAACCAGGTTATCAGCTCAGGTAATTGATTACGGATGGCTCATGTTCTATCCATGTTTGTATATGTTTGCCATGTGGGATGCGTATAAGAGTGCAGAGGGAGAAAGAGGCAAATATGCCTTTTTGCCATTCGTATTTACGGCTTATACTGTTACCACTGGATTAATGTTGTCTCCAAAAATCTTTATCAACGAAATCTTCATCGGCCCAATTTTCTTTCCGATGCTTTGTGTACTGCCGGGTGTCGGAGCAGGATTACTTCTTAAATTTATTTTAGAGCGAAAGAACTTAAGCATATGAATGAAACACTATGAGCAGGGCTGCCATTGAGAAATAGAGACAGCATCATCTTCGCGTCGCGAGCTTTGTATTCAGTAAAAAACAGAACCTTTGCCCGAATGCGGTAGAGGTTTTTTGTTGTACTATCTTTTAATACTGAATGGTTTGTCTTTGTCCCCGTTATATGTCATATATCCCCGCGTAAGAATTCATTTCAACTATACAAAAGTGAAAACCACCCCCTAAAGTGTTCTGCGATTTGCGTAACCTTCTAGTGAAGCGATCGCTTTAAAACATATATGAGGTGAACATATTGTCAAAACAATCAAAATTAACAAGAACAACATTAGCTATTCTCACAGCAGGAACAATTTCATTATCGAGTACACTTGTACATGCCAATGACGATGGCGGTGAAACAGTCGATAAGGTAGATTTCCATACTGTAACAGAAGAAACATCCAATGTTTTAGTGAATGATTCAGCTGTTGTGGATGCAGTTAAAGAAGGAATAAAGCCTGAGGAAGAAATTGGGGAATCCCCATCATTATTGCCGGGAGACTTCTTTTATTTTGCAAAACTGGTGTTAGAGAAAGTGAAGCTTGCTTTTACAGTTGATGAAGTGAAAGAAGCAAAGCTTCTAGCAGAACATGCTGCAGAGCGTTTGTCAGAGGCACATGCTTTATTTCAAGCAGGAGAAGAAGACAAAGCCATAGAAACCATTGAAAAAGCTCTTGAAACGATGGAAGAAGGAGATTGGGAAGAACAGCATGAGGAGAGTGAAGAGGTAGAGTATGAGAGTAGCAAGTCCAATTATGGTGATACAGAGGAAACCTCAGAAAACGATGATATTACTGATGAACAATTCAAGGAAGGAAATGAAACAGTAGAATTTCTTGATGAGATGGAAGAAATCTTTGCGCAAAATATCATTGCTCTTAAATCAGCTATGGAAAGAGTGAAGAATCCTGTAGCAAAAGCAACTCTACAAAAAAATATTGAAAAAAGCTATGCAAAACTCGCTGAAAAAATTGCTAAGTTAGAAGATGATAATGACAAAGAAGAAACAGATCTTGAAGAAGTACATAAAGCTGTATCGGCACCTGTGGCTGATGAGGCAGAGCTTACAGAAGAGGTAAGCAATGAATCTGGACTTGAATTGGAAAAGGTGGAAGAGTCAACTGAAGAAGTTAAGGCTGCAGCTCCTAATTCTTTAGTGAAAAAGGCTGAAAAAAACCAAGAAAAAACCCAACGCAAGGAAGCTATAAGAGAGCAGAAAGCTGAAAAAGAGAAAATTAAAGCAGAGCGTGAAGCGGAAAGAGAAAAAGAAAAAGCTGCAAGAGAAAAACAGAAAGCAGAGCGTGAAGCAGAAAGAGAAAGAGAAAGAGAAAAAGCTGCAAAAGAAGAACAGAAAGCAGAGCGTGAAGCAGAAAGAGAAAGAGAAAAAGCTGCAAGAGAAAAACAGAAAGCAGAGCGTGGAACAGAGAAAGAAACGAAGACAAAAGAACAAAAAGAAAAGAGTAGTAAAGGACATGGTGATAAAGAGAAAGATACCAGAGGGAACGGTGCGAATTAGATAGAAATCTCTGAATACCAGACTTTTCATAACGACATTAGTTTGGGGGGCTGCCTCTTCTAACTGAATTCACCCTCGGTAAGTTGAGGAAGCCTTTTCCATACTCATAAGCCTTTAGAACTTTTTATTACATGTTATAATTGAGGCTGGAGTGGGGTGAGACTGATGCTGAATGTATTATTGATCTTTTCGGGAGTAAGAAACAAAAAAGACACACTGGAAGCATATGCAGGTGAAATTCAAGAAGGCAACGAAGACTTATTGAATCAGGTGCTCCAGGATTACAAACCATTTGTAAAGAAAACGGTGTCTTCGGTTTGTAAAAGGTACATATATGAGAGTGATGATGAATTCAGCATTGGACTTATAGCCTTTCATGACGCTATTTATAAATATGACAGCGAAAGAGGATCTTCTATCTTGAGCTTCGCTGAAGTAATCATAAAAAGAAAAGTAATAGACTATATAAGAGTGAATGGCAGACATCAAAACATTAGTGTGGACGCTAATGCTGAACTTGAAGAAGGAGAGGCGCCAAGCAAGATTACGGATTCTCTGTCTTTGGAGGAGTATAGCAGGGCACAAGAAGCTTCAGAGAGAAAAGAAGAAATTATTGCTTTTACATTAAAGTTAAAGGAATATTCCCTGAGTTTTGATGACCTGGTCAAAAATTCTCCAAAACATGAAGATGCAAGAATGAATGCCATATCAATAGCTGAAATTGTGGTTTCCACGCCTTCTTTTTTAGAATATCTTCAAACTAAGAAAAGGCTGCCGATTAAGCAGCTGGAGAAAAAGGTAGGATTTAGCAGAAAAACAATTGAGAGAAATAGAAAATACATCATTGCCATTTCTATTATTATTATGGGGGATTTTTATTTTTTGAAGGATTACCTAAAAGGGCGGATGAATCAATGAAAAAAGGGATCGTTATGGAGGTTAAACCTAACGCTATCATCATGATGACACCTGAGGGCGAATTTATTAGTACAAAAAAGCAAGCATCTGTTCGATATGAAATCGGTGAGGAATTGACATTCTATCCGGGAATGATTGAAGAAAGCACTTCAACTATTTTTCAGCGATTAAGACAGAAGAGTAGTGTAAAACCTGTTCTTTCAAGTGCAGCTGCACTACTAATGCTATTATTTATTTTTCTTCCAATTATTAAAGAGCCAGAGGTTTATGCATATGTTTCAGTCGACATTAACCCAAGCTTCGAGTTGAGTATAGATCAAGATCATCAAGTCGTAGATATTAAACCATTTAATAAGGAAGCTGAAAACTTGTTGAAAGTGATCACTGATCCAAAAGGAAAGTCAGTCATAACTGTTACTGAGCAAATCATTGATCTCAGTTCTAAGGAAGGCTTTATGAATGACGGTAAAAGAGTAACCGTTACCACGGTATTTACAGAAGAAGCCGAGAATAGCGATAAAAGCTCGATTAAAAAAGCAATCAATAAGTTCACTGTAATGAAATTTAAAGAAGCCAGTGTGGATATTTCTTTAATTGATTCTAATTCCCAAGTAAGAGAAGAAGCAGCAGCAGCTGGTATTACGACGGGACAGTTATTAAAGGAAAAAGAAGAAGCTCATTTAAAGAAGGAGTCCAAAAAATTAAAAGAGAAGAAGCCTGTGTCACCTGGACAACAGGAAGATATCAAGAAGCAAAAAAGTCCGGAGACGCCGATAGAAAAGAGTTCAGATAAGAGACCGGACCATCTGAAAGAAAAACAAGCCGAGAAGGATAGAAGTAAATCAAACTCTCAGGGGAAAAGTAATAAATCCAACAAAGGGTCACAATTGCAGAAAGAAAAAGAAATAAATAGTGAAGGAAATGGCCGCCAACCAGATGCTTCCAATAATCCACCTTCAAATCATCCCGATACAAAAGGTAATGGGAAGTCCGATCGTTCTCACAAACAGGAAAACAGTCAGAGAGACAAAGGAAAGTCCAATGCACCTAACAAACAGGAAGACAAGCAGAGAGGCAATGGAAAGTCCAACACCCCTAACAAACAGAAAGATAATAAATCTAATGATTCTCAGAAACAGGAAGACAAGCAGATAGATGAAAAGTCCAAAGACCGCAATAATCAAGGAGACAAGCAAAAAGGCAAGGATAATAATGGAAACGATTGAAATTAACAACCTAATCTTTCTAAAAGCGAAAGAGGTAAAGAGAAACGAAATTAAACAAGGCTGCCAATAAAGCAGCCTTGTTTTTGTATCCATAAATATTCAATTATTGACCTTTAAGCTGTGTCTGAGCTTGTTTTACTAAGCGTTTTGTGATTTCTCCGCCTACAGATCCGTTAGCACGCGAAACTGTATCTGAACCAAGTGTAACACCGAATTCTTCTGCGATTTCATACTTTACTTGGTCCATGAATTGTTCTACTCCAGGAACCAATAATTTATTTGAACTTCTAGCCATTGTGAATTGTCCTCCTCATGAATAAATTTTGTTTCTGGTATTATCTTTTCTCTGATTTTGCAAAAAATGAGTGGTAATTTTTCGCAGGTCTGGTTTGAAAAAGCCTCTCCGCTGTTGCATGAATAGAAATTCAGCGGCAAAACTATATAACAAACCCAAAAGGAGTGGACCATTATGGCGAAGAGAAAAGCTGAATTTGATGCTGCAGAAAAAAATAACAAAACACCACGTAAGAACTTAGCAGAGCAAAAAGACTTCAGCGCTGAATTTGCGCAAGAAGAAAACCCTGCTAAAGCCAAAAACCGAAACTCGAAACATGGAAGAGAAGGCAGGATGAATAATGAAAGATAATCACAAAAACAAATCGGAAAAACAAAGCTTTCAAGAAGAGTTTGGAATAGAATTTGGCGACTTCAATGCTGCCAAACACTTCGAAATCCCTGAGGCCAATAAAAAGCAGGATGATAAGAAGAAGTGCTGAGGACGGCAGAATCAATTTAGAAGGTTATAAAAAGAAAAAAGAGCTTGTAGAACTCATCCAGCTAGTAAGGGAGTCTGCAAGCTCTTTTAATGGTCCGCACTTTACTGCGTTAAAGTGCTAAGAGGGACTGTCCCTTTCAGTACTTTAAAGTGATGAAGCATCTGTGGAATTGTTCTACACTCTATTCAAAAGGCTCTTTAAAAAAGGCTCTTTTCTAAGAGATTGTTGCTTTTGAATGATTTACCCTTCCTACCCTTTTACGTAGGGGGGATTGTAGCGGAAGGCGTGCGGCCTCCTGCGGGACTAGCGGGACAGGTGAGACCAAGGTTACGTACCCACTGGAACGTAACTCCACAGGCGCATCCAGCTCTAGCGGCCAGCGACTAGCAGATTTCAGTCTCTCTCCTTGCGATAAGTCAACTAGTTCATTTCCTCACTAGCTTCAAAGTGGTTATAGGAAAAAGTCGGGTCCTGGACTTTTTCGGTGATTAACCATTCTAGTTCTGGGTGCTTTCTCCATAACGGGGAAATGAACATCAACTCACTATGTTCGTTGTGTTTCCTTTATCGCATACGAGAGCCTTAAAATCTATACGTCGCTGAACGGCCGCTTCCGCTTTTTATGAAGCCGAGGAGGCTCACCGCCCGCCCCGCGGAGCCGTAAGCCTGGAGTGGAAATCCTTTACTTTTAAACAGCCAAAATTCTTGCGAAAACAGCCTTAAAAAAGATTGTAGTTGTGAAGAAGGTGAATTAGCATTTAAAAGCAACAATCTCTCAGGACAGAGCCATTCAAAAAAACCAATCAACAAGAAGTTGATTGGAAAGTTGAAATTAATTGGTTATTTGTACTTGAAACAGTGAAGATTCATCAGCTGTAAAAAGCTGTGCAGCTCCTGAGGCAGGATCGTAATAAGCCAGCAGGTAGCAAGGATTTGCTTCTACACCTGAAACTGAAGGTGTAACAGGAAGCTTTTCAAGAAGAGTGTGTTTGTGAAGATCTTTCTCGTTTAGCTTCAACTTCGTAAAATCGCTTCCGAATAGAGACGGATCACGCAGGATCACCTGATATATCTCAGAGCGGCTGCGTTTATCAAGCTGTGACTGCCACCATGCCTTTCTTGGTTTATAACGCTGATTTCTCAAGTAATCATACTTCATAATTGCTTCTATAGTTGGCAGTGATTCAGGTTTATTCTCCGAGAGAAATTCATGCAGCCTCTTGAATAAATCTTCAAGCTGGTGGCCGATTCTGGACCACCCTCGTTCTTCCCAATAAGAACCAAAGCTCTGGAAGAAATCGAAAGGAGTCTGGAACACAGAAGTGACTAGAAATTCTATTGTTTGATCCATCCTGTGGTCATTCCAGTACTTTTCCAAGACATCTTCTACTTGTTTGATTCTCACAATATCGTCGAAGCCGAGTACATTATTTCCGAGTATCTCATAAGGAGCATTATCCATATAAATATAATCATGCTTATCAGCGTTAATCCTTAAGCCGGTACCGCGAAGCATTTTCAAGAAACCAAGCTGAAGTTCCTCAGGCCTCATGGCAAAAACATCATTGAACGTTTTGCGGAAAGATTGATAATCTTCTTCGGGAAGCCCTGCTATCAAGTCAAGATGCTGGTCGATTTTTTCTCCTTCTTTGACCATGGTCACCGTTCTTGTAAGCTTGCTGAAATTTTGCTTTCTCATGACAAGGTCATTGGTTTCATCATTGGTTGATTGGACGCCAATTTCAAATCTGAACAGTCCCGCGGGTGCTTCATTATTTAAAAATTCAATGACCTCCGGGCGCATTATATCAGCTGTAATTTCAAATTGAAAGACAGTTCCAGGAAGGTGTTCATCAATCAGGAAGCGGAACATTTCCATTGCATAACTTCTGCTGATATTGAAAGTCCTGTCAACGAATTTAATCGTCTTCGCTCCATTTTCCATGAGAAATCTGATGTCTTCTTTGACTTTTTCTCTGTCAAAGTAGCGTACGCCCACTTCTATGGATGAAAGACAGAATTGGCAGCGGAAAGGACAGCCGCGGCTCGTTTCAATATAGATGACACGTTTCGAAAGGTCTTTCAAGTCTTCAGGAAATCTGAACGGCGATGGCAGTTCCCTTAAATCAAGTTTATTTCTCTGAGGATTGATTTTCACTTTACCATTTTGTAGATACCCAATCCCATTTACTTCATCCCAATTTTCATCTCCATAAATCTGTTGAAGAAGGGTTTTAAATGTTTCTTCACCTTCTCCGATTACAAAGAAGTCAACTTCAGGCAATCGTTCAATCCAATAGGGAACATCATATGAAACTTCTGGTCCTCCAAAAATAATGACCGTTTCGGGGGAGATTTTTTTAAGCATTCTTACTACGGCTATTGTTTCTTCAATATTCCATATATAACAGCTGAAGCCGATTACGTCTGCCCTTTTTGTATATAGGTCCGATACAATATTCATAAGAGGATCTTTAATGGTATATTCCGAAATCTCGACAAGATGCTCAGGCTCGGCAAATGCCTTGAGATTTCTTATGGCTAAATTTGTGTGAATAAATTTGGCATTTAATGTACTTAAAACGGCTCTCTTCATTTATAAACTCCTTTATAGATCAAACTGGTTCAAAGAATGTGGATTTAATAGGAATGGACATGCTCATTGAAGTACTATCAATGAAGTCAGACCAATCATACTTTAACATTGTAACCAAGCATTGATACAAACTCAATGTTATTCAGTATTTTGACCTATTTCCAAAATATATGAAGGAATTTGATAGTAGTGATGAGAATATGTATAAAAACAGAAGACCGACTATTTGCCGGTCTTGATTCTAAGCACTTAAAACATATGCAGCACGAAGATTAGGTGAAGTTTCTGAACTAGATCCCGGTGTAGAATAACGATAAGAATAAGAGGGTAGCAACGCCCTTTTTTGTCTAAACATTCTCCTTTTAGGTTTACACAGTGCGCTTTCTCTTTTAGACAATCTTGCTCCTGGACTCGATTAGTCAGCGTACTGCCGTCACCTTTGTAATTCTTTTATCTCGTGCGGCACCGATACAAACGGTTTCAGTGAGCAAAGCCTTTTCGCTTTTTAATATTTCATGTCCTCGGTATATTTCTTTTTGTAGTTTTTTAAATCTTTCAAAAAATGGTGCAGTTTACTGGTTTTTAGTTCAATCAGAGGCTGGGTCAATGAAGTCAATGGCCGGCTTGATAACAACACAGTTAAAATGAATGAAGCAACCACCAGAAAGATAATCGACTGAACCGGAGGCAGCAGGTCCGTATAATGGCTCTCTCTGAAAAACTTCACAAAAAATCCATGTATCAAATAAACATATAATGTGCTGGCGCCCCATTTAGTAAAGAAGTGCCTGCTCTTGGGAACGAAAGAAAAAAAGCTGAAAGCCATTATTAAATTCAGGAGATATACCCCTGATCTTGCAAATGGGCTGAAGATATCTTTACCGCCAAGCTGTTCATAGGATTTTGAACCCAGCAGCCATTTGTCAGAAAACTCTGGGACGAAAAACATGAATATGAATACAACTGCAGGAATAACAGCCGATGCGATGCGGAATTTATTCTTCTGCAGCATTGAAAAGTGCTCTTTTTTCAAAAAGTAACCCAGCAAAAACAGTGGAAAGAAGACAAACGTCCGGGAAAGGCTCAAAAAATTCGAGACGTTATCAATGAATCCGATGGCAATTCCAACAGCAAAAGCGATGACTAAGGCGTTATTTCTGGAAAACTTCCATTTCCGGACAAAAAGATAGAGCAGTATATTCCAACAGAACAAGCTTAATAAAAACCATAAAGACCATTGAGGATTGTAGATATCAATCGTTAGACTGTTTCTGTTATAAAGGAAGAAGTAATAAATTGAATATATGATCTGGAATAAAAGATAAGGCAGAATCAATTTTTTGAATAACTTAGGGATATACCCCTTCTTATAAAACCCTTTTGCAAAAAAGCCGGAAACAATTATGAAGGCCGGCATATGAAAGGTGTACAACGTTTTATACAATGCCAAAACATAAGGGTCATTCTCTATGAATGAACGAATGAAGTGGCCGAAAACGACCAGGAAAATCAAGATGACCTTGGCATTATCAAAGTAATAATCTCTAGATGTCTGCATGTGATTCACCAACTTCTAAGTATTTGGAGATTTCTTTAAATTTTCTGGGTTTCTCTATTATTTCAATACAAAATAGATGCTTTAAAAAAACATGCTTTTTGCAACTACTACAGTACCAAAAATATAACTAGAAAGTACCCTTTCAATCGCTTCTTAAACTAGAAATAATTGAAAAGATATATTCTGAAATTGCGCTGTAAACTCACTGAAACAGAAGAAAGATATTATTAGCAGGTATAGATGGAAGGTAAATAGGAGGAAAGAGCAATGTCCAATAAACAAACTTACAAATCTGTAGAAGAATCAAGTTCTTTCTATAAAATAGATTTCAGAGGAATTTTAACCGCATCACCTAACCCGATTTTGATAGTAAATAGCGATTTGGCCATCATCGAAGCTAATTCATCCGCATTGGATTTGCTGGAAATCGATCGCCCGAGTTTGTTACATCAGTCATTTGTACCTTTTTTCCAAGCGGTTCCTTCTCCTATCCTTTCACAATATGAAAAAGCAGTGAAGGAAGGAGGAGAAATAGAAGATGAAACACTGATGACTACAGCGGCAGGAACAATTAAGCATATCGATCTAAAAATCACGAAATTAATACAGAGTGATTTTTCCTTCTTTTTCCTGAGAGATGTCACGAGCGAACGTGAGAAGCAGCGGAATGAACATATGAACTTGCACATGCTGAATAATATTTTTCAGCAGGCAGCAGAAGGAATCATTCTTTTTGATAAGGAGGGAAAAATAAAAGAAGTCAACCAGGCATTCTGCAAGCAGGTGAATCTCACAAAAAGAGAAGTGTTGAATCGAAGGGTCGCCTCTTTCATTCCGGAAGACTTTCATTTTAAAGTCATAAAAATAAAGGAACTTCTCGATTCAGGAAGACAAGCTCGTGGAGAGATGCCTATCACTCATGCTGAAGGTGTATCTGTGGTGGAGTTCACCACGACTCCATATGTAAATCACGAGCTTCATATGGCAATCCTGCGGGATATAACTGAAAAAAGGCAGATGGAAATTCAGTTAAAACGAAGTGAAGAATTATTTAAGGACCTTTTTGAAGAGGCGATCGATGCTATTGTTCTCTGGGATCAAGATGGCAGGGTGCTTCGTGCCAACCGGTCGGCATTAAAGATATTCGAATGTACTCTTTCTGAAATACTGACAAAGAAGATCGAAGACTTCGTGTATCCTCTGGAAATGACCAAGTTCGAGTCAGTAACTCATGAACTGAAGGCAAAAGGGGCAGTCCGTGATGAAGTATTGTTTCTTATGCCTAATAATCAATTGAAGCATCTGGAGTTCACTTCAAAGCTTCATTCTGTGGATGGATATAATATGACCATCTTCCGTAATGTAAGTGAGCGTCATCAAATGGAAAAGAGCTTGAGGGAGAGTGAAGAGCGATTCAGAAAGATTTTTGAAGGAACCCTGGATGGAATGGTCCTTACCAACCACTCAGGCCAGGTGGTAGATGCCAACCCGGTAGCCTTGGAAATTCTGTCTATAGAGAAGGACCAGCTGATAGGAAGTGATACCAAGGATGTTTTTAAAATTAAAGAGAATGAAGAAGCAGAATATCTTAAGTATCAAATGAAATTGAAGGAAGATGGCCACGCCAATTATATCAAACTGTTTAAATTAGATGAGGAACGCCATCAGCATCTTGAGCTGTCATCCAAATATAATCTACTTTCCAATTTGAACCTTACAGTGATAAGGGATATAACAGAAGAGGTGGAACTTCAGGATCAGCTGCGTAAATCTGATACGCTGTCTGTTGTTGGAGAACTGGCGGCAGGAATTGCACACGAAATCAGAAATCCGATGACAGCTCTAAAGGGGTTCATTCAGCTTCTAGAAAGCAGTATGGGTGCAGATCATGAAATGTACTTTCATGTCATTAAAACAGAGCTTCAAAGGATAGATTCTATCATTACTGAATTTTTGATTCTGGCCAAACCTCAGGCGGTTCAATACCAGAAGACAGATCTTGTGAAAATCATGAAGGATACTTTGGAACTTCTTAATGCACAAGCGGTCATGCATAATGTACAATTCAACGAGCAATATGACAAAGAAATTCCTGCAATATTCGCAGAACCTAACCAGTTAAAGCAGGTGTTTATCAATATTGTCAAAAATGCGATTGAAGTGATGCCAAAAGGGGGCAGCATCTCAATTGCTATAAATAAAAAAGATGAAAATAAAGTGCGAATCTCCATCACAGATGAGGGAATGGGAATACCAAAAGAAAAAATCAAAAAGCTGGGTGAACCATTTTATACAACCAAAGAAAGAGGTACAGGACTCGGATTAATGGTTACCTTTAAAATTGTTGAAGAACATGAGGGTGTGGTGGAGGTAGATAGTGAATTAGGAAAAGGAACAACCTTTCACATCGATTTTTCAAGCATGAAAGGATGAGAAAATGAAGTCAGAAAGCATGGTTGTAACGAGTGCCATAGGAAATTTAAGGATTACCGCTGACGATGAATACCTGTTACAAGTTGAATTCGTGACTGTCCCGGAGTCACAAAGTCAAAATGTAATACTCAAAGAAACATCGAAGCAATTGGAGGAATATTTTGCAGGAGCCAGGCGGACATTTAACTTGCCGCTAAAATATAATGGAACTTCTTTTCAGGAATCAGTGTGGAATGCACTATGTGAGATCCCATATGGAAGTACCTGTTCTTATAAGGATATTGCAGAAAAGATAGACAAACCTAAAGCAGTGAGGGCAATAGGGCAAGCTAACAAGGCGAATAGATTTCCTATTATCATCCCCTGTCACAGGGTGGTGGGTAAGAACAGAACGCTGACTGGTTATGCTGGTAAGCAGATTGATAAGAAGGAGATTTTGCTGAAGGTGGAAAAGGCAGAATTATAAATGGTGGCAGTCTCAAGTTAATCTTGAGGCTTTTTTCTTTGCTTCTTTTTGAAACTGTCTTTCGCAACCATTATGGCAGCATTAAAGTACGGGAGTTCCGCTCCAGACGCACGCTGTTCACGCATGAGGTCTCTTGTCTTTGGCACCATTCCAACTATGTAAAAGGGTCTTCTGAAGAAGAAAAGACTTTGCAGGCTGGGTGAATAAGTGGAAAAGGTATATAGACCGAGAATTTAAAAATGGTTTAAAAGACTTGGTACTCTCTATTTTTTATAAATCCTATGATAATTTATTTTGATTGACAAAGAAAATCGTTTAGATGATAATCTAATTAGACGAGTGTCGAATGTGGAAAGGAGATTTTCATGCAGCTTGATAAACTAGTTTCTTTTTATAAAACAATCGGAGATCCAACAAGGTTGAAAATCATCATGCTTTTAAAAGAAGGACCTCTTCATGGCTTGGCGATTGCCGGCAAACTTGGTCTTTCTGCACCTACGATTTCTCACCACTTGACTAAATTGAGAGAAATCAACTTAGTGTATTCACTCAGGGATAAAAATTCTCTGTATTATCATCTCAATAAAAAGGTCATCAGCCACCACGGAAATACTCTTTTGCAAATGGCTGAAGAAGGTAAGGGGGGCGAAGAAGAAATGGAAAAGCGTATCAAAGAAAAACAAAAGGTTTTGAGTAACTTCTTTACGAATGATGGAGTATTGAAAACAATCCCTGCTCAGAGGAAGAAGAAATTGTTCGTATTTGAGCACCTCATAGAAGGATTGAAGCCAGGAGTGAAGTACGAAGAAAAAGAGATTAATGAATATATCAAGAAATTCCACCATGATTACGCGACCATCCGGAGAGAGTTTATTATCAATCATTATATGTTTAGAGAAAATGGGATCTATGAAATGAACCCCAAGGAAATGTGGGCATCTGTTGATTGACCTTTGGAATCCTCAGTCTTAGAAAAAGGCTCTTTTCGCAAAGATTGTGGCTGTTTAAAAGTAAAGGATTTCCGCTCCAGGCGTACGGCTCCGCGGGGCGGGCGGTGAGCCTCCTCGGCTTTGCCTGTGGGGTTACGTTCCAGTGGGTACGTAACCTTGGTCTCACCTGTCCCGCTAGTCCCGCAGGAGGCCGCACGCCTTCCGCTACAATCCCCTACGTCAAAGGGGAGGAGTGGTATATAACATTCAAAAGCAACAATCTTTTAGAAAGGCTCTTTTCGTAAACTTTGTTGCTATTTGATACTAATTCCGAAAAAAACTACCATAATTCACCAGAATAACCTGGTAATCATGAAAAGAAAAGAGCTACTTTCCCCGATTAGAGAGACATCCCCTAGTATCGGGCTCTTGGGATTTTTCCGAAAGCAACAATATATGCGAAAACAGCCTTTAGAAAAGAGCGTAGAAGAAAGACTGAGGTTTTTGTCGTATAAAGTCATATAGAGAGTAATATAACTGAAATTTTTGAAAGGTTTTGTCTTGTTTTAGCGATTCTATTTACTTTCAATAGAAATGTTGGGATACTTCAAAAGTACACACTTATGAAAATGAATGAACCTTCAATAGAGTTTACTATAAAGAAGAAAGGTGATTACGTGATACTTTCATGGAGTAAAATTTACCAAAAAACTATCCGATATAGAATTGAAATAAAACAAAAACAAATGCTTCAAATTGGTGTGAAATATGGATTGACCGATCATAGGACAGTAAAAAGCAGCCAGGAACTGGACAAACTGATTACCAAATATCAGGAATTAAATTACATCAGAAGTGCTCAGCAGCATTAGAAAGACGGAGCGCACTGAAAAAGTTCATCGAAAATTTCAAGGCAGAATCGTTCACTTCAAGAACGATTCTGTCTTTTATCATTATTAAGGTATTAATAAAAACCATCCTGATAGCACTACTCTCTCAATATTTGTTAATACAGTATTAAAGAAGTGTAAATATACATCAAATTAACTACGGAAAACGGTAATTTATGAACATATAAACTCAATAATCGACAAGAAGTATAAAGAAATTGTAAAAAAAATCAAAATAGTATAGCCGAAATTACATTTCTAAGTCATAATAAATTTGTAACGTAATAGAAAAAAGTTATCTAGGGAGGAAATAAGAGAATGAAAAAGTTTTTCAGTTTTATGCTTGTACTTTTGTTGGCTGTAGGACTAGCTGCTTGCGGCACAAATAATGCTGGTAACAATGCTTCTAATGAAGGAAGTACTGGTAACAACACTGATGGTAATACTGCAGGCGAAGAAACACCTGATAAAATCGTCATGGGATTTGTTCCTTCTCAAGACTCTGAAACAATCGCGGATACTGTTCAGCCTTTAGCTGATCGTTTAGGCGAAGAACTGGGCATTGAGGTAGAAGGAAAAACAATGACTGATTATACTGCTCTTATTGAAGCAATGGGTTCTAATGAAGTTCAAATTGGTTTCATTCCAGCTTTCGGTTATGTTTTGGCAAACGAGCAATATGACGTAGAAGTTATTCTTAAATCAGTTCGTCATGGCAGCGGAACATATAAAGCACAATATGTTGTACATGCTGACTCTGGAATTGAATCTCTTGAAGATCTTGAAGGGAAAATCTGGGCTTACCCGGATGCAGCTTCAACTTCTGGTTTCTTATTCCCTGCTGCACAATTGATGGACGAATTCGATATCGAAAGTGCTCAAGCGTTACAAACAGAATTTTTCTCTGACGGAATTCAAGCTGGCGGACATGATTCAGCAGCAATCGCTGTTTATGAAGGTGACGCTGATGTAGCAACTACTTTTGATGACGTTCGTACTACTTTGACTGAAGAGTATCCTGATATCGAGGAAAAACTGAAGGTCATCGGTCATACAACAGACATTCCTAATGATACAATTTCTATTACGAAAGAGCTGAATGATGAGCTGCAACAACAAATTAAAGAAGCATTCTTATCTTTCAATGAAGATCCAGAAATGATTGAAATCATGAATGAAGTTTACAGCTGGGACGAAATCACTGAAGCAAGTGATGAAGAGTACCAAGTTGTAAAAGAAACTTACGAAAAATTCAAAGATTCTATTTCTTTCTAATCAAACAATTATTAATTTAATAGAAATGCAATCCAGGGGGAGGTTGCTTCCCCCTTTTTTATTTGAAAATTAAGCACTTATATTATACTATTTTTTCTATTTTTCCAGGATTGAAGGGGGTCACATCATGATCGAGTTCAAAAATATTTCACTAGTTTATCCTAATGGCACAAAAGGATTAAAGAATGTAAATGTCAAAATAAACGAAGGTGAATTTGTAGTAATAGTAGGTTTGTCAGGAGCTGGAAAATCTACATTCATCCGAAGTATCAACAGATTGGTAACACCTACCGAAGGTGAACTCTTGGTCGACAAGCAGAACATTTTAAAGTACAAGGGCGGAGATTTGCGCAAGCTTAGAACCAAAATCGGCATGATCTTTCAGAATTATAACTTAGTCAAACGCTCTAACGTGCTGAAAAACGTTATGGCAGGTAGATTGGGATATACTGGTACATTCCGCTCCATCTTCAATCTATTTAAAAAAGAAGACCTCGCGCTGGCTTATGAAAGCCTGAAGCGTGTCAACATAGAAGAGAAATTATATAACCGTGCAGACGAACTGAGCGGCGGCCAGCAGCAACGTGTGAGTATCGCAAGAGTTCTTACTCAGAAGCCGAAATACATCCTTGCTGATGAGCCGGTAGCTTCACTTGATCCTCCGACATCTCACCAGGTGATGACTTACTTGAAGAAAATCAATAAAGAAGATAATATCACCACTATTGTAAACCTTCACTTTATCGATATGGCCATGGAATACGCTGACCGGATCATAGGTATGAGAGCTGGTGAAGTAGTGTTTGACGGGCCGGTTTCTGATGTAACAGAAAAAACATTTGAGGAGATTTACGGTCGTGCGATTCGCGAAGACGATTTGCGCGGAGGTGTGGAAGAGTGAAAAAAGCTGAGAATAAAGGAACTTTTTCGCCTTCTCTTCTTCCGGGAAAGGCTAAAGCACGCCTTACAGCGATTTTTGCCGTCATCATCGGCTTTTATATCTTGAGTACAGTCAAGACGAATGCTACATTACCCGATTTAATAGATGGAATACCAAATATGGGGAGAGTTATCGTAAAGTTTTTCCCGCCTAACTTGGCAGCATTTCAACATATTGTTGAACCAATGGCTGAAACTATACAGATGGCAATTGTAGCAACCACTGTAGCTACAATCCTGTGTATTCCGTTAAGTTTACTGGCTGCACAGAACATTACCACGAATAAGCTGGTTTATACTTTCGTGCGGAGTGTATTGAATATTTTGCGTACGATTCCCGATATGGTCCTGGCTGTTATTTTTGTAGGATTATTCGGTATTGGGATCTTTCCTGGTATCGTCGCGCTGATCATTTTCTCATTGGGCATTCTTGCGAAATTGATTAGTGAGACGATAGAGTCTGTTGACATGAATCCCATTGAAGCAATGAGGGCGTCAGGAAGTAATACTATTCAAAGTATTTCATTCGGTCTCGTACCTCAAGTGCTTCCGCAATTTACATCATTTGTTCTATATGTGTTTGAAATCAATATAAGGGCTTCGGTAGTTCTGGGTCTTGTAGGAGCTGGAGGCATTGGGCTTGTTCTCAGCCAGCAGCTTAAGTTCTATAATTACCCTAATGCCATGCTGATCATCTTGGTGATATTTGCAGTAGTCGTCATTATTGAATATATTAGTACAAAGATTAGGGAGGCGATTGTGTAATGGAATTGGTATTACCTCCTAAGAAGAAGCGTTCGCCGTTTAGTGTCATAAAAAAATGGGCTATCTTTCTGGCCGTTGTTCTACTTTATGTTTGGACATTCATGGGTATCGACATTGACTGGGGAAGAGCAATGGAAAGAATGGCCAGCAATTTCACAAGAGTCATACCTAAGCTGTTCAACCCTGACTGGGGTGCGATGGGCAAGGTGTGGACTGCAATGGTGGAAACTTTGTACATCGCGTTTGCCGGTTCTTTAATGGCTGCCATACTGGCAATACCACTTGGATTCCTAGCAGCCTCAAACATGACGAATAATAAGTTTCTTACTACAATCGGTAAATGGATCCTCAGCGCAATCAGGGCTTTCCCAGACTTGATTCTGGCAATTCTTTTTGTAGTAGCAGTTGGTCCAAATCCTTTTGCAGGGGTTCTTGCCATTGCGATTGGTTCAACAGGGATGCTTGGAAAACTGTATTCAGAAGTATTGGAATCTATCGATTTTAATATAGTGGAAGCCATGGAAGCAAGCGGAGCTAATAAAATTCAGATTCTATTTCATGGAATAATTCCTCAAATCATTCCAGAGTTCCTTTCCTATGCTATCTATCGATTTGAAATCGACGTCCGTGCTTCTACCATCCTGGGGATTGTAGGTGCTGGCGGAATCGGTACTTTAATTCAATTTGCTCAGATGAACAGAAACTGGGAGCAGATGGGCCTGATTCTTCTTGTTATAATCATTGTAGTTACACTCATCGACTTTGCGTCGTCGGCTATTAGAAGACGAATCGTATAAAGAAAAGGGCTGTCCAAAACGTATCTTACCTTGGACAGCCTTTTTATTGTATTCACTTTAAAAGAAAGATGCAGGATAAAAGTAAGCATGAGAAACTTTACACAAAAACGCTGGGGTAGTAAGGGGTTTATACGACATGCAATCCTTTAAATGGAAAAGTGATGCAGTAGAAATCGGGTTTATACGGCATGGATTTCTTAAAATGGAAAAGTGATGCAGTAGAAATCGGGTTTATACGGCATGGATTTCTTAAAATGGAAAAGTGATGGAGTAGAAATCGGGTTTATACGGCATGCAATCCTTTAAATGGAAAAGTGATGCAGTAGGAATCGAGTTTATACGGCATGCAATCCTTAAATTGGAAAAGTGATGCAGTAGAGATCGGGTTTATACGGCATGTAACTCCTAAAATCGAAAAGTGATGCAGAAGAAAAGGAGTTTATACTACTTCGAATCCCCAAAAAGTTTGAAATACGATCCCTTCGCATCACCGCTAAGTATATGTATATAGTACAAGCAGCAGAGAAATTTGATACAATATAATTATGAGAAAAAGCAGGAGGTTACTATGTCACAAATTACATTAACTATTTTAGAAACAAGTGATGTTCACGGAAATATCTTTCCTGTTAATTATGGAACAAATGAACTTCAGCCACTTGGATTGGCCAAGGCTGCGGCAATCATTAAAAGATACCAACAAGATAATGAATATGTAATAACAATAGATAATGGCGATATTATTCAGGGAACTCCCCTTACCTATCACTATGTTAAATTTATGGGTGGTGAAGCGAATCCGATGATAGAAGTGCTTAATCACCTTCAGTACGATGCAGCAGTTATAGGAAATCACGAATTCAATTACGGGCTTTCGGTACTTGAAAGTGCAGCCAAACAGTCTTCCTTCCCTTGGCTGTCTGCAAATATACTGGATCAGTCTACCGGCAGGCCGTATTTCGGCAAACCCTACATAATAAAGGAATTTCCAAATGGCCTAAGGGCAGCAGTGCTTGGTATAACGACACATTATATACCCAATTGGGAGAATCCAGAACATATACCTGGCTTGGATTTCAATGATGCTCTTGAAACGGCAAAAAATTGGGTGGCTCATATAAGAGAGAACGAAAATCCCGATATTCTCATTGTTTCTTATCATGGAGGATTTGAAAATGATCCAGAGTCGGGAGAGCCGACCGAGCACCCTACAAGTGAAAATCAAGGATATAGAATCTGTACAGAGGTACCAGGAATTGATGTGCTGCTGACAGGTCATCAACATCGCCAGTTAACAGGAATGGTTAATGGAGTCTTGATTGTGCAGCCTGGTTTTAATGGTGAATATGTGGGTAAAGCCGAACTAACCCTTGAGAACAATAAGGGTAAATGGAATATAGTGCAAAAACAATCAGAACTACTTCCAGTAGGCAATGAAGAAGAGGATGAAAAAGTCCTTCAGCTTGTCAATAGATATGAAAGTAACACACAGAAATGGCTGGACCAGCCGATTGGCTTCATAGAAGGAGATATGACCATTACAGATCCACTCAAGGCCCGGATGGTGGAACATCCGCTCGTTGAATTTATCAATGAGGTTCAAATGGATGCTCTGGGTGTAAATATTTCTAACACCGCTTTATTCAATAACTCCGCAAAAGGGCTTCCTAATACTGTCACAATGAGAGATATTGTATCAAATTACGTATATCCCAACACGTTGACAGCGATTGAGATCAGCGGGAAAGATATGAAGGAAGCATTAGAGCGGTCTGCATCTTATTTTTTAGTAGACGTTAGTGGAGAAGTTATAGTGAATCCAGCTTTTTCAGTTCCGAAACCGCAGCATTATAACTACGATATGTGGGAAGGTATTCAATACACTATTAATATGAGAAGGGCTATTGGCACCCGTATTGAGAATCTTGAATACGAGGGACAGCCCGTGGATATGGATGGAAAATACGAAGTGGTTATGAATAATTATCGTGCAGGCGGCGGGGGAGAATATCCGATGTTCAAGAACCGGCCAATCACCAAATCCAGCCAGATCGATATGACGGAAATGCTCGCGAACTACTTTCTAAAACACAAGACAGTCAAAGCAGCTGTCAACCATAACTGGAAAGTAGTAAAATAGAAACAACTATATTAGAAGGAAATGATAGCTATGGAAGACAGACAGGATATTGAACAATCATTGAAGTTATTCATTGTATTATCTCGTGCATATAAGGCAATCAACGAAGATGTCCAGGTGTTTATTCAAAACAATGGATTGAATATGACGGAATTTGCCGTTCTTGAATTGCTGTATCATAAAGGTGATCAACCTCTTCAGCAGATCGGTGGAAAGATCCTTCTCGCAAGCGGCAGTATTACTTATGTTGTGGACAAACTTGAGAAGAAAGGTTTGATCAGGAGAGTGGCGTGTCCGAATGACCGCAGGGTGACTTATGCCCAAATCACAGAAGAGGGTAAAGCCTTCATTGGAGAGTTATTTCCCCGCCATGAAAAGCAGATTCATCAGCTCATGTCCGTTCTTGATAATGAGGAAAAGGATACAGCCATCGAATTGTTGAAAAGGGTAGGATTATCTATTAAAGACTTGTCTTATTAAGAGAGTTTTATTTTCAGCTGAGGCTGGATTGGAGATATGCAGTAAAAAAGCGGTACTTCCTATATTAGGAGGTACCGCTTTTTTTGTAAGGGTTCTGTTAGTCAATGGCGTTGTATTATCACAGGTGTATTAACAAAGATTTTGGCTGTTGAAAATAATGGTTTTCAGCTCCAGGCATACGACTCCGCAGTGCTGGGCGCTGGAACTAGCCCCCCGCTAGTCTCAACGGATGTCGCATATCTTAAAGAGCCTTTAAGAAAGAGCATTTCCATTTAAAGAGCCATTCCCTTTTCATAGACACGTAAAGTAATTGAACTAATTTTAACTTTGCCATCTTTCAACTCAGGAATATCTCATAACAGAATAGAATTTGTACTTCTTAATCACCAAGCTTGTACATAAGGTTAAATAGCGGCTGCAGGTTAAGGCACATTCAATTCTAATAACAGCAAGTTTTAAGATGAGGTGAAATAGATGAAAAGAGGTAGCGGTATCTTCCAATTGGCCGCTGTATATGTGGGTACGATTATTGGAGCGGGCTTTGCTACTGGCAGGGAGATAGTTGAATTCTTTACACGTTTCGGGTTCATTGGTTTGGTAGGAATCCTGATCAGTGGATATTTGTTTATTTTTATGGGAGCAAAAATTATGGTGAAAGCCCATCAAATCAAAGCCAAGTCTTATGAGGAATTCAATGAGTATTTGTTCGGCAAATGGTTCTCGAAATTCATGAACATCTTGATGATGCTCATGCTGCTTGGAGTAACTGCTGTCATGTTGTCAGGGGCAGGTGCGGTGTTCGAAGAGCAGCTTCAAATGAGCAAGCAAATAGGGGTCCTATTATCCATCTTCCTGGGGTTCATAGTCATGATGGTTGGAATGAAAGGTCTATTTGCTGTAAATACCCTGGTAGTTCCGATAATGATTATCTTTAATATTTCCATCATGTTTGCAAACATTTTTGAGCCTGGTTTCTTAGAGGCATTAATGAGAATACCTCATGCAGATGATGGGTGGAAAGCTGTCATAAGCCCCTTTTCTTATGCTGCATTCAATCTAGCCATGGCTCAGGCGGTTCTAGTACCTGTTGCTGGAGAGATTAAGGATATTAAGACGGTTAAGTATGGCGGAATTCTCGGAGGGGTTCTTCTTACCATCATCTTGGTGTCAAGCCACTTTACTCTCATCATGATCCCTGATGTAACCTCTTATGAAATCCCGATGGCCATCGTTATGAAAACCATGGCTGGAAGCTTGTATGGCATTTATGTTTTCATTATATTCGGCGAGATTTTCACGTCTATAATCGGCGGAGTGTTTGGTTTAGAGAAACAGATGGCGAATTACTGGAACGGCAGAAGGATATTTATTACTGTCGGCATATTCGTCATCATCTACCTTCTCAGCTTTTTTGAATACAGCCAGCTTTTATCTTATTTATATCCTCTCTTTGGCTATCTGAGCCTGCTGTTTATCATCTTATTGTGGATGAAACCTTCGGAAAAAATTTCTTGAAGTGCATGAAACAGGTGTGAAAAAGCCACTATAAAGGAAGAATGAAAAGGAGGAGTATATAATGACGAAATCCAAACATGAGAAAGAAAGACAGTGGAATGTAAGAAAACAGGATCAGCACCCTCATGGAAAAGTAGAGTCTTTCAAGGAGCTGGAGGAAGAAAGCATTACAAAGAATAAACAATAAGCATTGGTGAAAATTGTTTATTGATCATTTAACTGATTTCATTAGCAAAAGTCACCTCTTTGGAAGGTAGCAGCTGAACTCCTTCGTCCTCCTTCTTTAGAAAAGCTAAGGCCTGGTATTTATATTAAAAATACCAGGCCTTTCGTTTGCTTTATGCTTCAACTATTTTATATTTTTTGTGATTAACAACGGTTTTTTCTTCGAGCTGGAGGTCACGGAAATTTTCCATGAATGTCAAATCGACAATAACGGAGTTTTCATTTACTTTCTCAACGATACCTTTAAGGCCATCTTTAAATTCTATTAAGTTACCCACTTCTGCTTTCTTCATGAATCTCTCTCCTTTGTCAAAAGTTTCAGAAACAATTAATTACAGTTTGCCTTAAAATGGAGAAAAGGTAAAGAACTTTTAAATTATTATTCTAATAGTCTGTTAACAATTTATGCTTTAAAATGAATGTTAGTGAAAAAAGAGGCTGAAATAGTTAATGTCAACTTCAGTTATAGTGATCTTCATGGTAGCCTGTATGACTTAGCTAAATGAGTTTAAGTAAAATTGAAGGGCAAGAACTAAACATGAGACACTTCACCAGAATGATTTTCCGTGCTACTATATTATTTATGAAACGCTCTTTTCGCAAAGATTGTGGCTGCCTTTAAAGGAAGGATTTCCGCTCCAGGTGTACGACTCCAATCCTACTACGTAAAGGGTGATGAGGGGAAAAAACATCCAAAACAACAATCTTTTAGAAAAGAGCTGTCCTTTCTTTTTAGAGAGAAAAATTCTAGTATCGAGGGGAAAATCCGGCCCTTGGTTTTTTTTCGAAAGCAACAAGACATGCGAACACAGCCACAACTAAAAAGTAGATAACCTCTTTAGCCGGCTGGTTGTCAGGAAGGAGAATTAATATGGAGGAACAAGAAATAGTCGCTGTACTTGATGAATTGAGAAACAAAGGAATTGATGAATACAGAGTCAACAAGGCCGATTTTCTTCAATTCAGAAACGTCTTGATTGAACAGAAGGATTTCAAGTACTTCCGTGGAATTGCCCAGCAGGGTGGAGATATAACTTATACATATATGGACAATCCAAGAAGTTAAGTCTGCCCTTATAATGGCAGGCTTTTTCAATATTAAGGAAATGATGAAATCCACCACGGTTGAAATTTTTTTATTATGATATCCACTTCAGCTTCAGTGCCAGATGGTTCCTGCCTTCTAAAGTCTATGCTGTCGGGTTAATCAGTTCGCTTGTGATTTTGTTACTTTTAATACAAGATTAAAAGTTCATCAAGTTTTTTTAAGGGAATATATTTTTTGAAGGAGGCAGATCAATGGATAAGAAGAATAAGGTGGCAATTGTAACCGGCGGAGCAAACGGTATAGGAAAAGCTATTGTTCAAAGATTTTGCCAAGAAAACTATACCGTGATACTAGTTGATAAAGAGGCAGAAGAAGGAAAAAGGGTCTCTCAAAAGCTTAATGATGAAGGGCATTCTGTCATCTTTATGAATTGTGATGTGAGCAGTTCTAAGGAAGTAAAAAAACTTTTCGTTGAGATAACAAAAAGTTATCACAAAGTGGATGTTTTGATTAATAACGCAGGCATATCAAGGTTCAAGAATTTCTGGGACATGGAAGAAACCGATTGGGAAGAAGTGATTTCAACGAATTTAAGCAGTATGTTCTTTCTTTCCAAGGAAGCAGCGGTGCTCATGAAAGATCTGGGTGGGTGCATCATCAATATGGCATCAACTAGAGCAGCGATGTCAGAGCCGCATACTGAAGCCTATTCTGCAAGCAAAGGGGGAATTGTCGCCTTATCACATGCTTTGGCAATCACCCTTAGTGAGTATAATATAAGAGTCAATAGTATCAGTCCGGGTTGGATTGAAACCGGTGACTACAAGAACCTTCGAAACAAAGATCATGCTCAGCATCCATCCAAGAGGGTAGGCACCCCTGAGGACGTGGCAAGAGCCTGTCTGTTCTTATGTCATGAGGAGAATAATTTTATTAATGGGGAAAACCTGGTAATAGACGGTGGAATGACAAGAAAAATGCTGTATGAACATTAATCCGCTACTGTCTTTTAAGGAGAATGATATTACAAATTCCAATAACAGCGACAAAAAAGATACAGATGATAATATTCCATAACATATGTAATTCCTCCTATGATGGTTTATTTCATCATAGTCGCCGGATGCTTAGAATGATGCGGTAAAGTTTAAATATTTTGTAAATTTATTAGGTGCTTAGAAGCACGGCAGCTGCCAATGCTTCTAAGTGTCTTTTTTTGAATAAGCTTTCAATGTCTCGATGATCAATTTCTCTGTTTCGGCATCTTCAATTGAGGTGAATCCATATAACAAGTCCTTGCCTGCACTTTTCCTCCATACAGGGTGGCCAAGCACGACGATTGGCACACCGCTGAGCTCAAATTGTATTTCAAGCTGGAAATCAAGGCGGTCAGCCGGCAAGGTATATTCTGTCTTGAAGCGCATCCCTCTAGGACTTAAATCCAAGATGTGTAGGCTCCCTTCCTTTGTTGAAGAAAGTTTCCCGCCATGATTGATCAGCAGCTTGAATCTGCCGGGGTGGGGAGTTTTAAAAGTATAACGAAAGTACTCTCCGCGTTTGAATGTTTTCATCGCTTCACCCGCTTTATCCATTATCTAAGTCCATTTTATCGAAACTTCTTTTAGCTGTATAGAATAGTTGTGAGATTTTTGAAGATTATGTTATCAAAGTTTTTGTTTGATATAATTAAAAAAAGAGAGTGGGGGAATCAAAATGTTTATAACAAAATTGAAGGAAGAAATCGGAAAAGTAATGATTGGTATGGATCATGAAATAGAACTATTAAGTATCGCGCTGCTTCAGGGAGGACATGTGTTGTTTGAGAGTGTTCCGGGAACAGGAAAAACCATGCTTGCGAAGACTTTTGCCAACTGTATTCAATCAAGTTTCTCCAGAATACAGTTTACACCTGACGTATTGCCGAGTGATGTAACAGGCATTCACTATTTCAACCCAAAGGAAAAAGAGTTTGAGCTTCGCCCAGGTCCTGTCGTGACAAATGTGCTTCTTGCAGATGAAATTAATAGAGCAACTCCAAGGACTCAATCAAGTCTGCTGGAAGTTATGGAGGAAAAGCAGGTGACCATTGAAGGAGAAACCTTGAAGCTGGAGGAGCCATTCATTGTTCTTGCCACACAGAACCCGGTTGAATCACAGCAAGGCACCTTTCCCCTCCCCGCAGCACAGCTGGATAGGTTTTTATTAAAGGTTACGATAGCATATCCAGAGTTTGAGAGTGAAAGAGAAATGCTGAGAAGATTCAAGGATAAGCAGCCGCAAAATGATGTTCGGCCTGTTTTAACTCCTGAAGAATTGAAGAAGTGTTCAAGAGAGGTTAAGGAAATTCATGTTTCAGAGGACATAGAATCTTATATATTGCAGATAGCAAGGAAGACCCGTGATCATGAAATGATCGAATTGGGAGTGAGTCCCCGTGCCAGTCTCGCTTTAATGCGTGCCTCTCAAGGGATGGCTTATGTTAGAGGAAGAAATTACGTAACACCAGAGGATATAAAAAAAACAGCAGTATATGTGCTGAGCCACAGAATTTCTTTAACGCCGGAAGCCTCACTGACTAAGACAAATGAATCAGTTATGAAAGAGCTGTTAGAAGAAATAGTTGTTCCTGTCGAATCGAGGGTGTGAACGTGGAGTGGAGCAGAGAAACGACAGATTCGCAATCGATATCTGTCTGTACCTTCATAAGTTTGATCCTTGCACTGCTCGGGCTGTTTTTTCAAAATTTACTGCTGCTGTTGATCTTTCTAGTCTCGTTTCTCCTATTTTTCAGTGCACAATTGTATATCAATAAAGCAGGAGAAAAACTGGCGTTCATAAATGAAAGGTCAAGGGAGAAGTTTAATAGAGGAGACAAGGGCATTTGGTCTTTTACTTTCAAAAATAGCGGCTTGCCGATTTTAAATGGTTTTGTGATTTTACGTTTTAATGATGTGGTCCATCCAGCTGGTATCGACTATGATGAGTTCCCGGGTGGAATCATTGAGGTGAAGATTCCTTTTTCCATTGGCAGGAATGAGTCCTTATGCATTGACCTTCCCTTTGAAGCACATCGGAGAGGACTGGCTAAAATAGATAAGCTGATTGTGGAAATTCCTAATCTATTTGGCAGCGGAGAGGTATATATGCTACATAAAAACCCTATTAAATCAGAACTTCTTGTGTTTCCTCAGAAAAAAACGGTTGCAGGATTTACTTCCTCACATACAAAAACACAAGGAGCTTTTACTGTCCATGATTCTTTATTCAAGGATCCTTTTCAGCCTGTTGGAACAAGAGGTTACTCACCAGGAGATAGCTTTGCCGATATCAATTGGAAAGCGACAGCAAGAATGCAGACTCTGCAAACAAAAGTGAACTCTCCAGCAACAAGCAGAAATTGGCTGATCACACTCAATATATCATCACAGTATTCAATTACGGGTGAGTTGGAGGAACTGATTGAACGAACTGCGTATGTCATTGATATAGCTGCCAGGAATGATATTCCATTCGCGCTTGCCATCAATGTTCGATCCTTAAACAGTACTCCATTTTATTACCTGCCGATTGGAGAAGGTAAAAAACAGAGGCAATCAGCATTAGAAATGCTTTCAGTCCTTTCAGTAGAAAGTGTAACTTTTCCTTTCAGCATTATGTATCAATACCTGATCATGCATCATAGAATCCCTCCAGTACTTATTTCTGCTGGAAATCAAGATGCAGAAAGTGAAAGGCTGCTATCAGTACTAACCCGCAGGGAAGTTTCCGTTTTTCTATTGACAAATATTAATGAAAGAGGAGTTTTGAAAGCATGGAAGCAGCAGAAAAAGAAATTCGCCTAAAGAAAAACCGTGCTTATAGTACTCGGGTGTCTGTTAAATTAATGGCTGACACTTTGTTTCTTCTTGCAGTACTCACTTTTTTTACTACTGAACATTTTTTTGTGACAGCAGCAATTCCTTTCCTGTTTCTTGCTATCGCGATTACATTTCCACTGGTATGGGCAGGAATTAAATCCAGTAAAAAATTTAATGGCTTCTTTCTTGGAATGAGTATTACCTTATTTCTGATGGGTCAATTTTCACTTGGACTTCCGTGGTGGCTCTCCCTTTTTCTGCTATTCTTGCTTCACTGGCGAGTTTCGACCCACCTAGAGGAGGAAAAGGACTCCAGGTATGAGGTAAACGGTGGATTCATGCTGGCTTTCTTGTTCATCTCGCTTTCTTCTTATGTTTTTCAACATATATATGAAAAGCAGCCAACTGAGATCATTTTATTCATTTTTATCAGCGGAATGATCATATACAGTGGAGGCACCTTTGTGGTGAGGCTCACTGAAAGTGCAGGGCATTCCACCAAATCAACAAGAATGAAATCGGCTAAGCTTCCGTTGCTTTTTGCGGTACTTCTAGTCGGACTGACTGCTGTTCTCGCCTCAGTAAATGATACCGTTGGCGGAGCTATTAACTATGTCATGGAGGGGTTGTTTGGGTTTCTGTCCTTTCTGATAGACCCCATTTGGAAGTTAATTAACTGGTTTATGGGACTGCTGCCGAAGGGTGTTTCAGAAGGGCTTGAATCGATTGGAAGGCCAGATATGCCCTATGAAATAACCCCCGAACAACTTGAGAATAGCGGCAATAACCTTATGCTTTCTTGGTGGAATGAGGCTTTAATAGCAGTGTTGATCTTAGTTATCCTTATTTATGCATGGAGACACATTAAAAAGAAAGGCTGGGTGGAAGAGGAAGAATCCAAAAGATATCCTGGATTTTCCTTCCAAAAGGATACGCCAATGCCTGAGAAATCTAATGCATCTAACAATACAAGCTATTCAGAGGCAGACAGTGAAATAAGAAAAGAAATTTTCTTATTAGAAAAGCTAGCTGTAAAGAAAAAGATGTCCCGTTTCAATGATGAAACACTTCATGAGTGGCTGGGCAGGCTAGGGTTTAAAGCGGACGATGAATTCTATCGTCTCTACGAAGAAGTCCGATATGGAAATAAGGAGGTTCCGATGGATAAAACCGTTTGGTTCAAGCAATGTGTAGAGAGAGTGAAAACAAGTATAATTGGCAAAAAGTCGTGAAGAAGGAACAAAAGCGCAAGCGTCCTGATCAGCCCCGACAGGCAAATCTCCGAAGAGAAAAAGCTTTTATTCTCTTCAAACATTTGACCACGAGGGGCTAAGTTCGTTCTGGTGGGTACGAACCCTCTGGCGCTGAAGCTGAACGTGAATAACTTAGTTAAAGTTTTCCAAAAGGATGGATTTTATATATTTTAAAATAGTAAAAAAAGAGCATATCTGCTCTTTATCCTGGGCAAATTTTATCTGTAGTACCTTAGACAGTCATACATAAGCAGGGAGGACAATTTCATTTTTAAATTAGAAAAAGTCTCGTATTATGATATTTTTAATTCTATCAATATGGAATTTAAAGAAGGAAAGGTGACTACCATTACCGGTCAAAGCGGAGCAGGAAAATCAACCATTCTTAAATTTCTCAATAAAATGCTGCTGCCTACTCAAGGCAAAGTCTTTTTTAAAGGGACGGATTTGAAATCAATTGATTCTATTGAGCTGCGCAGGCAGGCAGTCATGCTTGGGCAGGAACCGGTCATTTTTGAGGGAAGTATAGAAGATAATTTACAGATTGGCTTAAAATTCTCTAAGCAAGCCCCTGTTCCCCGGGCAGAATTGCAAGAAGCTTTGGATATGGTTCTGCTTCATAAATCATTGAGTGGTCCCTCTGAAAAACTTTCTGGCGGCGAAAAGCAGCGTCTGGCACTGGCAAGAATTTTCATAATGAATCCTTCTGTCTATCTTCTTGATGAGCCGACATCAGCCTTGGATGAAGATACTGAAGAGGCTGTTATGGAAAGGTTCATTAACTCTGTAAAGGAGCGGAACGGAACAGTCATCATGGTCACTCATTCTAAGTCGATTGCTGATAGGTTTGGAGAGAATAAACTTCACATACAGAGTAGAGAAAAAAGCAGGTGAATGAAATGAATGACGGCATTATCGATATTGAACTCACCAGGCTGATAGCGGCTTATATTTTTGTTCTTGTTCTTTTGCTGATTGTCAAAGTAAGGAAGATATCCAGGGAAAAACAAATTGCTATCGCCACTATGAGAATGACTATACAACTAATACTTGCAGGATATATCCTAACGTATATTTTTGAAAATCCTCACCCACTCCTCACGATTTTGATCATATTAATAATGGAAGTCTTTGCGATTCGGAATGTGTTTAAGCAAGTCAGAGAAGCGCTTTCACGTCAAATGAAAATTATCATTGCTATCTCCATGCTGTCGGGGAGTCTTGCCAGCCTGCTGTATTTCAACCTTATTGTTATCCATTTTTCTCCATGGTATGATCCCCGCTATTTCATTCCCATCGCTGGGATGATTATCGGCAACTCTATGACAGGTATTACCCTTGGTGTTAAAACATTGATACAAGGATTTTCCGCAAACAGAGCAAGTATTGAGGGAGCCCTAATGCTCGGAGCAGAACCACAGGAAGCGTCAAAGCCTCATGTAGATAATGCCTTTGATTCGGCGATCCTGCCGACAATCAACAATATGCTGGGAATGGGGATTGTATTTCTTCCAGGGATGATGACAGGACAGATTCTTTCGGGAGTCAGTCCCCTGCTTGCGATAGAATATCAAATCGCCATTCTTCTTGGAATATTGGGAAGTGTGTCCCTGACTGTTATCATTTTCATTTTGTTCGGGTATCGGACATTCTTTACCAAAGACAGCAGGCTGAAAGAATAAACCTTTCTTAACTTAATGGTCATGAACCACCCCCTTTCTATCGGTTCTATTTTTCTAATCTGAATCATAAGCTTTAGTAGATTCTAATGATAGAAAGGGGCAGGAAGAATGAACATTGAAAAGGAACAGGCGCTGAAAGTGAAGAGTATAGCATTGGATATAATAGAGGAATTATTGAAAGATGAATCTCATTTTAAAGAAAAAGATCTCAAGCATACAGCCGAAATGCTATCCAGATGTGTTTGCGATTTAGTCAATATATACACCGGCATAACTGAAGCTCATGAGTCTGCTTTGCAAGGTACTGTTACTAAAGCCAAAATCAGCTATAATTCAATCATTGCCAATAAACAGAAGGTATGAACCTTGATCTTTCGCCTTTCTACAAAAGAAGAAGAGAAGAATGGTAAGATCTGAAAAATCACTCGGGTAAAAGAGTGATTTCTTTTTTTGCTCCTTTATGAACGTTTAATTCAAGCTCATGAGGGAAATCTAAAAAAAGACGTAATAAGAGGGAGAATTCAGTTCATCTAAGACTAGGTTAATATAAAATATAAAGCTGGATTTGATGTCGGAGGGTTTTAACAATTCAGTAAAGAGGGCAAAGCCGATAATTCAGGTAAAAATTATGATGGGAAAAATACCTGATTTTGGTCATAAGATGTCTAATTTATGAAAATAATAAAAATAACATGCTTTACAATTGTTAAACTTCAAATTGCATGCTATTCTTTTAAATTGAAAAGGCTTATTAGTACCCTGCTCTAGCGGTATTTAATGGGGATTTAAGAACCCCGTTTAAAAAGCTGAAAATAAACCAAATTTAAGGAGAAGATTAATTATGGCACAAAAACAATTCACAGTAACAGCGGATACAGGGATTCATGCACGTCCAGCAACACTTCTTGTTCAAACAGCAAGCAAGTTTGATTCTGAGGTTCATTTACAGTACAAAGACAAGAAAGTAAATCTGAAGTCCATCATGGGTGTTATGTCTCTAGGTGTAGGCAAAGGTGCAGATATCACAATCATTACTGAGGGAAGCGATGAAGAAGAAGCATTGAACAGCCTTGAAGAAACACTGAAAAAAGAAGGGCTTGCAGAGTAATGTCAAGCATGCTCAAAGGAATAGCAGCTTCAAATGGCATCGCTATCGCAAAAGCCTATCGTCTCGTAGAACCTGATCTTACTATTGAAAGAAAGGAAGTTGGAGATAGTGAGGCGGAAGTTAACCGCTTCAGGGAAGCACTTTCAACTTCTAAATCTGAATTAGAAGCTATCAGAGAGAAAGCAAATGAAGATTTGGGTGCTGATAAAGCTGCGATTTTTGATGCTCACTTACTAGTTCTAAGTGACCCTGAGTTGATTACACCTATTGAAGATACAATCCAGAATGAAAAAGTCAATGCAGAAACTGCTCTTAAAGATACTGCAGATATGTTCGTCTCCATGTTTGAAAGTATGGAAAATGAATATATGAGAGAGCGTGCAGCTGATATACGCGATGTCACTAAACGTGTACTTGGACACTTGCTCGGTGTTCAAATTTCAAATCCGAGCATGATTACAGAAGAAGTCATCATCATTGCAGAAGACTTGACTCCTTCAGATACAGCACAGCTTAACAGGGAATTCGTCAAAGGATTTACTACTGATATTGGGGGAAGGACTTCCCATTCAGCCATCATGGCACGATCAATGGAAATCCCTGCGGTAGTCGGAACAAAGAACGTTACATCTGAAATTAAAAACGGCGATCTTGTTATTGTAGACGGATTGAATGGCGAGGTACATATCAATCCTACACCTGAAGTGGTTGAGCAATACAAACAAGAACATAAGCAATATGAAAAGCAAAAGCAAGAATGGGCTAAACTGGTCAATGAAAAGACGGTTTCTGCTGATGGAACTCACGTTGAGCTTGCTGCTAATATTGGCACACCAAAAGACCTTGAAGGTGTTAGGAATAATGGCGGTGAGGGAATCGGCCTTTATCGCACTGAGTTTCTTTATATGGGCAGAACTGAACTGCCTAGTGAGGAAGAACAATACGAAGCATACAAGGCTGTCCTTGAAGGAATGGGAGATAAGCCTGTAGTTGTCAGGACGTTGGATATCGGTGGAGACAAGGAACTTCCTTACCTTGACCTTCCAAAAGAAATGAATCCTTTCCTTGGATATCGGGCAATCCGCCTTTGCCTTGACGAGCAGAGTATCTTCCGTACACAGTTGAGAGCGCTGTTAAGAGCCAGCAGTTATGGGAACTTGAAAATCATGTTTCCAATGATCTCAAATCTTAATGAATTCAGAGAAGCAAAATCCATCTTGGAAGAAGAAAAGTCCAATCTTGTGAAAGCCGGCGAAAACGTATCTGACTCCATTGAGCTTGGTATCATGGTGGAAATTCCATCTACTGCTGTAATGGCTGATGTATTTGCAAAAGAAGTTGACTTCTTCTCCATTGGAACAAATGATTTGATTCAGTATACAATGGCTGCTGATCGTATGAATGAACAAGTTTCCTATCTATATCAACCTTATAATCCTGCAATCCTTCGATTAGTTAAGATGGTTATAGATGCAGCGCACAAAGAAGGCAAGTGGGCCGGCATGTGCGGTGAGATGGCAGGCGATGAAATCGCCATACCAATTCTTTTAGGCCTTGGCCTTGACGAATTCTCTATGAGTGCTACTTCCATTCTGAAGGCTCGTTCGCAAATCAGGAATCTGAATAAATCGGATATGGAAGCTCTTGCTAATGAAGTTTTGACACTTGATACTAATGACAGTGTAATTGAAGCGGTGAAAAAAGTTATTAATGTATAACAAATGATTTAATAGGTGAAATGAGGGTATATAAGTACTACAAAAGCGTTGACTTACTCAGCCTTTTTATTCTCATTTCCCCCTATTTTCCAGGTGTTAGCGCACCTGGATTTTTTTTTTGCCATATATTATTATAAAACATGTAAGCGCTTTTTTAAAGAGGTAAATTTTTTTAAAAAGATAAGGTTTATTTTTTCATAGCAAGGGTATCCTATTAGTAAGCATAAAGTTGGAGATTCTCTTTTTACAACCCCCTTTTCCTTGAGGGCCTGCCATCGCAGGTCCTTTTTTTTGTACATAAATTTAGAAGTTCATTATAATAACAATAAAGTTCAGGGGAGGGATATGGTAAAAGTGAAAACGTTAAAAGTGGGATTAATCGGAACAGGAGTGATGGGGAATAGCATGGCCCTTCATCTTCTGCAAAAATACAAAAAAATATGTGTACACACAAGAACTAAAGAAAAAGCCGGGAAGCTTCTTGCTGCTGGGGCTGAATGGAAGGAATCTCCGGGAGAACTGGCTGCTTCTGTGGATATTTTGTTCTCGATTGTAGGCTATCCTGAAGATGTTTCAGAAATATACTTAGGAGAACACGGTATTCTACAGAGCGGTCAAAAGGGATTGATTGCAGTGGACATGACTACTTCAAAGCCGAGCCTTGCACAAGAGATTTATAAGGCCGCACATTCTAAGGATATTCATACCCTTGATGCGCCGGTTTCAGGAGGCGACTCTGGTGCGAGGAATGGTACGTTGTCCATCATGGCGGGCGGTGATGCAGACATTTTCGAAAAATCTCTGCCTTATATGCGTGCGTTTGGGGAGAATATCAGATACCTTGGAGAAGCGGGTTCTGGACAGCATACGAAAATGGCTAATCAGATCGCGATTGCGACAAACATGATCGGAGTATGCGAGGCTCTTGTTTATGCAAGAAAAGCAGGTTTGGATATGGAGGAGGTGTTGAAGATTATCTCAGGAGGCGCAGCAGGCAGCTGGTCCCTGTCCAACCTTGCTCCTAGAATGATTGCAGGTAACTTTGAGCCTGGTTTTTTTGTTAAACACTTCATAAAAGATATGAGGATTGCTCTGGAAGAAGCTGACGCTATGGGATTGTCTCTGCCCGGGTTATCATTAGCCAGGGAATTATATGAGGAACTCAGTTCAACTGGGGCAGATCAAGATGGAACTCAAGCGTTGATTAAATTATGGAAAGAATAATCCCGGCCACATCTTCGCAAGATAAATATATCGGCTTTGCTGCCGAATGACTTTAACCTTTGGAGGGTGAACCAATTGGCCAAACGCACAATAAAGAATGATGCTGACCAAAAAAATAAAAAAGGTTTCAACTCGAGTGTACACGACCAGGAGTTCTCTCATGAGTTCGGAAGTGCAGCAGCAAACAAAGCTCATAAAGAAAAGGCGAAAAAAGAGAAAGCTTCAAAAAATAACGGTAAGTACAAAGGTCAATAACGAAATATCTATAGAAAAAAATATCTTTCAGTAACGGCTTCGATTTTCGAGTACAAAATTAAAAATTACACATCAAAAGGAGTGCCAAATCGCATCGATTTTGACACTCCTTTTTTCTTGTTTTAACGGTGTTCTTGTTGGTGAATCTGTCACAGGGAAATGAACATCAACTCACAATGTTCATTGTGTTTCCTTTCTCTCATACGAGAGCCCTATAATCTGTACGTCGCTGAACGGCCGCTTCCGCTTTTTATTTCACCGCCCGCCCCGCGGAGTCAGGCACCTGGAGTGGAAATCAATAGACATTGATTTTGGATGTGAATAACTCATCATTTCATTGTCTATTTAGAAGTTTTTACTTCAAAACAGAACCCGTTACTCTTTAAACCAGGGCTTTGTTAGGAGGTAGTTCCTTTTTTCTGCTGCATTGATTGGAGTGGAAGGTGTGCGACCTCCTGCGGGAATAGCGGGACAGGTGAGACCCCGCAGGCGAAGCCGAGGAGGCTCACCGCCCGCCCCGCGGAGTCGCGCACCTGGAACGGAAATCAACACTTTTTCATAAAACGGGAAGTGAAAAAGGCAGAATCGTTCTTTGAAGTAGTGGCCTCTTACTCTTTTAGGTGCTTTTTTCTGTCAACGAAGTTGTCTATCTAGTGTCAGATGACTTGGCATCACGCACGTATGCTTGAATTCTCTCCATGCCTTTTCTCAGTTCTTCCATCGAACATGCATATGAAAGGCGGAAGAATCCTTCTCCGTAAGTGGAGAAGCTGTTTCCGGGAACGACTCCTGCTTTGTATTTTTGAGCAAGTGTAAGTGCGAATGTGAATGAGTCTGCATTGAAAAAGTCAGGAATTTTTACGAAAAAGTAAAAGGCCCCATCAGGAACGACCACCTCAAAACCCATTTCTTTTAACTTTTCCGCTGAAAAATCTCTTCTGATTTTATATTCTTTCCTCATGACATCTGGATCATTAATACCCTCAGTTAATGCTTCAAATGCTGCTTTTTGTGACACCGAAGAGGCGCAAGACACATTATATTGATGGACTTTAAGTATATGCTTGGCAATATTCTCCGGTGCAAACACCATTCCTATTCTCCACCCTGTCATAGAATGGGACTTGGACAAGCCATTGATCACTATAGTCTTGTCTTTAAGAAACTGTGAAATAGAAGTATGTTTACGATCATAAGTCAGTTCGCTGTAAATCTCATCTGCCAGTACAAAAATCTCTTTTTCTTGAATTAGGTTGGCAATGTCCTTTAATTCACTGTCTGACAGACTTACACCGGTAGGGTTCGAAGGATAAGGCAGAATGATGCATTTCGTTTTCTTTGTTATGTATTTTTGCAGTACAGCTGCATCGAGCTTGAATCCATTTGAAACTGTATCGGCATAGACGGGGGAAGCACCGCATAACCTTATGATCGGTTCATATCCAGGGTAGACAGGTCCGGGCAGGATAACTTCATCTCCGGAGTTCAGAATGGTCCTCAGAGTTGAATCAATTCCTTGAGAAGCCCCGTTAGTAATTATGACCTCATCTGCCGGGTCGAAAGATACATTATATTTGCTTCGGTAAAAATCAGAAGCGGCTTTTCTTAGCTCAAAGAATCCTGCGTTGTGGGTATAGTTTGTGAATCCCTCGTCAATAGCTCTTTTACCCGCTTCTTTAACATGAGCGGGAGTCGGAAAATCCGGCTGGCCAAGAGTTAAAGATACCATATCTTCAATATCTGAAACCAGATTGAAAAATTTGCGGATTCCTGATATTTCTATGTCCTGAACTTGTTTATTAATTAAATGATCCAATATTTTTCACCTTCTCTTTCTAACTTGCTTCATATTTTACCATGTTATCTGTTTTGAATCGATATGGAAGATTAGCTGCTTTTGAAACTGGGTAATAATACAAGAACAATTAATTGTAGAGATTTTAATTTCAGATAACAATAATAAATGGCAGCAAACTGCCCACATATATAATAAATGCATTAACCATCATGAAAACTAACCTGGTTATTGTTGATTATTGGTCCTGAATGCAAAATTAACGTGCTCAAGATGTATTAACATTTCAAAGAATTGTAATTTTTTCTTGTCACAGACATGCTAAAAGCAAATAAAATAATAGAGTTTAACTTATAATTCATGCAGTTTGGAGAGAGAGTTATGATACGTACCACAGCGGTGAAGAAAAATGGAGAGGTAAAACGTAACATCCCTTTAGAAGAAATCAATAGAGAAGATATTAAATGGTATTGGGTAGATTTTGCTCAACCTGATGAAAAGGAAGTAGAGCTGCTGAGGGATTTTTTTCAATTTCATCCACTAGCAGTTGAGGATTGCATAGAAGAATTTAGTGAAAGGCCTAAATTGGATTTCTATGATAACTATTTTTTCCTGCTTTTACATACCATCGACCATAAGACACTGGACTTTCATGAAGTGAATATGTTTGTCAGTGATACATTCATTGTCACTTTCCACAAACACCCTGTAAATACCGTAGAAAACATCTGGGAACGAGTAAGCCATATGAAAAGCGGCAAGTATACTACATATAACGTTATGCACGAAATTATTGATGCCCTTGTGGATGATTTCTTTCCATTGGTGTATAAGATTGAAGATAATTTAAACCATATTGAGGATGTACTAGAAAACTCCAATACTTCATCAATCATGGAGCAGCTATTTGATATCAGACATGATATGTCCAAACTGAGAAGATCACTAGTTCCAATGAGAGACTTGATGTATAGGATTTTAAATACAGGAAAATTAAACTTCCTTAAAGACCATCATCTTTATTATAACGATGTGTATGATCACTTATTGAAGCTGGTTGAGATGCTTGAGTCGTACAGAGAATTTTCATCGGATATACGAGATAATTACCTTTCCATCAATTCTGATAAAATGAACAATATTATGATGACTCTGACTGTCATTACGACGATTTTCATGCCATTAACGTTCATAGCCGGTGTCTACGGAATGAATTTTGCCTATATGCCTGAATTGGATGACAGAAATGCATATTTTATTGTCCTTGGAGTCATGGGCTTTATAGCACTGGGCATGTTTATGTTTTTCGTGAAAATAGGCTGGCTTCATTTCGGCTTCAGGAAAAGGAAGAAACGCCGCAAAATTCGCTTGAAGTAATTCCTTTCTGTGAAGTGTCTTTATAGGAAGCGGTGTTGATAGTGAGCAGAATCACACAAAAGACGAAATTCAAAGAGATTTCGTCTTTTTTTGATTGTTTAGCAGGAATTTATAAAATCCATCTATTGAAAACTTTAACTAAGTTATCCGCGTCCAGCTTCAGCGCACAGCCCCTCGGAGCATTTGCCTGTCGGGGCTGATCAGGTCGCTTTTGTTTTTGTTCTATTAGGTTGATTTGCATGGGAATTATCGTCTCTTCTTAGAAGGCTCTTTTCTAATAGATTGTTGCTTTTGAATGTTATTTTCCCCTCATCACCCTTTACATAGTAGGATTGGAGTCGTAGGCCTGGAGCATAAATTCTTGCTTTTAAGACAGCCACAATTTTGGCGAAAGAGCGTCTTAGAGAAATACCATAAAAACGCATGCTATAGAAAATTCTATCCCGTGCTTTAGAAAAGTTGAACAGATGCCGATATAGATAGAGAGCTTAATTTGTATTTTCTAAATGATTGCAGTTATTAAGTAAATGCTGTTTTTCTTTGCATACTGTTGATCTTTCAGGAGGCGGGTGGTTTCCTGTAAAAAAGTTCAATAAACAGCGCTATAAGAATCAGAGAAGAAACTGCCGCAATTTGGCAGTTTCTATATAAGGGAAGGATGCTGAAAATGAACGAAAATCAAGGGATTCTACTTGAATCAGGAACCAATGAATTAGAAATAGTCGAATTTGAAGTAGGCAGCAATAAATACGGAATTAATGTCATTAAAGTAAAAGAAATCATACAGCCGCTGCCTGTGACCTCAATACCTCACGCCCATCCATTTATGGAAGGAATCATCCAGTTGAGAGGGGAAGTTCTTCCGGTCATTGATATGAAGAAAGTGCTGGGTGTACAGACAGAGAATAGAAATAAGCAGGATAAATATATAGTGTCTGAATTCAATCAGCTCAGGGTTGTGTTTCATGTAGAAAATGTTTCGCAGATTCACCGTATCTCATGGAATCAAATTGAGAAGCCTTCGAATATGTATCAGGGTTCAGGTTCTCAGGTTATCGGCGTCATCAAAAAAGGAGAAGACATGCTGCTTCTTCTGGATTTTGAGAGCATCATGGCTGAAATCAATCCTGATTCAGGTATACAGATTGAGCAAGTAAGGAAATTAGGGAAAAGAACCAGGTCTGAGAAAAAGATTGTGGCTGCGGAGGATTCACCTCTTCTTAGAAAACTATTAAATGATACACTGTCCGAAGCAGGTTATGACAATGTTGAGTTTTTTGAAAATGGAAAAGATGCCTATGAGTACCTCGATTCTCTCACGGTATCCGGAGAGAATATAGAAGACGCGGTTCACCTCGTTTTAACTGATATAGAAATGCCGCAAATGGACGGTCATCATCTTACAAAAAGAATTAAAGAGCATGAAAGTTTGAAGAGCCTGCCGGTCATCATTTTCTCATCACTGATTACAGAGGATCTTAAACATAAAGGTTTAAGAGTGGGAGCTGAGGACCAGGTGAGCAAACCTCAAATCAATGAACTGGTTTTAAAAATAGACAAATATATACTATAGGACTGTGAAACATCTGCGGACTGAAAGAAAAAGCAAGGCTGAATGGATATTTTCCTCAGCCTTGCTTTTTTTAAAGAATCTGCAATTAATTTATTAGAGCATAGCTTTTTTAATAACTGTCCCCAAGCTTTTTGAATACAGGCTTCTGATAATTGCGGCCATAGGCACTTTGTGAAGTTTCCTTCTTCTCTCTCATGCCAGTATATTTCTCCAGGATAACTTTGGCCTCTCCGAGGCTCATTCTGCATTTAGGATTTCGGATTGATTTATCCAGCATTCCAAGATGGGGCAGGTTTTCAAAATCAGACTTTTCTGGAGGAATGTGAAAGGTGTACATACCGCAATCAATCAAGACATCGGACTGCTGCTGACTGTAACGAGGATTGTTGGAAAAATGTAACCCTACTTTGGTGGCTTTGCCTTCTTTGATCATTTTTTGAAGAGCCTGTTTCTTCAATGAATATAAATATTTAGGATTGATAGCAGTTTTGGCGTGGCGATTCACCGTGAAAACAGCTTGGGAGAGGCTTTCAACTGTAGTAGTATGAGGGGATGAATCATGGGAATTTCTCAATATATTGACTCCTTCCTTAACATGGGAATAGTTTTATTCTATTATACCTTTTTTATCTATGATTGGAAAGTTCCGAATATACAAACAATGTAAATGAAAGCATGTAATAACAATTAATTTAGCATATCATATATTTAGTAAAACTTTAAGGTTAAAGTATCTGTTAAACAGGTAAATAATAATGAATGATAAAGAAAGAATATTGAACAGCTTTAAATTCCATTTCAGTATAACTGACAGGGCAGGATACATATTGTTTTAATGGCTGTAATACTAAATTTTAAATAGGATGATGATGATGAATAAAAGTGCAATTGTAGATATAGGCTCTAACACAATCCGTCTGGTTATATACAACCATTATCCCGACGGAAGATATAAAGAAATTGAAAATGTAAAAGCAGTTGCAAGACTCAGGACATATTTAGGCGAAAACATGAATTTATCCAGTGCTGGTGTTGATAAGCTTCTGCAGATTTTAAAAAGTATGAGCGAGGTACTGAAATTTCATGGTATCTCAGTGGCTAGGTGTGTTGGAACTGCTACCTTAAGGCAGGCTCATAATAGGGAAGAAATTATTTCTGCAGTCAAAAGGGAAACAGGAATGGATATCGAAATATTATCAGAAGAGCAAGAGGCCTTTTACGGTTACCTGGCTGTTATTTCAACAACCCCGGCTGACACAGCTCTGACCATTGACATCGGGGGAGGCAGTACGGAGATTACCTATTTTGAAAACAGAAAACTGAAAGAATCACATAGTTACCCATTCGGAGTTGTTTCTTTAAAACAACAGTTTATTAAGGGAGACTGCATCACGGAAGGGGAACGTGCCAATCTTATTGAATTTTTGCAAAGAGAATTCTCAAAACTTCCCTGGTTAAAAAATAAAAGAGTACCAATTGTAGGAGTAGGCGGCAGTGCCAGGAATGTTGCTCAGATTGATCAACAGCAGAGAAATTATGAACTTTCAGGAGTTCATCAATATATTCTGTCCGGACAAACTCTTACTTCGATACGTGATCAGCTTTTTCCATTGAATCATAACGAAATTGAAAAGGTTGAAGGACTCTCAAAAGACAGGGCAGATATCATCCTTCCGGCAGTTGAGGTTTTTCACCAGATGTTCCAATATTCAGATGCCTCTTACTTTATGGTTAGCCGCAAAGGGTTGAGAGAAGGCCTGGTGATGGAGAGATCAAACGTAACAAGTAAAGAGGTGCTGAACAGAGATACTGTCATTGATATGAGCATTAAGGAGTTGTGTCATGAGTTTGATATTAATGAAACTCATTCAATGCAAATGATATTTTTGGCTGGCGAAGCGTGGAAACAGCTTTCGAAACTGGGTTATTGGGACCTTGAAGATAAGGATGTCAAAATGCTTCAATATGCTGCAGCTTTATATTATCTGGGTGAATACATAGATTCCGAATCCAGTTCTCAGCATACTTTTTATATTCTGGCCAATCGGTCTATTAATGGCTTCTTTCATAAAGAGAGGGTGCAGCTTGCCAGCATTTCTTCATTTAAAAATAAGTTATCTCTTAAGCAATATCTGGAGTTATTATCTGAATGGTTCACTAAAGAGGAATTGAAGAAGATAAGGGAAATGGGGGCTGTGCTCAAGCTGGTTTACAGCCTCAATGCCACCAAAAGAAATATTGTAAAAGCAATGACTCTCAGTAAAGAGAGTTCCTTTTTAAGCATTTCTGTTGATTGCGATGGTGACTACCTTGCAGAACAATATCAGGCAGAAAAGCAGAAGAGGCATCTAGAGAAAGCACTTAGAACAGAAATATATATAGAATTTAAGCAATTGGATAAATTAACTAAAACTTAATTTATTCTTAACAATTGTACTTCATACATTTGCTAGGATAAAAAATGAGAGAGAAATCAATTGAGAGAGGGGGAGCATAAGGATGAAGGCAGAACAATTTGATTTGCCTCAGTACTATAATAATAGGGAACTGAGCTGGCTCGCTTTCAATGAGAGGGTTTTGGAAGAAGCATTGGATTACCAGAATCCACTTTTAGAAAGAATGAAATTTCTGGCGATTTTCAGTTCCAATCTTGATGAATTCTTTATGGTTAGAGTAGCAGGGTTAAAGGATCAGGTGAAAGCAAACTATAATAGACCTGAAAATAAAGCGGGACTTACACCTAAACAGCAGTTGGAAGCAATATCATCTAAAAACCATGACCTGGTTCATCTTCAGGATGAAACATTTACCAATCTTATCATTCCACAGCTTAATGATGAGAGAATTCAACTGCTGAATCTTGAGGACTTGAATCAGGAGCAGATGACTTTCCTTGAAATCTTCTTTGAAGAACAAATATTCCCAGTTCTTACGCCGATGGCAGTGGATGCCTACCGTCCATTTCCCATGCTTTTAAATAAAAGTCTCAATTTGGTCGTTATTCTGGAAAATCCAGAAGCTGAAGATGAGGAAGAGAGAGAAAAGGTTGCACTCGTCCAAGTGCCTTCTGTACTGGACAGAGTGATATCACTTCCTTCAGAAAATGATGAAGAGATGTATATTCTTTTGGAAAATGTAATCATTCATTTCATAGACAAAGTTTTCAAGGGATATAATGTGGCTTCGGCGAGTACATTCAGAATCACTAGAAATGCAGATATGACGATACATGAAGAAGGCGCCAGGGATCTGCTGTTGGAAATAGAAAAAGAATTAAAAAAAAGGAAGTGGGGAGCTGCTGTCCGCCTGGAAGTTCAAGAGGGAACCATGAATGAAAAAGTTCTAGATTACCTGCTGGAGGAGCTTGAAATTCACAGCAAGGATGTTTATAAAGTCAAAGGGCCGCTTGATCTTACTTTTCTATTCGGCTTCAGCAGCAACTTGAAGAAAAAGAGAGAGAACTTATCCTTTAAAGTGTTTATTCCCCAGCCTCCCCGGGACTTGCAATCTCATGAAAATCTTTTCGAAAAAGCCTTTCATGAAGACTTGTTTTTTCATCATCCCTATGAATCCTTTGAACCAATTGTTGATTTTGTTTCGTTGGCTGCCGATGACCCCAACGTCCTTGCCATCAAGCAGACTTTATACAGAGTCAGCGGAGATTCACCTGTTATCGATGCACTAAAAAGAGCAGCCGAAAATGGTAAACAGGTTACGGTGCTGGTCGAATTAAAGGCAAGATTTGATGAAGAAAATAACGTGCAATGGGCAAAAGAGCTGGAAAAAGCGGGCTGTCATGTAATCTATGGAATGAACAACCTGAAGACACATAGTAAAATCACACTTGTAGTCAGGAAGACACACGGTAGAATAGACCGTTTTGTACACTTAGGAACAGGAAATTACAATGACCAGACGGCTAAGTTATACACAGATATGGGAATCATTACTTCTAAAAGGAAGTTCGGCATTGATGCTACAAACTTTTTTAACTATCTCAGCGGGTACACTGATAAACCGGAGTTTCATCACTTGGTCGTTGCACCTTTTGATATTAGAGATGAATTCGTCAGGTTAATCGATCAGGAAATAGAATCTCATAGAATTCATGGAAATGGCCGGATCGTTGCCAAGATGAATTCGTTGACCGATAAAGATTTAATCATGAAAATGTATGAGGCCTCTGCTGCAGGTGTTAAAATTGATTTAATCATCAGAGGCATTTGCTGTCTTCGTCCGGGAATCAGAGGAGTCAGTGATAACATTCAGGTTCTCAGTATAGTTGGAAGGTTCCTGGAACACAGCCGTATCTATTATTTTCATCATAATGGAGAAGGAAAGATGTACTTGTCTTCTGCAGATTTGATGACCAGAAATATGGTCAAACGCGTAGAGATCCTATTTCCGATTTACAGAGGCAGCATAAAGAAAAGGCTGATGGACATTCTTGACTTGACTCTGTCCGATAATATGAAAGCTAGAAAGCAGGATTCTGAGGGGAATTATCACTATGTTCAGCGCAAGGAAGGTTCACCTCCAATCAACAGCCAGATTGAATTAAAAAAAGAAGCCTACCAACATTTATTTCTTGAGAGCTGATTCTCGTTAAACCTGTGCTGATTCTTACAGTACAGCCTGTTTTAGGGTTGTTTATACAAGATATGATTCTTTATATTTTTAAGAGTGTTTATTCTTTCTTCGATGTACCGTAGACGACTATGAGTTGACAAAGGGAGGATGGATAATTTACTTTTAGTATAATGGTAATAGCAATGCTTTCCCAGAGTTTAACAGCAAAGGAGTATGTTTTATGACGAAGCATGAACATATGGAAATGATTATCCTGCCAACAGAACAGGGTGAGGTAAAGGTGTTCGTCTACGGATTTAAGCCATTTGGATCTTGGGGACAAGTAGTTGTACAACTCAATGATTTAACCGTCGACTCTAAAGGATACAATCGAAAAAAGACAATCATTCGGACATTGAGCCAGCTGCATCAGCTTCTTGTAAATAGTCAGGACTAAGTTCAATTTTGATATTAATATAGACTAAAAGCCGGGGGTGAGCCATGTTAACCTCGGCTTTTTTGCGTGGAAAAATTTAATATGGTTATCCACGTCTAATATTACAAAAAGAATAAAAGGTAATACCGCTTTTTTCTCTTCGGAACATTAGCCTGTCCGAACTGGTCAGGGTTCTAACGATTTTGTTCAGAAAAAATTCAGCGGTGCTTCAGTGTCATGACATTATTTAATTGTTCTATATTGGAATTTTTCCTCTGTAACGGTTTTCATAAGTTAATAATTGTTATATAATTCTGACATAGATAGATGAGTGATTATTCATTCAGGTGGAGGGATAAGAGATGAAAACAGTAATTGTGACTGGCGGATCAAATGGCATGGGAAAATATATGGCTAAGCACTTTTTAGAAAAAGGAAATAATGTGGTCATTACTGGGAGGGACCTTGGCCGGCTGGAAAATACAAAGAAAGAGTTTGCTTCTCTAACGGGAAACACGGAAGTTTTTCAAATGGATGTCCGGGAGCCTGAACATGCTGCCAAGATGATAGAATTTACTGCTGATAAATTTGGCAGTGTCGACACTTTGATTAATAATGCTGCAGGGAATTTTATTGTACCTGCTGAGAAGCTGACACCGAATGGCTGGAAGTCGGTAATTGACATAGTGCTAAATGGAACATTCTTTTGTTCTCATGCTGCAGCAAACTATTGGAAAGATACTGGAACGAAAGGGAACATTATCAATATGGTCGCTACATATGCTTGGAATGCAGGAGCAGGCGTTGCCCATTCAGCGGCTGCCAAAGCTGGAGTCCTCTCACTAACAAGGACGCTGGCAGTCGAATGGGGCCATAAGTATGGCATCAGAACAAATGCAATCGCTCCAGGTCCAATCGAAAGAACAGGAGGAGCAGATAAGCTTTGGGAATCAGAGGAAGCAGCGAAAAGAACAATCGAGAGTGTTCCGTTAAAACGATTAGGAACACCTGAAGAAATAGCAGAACTTGCCTACTTCTTATCATCAGACAGCGCAGCATACATCAATGGAGAATGCGTTACAATGGATGGTGGTCAGTGGCTTAACCGTTTTCCGTTCTAGGCGGCATTTCAACCAGCCAGTTTTTGAGGCTGGTTTTTGTTTGGTTTGAATTATAATCGAGACGTTATCAACTTATTCGTACCTCTCAAGCACCTTCCAACATGGAGAGATAACGGTCTTTTTAAAAGGCTGTTTTCGTAAACTTTGTTGCTATTTCATTTAAGTTTACAGATACTTCGCCTTAGTAACCGGAAATATACCTGTAAGCAAGATAGAATAGAGCTACTCACCCAGTTTTTTCGAAAGCAACTTTTGTTCGAAAACAGCCTTTAAAAGATTATTGCTTTTACAACTCTTCTCCCTTTTATAGGGGATTGTAGCGGAAGGCGTTCGACCTCCTGCGGGACTAGCGGGACAGGTGAGACCCCACAGGCGAAGCCGAGGAGGCTCAATCCAGATCCAGCGGCCAGCGACTAGCAGATTTCGGTCTCTCTCCTTGCGATAAGTCAACATCAACTCACTATGTTCGTTGTGTTTCCTTTATCTCATACGAGAGCCCTACAATCTGTACGTCGCTGAACGGCCGCTTCCACCTTTTAGTTCACCGCCCGCCCCGCGGAGTCGTACGTCTGGAGCGGAAATCCATTACTTTAATACAGCCACAATCTTTACGGAAACAGCCTTTTAAAAGAAACTTTTATAAAAATATTGCTTTTTAATGGGAAGAGGATTGTAGCATAAGGCATTCGTCTGCAGCGGTAATTCACTTCATTTCAAAAGCCGCATTTCTATGAAAATAAAATAAATACATCTAATTCAGAAAAACAACAATCACCATTCCCCTATGCTAAGTATCAGGATATGATATACTCAATAATATTTTATCGTATGGGAAGTGGATGAAGATGGATCCATTGGAGATAATAACAAACTTAAAAAGTCGGGCTTTTCCTTATTTTCAACCGATTTTCAGTGCAGATGAGCATACCGTTATGGGATATGAAATATTGGGAAGGTATCAAGCTGACCAAACTATTGTCAGTTTAGGACCTTTTTTGCTTGACGAAGAAATTCCAGACGAATACCGAATAGAGGCAGATAATTATATTCTGTCAATGGCTCTTGAAAAAGCACTTATTGAGAAATCTTCTCCTCTTTTATTCGTGAACCGTGATGCTAACTTGCTCATGAGGGATCAAGGAGAAGCACTTCTTGAACTTTTATTAAGCTTTTGTGACAAAGGGCTTAAGATGGATAAAATCGTTCTGGAAATATCAGAGAAGACATTCAGGGGAGATTTTGAAAAGTTATTTCATTTGATTCAATATTACAAAACTTATGGAGTCAAAATCGCAATAGATAATATCGGTGGGGATAGTGACCAATGGGAAAGGCTGGCAAAAGTCAATCCGGATATTATGAAAGTGGATCTCCAGCACTTGCGAAAAGAAGCAGGCAATCCAACTTTCCACAATATTCTCTACAGCCTGTCCATGTTGGCAAGAAAAATCGGATCTACTCTTCTTTTTGAAAATATTGAGCTGGACTACCAGCTTCACTTTGCCTGGAAGAATGGCGGAAGATATTATCAGGGGTACTATTTGCATGGACCCTCAGCAGAATTTATAAGAACAGACTTAGTTCGGGAAAAGCTAAAGACCAAATGCCAGGAATATATAGACCACGAAAAGAGGCATTTACATGCAGTCCATAACCTTTCACTGCTTTTACAGAAGGAAATCAATGAGCGAATAACCGATTTGAAGAAGCAGGTAAAGAATTTAGACAGTCTGCTTATCAAGTTGGCGAGAACCGATGAGGATAAATTCTTCCGCTTATACATTTGTGACGAAAATGGTTTTCAACTGACAGAAAACCTGGTCAGGAAAAAACACAACTGGGAAACACTTCAAGGATTTAAAGGTAAGAATTGGAGCTGGCGTCCCTATTTTCTAGAAAACATAATGAGGATGAGAAACAAAAATGCAGGTTTGCTATCAGACTCCTACAGCGATATTGAAACCGGAGAAATGATCCGAACCTTTTCCTATCCTTTGGGTGAGAATCAATACTTGTTCTTGGATTTATCTTATGAGTTTCTGTATGACCAAGAGGGAATTCTTTACTGAATATCCGAATAGATGATGTTTGACGGGGCAACTTAACCTTAATAGCTTTTTAAGGGGTGGTATGATGAGCAATTTTATTTTGGTGCTTATGCTCCTAAGTGCAGGAGTGCTTGGTCTGTCTTTACTATATACGTTTAAGGTGGCTCGTCAGCAAAAAGCCTTGAAGAACGAACTGGATACAGATCTACCTGATAAAGTACAGGAGCATCCATATACAAGGAATCCAATTTTCCTTACGTACTTAATCGCAGCTGTCCTTGTTATCTTATTTATCATTTATAAAGCAATTGACCTATATGCGGCGTAATGAAAAAATCCGCTGTGTTTTCAGTAAATATCTTAAACCTGTCCTTTCATAAAAAGAAGCAGACAGTATCATCCTTTGATACAGTCTGCTTCTTTTTGTTAAGCGGTTTTTTGGAAAAGGCTCTGTTAGTTAATATTTTTGTTATTGGATGTTTTGGGTTTATGTACTATTTAGAAGGGATTAAAGTCAACATACCCTTTGAAAAACAACAACACTCTTTAACAGAGCTTTTGAAAAAAGTAGCTTTTTCAACGCTTTTGAAACCTTAAACCATGTTATCCATGCTTGATTTTTAAAAAAATTTAGAAGTTTAAAGTAATCAAGTCATCATTCTATTCACTGAGGCTGCAGGGCAATCCAGTTAAGAAAGGATTTTTCAAGGGGTGCATCTAGAAAATATTATTGTTGGTAAAATATTCTTTTAGTTATTTCATGTTTTACAAATATGACAAAAAGGGAACAGAATAAAGAAATTCATAAATGAAACTGTCTGCTTTTGTAAGTAAAATGCGAACGATTTACATACTATCGACATCCAGTGATTGCTACAATGGAAAAGAAATCCAAAGAGGGAGAAGATAAAGATGATGACTAAATTCAGGAAATTAACCGCAGTATTGATTACAGCAATTTTTTTTGTAGGATTTATTGAACCTGTCACTGCCCTGGATAAAGAGGATATTGTCAAAAGAGTGCAAACCTCATTTGATAAACAGGTGTCACTAAGTGAAAAACCGAGAAATATGAGTGACATTGAAGCAATTTTAAATACTCATTTTACCGAAAGTTTCAAAGATAAGTTTGTATTGGAAAATGTTATAGAGACGGACGAGGGTTTTCAAACTTTCGGCTCTGATTTTGCCCCTTATTATATTCCGAATTTTACGTACACAGAGAGTACAGAGGTGGTTAAAAAAGGCGAGACGGTGTACTTGTATGAATATATTGCCTACGAGGAAGGTCCTGTATATTTCGAGGATGGTTATCAAGGAGTAATACTGATAAAAGAAGATGGTGATTTAAAAGTGGATGATATCTTCTATACGATCCCAAATGAACTTGAGGCGGGGAACAGCACCATAGAAGAATCACCGTCAGAAGAGAGTCTTGATGTGACAACGGCTAAGGGGAAGAACCATACCGCTCCCCTTTCCGTTTCTTACGTGAACAAACAATATTCTATCTTTGAAGGATACTTCCTAGATGAAGAGTATTTGTTAAACATAATTTGAAAACCCGAATTGACACATCATGTGTCAATTTTTTTGTCTAAAGCCTCTGACAGCTTTGAGAGATCAGAGTTGTAAAATATGCTATCGTTTACTAATACAACTGGTGTAGACATAGCGTTGTACTTTTCCGTTAATTCCTTTCTGGAAGAGTGATTTTTGCTAATATCCTTTTCTGTAAATGCTAAACCTCGGGTGGTTAAAAGTTGCTTAACGAAAGAACAAGGAGGGCAGTCTGGTTGAGTATAAACTGTGATGTTCAATTGCTTCATTCCTTACACATCCTTTTTAAAATTTCCTTTTTCAATATAGTCAATAAGCCCCATTGCTGATACTTTCATATCCAACTCCAGAATGCGAAGGAAATTCTCATTATCGATCAGCTTCGGATCAGAATTTAGTACTTCTTTCTTTAATTCATTCGCAAGTGCGGGCAGCTGTTTATTCGCAGGGTTTTCTCTGATAATAGAAAAAGCAGTTTCCATGAATATTTTCAACCATTTCTTGATCTCTGTCAAAGCTTTTACCGGTTCTTGAGATATTCCAAAATGCCCGAAATATATTCTTTCTAAATCCAATTGGCTGTAAAGATTCAGTGATGACATCATTTCATCAGGGTTAAACTGGTTGGGAGAAGTGGATGGCAAATAAAGAGCATCACCTTCAAGAAGGTATCCATAATTGATACCAGCAGTATCTCCGGTGAAAATGCCTTTAGACTTTTTATCATATATACTGAAATGATGACGAGAGTGCCCAGGTGTATCGTAGAAGGTTAGTGTGCTGTCATGGCTGATTTGAAGTTGTTCATTGTGTTTTTTTATGATGATCCTTTCTTCGGGAACAGGGACGATAGGATGAAATAGACGATCGAAATCTTCCCCATATACCTGTCTTGCTCCAGCCTCCAGTCTGGCGGGATTTATTAGATGCCGTGCTCCCTTTTCGTGAACAACAAGAGTTGCATTCGGACATTTTTTCAGAAACAGACCTGCTCCTCCAGCATGATCAAGGTGGATATGGGTAACGATGATATTTTTTATACTATCCAAAGGGATGTCCAGTTGTTTCAGTCCATTGATAAGGTGGGGGATGGAAGGGCTGGCAGAAGTTTCAATGATGGTGACATCATTTTCTTTGATTACATAGGCACCAGTTCTGAATGGTTCATTTAAATCTAAAAGGTCTATTACCGATATTCTTTCTTCACTGTTTATAATCATATTCTTGTCTCCTTTAACAAGGCTCTTTCTATGAATTTCGAAGTAAATCGTCAGGATAGGTGAGAAGAAAAGAGCTGCTCTCACCGTTAAGAGAGAAAAATTTTAGGATTTTTCTGAAAGCCGCAATCTTTACAAAAAAAGCCTTTAACAGAAAGGTAATAGGGGGTCCAGCTCTAAACTTTCTCATATACCATTATAGATCAAGTGGAATAAAAATCACAAAATTCTGTTTTTTGCTTGAGAAGGGAAAGTGGTGGTGTTATGGTAAAAGGTGTGATAGAGTTGTATGTGTTTTTAATAAGGAAACCTTTCAGCTAGATGGCGATTAATCTCATCTTCTGAAAGGATAGAAACTGTAAATATGCGAAAGATAAGAAAGAATGAAGTGAAGAAAGGAGAGACGGTCAATGTCTCAGCTTCTGGGGATCATTCAGCGTTTAAAGTCATTGCAGGATGGTACAGATACAGGTGAAACTCAACAGCGTTTTTTTGAAGTCAATGGTAAGAAACTATGTCAGGTAAAGTATTTTTCTAATACAGATACATTCGAATTAGAAGTATACACTGATGATAAGAAAGCTAACAAATTTCCTTTCGATGATATCGATATTACAGCTATTGAAATTTTCGAACTGCTTCAGGAAGAAAAGGAAAACTCCCTTTAATTTTTATGTTCTTTGAATTCTGGGAGGACAAATCCTGAAACAAAATGAGAAGGTGATCGCAGAAATGTGATTGCCTTCTTTTTTTTTATTAAGGGAATTAATAAAATCCATTCTCGTAGAAAATTTTAACTAATTTATCCGCGTCCAGCTTCAGGATCCAGCGCCTCGTGGCTGATCAGGGTGATTGGGCTTTTGTTCCAAAGAGAAAGAAAGACTTGTTGGCCTGCCTCCAGCTTCCGTACTTAACCGAGTGAAGCTAAAACACAAAGAAAATAATTGTGGTCCTGTGCAGTACAGTGCTTGCGCGTTTTACTCCCAAGGAATGACTGATATTCTGGAAAGCGTATAACGAATAGAAACATCGATCATGTCAGAACTTAATTATTGAGGTGATGGAATGGATACTTGTACAAGTCCACAAATTATTTGTCCGGAATGTGGAGAGAAAAAAGATATAGAAAATGTCCTGACGGCTCTATCAAATCAAAATGTGATATACGATTGCCCTGTCTGCGGATATCAAATGAAAAACATTGTGACTAAAAAAGGGTAAGCGGTTACTTATACCCAGCATTTCTTCTAAAGTATGTTACAATATAAGTCGGCATTTATTGAGCTCTTTTCGTGAATTTTGCTGCTGAATGAGCAAAATACAGAGATCTTCCATTTCCATTGAATGCTATTTCTAAAGGTTTTCACACTTTACACCAGGGAATAGAGCTCAGTGTTCAGATATAGTAGATAATTTCTTGTTCACCAGAGCAGCTGTTCTTTTGAGGGCTTTTATTATGAGAGTGAGGGATTCAAAATGTTTTCATTACACAGCAAGGGTTTCCTTGAAGCAAATATTGCCGACTTTATTATTCCGTCAGAAAAGGTGGCTCATGTTCAAAAAGCTAATACGCTGGAACACGCTCTGCTCGTACTGACGAAGAGTGGGTACTCGTCTATTCCAGTGCTCGATGCTCAGTTTCGCTTGGAAGGATTAATCAGTTCAAGCTTAATTACAGATTCAATCCTGGGTCTTGAACATATCGAGTTTGAAAAACTGGACGAGAAAAAGGTAGAGGAAGTCATGGAAGTGGATTTTCCAACCATTTCACTTCAAACAAAATTTATTAAAGCGCTTCAGCTTTTGATCGATCGTCCGTTTCTTTGTGTAGTGGACGGGGAAGGTCACTTTGAAGGTATCATGACGAGAAGAGTAATTCTTAAGCAGCTAAACCGTAATATACATAATGCATGATATCTGAGCTCCCTCATGGGGGGCTCTTATTACTGAAGTTAATCATTGCCGGAAGAGGGGGGAAGTAGAAATGACAAACGGTGAGGGCAATTTAATCGGACAGGCTCCTAAAAGGACGAAGAGACCCTTAGTACTGGCTGCGGTGATGCTTGCCATGTTCATGGGGGCAATAGAGGCGACAATTGTTTCTACTGCCATGCCGGCAATTGTAGGAGATCTAGGCGGCTTTTCTTTATACAGCTGGGTGTTTTCTGCCTATTTGCTGATGAATGCGGTCACAGTTTTAATTTATGGAAAGTTATCTGATTTATTTGGAAGAAAACCCATTATTACATTTGGAATCATTATATTCATGGCAGGTTCTATCCTCTGCGGCTTTTCACAGTCTATGGAACAATTGATACTCTTCCGGCTGATACAGGGATTCGGGGCTGGTGCTGTTCTTCCCATGGCGACTACGATTGTGGGTGATATATATAACAGAGAAGAAAGAGCTAAAATACAAGGGTATTTATCTTCTGTATGGGGAATTTCGGCTGTGAGCGGTCCTGCTATCGGCGGCCTGCTGGTCGAACATGTCAGCTGGCACTATGTATTTTGGATCAACATTCCCCTGGGAGTGATGTCCATCACGGCTCTTTGGCTGTTTCTTCATGAAGACGTTAAAAAGGAAAAACATCAGATTGATTATCTAGGCGCAGTATTACTGACTGTAGCTATTTCAACGTTAATGTTCATACTGGTGGAGGGCGGTGTCCATATTCCATGGAATTCACCTGTGGCTATTGGATTGCTGGCTGCTGCTATTTTATTTTTCATTTTATTTATTTTGCAGGAAAGAAGAGCCACAGAGCCAATGATGCCGTTCAGTATTTGGAAGGAACGTTCAATCTTCATCGCTAACATCGTGTCGCTGACTACAGGCGTCATGCTTATAGGAATCTCTAGTTTTCTTCCTGCGTTTGTTCAAGGTGTCATGGAAAGAAGCCCTACAGTCGCCGGTTTTACTTTGACAGCAATGTCAATCGGCTGGCCGATTGCAGCTACAATTGCAGGGAGGTTGCTCCTGAAGATAGGGTATTACAAAACTTCGCTTATAGGTGGATTATCCTTAATCATAGGCAGCATATTCTTTGTCAACATGGGAGCTGATTCGGGTCCAATGTGGGCAGCGGCCGGTTCCTTCTTTGTTGGTGCCGGTATGGGATTGACTTCTACATCTTTTATTGTATCTATCCAAAGTACAGTTGAATGGAGGCAGAGAGGGATCGCCACTGCTGCCAATATGTTCATGAGGAACCTTGGAAGTACCTTGGGAGCAGCATTGCTCGGCGGAATACTGAACAGTTCTATCAAGCAGTATTTAGAGAAAAACGACAATACATCGGGTGACATTGATGTTGTCAACATGCTTCTTGACGAAGAAAAGAGAAGTGAGCTTACCGGTCCGGTAAGAGAAACCCTCCAATCAGGTCTGACTTTCTCTCTTCATTGGGTATATATCGGGGTGCTGTTCTTCGCAATTGTCAGCCTCTTGCTAATCTTGTTTCTTCCTAGAAAAAGTTGATTATCAAGCTGGTTGCAGTAGGCATACAATATTAACAGCTTTCACTCAGCATTCCGTTTACAAAAAGAAAAATCGCTGCTTGCAGGAATAATCGCAGTCAGCAGCGTTTTCTTATCAGTTAATAGAGTCGAAAGCCATTCAGTATTGCTAGGCGGTGCAGGATGGTTTTTCGATTTTTTCGGAATTTCTTTATCAAAGATTCTTGTTTAACGGAAATTCCTTTGTTTTATTATTAGAGAATTATAAAAGGGACAGAGGGGACGAAGATTTCGGCTTGCATAGAAGGAATTCCAGCAGGTAGATTTCAAGGACCTATCTTCTATAAACATTGGAAATGTAGAATTGAATGCTAAAATAAAAGTGAATGAGTTAACTTAATGATTAAAATGAGAGTCATAGCGTTCAAGATAATCTTTACCAACTTTAATGAAACCTTTCCAGCGGCTCTTACAGCTATTTGCGCTCCAAGGAGGCTGCCAAGACTAAATGCCAAACCTGCCTGCCAAACAAAGTGTCCGTTGAACAGATAGGCAATGAAGGCAGCTGAACAGGATGCAAAGGTTTGAAATCTCGTAAAGGCGATTGATTTCAAGTAAGAATAGCCTTTATATAGAAAGGTATGCATTAACATGGTTGCCTGCCCGGGGCCGAACATACCGTCATAGAAACCGATGGTTATTAAGAAAGGGCCGGTGCCTCGAAGGTTTTGAGAGTTATTAGTCTCTGATTCTGAAGGCTTTTTTAAGAAGGTAACTAAAAAAGCTGCGGATAGTAAAATTATTGCCAGGACCTCTAAGGTTGTATGTGAAAGTTGGCCTGCTGTCAATCCGCCAGCAACTCCTCCTCCTATTGCAAAAGGCAGGATGGAGAAAGCTTCTTTCCAACGTATTTCTTTTTTCTTTACTAAATAGGTAAAGCTGGATAAAGAACTGATCATATTAGAAAACTTACTCGTGGCTATGGCTGAATGGATGGGAAGGCCGGCTAAGAGCATTACTGGCAAGCCGATTAAGCCGCCACTCCCGGCAATGGTTCCTACCAAAGCAGTGAAGAAGCCCGTGGCGAGAAGGAGAAAGAACATAAAATCACCTCATTTGTTTAAGTTAATTGAAGAGATAAGGTACTATTTTATAATCACTTTCTAATAATAGAATATTACAGTTGTGGTCATAATGAAATTACATAAAAATTAAGATATAATATAAGAAAAACTTATTAAAGTAAGTGTTCAAAAGGATGATAAAAGGACCGAGAAGTTCAAGGCGGCGTAGCTTAGATTACTGGAACGTATGCTGATAATACGTGAGGAACTAAAAAAGCAAGCCAACGAAGAAATTCGAAGTGTCATTTTACCGGATTTTTTGAACATCCTCATGAAGGGAGAGAAGTCTATGGCTTTTTCTGAATACCAGCTGATGTCTGTACTTGCTCAGGAAATGAATATGAGAAAAGCGGCAGAACGACTATTTGTTTCTCAGCCTGCGTTATCGCAGAGACTGCAGAACATAGAAAAAGAATGGGGAACAAAACTGTTTATCAGATCTCAGAAAGGGTTGTCTCTTACTCCTGCTGGAGAGCTAGTCGTTAAGTTGTCAGAGGAGATGCTACAAAAGGAAGAGAAAGTGAAGGAAGAAATTCAAGCTCTGCAATCTAAGGTTCATGGAACACTAAAGATTGCGTGTGCTTCGATTGTTGGTCAAAACTGGCTCCCTCAAGTGCTGAAGAAGTTTGTGGATACCTATCCTCATGCCAAGATTTCCTTGATCACAGGGTGGAGCAGTGAAATTCTTGAAGCCCTATATGAAGATGAGGTTCATATAGGAATCATAAGGGGGACAGCTGATTGGAAAGGACCGAAATATCACCTTTTTACTGACAGGCTGTACTTGGTGGACAAAGAGATTCAGAAGGTGGAAGAGGTTTTGGAAACAGACCGTCCTTTCATACAATTCAAGAGCGATTCAAACTACTATCAGGAAATCCAGGATTGGTGGCACCGCCAATTTCAGTCTGTGCCTAAACGAACGATAGTGGTTGACCAGATAGAGACTTGTAAACAGATGACATTCAATGGGATAGGATATGCAATTCTTCCGGCAATTACTTTGAATGGGGCGGGAGAAGATCTTTATAAAATTCCGTTAATGGATGAAAAGAAAGGTTCCATCCATAGAGACACATGGCTTTTGGGATATGATTCTGCATTCCAGCTGAAGCAGGTTCAAGCCTTCTTGGAGATAGTGGAAGAGTTTCTAGAAGAAAATAATGCGACTATCTTATAAGGCTCTTTTCGTAAACTTTGTTGCTATTTGATAGTAACTCCGAAAAAATACTACCATAATTCACCAGGATAACCTTGAAATCATGAAAAGAAAAGAGCTGCTTTCCCCGATTAGAGAGATCCCCTAGTATCCGGGGATATCCGAAAGCAACAATATATGCGAAACCAGCCTTTTAAAAAGAAGAATTCTTGTCTTTCGTCCTTTAATTTGATAAAGTGTATAATAGATTTCTGAATATATACATATTTTTTTAGGGGGAATTATCTATGAAACAGATGGATGCAAATGAGATTATCTCATTTATTCAAAATAGTACGAAGTCTACACCGGTCAAAGTTTATGTTAAGGGAAACCTTTCCGGCATAAGCTTTGGCGGGAACGTTAAAAGTTTTATAAATGGAGATACAGGTGTTGTTTTCGGTGAATGGGCAGAAATTTCCGAAGCGCTTCAAAACAATAAAGACAATATTGAAGATTATGTAGTCGAAAATGACCGCCGTAATTCAGCGATTCCTTTGCTTGATATGAAAGGCATTAAAGCCCGTATCGAGCCTGGAGCAATTATCCGTGACCAGGTTGAAATTGGTGATAATGCTGTCATCATGATGGGAGCTTCTATTAATATTGGTTCAGTGATCGGTGAAGGAACAATGATCGATATGAATGTAGTGCTTGGCGGGCGTGCAACAGTAGGAAAGAACTGCCATATCGGTGCAGGTTCTGTGCTTGCTGGTGTCATTGAGCCTCCTTCTGCCAAACCTGTGGTAATTGAAGATGACGTAGTTGTCGGAGCTAATGCAGTTATTCTTGAAGGAGTAACTGTAGGAAAAGGTGCCGTTGTTGCTGCGGGTGCCATAGTAGTGGAAGATGTTCCTTCTTACACAGTTGTAGCAGGTACACCGGCAAAAGTCATTAAAGAGATCGATGAAAAGACTAAGTCCAAAACTGAAATTAAACAAGAACTAAGACAACTTTAAGAACCTTGTAAATACTATAACGACTAGATTAAGAAGGACTGACGGCCATTCGGCATCAGTCCTTTTCACATAGGTGATATCTCTAAATGATCAGAAAGGAGAATAAAGATGACAGAAAACAATGCATTAGTGAAAATAAGAAGAGATCTTCATAAAATCCCGGAGCTCGGATTTCAAGAGCATAAAACGCAAAAGTATTTGTTATCGTACATTGAAAGTCTGCCCCAGGACAGGCTGGAAGTGAAAAAGTGGAAAACAGGGTTGTTCGTCAGACTGGAAGGTACCAATCCGAGTAAGACAGTCGGCTACAGAACAGATATTGACGGCTTGCCGATTGAGGAAAACACCGGCCTTCCATTTCATTCAGAACATGAAGGAAGAATGCATGCCTGCGGACATGATTTTCATATGAGTATTGCTTTGGGATTACTGACCCATTTTGTGAGAAACCCCATTGAAGATCATCTACTGTTTATTTTCCAGCCTGCTGAAGAAGGCCCTGGTGGAGCAAAGCCTATGCTTGAAAGTGAGATTATGAAAGAATGGAAACCGGACTTCATCATAGGACTTCATGTCGCACCAGAGTATGAGGTAGGCACCATCGCAGTTAAGGAAGGTTTGCTGTTTGCCAATACTTCAGAACTGTTCATCGACTTGAAGGGAAAAGGAGGACATGCAGCATATCCTCACAACACCAAGGATATGGTTGTCGCAGCCGCCATGCTGGTTACACAGCTGCAGACGGTTGTCTCCAGAAATATCAACCCGCTTGACAGCGCAGTGGTGACCATCGGCAAAATCACTGGCGGGACAGTCCAAAATATAATTGCTGAAACAGCAAGGCTTGAGGGAACCATCAGGACATTATCACCTCAATCCATGAACAGTGTGAAAGAAAGAATACAAGCCCTTGTGAAAGGCATTGAGGTTGGCTACGACTGTGAGGCTGTTATCGATTACGGCAGCATGTACCGGCAGGTCTACAATGAAGAAAGAGCGACAAGAAGGTTCATTAAGTTTCTTGAGACAAAACAAGAGGTGAATCTTGTTATTTGTGATGAGGCAATGACCGGTGAAGATTTCGGATACATGCTGGAAGAGATTCCGGGATTCATGTTCTGGCTTGGAGTCAACTCTGAGCATGGACTTCACCATGCCAAGTTGAACCCTGATGAAAGGGCTATTGAATTTGCGGTATCAACTTTGAGTGAATACATCCGTACTTTATAGAAGGCTGTTTTTTGTATGTATTCCTGCTTTAGGGAAACTAAGATTTTTCTCTCTTAACAGGGAGGGTAGTTCTTTTCTTTCTTGCTTACCAGGAATATTTAAGGTGAATTATGGAGATGTTTTTCGGAATTTATATTAAATAGCAACAAAGTTTACGAAAAAGCCTTATGGAAAAAGACACATAAAAAAACAACGTCCCGTGCAGGACGTTGTTTTATTATTATTCTTTCTTTTCAATATAGACTTGATGAGGAAATGGAATTTCAATGCCATTTTGATCAAGTGCTTCTTTAAGAGCCTTTCGAAGCTTTCGTTCCACTGCCCATTGTTCCATATTCTTTGTTTTACCGATTATCCTGATGACCACATCCGATGCTCCAAGTGCTTGAACACCGATTACATTAGGGCCGTCCACTATATTTTCATCCTCGGCAGCTGCCTGGTCGCATACCTGCTGAAGGACGGTTATTGCTTTATCGATATCATCGTCATAAGATATGCCAATGTCGACAAGCGCCCTCATGTTTCCTCTGGAATGGTTGCTTAAGCTGGTAATTTCACGATTAGGCAAGAAGTTCAGCGTGCCATCGAAACTGCGGATTTGGGTGGTTCGTAAACCAACTGCCTCAACAATCCCTGAATAGTTTCCAGCTGTTACGTAATCGCCAACATCAATTTGTTTTTCCAGCAAAATGAAGAACCCTGTAACAACATCGCTGACCAGTCCCTGTGCACCAAATCCGACCGCAAGCCCGATAATTCCTGCACCGGCAAGAATGGCCGTCACTTCAATTCCGAAAATTTGTAGAATTGTTACGAAGAAAATAAAGATCAGGACATAGGAAAAGATATTTTTTGCCAAGCTCTCAAGAGTTTGAGCCCTTGCTGCAGAAATGTTGTTTCTTTCACTATATTTGCTGAAAGCTCTCTCAAGAACTTTATTTCCAAATCCTTTCACTATTAAAAAGGCAATATAAATTGCGATAATCTGGAGTGCAGCAATCCCGATTGTTATGAGTAAAGCCGTCCAGTCAAATTCATTGATTCTTTCGGTAACTCCACTCAAACCTAAGATAAAGTTCATATTAGTCATCCTTTCTTAATTAAGTACGTATGTACAGCAAAAAGCCCTTATAAGTATACACACAACTGAGATAGTGTTGTCAAAAGCAAATGGTTATATACAGAATCTACTATGTACTTTGGTGGGAAAATAGAGACTTCAGGGAGGTTTATTGAATAAGAGGACGGCAGCTGTCTAATCTTCTTAATGGCAGGAGTAATGAGAGGGAGTATTGTATTATAATATCCTCTCTTTTCAGGATTATTTTACTATAAATAGGGACAAAATGTGTTGGGCTGGATATGTCGTACTGAAATACTTATTTCATTGAAGTATAAGGTTTGACTTAAATTGCCTATTATTTTATAGTACAATTGTAGATAAGAGAAGTAGTTGAGAAAGAACAGGTTACCTTCTCATTAAAAAATCTTTGGAGGTTTTTATTCATGGCAGAACGCATGGTAGGCAAACAAGCTCCACGATTCGAAATGGACGCTGTATTGCCAAACAAAGAATTCGGTAAAGTAAGTCTTGAAGAGAATATGAAAAATGACAAGTGGACGGTACTATTCTTTTATCCTATGGACTTCACATTTGTTTGTCCGACTGAAATCACAGCAATGTCAGACCGCTATGATGAATTCGAAGATCTTGATGCAGAAGTAATTGGTGTCTCTACTGATACAATTCATACACACTTGGCTTGGATAAACACCGATCGAAAAGAAAACGGTCTAGGGGATCTGCGGTATCCGCTGGCAGCAGATACTAACCATGCTGTTTCTCGGGATTACGGAGTCCTTATTGAAGAAGAAGGTGTAGCGCTTCGAGGATTATATATCGTCAATCCGGAAGGTGAACTTCAATATCAAACGGTTTTCCATAATAATATTGGCCGTGATGTAGAAGAAACTCTTCGTGTTCTTCAAGCTTTGCAGACGGGCGGACTTTGCCCTGCTAACTGGAAGCCTGGACAAAAAACTCTATAATACAGCTGAAAGAGCCTAACCACTTCGTTAGGCTCTTTTTAGAAAACTGCTCTTATATAATGCCGGTAAGTGTGAGCGTACCAAACGATGTGATTACCCCATTGTATTTAATTCGTTTTAATTTTTGAAAAGACTCTTTGTAATTTCTACATCTACCTATATAAGAATTGAAGAATAAAGGAGGAGTTTCAATGAAATTACGTGCGGAAATGCCTGAATTGACTGGAGCTGCCGAATGGCTGAACGGACAGGTGACTAAGGAAGAATTGATAGGCGAAAAGCCGACACTGTTTCATTTTTGGTCCATCAGCTGTCATCTTTGTAAAGAAGCTATGCCTCAAGTGAACGAGTTTAGAGATAAATATAAGGAGAAATTGAATGTTATAGCTGTCCATATGCCTCGATCTGAAGAAGATTTGAATCTTGAGGAGATCAAGGAAACCGCCAGCAAACATGATATTTCACAACCTATTTTTGTCGACAACGAGCATAAACTGACGGATGCATTTGAGAATCAATATGTACCTGCCTATTATGTTTTTGATAAAGAAGGAAAGCTGCGTCATTTCCAAGCGGGAGGCAGCGGCATGAAAATGCTTGAAAAACGTGTCAACCGTGTTCTTGATGAAATGGAAAAAAGCGAATAAGCGACTATTAGATGAAAAGAGATCGGTCAATTGGCCGATCTTTTTTATATTGTTAAGGAAATTATAAAACCAACCTTGTGGAAAACTTTAACTAAGTTATCTCCGTCGAGCTTCAGCGCCCGAGGGTTAGTACCCACCGGAACGAACTTAGCCCCTCGTGGTCAAATGTCCGAAGAGAATAAAAGGAAAAGACCGCCAATACTCTCTTCGGAGCATTTGCCTGGCGGGGCTGAACAGGGCGCTTGCGCTTTTGTTCTCATCCAGCTTCAGCGCCCAGCCCCTCGGGGTCAAATGTCCAAAGAGAATAAAAGGAAAAGACCGCCAATACTCTCTTCGGAGCATTTGCCTGGCGGGGCTGAACAGGGCGCTTGCGCTTTTGTTCTCATCCAGCTTCAGCGCCCAGCCCCTCGTGGTCAAATGTCCAAAGAGAATAAAAGGAAAGATCGCCAATACTCTCTTCGGAGCATTTGCCTGTCGGGGCTGTTCAGGGCGCTTGCGCTTTTGTTCTGTGTAATCAGAATTGATGAAGGATTCTAAAAAAAGTGAAAAATAATAACAAAAAGGTGGAAAAATATTTCGAAACCCGATATATTTAATAGTACATGAAATTTTGACATCAAAGAGAGGGGGAAAATAAATGGATACATTTAAAAAATTAAAGCAATTTTATTGGCCTTACAAGAAATTCTTTTTCATTTCGATTATTTTCTTGATTTTCGTTACGGGGATTACAGTTGTTTACCCAATCATTCTGCAGAGGACAATTGATGATGTAATATTGCAGAGGGAGTTTGGCTTGGTACCTTACCTGGCGTTTGGTTTTATTTTCATTATGGCCATAAAGGGCGTCACCACTTACATTCATCAATATAATGGAGATATGTTTGGGATAACGAGTGTATACAGACTGAGGAATGAACTGTATGAAAAACTTCAATATCTTCCTTTCCGTTATTATGATAACGCTAAAACAGGAGATTTGATGTCAAGGCTGACAGCCGATGTCGAAGCTTTCAGGTTCTTCCTTTCATTTGGAATTGCCGAATTGATTCGCTTTTTCCTGCTGGTGACTCTCAGTTTCGGAGTCATGTTCTACTATTCTCCGTCGCTGACTTTTGTAACATTGGCAACTCTGCCGTTTTTGGCTGTGTCGGTTTACAAGTTTGATAAGGCGGTCCATCCTGCTTTCCGTGGAATCAGAAAGTCTTTTGGCAGGTTGAACACTAACGTGCAGGAAAATATCAGCGGTATTAATACAGTAAAATCTTTATCAAGGGAAGACTTTCAGATTAATAAGTTCAATTCATCAAATGGTGATTATAAAGATAAATACTTATTGACCTCCGCTGTCTGGGCAAAGTATTTTCCTCTAATGGAGTTTCTGGGAAATGTCAGTGTTGTCCTGCTTCTTTCGTATGGTGGTTTCCTTGTAATGGATGGCAGCTTATCACCTGGTGAACTTGTGGCCTTCTACAGCTTGCTGTGGTACATCATCTGGCCGATCATGAACCTTGGATTTACGATTAACCAATTCTCTCAATCAAAGGCATCTGGTGAACGCCTTCTTGAAATCCTAGAAGCAGATGAAGAGATTGTCGATAAAGAGAATGCTGTCACAGTTGACAGAATGAAAGGTGAAGTAGAGTTTAAGGACGTAACGTTAAAATATACAGAGGATGATGAAGAGGCACTCGATGGTATTTCGTTCAGAGCTGAACCAGGTAAAGTTATTGGCCTGATAGGCGGGACCGGATCTGGAAAAACCAGCATAACTAACCTGATCACCAGGTTTTATGAGCCAAGTGAAGGGGAAGTGCTGATCGACGGAAGACCGGTTCAGGATTATGCCATTAAATCATTAAGAAAAAATATTGGTTTTGTTCTGCAGGAATCTTTCTTGTTTTCATCTACAATCCGGACGAATATTTCCTACGGCAGACCTGACGCCACTATCGATGAAGTCATCGACGCTGCAAAAAGGGCACAAGCTCATGATTTCATTGAAGAACTGGAAGACGGGTATGAGACAAAGCTGGGTGAGAGGGGTCTCGGCCTTTCGGGTGGACAAAAACAGCGTATTGCCATTGCTCGAGCAATTTGTACAGACCCTAGCATTTTGATTCTGGATGATGCTTCAAGCGCAGTAGATATGGAAACAGAGTTCAAGATCCAAAGGGGCTTTAAAGAGGTCATGGCAGATCGAACGACTTTTATCATTGCACATCGTATCTCTTCATTGAAACATGCCGATGAAATCCTTGTACTCGAAAATGGTAAGATTGTGGAGCGCGGGGTTCATGACTTCCTGCTGAAGAATAACGGACCATATCAACGAATTTATGACATTCAATATAAAGATCAGAAGAAGATTCTTCAATCACAGCAAGGGTAGGTGAGACGATGAAAAACAAGGAAAAAGCAAATCAAAAAATTTTAGAGCGGTTTTATTACTCAAACGATACCGTTATCGATAAACCGTTTAACTGGAAACAGCTTTGGCGGCTGCTGACCTATTTAAAACCGTATTCAAAGAAACTGCTGCCGCTTTCCGTGATTATGGTCTTGATCACAACAGGTGTTAGACTTGTTATACCTATCTTGATCGGTGTATATACACTTGATAAGGCAATCATTGAACGCGACGGTACTCTGCTGACAACGTTGATTATTACGATTGCCGGCCTCTATATTCTTAGTTATATAGCCAATGTACTGAGAATTAGGTGGATGAATATGCTTGGTCAAGGTGTCATATATGACCTGAGAAAGCATTTGTTCTCTCATGTGCAGCGGCTATCGCACAGGTTCTTTGATCAGCGTTCGGCAGGTTCCATACTGGTTAGAATTATGAATGACATCAACTCTCTTCAAGAACTGTTCACAAATGGAGTAATCAACCTGCTTATGGATATGATTCTTTTAATTGGAATCATTGTCATTCTTTTCACTTTGAGCCCGCCGTTGACTCTAGCTGTATTGGTAATACTGCCGATCATGTTTTTCATCTCAACAAGCTTGAGAAAGAAAATCAGAAGATCATGGCAGGATGTCCGCTTGAAACAATCTAAACTGAATTCTCACTTGAACGAAAGTATTCAAGGAGTACGGGTAACCCAGTCATTTACTCAAGAAAAGGAAAATATGGCATTCTTTGATGGTATCAATACAGAAAGCTTTGACAGCTGGAGAAATGCGACAAAAAAGAGTGCGATGTTCAGGCCGCTGGTCGAGCTGACAAATGCAGTCGGTACAGCTGTACTGATTTGGTTTGGTGCTTCATTAATTCAAGGTGATTCCATAACATTGGGTGAATTTGTTTCATTCGCCTTCTATCTAGGAATGTTCTGGGAGCCAATTTCACGATTGGGTATGGTCTATAATCAACTGCTGGTTGGAATGGCTTCATCTGAAAGGATTTTTGAATTTCTAGATGAAAAGCCTAATGTTGGTGAAAAGCCCAATGCAATACACCTGAAAGATATCGATGGACGCATACAATTTGAAAATGTTGATTTCGCTTATGACAGTAAACGGAAAGCTCTTGACAACATTTCTCTTGAAATGAAAGCGGGGGAAACAGTTGCTCTTGTAGGTCATACAGGTTCCGGGAAAACGACCATAGCCAACCTTGTCAGCCGCTTCTATGATCCTACAGGGGGAAAGGTTAAGATTGATGGCCACGACCTTAGAGATGTATCCTTGACCAGTCTGAGGAGCCAGATCAGTATCGTTTTGCAAGATACATTCATATTCTCAGGTACAATCAAGGAGAACATCCTCTTCGGAAGGCCGGATGCTTCTGATGAAGATGTACTCGAAGCTGCGAAGGCAGTTGGTGCTCATAAATTCATTGAAAAACTTCCTAAGGGTTACGATACAGAGGTCGAGGAAAGAGGAAACATCCTGTCTGTAGGAGAACGTCAGCTGATTTCTTTTACAAGGGCTCTGCTTGCAGATCCTAGAATCATTATCCTCGATGAAGCTACCGCATCTATAGACACAGAAACGGAAGTCCAAATCCAGGAGGCGTTGAGAACGCTGCTGAAGGGCCGTACAGCGATCATGATTGCCCACAGGCTCTCAACAATCAGGGAAGCGGATAATATCTTTGTGCTCGATCATGGTAACATCATTGAACATGGAAATCATGATGAATTGATGGATCAACAGGGAGAATATTTCCACCTAGTGAAAGCTCAATTTAAGATGTTGGAAGTTATATAGAAAACAGAACCGCCCTTCCGTGAAGGGCGGTTCTCTCATAAACGGAGATATTAGATGTTAATAAACCGGGTAAATCCCTTCTTTTTGAGGTCAAGTTTAACAAAAGATTAGCGAGTATGAATGCTCATTACTTCACAAACTTATCCAAAGGTTTTATAATGGTTAAAAAGTGATATCTATAAGTATAGTATATTGATAGGGGGGAGACGTATGGAGCTGGATAGTGTCATGTTGAGCAGGATGCTCACATCAGTGACTCTGGCATTTCATATAATTTTTGCAACCATTGGCGTAGGGATACCTGTAATGATCTCGATTGCAGAGTTCATCGGTATCAAAAGAAACGACGATCATTACATATTACTTGCAAGAAGGTGGGCCAGAGGGTTCACGATTACGGTTGCTGTGGGAGTAGTAACGGGTACAGCTATTGGATTGCAATTATCCTTGCTGTGGCCTTCTTTTATGCAGGTAGCAGGGCAAGTGATCGCGCTGCCTTTATTTATGGAAACCTTTGCCTTCTTTTTTGAGGCGATCTTTCTAGGAATCTATTTGTATACATGGGATCGGTTTAAAAACAGGATGGTTCACTGGTTCTTAACGATACCGATCATCATTGGATCATCTGCTTCAGCTTTGTTTATTACCATGGTTAATGCATTTATGAATACGCCTCAAGGGTTTTCTATGGAGGAGGGTAAAGCAGTTAATATTGACCCAATTGCAGCTATGTTCAATCCTGCTATGCCGACCAAGGTGTTTCACGTCGTGACTTCTGCCTATCTGACATCGGCATTGATACTTGCGGCCATTACGGCATTCGCCATTCTAAAAAACAAAGGAAGTGCGTATCACAGAAAAGCTTTGCGTTTGACGATGGTCTGCGGATTGATATTTGCAGTCGGTACAGCGATTGCCGGGGATGTCTCTGCCAAGTTTCTTGCTGAATACCAGCCGGAGAAACTTGCAGCGGCTGAGTGGCATTTTGAAACAGAGAGCAATGCAGATTTAGTGATCTTTGGGACTCTTGATGAAAATAACGAAATTCATAATGAAATCAGGCTTCCAGGTTTCCTTAGTTTCCTGGCAGGTAACTCCTTTGATACAGAAGTTATCGGACTTGAAGAATTCCCAGAAGATGAGCTGCCGCCATTGTTTGTTCACTATTTGTTTGACTTGATGGTGTCAATTGGTATGTTTTCATTATTGATCACCTCACTGTTTGTTCTCTTCTGGAAGTGGAAGAAACGCAACGAGTGGAATAAACCTCTTTTATGGGGAATTGTAGCCAGTGGTCCTCTTTCTATGCTTGCAATTGAATTTGGCTGGTTTTATGCCGAGATAGGGAGGCAGCCATGGATTATAAGAGGATATATGAAAGTTGCAGAAGGGGCAACAACAGCTGATGGTGTTGGATTGACATTAGTCCTTTTTGTAATACTGTATATTATTCTCGGAGTGTTTTGTGTAACAGTGTTAACGAAAATGTTCAAGAATAAGCCGCCTGAAATTGAATATGAACAGAGATTCAAAAGCGGCAAACTCCAATAGCCTGATTCCGTATCGATGTTGGAGCTTGGCTAAAATGCGGCTGGAAGAGGAGGGAGACTAGTGAGTTTAGAAGTATTAGGGATTACAGTGCTTTGGGTTTTCCTATATGGTTACCTGATTGTTGCTTCGATTGATTTTGGGGCAGGCTTCTTCGCCTTCTATGCGAAGGTGACGAATAAAAAGCATACTGTCAATGATTTGATAAGCAGGTATCTATCTCCTGTCTGGGAGGTAACAAATGTATTCTTTGTGTTTTTCTTTGTTGGACTAGTTGGTTTTTTTCCTGACACAGCTTACTATTATGGAACTGCGCTGCTTCTTCCTGGGAGCATCGCGCTGATTCTTATAGCGATCAGGGGAGCCTTTTATGCTTTCGGCAATTATGGTTCAAAAGATAATGTATTTTTTCTGTTTCTATACGGTGCGACAGGACTGTTGATTCCTGCATCACTATCGACAGCACTGACGATTTCAGAAGGTGGATTTCTTGAAGAAACAGAGGACGGAGTAGTCTTTCTGGCAGGAGAATTATTTACCAGTATGTATTCATGGAGTGTTGTCCTGCTGGCAATTGTTTCAGTTCTGTTCATCTCAGCTGCATTTTTAACTTATTATGCCGACAAAGCTAATGATTTAGAAGCGAGGGAGGTAGTAAGGAAATTTGCACTGTTTTGGAGCCCTCCGGCAATACTGGCCAGTCTGCTTGTGTTCATAGGACTGAGAGAACACAACCTTGAACATTTTCAGAATGCCTTGGACATATGGTGGATGTTTGGATTATCACTTGTATTTTTCATTGTTGCATCCTTACTTATCTATAAACGGAAGAGATTGGGAACTGCTTTTATCATGGTCATGCTGCAATTCTTTTTTGCCTTCTTCGGTTATGGTGCATCTCATTTGCCATATATTCTAAAACCTTTCATCACCATTGAAAGCAGTGTAACAAGTCCTGCCATGGGGACGGCGTTGGTTGTGGTGTTTATAGCAGGCTTGCTCTTACTCATTCCTTCCCTGATTCTGTTGATGAAGTTATTTCTTTTTGATGCAGACTATGTTAAAGGAAAGAAATAAGCTGATTTACTTATATATATGGTAAAATTAAGCTAAAAGTATTCTCTTATGGTGGAGGAGTTAGAGTGAAAAAAGAATTTGTTGTTATAGGTTTAGGGCGTTTTGGGGGAAGTATCGTCCACTCATTGGCAGACCAGGATCTGGAGGTCATGGCGATTGATAAGGATGAAGATAAGGTGAATAAATTTGCATCCATCGCTTCTCATGCAGTTGTAGCTGACACCACGGATGAATCAGTGTTGAAAAGCCTGGGAATAAGGAATTTTGATCATGTTATCGTTGCAATAGGCGATGATATTCAATCCAGTATTCTGACTACACTCATGTTGAAAGAGATCGGCGTCAATAATATTACGGTGAAAGCGCAAAATGATTATCACGAGAAAGTACTAAGGAAGATAGGTGCTACACAGGTGGTGCATCCTGAAAGGGACATGGGCCGGAGGATTGCCCATAATATTGTTTCCAACAACGTTCTAGATTATCTTGAGTTGTCGGATGAGCATTCTATTGTTGAGATAGTTGCCAACGATCACTTGGAAGGAAATACATTGATTGATTTGGACATCCGTGCGAAATATGGAATCAATATCGTCGCGATCAAAAGAGGGAAAGATATCCTGGTATCACCTCAGGCTGACGAACTGATACAAACGGGTGATATATTAATAGTGATTGGAGCGGACTCGGACATTACCCGGTTCGAGAAGAAAGTCATGCTTTAATGATTATATTAAAGCTCCCTGATTACCCAGAAGGGCAAAAGCTGGACATATAAGTTCTTTAACAAAAGAAAAACAGGCTGAATTTTATTCAGCCTGTTTTTTTTGATATATATCACACTTCCATGATGATCGGAAGGATCATTGGGCGGCGCTTTGTTTTTTCATAAAGGAATGGAGCTAATGTGTCAGTGATTTCATTCTTGATTTCTGACCACTGGCTTGTCCTGCGCTCAAGAAGTTTGCTTAAATGTTTGTTGATGATATTCTGGGCTTCGTTGATTAAATCACCTGATTCTCTCATGTAGACGAAACCTCTGGAAATAATGTCAGGGCCTGAAGCGATTTTGAAATCACTCATATTGATGCTGACTACAACAATGACCAGTCCTTCTTCAGATAAAATTCTTCTATCACGAAGAACGATATTACCAATATCACCTATGCCGCTTCCGTCAATATAGACTGATCCGGATGGAATTTTCCCAGCCACTTGAGCAGTGTCATTACCAAGTGCAAGTACTTCGCCGTTATCCATGATAAAGCAGTTTTCTGGTTCAACACCACAGTCCACAGCAAGCTTGTTATGCATTTTTTGCATTCTGTACTCTCCGTGGATAGGCATGAAATACTTAGGCTTAATAAGTCTAAGCATAAGCTTCTGCTCTTCCTGGCTTCCGTGACCCGAAGTATGGATATCATTTAATGAGCCATGGATGACATCAGCGCCTGCACGGGACAACATGTTAATCGTGCGGTTAACACTGATTGTATTCCCTGGTATCGGCGAAGAAGAAAAGATAACCGTATCTCCTGGTTGAATCTGGATCTGTCTGTGTGTACCGTTTGCAATTCTGGACAGAGCCGCCATAGGTTCTCCCTGGCTTCCTGTACAGAGGATGGTCACTTCACCAGCAGGCAATCTGTTAATTTGGTTTGTTTCAATGAACGTATCCTTTGGTGCCTTGATATATCCCAGGTCCTGACCAATACGGATATTATTCTCCATGCTGCGGCCAAATACCGCGACCTTTCTTCCGTGCACCACTGCAGCATCTATCACTTGCTGCAATCGGTAGATGTTGGAAGCGAAAGTAGCGAATATGACTCTTCCTTCAACTTTCCGGAAAATATCATCAATGCTCTCTCCGACTTTTCTTTCAGACATTGTAAAGTTAGGTATTTCACTGTTTGTGCTGTCAGAAAGGAGGCAGAGTACGCCTTCTTTACCGATCTCAGCCATTTTGGTTAAATTGGCAGGTTCACCCACAGGTGTGAAATCAAACTTGAAGTCTCCTGTATGAACTACATTTCCTGGAGGTGTCTTTACGACAACTCCAAATGAATCAGGGATACTGTGTGTTGTTCTGAAAAAGCTTACAGCTGTTTTCCTGAACTTGATCACATCTTCTTCCTGAATGACATTCAGCTTAGCTGTTCGTAATAAGCCATGTTCCTCAAGTTTGTTTTTCAATAATCCAATCGCGAGCTTTCCGCCATAGACCGGGATGTTGATTTGTCTAAGCAGGTATGGAATACCGCCAATATGATCCTCATGACCATGGGTTATGAAAAGGCCTTTGATTTTGTCGGCATTTTTTACTAAGTAAGTATAGTCAGGGATAACGTAGTCGATTCCTAATAGTTCATCTTCTGGAAACTTGATTCCTGCATCAATTAAAATAATTTCGTCCTGAAATTGTACACCGTAAGTATTTTTTCCGATTTCGCCCAAACCGCCAAGTGCGAAAACAGCTGTCTGATCATTTTTAACAAATTTCATAATATTAGTAACTCTCTACTTTATAGTTTTCTGATTGCTTCTCATATTCCAGGTGAGAAGCCTCAAGCAATTGGACGAATTCGATATTGTACGGTTTGTCTTTCAATTTCAGGCGGACATCACGTTCTGAATCTGCTTCTACGTATTGAGTCATTGTGCACTCTCGCACAGGGACTTGCTGCTTTGTTTCTTGATAATAAACTTTGTAAATCATTTTTCTCTCTCCTTATCCGTAATCAAAAATATAACTTTTTCTATTATATAAAAAGTTTTAAAAGTTTTCATGCATTCAACATATTCATAACCCTCTATGTATAAATGCTATAAGTATTAAAGAAGGAATACCGGCTCATCATTCGTTCATCCGGATTCTATCTATACTAACAATAAACAAAGAACAGCCCTCCTAAACGTGAGGGCCTGCACATTTAAGCGATAGTTTTTTTTCTGAGTACATCCTTCCATTGTTTCAAAAGCCTTTTCTTAAGCTTCTTTAACATTTGGATCACTCCTTATTAGTAGTTTACCTAGAAATGGTCTTAAAGTAAAGTTTACCCGATAGGTACCTCTCTCTTTTTCGATTATAGTATATGTAATTTTTGACAGATTTTACTTGGATAAGTATGGAAAAGACTTTATTAAACAGCTTGCTTCTATCTATAGATACCTTAAACCTCAATTAGGACTCTGTTAAGCGGGAGTGCAGATGAATTCTCAGTATGAATCACATACTTTTCAGGCTTTGTAATCTTAGATTGAGGAAGGCATTGTTTTTTCATATAGATTGAGGTACACAGCACTGCAGTTAATTGTGCTGGAGCATCGATTGACATTTAAAAAAGAGAGGTTTAAGTTATTTAAGGAGAAGAATTGATTAAAAAAGTTAAGTAGAATAGTTCAAGATTGAAGGGAGACAAATTGAATGTCTAAAATAGTTTTTTTTGATATAGATGGCACTTTGCTTGACCATGACAAGAAACTGCCTGATGCAACGAAAAAGGCAATAGTTCAGCTGCAGAAAAATGGTACATATGTAGCAATTGCCACCGGGCGGGCGCCTTTTATGTATGAAGGGCTGCGGAAAGAACTCGGAATAGAATCTTTTGTATCTTTTAATGGTCAATATGTCGTTTTTGAGAATGAAGTGATTTATAAGAACCCGCTTAACAGAGAAGAACTAGTCAAATTGTTAAGCACCGCTCAAGGCCTAGGTCACCCGGTGGTTCACTTAAATGAAAAGACAATGAAAGCTAACATCGGGCACCATCCTTTCATAGAAGCAAGTATGGCAAGCTTAAAGTTTCCACACCCGGATTCCCAGCCGGATTTTTATACCGACAAGGAGATTTATCAATCACTTCTGTTTTGCAGAGATTCTGATGAGGCGGTCTATCGTGAAACGTTTTCGAAGTTCAATTTCATCAGATGGCATCAATATTCTATGGATATTCTGCCAAGGGGCGGCTCTAAAGCTGAAGGAATAAAAAAAATGATAAAAAAACTGGGATTTGATATCAGTGAAGTCTACGCATTCGGAGATGGCTTAAATGATATTGAGATGATTGATACGGTCGGCACGGGTGTTGCTATGGGGAATGCAGTACCGGAAGTAAAAGAGCATGCTGATTTAATCACGAAATCAGTAGATGAAGATGGTATATATCATGGACTGAAGGAACTTTCATTGATCTGAAAACTGCCTGCATGCAAAAAGGAAGCTCCGGGAAGCTTCCTTTTTGGCTTTTATCTCTCAACCGGTGTGGCATTTGGAATTGGATTAAGAGGATTTTCAATATTTATATGGTCATAGAACATGATCCCGTTGAGATGGTCGATTTCATGTTGAAAAACGATTGCAGGCATCCCTTTTAATCTTACTTTCACTGTATTACCATCAATGTCGATGCCTTTCACCGTTATTCTGGCATAGCGTGGAACATACCCGGGTACTTGGCGGTCTACTGATAAGCAGCCTTCACCACTGGTCAGGTAAGCTTTCTCCACAGAATGGCTGACGATCTTTGGGTTGAACAAAGCATAGCTGTACAGTTCGCCTTTCTGATCCGTAACATGAACAGCGAGCATTCTTTTCAGCACATCTATTTGAGGAGCGGCCAGGCCGATGCCGGACCTCAGTCCGTATTTTTGGGCAGTGTCTGGATCCTGACTGTTTTTAACATACTCTAGCAGGCTGGTCAGTATTTCTTTATCTCTTGCAGAGGGCGGCATTGCCACTTCTTCGGCAACTTTCCTTAAAGAAGGATGTCCCTCGCGTATAATGTCGTCCATTGTGATCATACAGTTTTCCTCCCAGTACTGCGCATGGCGATTTTTATGATTATAGTTTAACAGACACCCTAGAAAAAGTTAACTATAATTTCAAAGGGATATCCCTTGACATCCATTTTCACTTTTATCATAGTTGTTAATTGAGGACATGTTCTTTAAGGTTCAGTATAATATACAAGTGAATATTCAAAAAAGGTGGATAAAAAGCAAGCCGGCGAAGAAATTTCAAGTGTCATTCTTGCCGGACATTTTCAACATCCTTTTATAAGGTTTTCCGCAATTTAATTGTGAGAATTCCATATCCATTGTCAAAGGTGAAAAGTGCAGATATAGTAGTAGATGTTATTATCATAAGGGGGACATTAAAGTGTATAAACTACGAATAGTTTTAGCTGCTGCAGGTGCTGCGTTACTGCTTACAGGATGCATGGGCGGAAGTACGCCTCAAGAGATGGTATACACCACTTTGGAGGATACAGTCAAAAAAGAGGAAAAGCTGAAAGAAACACAAGAGCCTTTAACTAAGCTGGAAGAAGAAGAGCAGGCATTATTTGAGCAGGCAATCAGCTTGGGCATGAAAGAAATTGATGAAATAAGAGAAATAGCAGATCAAGCACTTCAGAATATAAGTGAAAGAGAAACCCTAATTCAGGAAGAAGCGGATGCAATGAAAGAAGCCGAGGAAACATTCCAGGCTGCAGAATCTTCCATTGCGGAAATTGAGGACGAAAACCTGAAAGAGGAGGCTGAGGAGCTTTCCGGTTTAATGAATGATCGTTTCAATGCCCATTCAGCCATGACTGAATCTTATTTACAATCTCTTTCAAGCGATAGGGAACTTTATGAGTTATTGAAAAAAGAAGACCTGACAATGGAAGAGCTGCAAGCACAAATTGAAAAAGTAAACAGCAACTATGAAACAACAATGGAACATAATCAGACATATAATCAATTAACGGAAGAAGTTAATGGATCTAAAGTATCTTTTTATGAAAATGCAGAAATCGATATAAATTCAGAAGCATAAAAAATTCACCCGGTGCAGAAATCTTCTCACCGGGTGAATTTTTTTGTGAAGGAAAATATAAAATCCACCAGGTGGAAAACTTTAACTAAGTCATCCGCGTCCAGCTATAGCACTCAAGGGATCGTGCATACCGGAAGGACTTAGCCCCTCGGAATCAAAGGTCCAGAGGAAATAAAAGGAAAGACCGCCTTTTTAACAAAGAAAGGCCTGCCTGCATAATCGTTAAAAGGATCTTGCGGTTTAAAAATCACCTTTTAGGGTGATGGGATGAAAAACTAAGAGCGTTGTCTGTATTGCAAGAGGCTGCTTTCGATAAGAACATTGTCCTTAATGTATAACAGATAGGGGGAGGGTTAGCTGTTTTATAATACAGTTATTTATTTCTTATTAATACAGTTTGTTTTTTGGAGAATTAACAGGGTTTCGTAAATATATAAAAGTGGTTGTATTTATAAGCATAACTCGTTGACTTCTATAAATTTAGTAGTGTAAACTATTAAAAGTAATCACTTAGTGTATTAGTCTGTAGATAAAAACGATTAGTACAGTTTATTTTTAAAAATACTCTATAAAGAGTTTTCTTTCATGTGAATTGTGGAAACATATGTTTAAGAAAGAGAATTTGCCTAAATTGCGGTTGTCTCAGGCTATTCTGGACACCATAATCACTGTATGTAAAAAACTCTAAAATATGTGGATAAAGAAAGGAAGAGGTGACTTCGATGGCTTCTAAATCTAAGAAGGCACAATTCGATGCGAAACAAACGCTTGAAAATATTGAAGCGCAATTCGAAATGGTACAAATTTTAAACGAAGAAGGCGAAGTGGTGAATCAGGATGCAATGCCTGATCTAAGCGATGAGAAATTGCAAGAACTTATGCGCCGTATGGTTTACACTCGTATTCTTGATCAAAGATCAATTTCTCTTAACCGACAGGGAAGATTAGGTTTCTATGCTCCTACAGCTGGACAGGAAGCATCTCAAATTGCTTCACATTTCGCACTAGAGAAAGATGATTGGATTCTTCCTGGCTACCGTGATGTACCTCAGATTATCTGGCACGGTCTGCCATTATACCAAGCTTTCTTGTTCTCCCGCGGACACTTTAAAGGAAATCAGCCTCCTGAAGGCGTGAATGTCCTATCTCCGCAAATTATCATTGGTGCCCAGTATATCCAGACGGCCGGTGTAGCGCTAGGATTGAAGAAGCGCGGCAAGAAATCAGTTGCAATCACTTATACTGGCGACGGTGGATCTTCGCAAGGTGATTTCTATGAAGGCATTAACTTTGCTGGAGCATTCAGTGCACCTGCAATCTTTGTAGTACAAAACAATCAATTTGCAATTTCTACACCTCGTGATAAGCAAACAGCTGGTAAGACAATTGCCCAAAAAGCTGTTTCTGCAGGTATCCCCGGAGTACTAGTGGATGGTATGGATCCACTTGCTGTTTATGCTGTGACTCGCGAAGCCCGTGACCGTGCAGTAAATGGAGAGGGACCTACTCTTATCGAAACGCACTGCTACCGATATGGTCCTCATACAATGGCCGGTGATGACCCTACACGCTACCGTTCTTCTGAAATGGATACAGAATGGGAAAGAAAAGATCCTCTAGTTCGCTTCCGTAAGTACCTTGAAGGAAAAGGCCTTTGGAACGAAGAAAAAGAGAATGAAGTAATCGAACAAGCGAAAGAAGATATCAAGGAAGCGATCAAGAAAGCTGATGGAGCTCCTAAACAAAAAGTAACGGACTTCATTCACAATATGTACGACAAGCTTCCATACAACTTGCAAGAACAATTAGAAATCTATACAGAGAAGGAGTCGAAATAAGCCATGGCGCAAATGACTATGATTCAAGCTATCACTGATGCAATGCGTACTGAACTGCGCAATGACGAAAATGTGCTTGTTTTCGGTGAAGACGTAGGACTGAATGGCGGGGTTTTCCGTGCAACTGAAGGACTTCAAAAAGAATTCGGGGAGGACCGTGTATTCGATACACCTCTTGCAGAATCAGGAATTGGCGGGCTCGCTGTCGGACTTTCTCTTGAAGGATTCCGTCCGGTGCCGGAAATTCAATTCTTCGGATTCGTTTACGAAGTAATGGATTCAATCAGCGGTCAATTGGCTCGTATGCGTTACCGTTCTGGCGGTACATTTACAGCGCCTGTAACCATCCGCTCACCATTCGGAGGGGGAGTACATACGCCGGAGCTTCATGCTGACAGCCTTGAGGGTTTGGTCGCTCAGCAGCCTGGCCTAAAAGTTGTTATTCCTTCAACCCCATATGATGCAAAGGGTCTTTTGATTGCTGCCATCAGGGATAATGACCCTGTTATTTTCCTTGAGCATATGAAACTTTATCGTTCATTCCGTGAAGAGGTTCCTGAAGAAGAATACACAATTGAACTCGGAAAAGCGGATGTGAAACGTGAGGGTACTGATTTATCCATCATCACTTATGGTGCAATGGTGCATGAATCTCTGAAAGCAGCAGAAGAACTTGAAAAAGAAGGGCACTCTGTTGAAGTTGTAGACTTAAGAACGGTTAGCCCCCTTGATATCGAAACAATCATTGCTTCTGTTGAGAAAACAAACCGTGCAATCGTAGTACAGGAAGCTCAAAAGCAAGCTGGTATCGCTGCAAACGTTGTGGCTGAAATCAATGATCGTGCAATCCTGAGCCTTGAAGCACCAGTTCTGCGTGTAGCTGCACCAGATACTGTATATCCATTCTCTCAGGCTGAGCCGGTATGGCTTCCTAACTTTAAAGATGTTATTGAAACAGCGAAGAAAGTACTTAACTTCTAAGATAAGCAGACAAATGGAGAAGAAGGGAGAAGACTCCCTTCTCTTTTCCAATCCTGCAATAACAATAAGCGAAAACAATAACAGGAGGTAAAAACCTATGTCATTCGAATTCAGGCTGCCGGATATCGGCGAAGGTATCCATGAAGGTGAAATTGTAAAGTGGTTTATCAAACCCGGAGATAAAATTGAAGAAGACGATGTATTGTGTGAAGTTCAAAATGATAAAGCAGTGGTCGAAATTCCTTCACCAGTTGCAGGGACAGTAGAAGAGCTTCTTGTTGAAGAAGGAACTGTCGCAGTTGTGGGCGATATCCTCATCAAATTTGACGCACCAGGCTATGAAGATCTTCAGTTCAAGGGTGACCATGGCGAAACGAAAGAGGAACCAAAAGCAAATGAAGTGACAGAAGGACAAGTTCAGGGAGTAGCTGAACAAGGCCAGGCTGTTGGTAAAGAGCCTTCTCAAACCAATACAGATGACCAGACAACAAGTTCCAATGAACAGCAAGGCGAAGAAGTTGATCCTGGCCGCCGTGTAATCGCTATGCCTTCAGTTCGTAAATTTGCAAGAGAAAAAGGCGTAGATATTCGTAAAGTGTCCGGTTCAGGTAAAAATGGACGCGTTACTAAAGACGATATTGGATCATTCCTAGAAGGCGGAGCAGCTCCTGCACCTGCTGAACAGAATGAAACAGCACCTGCTGCGGAATCTGCAAAAGAAGAAGCTCCTAAAGCGGCATCAGCACAAAAAGTTCCTGAAGGGGAATATCCTGAAACTCGTGAAGCAATGAGCGGAATGCGTAAGGCAATTGCCAAAGCGATGGTTAATTCTAAGCAAACTGCTCCACATGTTACCTTAATGGATGAAGTGGATGTGACAAAGCTTTGGGCACACCGCAAAAAGTTCAAAGAAGTGGCTGCGGAAAAAGGCGTCAAGCTGACATTCCTTCCTTATGTGGTAAAGGCATTGACAAGTGCTCTTAGAGAATTCCCAGCACTCAACACTTCTCTTGACGACAGCACAAGCGAGATCGTTCATAAGCATTACTATAATATCGGTATTGCAGCTGACACTGATAAAGGCCTTCTTGTTCCTGTTGTGAAGAATGCTGACCGCAAATCAATGTTCTCTATTTCAGATGAGATCAATGAACTTGCTGGAAAAGCCCGCGATGGCAAACTTTCCGGAGATGAAATGAAGGGTGCTTCTTGCACAATTACAAACATCGGCTCTGCTGGCGGACAATGGTTCACACCTGTCATCAACCACCCTGAGGTTGCAATCCTGGGTGTTGGACGCATTGCAGAAAAACCTGTGGTTAAAAATGGTGAAATTGTAGCCGCACCTGTGTTAGCATTATCATTGAGCTTCGATCACCGTATGATCGACGGAGCTACTGCTCAACATGCACTTAACCATATTAAGCGTTTGTTGAACGATCCAGAACTTTTATTAATGGAGGCGTAATGCGATGGTAGTAGGAGATTTCCCAATTGAAACAGATACTATAGTAGTCGGATCAGGTCCAGGAGGATATGTTGCCGCAATTCGTGCAGCTCAGCTTGGTCAAAAAGTTACAATCATTGAAAAAGAAAATATGGGCGGAGTATGCTTGAATGTTGGATGTATTCCTTCAAAAGCACTTATCACTGCCGGTCACCGTTTTCATCAAGCTCAACATTCTGATGATATGGGAATTGTTGCAGAAAATGTAAAAGTTAACTTCGATAAAGTCCAAGAGTGGAAAGCGGGAGTTGTCAAGAAACTTACCGGCGGAGTTGAAGGCTTGCTGAAAGGCAACAAGGCTGAAATTGTACGTGGAGAAGCTTACCTTGTGGATGCGAATACTTTGCGTGTAATGGACGAAAGCTCTGCACAAACATATAAATTTAAGAACCTTATTCTTGCAACGGGTTCACGTCCAATTGAAATTCCTAGCTTTAAGTTCTCTAAACGTGTATTGGACTCTACTGGAGCGTTAAATCTTTCAGAGATTCCTGAAAGCATGGTGGTAATAGGTGGAGGATACATCGGAACAGAACTTGGAACAGCTTATGCTAACCTAGGTGCTAAAGTAACAATTCTTGAAGGTGCTGATGATATCCTTAGCGGCTTCGAAAAGCAGATGACTCAAGTTGTTAAAAAAGGGCTTAAGAGCAAAGGTGTCGATATTGTCACTAAAGCGATGGCAAAAGGTGTGGACGAGACTGACAGTGGAGTAACGGTTAAGTATGAAGTAAACGGTGAAGAAAAAACTGTTGATGCTGAATACGTTCTTGTCACAGTTGGCCGCCGACCAAACACTGATGAAATCGGACTTGAAGAGGCTGGTATCGAGATGACAGACCGTGGTGTTATCAAAATCGATAAGCAGTGTCGTACAAATATTTCTAATATCTTTGCGATCGGTGACATCGTTGATGGGCCGCCGCTTGCTCATAAAGCATCTTACGAAGGTAAGATTGCTGCTGAAGTTATTTCCGGTGAGCCTGCTGAAATCGACTATATGGGTATTCCGGCTGTATGTTTCACAGATCCTGAATTAGCGACTGTAGGTTACACTGAAGCAGAGGCTAAAGAAGAAGGTCTGGAAATCACAGCAGCTAAATTCCCATTTGCTGCTAATGGTCGTGCACTTGCTCTGAATGCTACTGAAGGATTCCTAAAGATGATCACTCGTAAAGATGATGGATTGATCATCGGAGCCCAGATTGTTGGTTCTGGTGCATCTGACATGATTGCTGAACTTGGTTTAGCAATTGAGTCTGGTATGACAGCAGAAGATGTTGCTATGACTATCCATGCACATCCTACACTTGGAGAAATCTCAATGGAAGCTGCGGAAGTTGCAATGGGCAGCCCAATTCATATCATTAAATAATGACTGCAAAAAACCTCTTGGTATTCCAAGAGGTTTTTTTGTTTGCGGACTTATTCATGGCACTTCTTTGTTGATAAAGATTAAACGTCCAGTCTGAGAAAGGCAAAGTTACATGCCTCTTGAACTTTCTTTAGTCAGGGGTGAACCTGATATTATTTTTGTTCGAGCGGAATTGTTGAGGGATATAATATTGTTCTTGAAGAGAGGTTAAGTGGATAACTTTAATGACAATGCATTAATTCCATTCATCAAGAGTAGTACTGACTGGTTTTAAAATATCTTTTTTTAGAGTTTTCCCTGTTACTTTGTAAACGACTCTATGATCTTCAATTACAAGAAGAGCTGGATACGTATCATTTAGAGAAGCAAAAGTAGAAGCATCATCATTAGTTTTTGCAACGATGACATAATTATCGAAATGGCCTGGATAATCTTGTTTTAACTCGATTAGTGCATCATAATATGAATCTTCTTCCATGAAATTGTTTTCATCAGTATAAAAAAGTATTCCTTTTTCAATATTAATACCGGCTGCAGTCTGGTCATTTTGTAAACTGCAGGAAGAAAGGAACATGATGTTTCCGAGTAAAAGGATACACAAGAATGAATATTTCATCTTTAGCCTCTTTTCAATAGTGTATTCACAAAAATGCTATATACAAATGTTTGTAAGAGCCTAATCGGCTTAAATGTTAAATTATTTCCAATTGATTGATTGGATTTAGTTTAACATACAGCTCATACAGTTTGTGGTTAAACATCAAATTGTTACAGAATTGAAAAATCCACTACAGATGAAGTTTTAAACCTAATCCTAATGTGAATATAATATAATGGTATAAATCCTTATACCAGGGTGAGTGAATGAAAAAATATATTGCATTTTTATTGCAGCTAATAATATGGAGTGCCTTTACAGTCGCACAGTGGTTATCCGGCAAAGATCATATCGAATACAAATGGATTATGTTTATCGTGTTTTTTTACTTAGGATTTCTGATTGCAAAAAAAATTTTACAATCATCCAAAGCAACCGTAGTAATTACTCTAGTAAGCCTTATAACATTTTTCTCTTTGAAAATCTTATTTGAACAAGTGATTATTACTATCTAAATTTAATCATAATGTTATAATTGCAGAAGACATCTCGCTAGAGGAAGGGGAACAATATGAAGAAATTGATATACTGCAGCGCGCTATTCCTGTTTTTGGCCGGCTGTTCTGATCAACAGCAATCAGACTCATCAGGTGATTCCTCACAACAAGAAGAAGTCATCAATGAAGCTGTCGCGGCTGAAGACACTAGCAGCGAAGAAAATGCAAAAGAAACAGAAACAGAGGGTGCAGACAGCACAGAACCAGAAGATGAGGAAGTACCCGTGGAAGAAGAAATCAAAGAACCTCTATATATGATAAATGAAGCAAATTGGTCTGTGCAGCCCATAGATGCTGCTAATGAAAAAGTTGCACTGCTGACGATAGACGATGTGCCGGATAAATATGCTCTTGAAATGGCTAAAACATTAAAAGAACTTGATGCTCCTGCGATATTCTTTGTGAATGGACATTTTCTAGGCACTGAAGAAGAGAAGGAAACTTTAAAGCAAATCCATGAGATGGGATTCTCAATTGGTAACCATACGTATAATCATCCATCGCTCCCGGATCTGACAGAAGAAGAACAGAAAGCAGAGATTGTAGAATTAAATGAGTTGATCACCTCCATTATTGGAGAGAAACCGAAATTCTTCAGAGCTCCGTTCGGACAGAATACTGATTTTACTAAGAGTCTCGCTGCCAGCGAAAAAATGGCGCTGATGAACTGGACTTATGGGTACGATTGGGAAGCCGAATATCAGAATAAAGAAGCCATAGCTGATATTATGGTCAACACAGAGTTTCTAAGAAATGGTGCCAATTTGCTTATGCATGATAGAGCATGGACGAATGAAGGATTGGCGGATATAGTTAAGGGTCTGAGAGACAAAGGATATGAGATTCTTGATCCAGAACTGATACAAACACCGCAATAACAAAAAAAGCTGCTCTAATCGGAATTTCCGGTTAGACAGCTTTTTTTATTTCTTTCAATCTTTTTTAGGAGATATAAAAGCTTATGGAGGTTCATAAAATGGTGATAACCTTATGACAAAAAAAACTTTAATGTGACATACAATTTAGGCTTGATATTTTAATTGTGTTATATTATTATATATTTATAGAAAGTAAAGCGCTTTCAAAAACTTGCAAAATGAGAGGAGTTTTAAGATGGGTACAATTGTTTGTCAATCATGCTTAAATACTATTGATCACTTTGAAGATGAAAAGGTATCGGTTTTATTCTCCAGCAGCTGTGACTGTAATAATGAAAACGAATTAGATGATTAAAAGATTAATATAGAACGAATGGTCCCGTTAAATAATGGGCACTGAAAAAGTTCAATGAAATTTATAAGGCAGAATCGTTCACTTTAAAGAACGATTCTGTCTTTTTTGTATTTTAGGTTTGTATAAGAGTGTCAATTTCCGTACCTGTTCATCAACCAAATCTTTCGCGAAAAAAGCTTTTACACAACACCATTGACTAACAGAGCCTATTAAAAGTAATGGAGAAAGATCTAGGAGTGCTCTAAGGCAAAAGTCATTTTAAACATAGGCTCTTTTCTAAAAGATTGTTGCTTTTGCATGCTATATACCCCTCCTCCCCTTTTACGTAGGGGATTGTAGCGGAAGGCGCGCGGCCTCCTGTGGGACTAGCGGGACAGGTGAGACCCCACAGGCGAAGCCGAGGAGGCTCACCGCCCGCCCCACGGAGCCGTGCGCCTGGAGCGGAAATCCTTTACTTTTAAACAGCCACAATCTTTCGCGAAAACACCCTAAACATAAAATCACCACTCGAAGTGAGTGGTGACTAGCTCAGTAAGAGATTTCATTAAAGTCATTATCTGATGGCTTTATGTTCCTTAATTACTCGAAGGTGTTTGAGGTCAAAGTCTTCCGGCCCCTGAACAGGCAAGCCGGCCTCTACATTCTTATGAATATAATTAATATTTTCCGCTGTAATAATTTCTCCTGGAATGAAGATGGGAATTCCAGGTGGGTATACCATGATAAATTCAGCAATGATACGGCCGACAGACTGTTCCATTGGAATCACTTCCGTCTCAGCATAAAACGCATCTCTTGGTGTCATCGACAATACTGGAATATCAGGAAGCAGAACCTCAGCCGTTTCAATAAAACCTTCTCTATTCGCAAACTGCTTCGACATCTCAGATAGAGCATCAACCAATTTTTCACCTTCTATCAAGGTATCTCCGGGAGTAATAATGCAAAGTATGTTATACATATCAGACATTTCAACTTCAATGTTGTAAACTTCTCTTAACCATTTTTCAGCATCAAAACCGCTCATACCCAGTTCTTTGACCGAAACAATCAGCTTTGTTGGATCATAATCAAAAGTTGCCTTGGTACCTAATATTTCTTTCCCTACACAGTAAAGACTTGGAATCTCATTGATTTTGTCCCGAATATCGCCAGAAAGCTTAATCGTTTTTTCTATAAGCTCTCTTCCTTCGGTTGCAAGTCTTTTTCTCGCTACATCCAAGGAAGCAAGAAGAAGGTAGGAAGTGGAGGTCGTTGTAAGCATGCTTAGTATGGTTTGTACCCGTTTTGGCGACACAATGCCTGTTTTTATGTTTAAGACAGAACTTTGGGTCATGGAACCGCCCAGTTTGTGGACACTTGTAGCAGCCATATCTGCTCCCGCCTGCATTGCTGACAGCGGTAAATCTTCATGGAAATGAATATGCACACCATGCGCTTCATCAACAAGTACAGGTACATTATACGAATGAGCAATTTCTACAATTTTTTTCAAATCAGCAGAAATTCCGAAGTAGGTCGGATTTATGACCAGTACTCCTTTGGCATCTGGATGCTGCTCTAATGCTTTCGACACGGAATCGGTCGTGATGCCATGGGAGATTCCCAAATCTTCATCAACATCAGGGTGGATGAAAATAGGTGTTGCTCCTGAAAATACAATGGCACTCATAACGGATTTATGGACATTTCGCGGTACGATGATCTTCTCACCAGGACCGCACACAGCCATCACCATCGTCATTATGGCTCCGCTCGTACCCTGAACAGAGAAGAAAGTATAATCTGCTCCGAATGCTTCTGCTGCGAGCTGTTGAGCTTCCATAATCATTCCCTTGGGTTGATGGAGGTCATCCAGCGGCCCGATATTGATCAAGTCAATTGAAAACGCATTATCTCCGATGAAGTTTCTAAATTCAGGATCCATCCCGGTTCCCTTTTTATGGCCGGGGATATGAAACTGTACTGGATTTTTTTTGCTGTGTTCTACTAAGCCGGTAAATAAAGGAGTTTTGTATTGAGACAATTCATTCGACACCTCTTTAAAGTCTATTATATCTAAGCCTTTCCCTTAAAGGTAAGGGATTAGTCATTAGGTTGGGGTAGTATTTCCGAGAAGGAAGCTTGTAACAAAATGCTCGCTCTTATCGATAAAGAATTATAGCATTTACCCTTTTCTTTGCATAGTGTTATACGCCCGCACTTTTTTATATTTGTCGAATTTAAAAGGATTTATTGATTGAAGATAGAACTTATGGGTGAAAGGGTGATGATTGATGAATTGGAAAACAAGAGTTTCAGATCTTCTGGATGTTCAGTATCCAATCATACAGGGAGGTCTGGCGTACCTTGCTTATGCCGATTTAGCAGCTGCGGTCAGCAATGCAGGAGGTCTGGGTCAGATAACAGCCATGTCACTGGATACTCCCGAAAAATTGAAAGAGGAAATTGAAAAAGTACGTCAACTTACTGACAAACCATTTGGTGTGAACTTTGCCATAGGACAGCATGGTCGTCCATATAAGGATTTTTTGCAGGCAGCTATCGATGAAAACGTGCCTGTTGTGTCAATGACCGGAGGAAACCCTGCACCAATGTTTGAAATGTTAAAAGGTACAGCCATAAAGAAGCTGGTGCTTGTAGCTGCTAAAAGGCAGGCAGTTAAGGCAGAAGAGCTGGGAGCTGATGCTGTAATGGTGGTGGGTGCTGAAGGCGGAGGTCATCTTGGGAAAGATGATGTCGGAACCTTTGTGCTGATTCCCCAGGTAGCCGATGCTGTCTCCATTCCAGTAATCGCTTCAGGAGGAATAGGAGATGGCAGGGGGTTGGCAGCAGCTCTGTGTTTGGGTGCAGAAGGAATCGAGATGGGTACCAGATTCATCGCCACACAAGAATGTGTTCATGCCTCTAAGGCATACAAGCAAGCATTGATAAGCGGTTCGGAAAATGATACAGTGGTCATTAAAAGATCGCTCGGAGCACCAGCGCGGGCAATTTCAAATAGCTGGACGGATCAAATACTTTCTCTTGAAAAACAAAATGCCGGATATGATGGGCTTAAAAATTATATAAGCGGTGAATCGAATAAGAAGTTCATCTATGAAGGCAGCAGAGAGGAAGGGTTCGGATGGGCTGGACAAGTAATGGGAATGATTGATGATACCCCCTCTGTCAAGGATCTCATCGAACGGATGGTCAAACAAGCTGAAGATACAGGTTCCATATGGGGAAAATAAGTATAGATCCCCGATTTTTGCATTGCTAATTAAAATGCATCCCACCACAGAAGAAGACAAGTGAAAACAAAGAAAAGAAAGCAAGGTGATCCATATGAATTATCAATATCCGTTCTCGTTGGATTGGTCTACAGATGAGGTTATAGACGTTGTAAGTTTCTTTCAAAGTATCGAAAAGGCATATGAGCAAGGTGTCGAACGTGAGAGGCTTATGATGTCTTATAAGCGTTTTAAAGAAATTATTCCTGGAAAAGCGGAAGAAAAAAGGATCTGTAAAGAATTTGAGGAATCAAGTGGATATTCTGCCTATCATGCAGTGAAGAAAGTGAAAGAGTCAGATAGAAAGATAATAAAAATGTGATAATAAATTCAAAAGAGGAAGGCCCTGTTTACTAGGGCCTTCCTCTTTTTGAACGCTCAGCTAATGTTTATTATAGTTTGTAAAGGGGTAATAATTTTACAAATGCATCACTAATTATTTCAATTATTTCATCTCCTGAATATGTAACAGCTTGTTCTCTCGATATGCGGATGCCGCATAAAATTTCAGCTTTCTTTACGGTTTGGACTCGATGAAATAATGATGATAATTCCTTGTTGTCCATTTCAGAAAAAGCCTTCGATTCCGGTCTGGTATGATCGCCTGACCATACGAAGTTTTGAGGGATAATCTTTCGAATACGATCGATATTTTCTTCAAGTTTCTTTCCATATTCTTCTTTATCAGGAGCTTCATAAATCAAGGCGAACCAAACGAATACATGAGTCTCCCAAAGACCAATCTGAAAATGAGGATGTTTTTTATACCCTCTTTTATTATTCGCAAAGGCAACCCAGGTATCATCGGGTGGATTGACAGAGCGACGAGCATGTTTTGCTACATGGGGAAACATTTCATCACCCGTCATGGTACTTAGAGTAGGGGCGAAATGCTGGCCTAGTGTTTCAAGTTTTGGCCGGACAGTACCTATTAATGCCTCCATACGTTCTTCAAGACCGTTGATGGTGAAAACATTGAAATCATCTTCTGTAAAACCATTAAAATTCATTTTGTTCCTCCTTATGCTGATGGATACTATTTTAGCACAGTGATTTAATGGAAGGAAAAATGTTGACTTTGATATGAAATGGGTGTCTGCACATTTTAGTTACGTGTTTCTTATATCTGACATAGAATGTACTAGATAAATTCAGAAAATTAAGAATAATATCCGGAAAGGGTGTACTGTCCATGAAGCAAGTAATGAGTTCGACGAGAAAAAAGAACGTCCATCAGCAGCGTATGGCGGTGCTTAAGCTGGAAATGGATTATGAGTTGGCCGTATTGTTTGAAGCCATGGAAGATAAAAACACAGCAATCCAGGTGAAATCTAAAGAGAAGTTAATGAAAATCAGGGAAGAGCTTTTGAAACTGAAGGCACTCTAAGAAGAAAGAATATACAACTAAATGGTGGTGTAAGCGGACTCTGAAAATTAACTTTGAAGAGTTCGTATTTTTGTGGAGAAATGCATGTAGCTTGAAGGGGACGTAAATATACTTTAAGCTTGATAAAAGTCAGTACATCTAACTTAAAGAATTGTCAATAATACATAAAGATATCAGGATATGTACAAAATCTGGCATTCATTATGAAAATTTATTAGTATATCTTAAAATGGAACATTTAGATCGGAGGGCATTTTATGGCTAACTGGCAGGAAGTAGATTCATATGTTAAGAATTGGATAAATGAAGCTGGTGAAAGAATCAGGGATTCGTTTCAGACAAGGCTGAGTATCCAAACAAAATCTAACCGGAATGATCTTGTGACCAACGTTGATCAGGAAACCGAACAGTTCTTTATTGAAAAGATCAGAAGTACTTATCCTGAACACAGAATTCTTGGTGAAGAGGGTTTTGGAGATGAACTGAAGGATTTGAAAGGAACTGTATGGATCATTGATCCTATTGATGGAACCATGAACTTTGTTCATCAGCAGCGCAATTTCGCAATATCAATCGGCATATACCATGAGGGTGAAGGGTTACTGGGATATATATATGATGTTGTACATGATGAGTTGTATCATGCCCGCAAAGGACAAGGTGCTTTCATGAACGACATTAAACTACCTGCACTTAAGGAAGTGGACGTTAGAGATTCTATTATTGGAGTGAATGCTCTTTGGGTGACAGAGAACAAGAAAATTGACAGAGAAGTTCTTGCACCGCTTGTCAGGGATGTCAGAGGAACAAGATCGTACGGTTCTGCCGCTATGGAAATGGCTTATGTAGCATCGGGAAGGATTGACGGGTACATGACCATGAGGCTTGCTCCGTGGGATATTGCGGCCGGAAAAGTCATTATTGAAGAAGTAGGCGGAGTAGTGACAAGCCTTTTTGGCGGGGAATTGAACATGCTTGAAAAGAGTTCGGTCTTCTCCTGCAAGCCAGGTCTTCATGGGGAAATTCTTGAGAAATATTTAAAAGATGAAAAGTTTAAGAAATAAGGGTCAGCAAAGAACAAAAGCGCAAGCGCCCTGATCAGCCCCGACAGGCAAATGCACTGAAGAGAGTATTGGCGGTCTTTCCTTTTATTCTCTTCAGACATTTGACCCCGAGGGGCTAAGTTCGTTCCGGTGGGTACGAACCCTCGGGCGCTGAAGCTGGACGGGGATAACTTAGTTAAAGTTTTCCACAAGGTTGGATTTATAAATTCTTAAACTACAAGAAAAGCCGTCCTCTACAATAGAGGACGGCTTTATTGTTGACGCAGAAAAGATGCAGCTAAAAGCTGTTACCTAAAGTTTTCCCTCTTCCCGATACTTCTTTTTCGTTTTAAAGCCAAAGCCCATTACAAATACCAACACTGTCACAGACAATGCAGCAAGAAAGAGGCTCTTCTCGCTTACAGCAATTCCGACTGCCATTATACAAGCGGCTGCAAGGACCGCATACAACACAAAAATCCATTTAATATTCTTCACCATTCATTCTCCTTTAAAGAAAAGTTCATTTGTGTAAAATCTTATCAATGAATGGACAGGATAACAAGTTTATTTCTATGGAAAGTAAGCGGATACTTATTTCAAACCCAAAAATCATCAGCGTGCCAAGCATAAATGAGGAGAGTGTATCTAATGTCTTTATAATGGTGTCTTCTTACCAAGTTACTTTCTTTGTAAATTTCCTTTTCTGTTGTTTTCAACTCTTTTAGGGAACGAAAACCAGTAAATTTAAGCAGGTAAATCTTAGTGAAAGGATTTTATGAAAAATTTGGCTTTTGATGCAAATTCCCTTTCCTTCTCGGTTAATTCAGGTAGAAAGCAGCAAAATTGTGGCCTAGCGTGGAAATTCATTACTATTTAAAAGCCGAAACTTATGCTAAATGAGCCTTGAGAGATATGTTCCAATTCAAGGAAATAAAATACTGGAATAAAAACAAAGCGAGGTTACGTAATTCAGTAATATAAGGCTTTTCGGTCTATCGACACTGTACAAATCATCATGACTGCAAAAATATTTACAGAAATCTGTTTTTGCTTTTCGGAATGCTGTGATATAATGGCTTAGTTGTTGTTTTTTTACCTTAATCAGATGTTTCGTGCATTGAAGATATAAAAAACAAGATGCGGTTTATTTTTTGTCAGAGACTTAAGAACTTAAGGTATCGGAAGCAGGCCGCTTATGGCTGTGATTTTATGAAGGAACGCATGAAGACAGTTCATAATGTTTGTAATATAAATCTAATATAACCATCAATCAGGAGTGAATATTTTGATCAAAAGAGACGATTTAAGAAATATAGCAATTATTGCCCACGTTGACCATGGTAAAACGACGCTAGTAGATGAACTGTTAAAACAGTCCGGTATTTTCCGTACTAATGAGCATGTTGAAGAACGTGCAATGGATTCCAATGATCTAGAAAGAGAAAGAGGAATCACTATCTTAGCGAAAAATACGGCTATTCAATATAAAGATACGAGAATCAACATCCTTGATACTCCAGGACATGCCGATTTTGGCGGTGAAGTAGAACGTATCATGAAAATGGTTGACGGTGTACTTCTAGTTGTCGATGCATATGAAGGATGTATGCCTCAGACACGATTCGTGCTAAAAAAAGCTCTTGAGCAGAACCTTACCCCAATCGTAGTCGTTAACAAAATTGATAAAGATTCAGCACGTCCTGAAGAAGTTATTGATGAAGTTCTTAACCTATTCATCGAGCTTGATGCCAATGAAGACCAGCTTGAATTCCCGGTAGTATATGCATCAGCAATCAACGGTACAGCGTCTGTTGACCCAGATCCTGCTAACCAAGATGAAAATATGCAGTGCCTGTATGAGTCTATCATCGACAACATACCTGCTCCTATCGACAATCGTGTAGAGCCGCTTCAATTCCAGGTAGCGCTTCTTGATTATAATGATTATGTAGGCCGTATCGGTATTGGGCGCGTGTTCAGAGGAACGATGAAAGTTGGACAGCAAGTGGCATTAATGAAAATTGATGGAACCGTCAAAAACTTCCGTGTAACGAAGATTTTTGGTTTTATGGGCTTGAAGCGCGTCGAAATCCAAGAAGCACATGCAGGGGATTTAATTGCAGTATCCGGGATGGAAGACATCAATGTGGGTGAAACAGTATGTCCAATCGATCATCAGGATCAACTTCCTGTGCTTCGAATCGACGAACCTACACTTCAAATGACTTTCCTTGTTAATAACAGTCCTTTTGCCGGCCGTGAAGGTAAGTATGTTACTTCAAGAAAGATTGAAGAAAGACTGCTTGCACAGCTGCAAACCGATGTTAGTTTACGAGTGGAAAATACTGACTCTCCTGATGCTTGGACTGTGTCAGGTCGTGGAGAACTTCACTTATCCATTCTTATTGAAAACATGCGTCGTGAAGGATTCGAACTTCAAGTTTCAAAGCCGGAAGTTATCGTCCGTGAAGTCGATGGTGTGAAATGTGAACCTGTAGAGCGCGTTCAAATCGATGTTCCTGAAGAGTATACAGGAAGTATCATTGAATCCATGGGAACACGTAAAGGTGAAATGCTGGACATGATCAACAATGGCAGCGGTATAGTAAGATTGATCTTTATGGTTCCTGCTCGTGGATTGATCGGTTATTCAACAGAATTCATGACTTTGACTCGTGGTTATGGAATCATTAATCATACGTTCGACAGTTACCAGCCTATGCAAAAAGGCCAAGTCGGCGGCCGCAGACAAGGTGTTATTGTTTCAATGGAAACAGGTAAATCTTCTCAGTATGGTATCATGGGAGTAGAAGACCGTGGAACAATCTTCGTAGAACCTGGTACAGAAATTTATGCAGGAATGATTGTTGGTGAACATACCCGTGAAAATGACATTACAGTTAATATTACTAAAACAAAGCAAGCGACTAATGTCCGTTCTGCAAATAAAGATCAAACGGTAACAATCAAGAAAGCTCGTATCATGACACTTGAAGAATCATTAGAATACTTGAATGACGATGAGTACTGTGAAGTGACTCCTGAGTCCATCCGTCTTCGTAAAAAGATTCTTGAAAAAAATGAGCGTGAAAGAGTTACCAAAAAGAATAAAGTATCAGAAACCAACTAGTAAATAGTATTGGAGTGATCAGGAAATGGATGTAACAGAACGTTTATCCTTTTTCGCATCCCTTTACCGGGTCGAAGAAAATACTGAACTCGGTATGTGGCTTCTTTACCTTACAATCTTTGCATTATCGATACTAGTATACAAGCTGGGATTCGCTAAAAAATTACCGGTATTGAAGTCGGCGGTTATTTACTTCTTTCTCGCCGCAGGTTCTACTTTCTTGACCTTCTTAGGAATATTTCTTCCTATTGCTGAAGGTCTCGTAGTAGCTGCCTTGATTCTGATCATCTATAAAGTCAGGCTGCGCACTCATCAGAAAGAAGAAGCCAGCTCATAAGAAAAAGCAGAGGACAAATGTCCTCTGCTTTTTTTGTCATTGTAAAATCCCTCATTGTACTGTGGACAAATTATCACTCGTGTATTCAGGCCAGCTCCAACTCCGATTGGCTGACCTGATCGCCCACGCTTTCATCAAATTTTCCAACTGCTTACTCGAGGAAACAATTGACTTAACGACAAGGCAAACAGGAAGTGTGCTCCACTCCAGTATAAGATAGCTTCCCAATTGTCAATTGCTGGAACCTCCTTTTGGGCAAGGAGGGATAAAGGGAAATACAAAAATAAGGCAGGGAGCGTAAGTGCAGAAGATAACCCCAAGCGCTGCCAAAAATTGAGTCCCCATTTCTCGGAAAGATAATAGAAGATAAGACCTAAAAGGACAGAAACAACTAAGTGAAAAATGAACTCAACCATTTCAGGCCATTTAATTTCACCTAAGATAGGAATGAAATCAACATTCAGCAGCAAAGTATAGACTTTTTGATCTGTTGCAGCTTCAATGATCTTCAATAGAACTCCCATAATTATACCGGAGATGACTCCTAACAGACTTCCCTTAAATAGGATATTAGAAGTCATGTTTAGATTTTGCTGAACGATAGAGCCGGAAATTTCCTGTGTCTGATCGTTCATTTGTTCTATTTGTAATTCTTTCATGACATTTATCACACATATAAGTATGGATTGGCCGGTTTCTTAAACGCTTAGCTGTCAAAGATTCATCGTTGATGGACTCAATCACATCACACAGAGTGCATTTCACCCTCATTTTTAGACACCTCCATGTACTGATGAGTAAGGTTTATTTATGTATTCTAACCTTAGTATATCATGTTAGAAAGAGTATTTCTTGTTTTTGAAAGCTGAAGTAGCAAAAATTGTTAATTGCAAGAAGATAGGAAAGAGAACATTGGATTCTCTAAATTATGGTTTTCTTTAAAAATGGCTCTGTTAGTCAATGGTGTTGTTATTTAAAAGCTTTTTTCGCACTAATTTTTGCCTTTTGAAAAGTAATGGATTTCCACTCCAGGCGCACGACTCCGCGGGGCGGGCGGTGAGCCTCCTCGGCTTCGCCTGTGGGGTCTCACCTGTCCCGCTAGTCCCGCAGGAGGTCGTGCACCTTCCACTCCAATCCCCAAACGTAAATGGGGAGTTATCTCGATGCAGGGCATTAAGAAATACTCTTTTCTTTGGTTTTAGTATGGTTCTTTGGCTTATCAGCGGGTTTAATTGGAGTCGCCCACCTGGAATAGAAGTCACCAATTCATAAAAAACAACAATGTTCTATAACAGAGCCTTAAAAATAAGCTCTTTTTAAAAATTTGTTGTTTGCTGCACATTTTCTTTCAACTTTATGCAGCAGTGATTTCAGCTCCAAGTATATATGTCTGCTTACAGATTCGTACACCTCGAGCGGAATGCAAATTTATAAAGAGCATTACGATTGTAAAAATTTTTATATTATTCTGATTAATTATTTCTCAAATTTTTCTTTTCTTCTTTTCGCTGATGTATAATATAGGTAATATAAGGAGGGGGTTTGTTATGGCAAACAGAGTTGAACCAAAATTGATTCCTGCTTTGTTTGAAGAGCTTCAGCAAGAAAGGTTTATCACGGTGTCTACAGTAAACCACTTATCGGGCGGACCTAATGTAAGAGCAATTTCGTGGGTTTATGCCCAAAGTGAGGAGAGAATCCTGTTCGCAGTTGATAGCCGCTCACGGATTGTCAAAGACATTAAATTTAATCCTCTTGTCGTACTGAATATCATAGCAAACGAATCCTCCTATTCTGTTTACGGAAAAGCGGTATTAATTTCAAAGACACTGCTGAACATACCTATAAACTTGTCTCTTATCTCTCTTGATATTGAGGAAGTGAGAGATGTCATGTTTTATGGTTCAAGAATATCAGTTGAACCTCAATATGAAAAGACATATGATAACGAAGCTGCCGGCCGACTGGACCTGCAAGTAATAGAAGCCATGAAGAAAGCTTGACTTTCAGCTTATTCACGGCTTCTTTTTGTGTTTTTTTTGGCTGTTTCCGCATATATTGTTGCTTTCGGATATCCCCGGATACTAGTGGATTTCTCTCTAATCGGGGAAAGTAGCTCTTTTCTTTTCATGATTACCAGGATATTCCGGTGAATTATGGTAGTTTTTTCTCGGAATTTGTATTAAATAGCAACAAAGTTTACGAAAGAGCCTTTTTTATTGACCGTTGTCATTTCTGTCCATGTGGTTGTTAGATTGATCCTGCTGCTCTTTTTTTAATTGTTCTTCAGCCTGACCATCCATTTTGTCTGCAGATCGCTCTGGAGCTTCATCAGGATTCATCTCTTTAATATTTTGAGGAGTTTCAGGCATCAAGCGTCCGGCAATATCAGCCAGTTCGTTCAGCATACCTTGGACAGGCCTCCCGTTCTCGATATCACTGCCGACTTCCTGTAGTCGTGCATAAAGATCTGGATCTGCAACAATCATTGCTCGAGCACCATGAGGATCATCTTTCAGAGCTTCTGCAACAGAATATTTTATCGTTCCTACTTCAGAACGTTCGATAGATGAATCGACATCTATTCCGACAAAGGCGTAGTTCCCTAAGACCACAGCTGTCGCATCATTTACATCTGGAACTGCTGTAGCAATCCTGACAAGGTGTCTTGAAACTTCCCGGCCGGTCTCATTCTGCTTCTGATGTTGTATTTCGCTGTTTTCAACATTGATGGGACGAGGATTGTCACCATTGCGCTGATTATCATATGCGGTTTGATTATTCTGCTGATTACACCCTGAAATCAGGATGCTGATTAAAAGTACTGCGATCAAATTTTTCATTATGCAACCTCCGAATTATTATATCTGTATTTCTTATTGTGTAATCTTCTTCTATATTTATTCCTTGGTTCATATATTTTAGCAACGGGCCGTCCTATTTAAGTGGACTCTTTAGTAATAACCGGATGAAGAGGGTCTACATACAATAGTATAAGAATAGAGGAGCAGGAGGCATCGATTTGAAAAAAATTTATGTATTGGATACCAATGTCTTGTTGCAAGATCCCCAAGCAATTTTTTCCTTTCAAGATAATGAAGTAGTAATTCCCGCAGTGGTGTTGGAAGAAGTGGACAGCAAAAAACGTTATATGGATGAAATTGGGCGTAATGCAAGACATGTATCAAAAATAATTGATAGCTTACGGCAACAAGGAAAGCTCCATGAAAGTATCCCGCTGTATACTGGCGGATCAATGAGGATCGAGTTGAATCACCGGTCTTTTCATCAGCTTCAGGAGATTTTTGTAGAAAAGACAAATGATAATCGCATATTGGCTGTAGCCAAAAATTTATCACTTGAAGAAGAAACGAAAGAAAATGGACGTCAGGTGATATTGGTAAGCAAGGATACTTTGGTCAGGGTAAAGGCGGATGCGCTAGGATTGCAGGCAGAGGATTTTCTAAGTGACAGGGTAGTGGAAGTAAATGATATATACAGCGGATTCATAGAAATTTATATTCCGAAAGAGCTTCTTAATAAATTTTATGAAAAGGGAGAGATACCATTAGCAGATGTCACTCAGCACCCTTTCTATCCACAACAGTTCCTGCTTATGAAAGATTCACTAGGAAGTTCAGCCTCAGCGGTTGGAATTGTTGATGTTACTGGGAAATATGTTAAAAAGCTAGTGTATGATCAGGATCATATCTGGGGAATTAAACCGAGAAATGTTCAGCAGACGATGGCCATTGAACTGTTATTGAGGGAAGATATCCCATTGATCACAATGGTCGGAAAGGCTGGAACAGGGAAAACACTTATGGCCCTTGCTGCAGGTTTGCTTCAGACAGAAGACCTGCAAGTCTATAAAAAGCTATTAGTTGCCAGGCCTATCGTACCGGTAGGAAAAGATATCGGATACTTGCCTGGTGAAAAGCAAGAAAAGCTAAGACCGTGGATGCAGCCGATATTCGATAACCTTGAATATCTCTTCAATACCAAGAAACCCGGGGAATTAGATGACATCCTGGCGGGAATGGGCTCCATAGAAGTAGAAGCCCTGACCTATATCAGGGGAAGAAGCATACCGGAACAATTTATTATCATTGATGAAGCTCAGAACCTGACAAAGCATGAAGTAAAAACGATTTTAACCCGAGTCGGCGAAAAAAGTAAGATCGTTCTTATGGGAGACCCGGCACAAATCGATCACCCTTATCTTGACGAATATAACAACGGATTGACGTATGTTGTTGAAAAGTTCAAGGATCATCCAGTCGCTGGTCATATCAAGTTAATGAAAGGTGAGAGATCAGGGTTGGCGCAGCTGGCAGCAGATATTTTATAAAGCGTTGAAAAAACACATTATCACCATATGAAAAAAACGATTCAGGCGTTCCGTACTGAATCGTTTTTCTTTGTAGTATAGGAATTTTTAAAAATCTCAATTGGAAAACTTTAACAAGGTCATCCAGGTCCAGCCCATTAGATTTTTCCTCAACAGAAACGGAGCCTTCCACTTTTTTGATGTTATTGAACTCTGATTCCTCTGATGTTTTTTATTGGATTGTCGGCGTTCGAGCCGTCCTTATAATAAATATGAACAGGACCGTCTTCTTTGTGTGGTTTGCCATCCTTAGAGAATCCCAGAAGGATTTCATTGCTCCTGGATAAAGGGAGACTTATCACTTCACTTGTGTCCTCGGTCATGAACACCAAATTATCTGCATCGTCTTGAGGCTGTGCGTTTTTCAAGAACGGATCAAGTGGTATGCCGAAGGTTCCGGTTAAGAGCTTTTCTTTCTGATATTTTTTCTCCGTTTTTAGCGTCGGCGGAGAAGTAGCTCCTTCTTGAATTTCTCTTGTCCAATTTTTAGACATGTTTTTGGTGTATTCATCAAGTTCATTCTTTGCTTTTTCTTCATCTTGAAAATATGTATTTAAATCGACTTTTCTATCGTCGAATATCCAGACACCTGGATCTAGTGTGATTTGATATTTAACCTTTCCTGTCAAAGGTACGATTGATGTATCCATCTGTTTCCCTCCATCTCCGTAATATTTTCAGTATATCAGATTATACACCGCTTTCACATTATAACAGCATCACATAATGAGTAACCATTATTTAAGTTGGGAAAAGATATAGAGAAGATTTTATATGACAGGAGGCATCAAATGTATATTAATGATGAAATATTAACGAAGATGGTTGAAGAAGCTCGACCGATTTCTTCTGAAGGGAACCTGGTTGATTATATTCCCGCTCTAAAAAAAGAAAATAAAGATAATCTCTCTGTTTCTGTTTGTTTTTTGAATGGAGAGTTTTTCTCTGCAGGTGATTATCTGGAGAAGTTTACTTTGCAAAGCATCTCCAAAGTAATTACTCTCGCACTTGTGCTTATGGACTACGGAGAGGAAAAAGTTTTTTCGAAAGTGGGTATGGAGCCAACAGGCGATCCTTTCAACTCAATCGTCAAACTGGAGACCAATAAGGTATCCAAACCCTTAAATCCCATGATTAATGCTGGTGCGCTGGCAGTGACTAGCATGATTAAAGGATCCACAAACGAAGAGAAATGGGAAAGGCTTCTAGCGTTTGTCAGAGTGCTGACCGGCGACAATGAAGTGACCTACAACAATGAAGTAGCACATTCAGAATTCAATACTGCCTTTCTCAATCGCTCGCTGGGTTATTTTATGAAACAGCATGGGGTCATCAACGGAGATATTGAACATTTGATCTACCTTTATACAAAGCAGTGTGCAATAGAAATGAGCTGCCAGGATCTTGCCAAAATAGGGGCTGTTTTCGCCAATGACGGAGTCGACCCTGAGAGCGGCAAGCAATTGATTACAAGAGATGTAGCTCGTATTTGTAAGACCTTTATGGTCACATGCGGGATGTACAACTCATCAGGAGAGTTTGCAATAAAGGTGGGAATTCCGGCAAAAAGCGGTGTTTCGGGAGGAATTATGTGCTCTGTTCCAAGAAAATGTGGAATCGGAATTTTCGGCCCTTCCCTCGATGTTACTGGGAACAGCATTGCCGGATTGAGACTTCTTGAACTGATGGGTTCAGAATATAAGTGGAGCATTTTTTAGAAGGATTATTTTGTTTGGATGAGAAGTTGCTATGGATAACCAAACGAGGAGTCAGGGACTTTAAACGATAGATTTCAGGTCCCAAGTAGAGGATCTTCTGGGAAAAATAGGAACGTTATAGGTATCGTGCTGCGTTTTTATGTTAAACAATGTACTATACAAAGTGTTTCCCTCTTTAAAAGGCTGCGGTCATCAAAAATGTACAGCCATTTCCACTTTTCTTTTTCTCTTGCATTTTACTCGGTTTAGCGATAAAATTTTAAGATAAGAGAGTCGGTATTTGTATGGAATGGGGGGATCATTATGGCGTCTGAAATGAAAATCGACCACCGTGAAAAAGCCTATCAGCTTCTGAAGGCTGACGCAGAGAAAATATTAAAGCTTATCAAAGTACAGATGGATAATTTAACGATGCCCCAATGTCCTTTATATGAGGAAGTATTGGATACTCAAATGTTCGGATTATCCCGTGAAATAGAGTTTGCTGTCCGGCTTGGACTGGTAAACGAAGTAGATGGAAAGACCCTTATGGATTCTTTAGAGAGAGAGCTTTCTGCATTGCATGAAGCTTCGACTAAAAAATAAATAATAGTGAAAACTCAAACAAAAGCAAATGATTGTTTGGGTTTTTTTACTAACCCCATTAATAATGTTTCTATTTAAGAGAATAGCAGGATTTTTGACATTTAAATAGAATATTTCTAGAAAAGGGATAGGAAGAGATTATGCTCATAAAAAAAATATTAAAATCGTATGATTATTCGTTGATAGCTGTTTATGTCTTCTTATGTTTTTTTGGATCGATCATGATATACAGCGCGAGCATGGTGACAGCCGTAGAATTTTATGAAACGAGCAGTGATCACTTCTATAAAAAACAGCTATTTAATATTTTCATTGGATTCGCTGCTTTCTTCATAGCTGCTGTATTCCCGTACAAAGCTTTTACAAAATTCAAGATCCCCCTAAAGGCAGTGATTTTTGGCACAATCGGGCTCTTGCTGGCTGTCCACTTCATCGGGGTTGAGGTAAATGGTGCACAAAGCTGGATTGATACCGGCATAATGCGAATCCAGCCTTCCGAATTTGCCAAGTTAGCGGTCATCATTTACTTGTCTGCTGTGTATGCTAAGAAGCAGGATTACATAAATCAGTTAAATGTTGGTATTATGCCTCCTTTACTGCTTTTTTGGTTTATCTGTTTCCTGGTTTTCCTTGAACCGGATTATGGATCAGCGGGTATCATTTTTGCTATCGGCTGTTTTGTAATTCTCTGTTCCGGCATAAGTTTCAAGATGTTTTTTAAACTTGGGGCTGTGGGCGCTCTTGTTCTTCTAGTGCTTTCTCCGTTCATTTATCTCGGAAGGAATTATATTTTCACAGATGTGAGAATGGGGAGGATTCATGCTTATTTAGATCCTTTCAAATTTGCTGAGAGTGAAGGGTATCAGCTGGTGAATTCATACTTGGCTATAGGGGCCGGAGGTATAAAGGGTCTTGGTCTGGGACAGGGGATTCAAAAGCTTGGTTACTTACCGGAGGCTCATACCGACTTCATAATGGCTATCATCATAGAAGAGCTCGGACTTTTGGGAGTGGCTTTTGTTTTGCTGGGACTCTCCTATATTGTCCTCCGCGGTATTTACACAGGGGTTAAAAGCCGCGATCCGTTCGGCACGATGCTGGCTGTTGGTATTTCAAGTATGATTGGACTGCAGGCATTCATTAATCTGGGAGGAGTTTCGGGATTGATTCCTATTACTGGAGTTCCGCTTCCCTTTGTCAGTTACGGTGGCTCATCACTGCTTGTGCTCTCGCTCTCTATGGGGGTTCTTGTCAACGTATCGATGTTTGTGAAATATGATGAAAAATACGGCAAGAAAAAAGAAAGTAATGCCGTCAATAACAGATCTGAAGCTAAGAATTTATACAACATTAATCACTAGAGAGAAACGGGCTGGTTATTTAAGAACTTCTTATTGATCAGTCCTTCTTTATAAGCAGATTAGTTTGAAAAATTAAAAACTTCTATTATGATTTTTCAGCTGCTGCAATCTTCATACATAACTTACATGATAATTGCTTAAAGGAGAGGTATAATTTGAAAAAATTCAACAAAGTTTTAGTGGCCAACCGAGGAGAAATCGCTATTCGGGTTTTCCGTGCATGTACAGAGTTAAATTTAAGGACTGTCGCAGTTTACTCTAAAGAGGATTCAGGTTCCTATCACCGTTATAAGGCAGATGAGGCTTACCTAGTCGGCGAGGGCAAAAAACCAATTGATGCCTATTTAGATATTGAAGGGATCATTAAGATTGCTAAAAAAGCAGATGTTGATGCCATCCACCCTGGCTATGGCTTCCTTTCGGAGAATATAAATCTTGCAAAAAGATGTGAAGAGGAAGGCATCACCTTTATCGGACCTCACTCGAAACATCTTGACATGTTTGGAGATAAAGTAAAGGCAAGGCATCAGGCACAATTAGCAAAGATTCCTGTTATTCCGGGAAGCGATGGGCCTGTCAATGGACTTGATGAGGTAGTTCAATTCGGAAAATCTCACGGTTATCCGATTATTATTAAAGCATCACTTGGAGGCGGCGGAAGGGGAATGAGAATTGTACATGGCCCCGACCAGGTGAGAGAGTCTTTTGAGAGAGCTAAATCAGAAGCCAAGGCTGCCTTTGGAAATGATGAAGTTTATGTTGAAAAATTCGTGCAGAATCCAAAACATATCGAAGTTCAGATTTTAGGAGATGAACAGGGTAACATCATTCATTTATACGAGAGAGACTGTTCCGTTCAACGCAGACATCAAAAAGTTGTCGAAGTGGCACCTTGTGTGTCCCTTGATGAACAACTTAGGGATGAAATATGCAGAGCAGCTGTACAATTGATGAAAAATGTAGATTATGTAAATGCAGGGACTGTTGAGTTTCTCGTAGCTGATAATCGTTTCTATTTTATTGAAGTTAATCCCAGGGTACAGGTTGAACATACCATTACAGAAATGATTACTGGTGTGGATATTGTACAGTCGCAGATTATGATTGCGGAAGGACATGATATGCACGGAAGCAAAATCGGCATTCCTGCACAAGAGGATATTGCGATTCACGGGTATGCAATTCAGTCAAGGGTGACCACGGAGGATCCGCTGAATAACTTTATGCCTGATACTGGGAAGATCATGGCATACCGTTCAGGAGGCGGCTTTGGTGTAAGGCTTGATGCAGGTAATGGTTATCAGGGTGCAATCATTACGCCTTTCTATGATTCATTGCTCGTGAAGGTCTCCACTTGGGCTTTATCTTTTGATCAAGCGGCATCGAAAATGGTCCGCAACTTGCAGGAATTCCGTATTAGGGGAATCAAGACGAACATACCTTTCCTTGAAAATGTTATTAAGCATGAGCAATTCGTAACAGGACAGTATGATACTTCTTTTATTGACACAACACCGCAACTCTTCATATTTCCGAAGCGGAAGGACCGCGGAACTAAAATGCTTTCCTATATAGGAAACGTAACAGTCAATGGCTTTCCTGGAATAGAAAAAAAGAGAAAACCAGTGTTTGATAATCCCAGAATCCCAAAAGAAGAAGAATTACCCCATCTAAAAACCGGTACAAAGCAAATCCTTGATGAGCAAGGCCCGGATGGTGTGGTTAAGTGGATCAGAGAGCAGAACAATGTCCTGTTGACGGATACCACCTTCAGGGATGCACATCAATCCTTATTGGCAACAAGAGTCAGAACCAATGATATGAAATCAATCGCAGAACCTTCTGCTCGTTTGATGCCAGACCTCTTCTCTTTTGAGATGTGGGGAGGAGCGACTTTTGATGTTGCTTACCGATTCCTGAAGGAAGATCCATGGGACAGGCTCATTACACTTCGCCAGCAGATTCCGAATGTTTTGTTTCAAATGCTTCTAAGGGCATCAAATGCGGTCGGATATAAAAATTATCCCGATAATGTTATCAGGGAGTTTGTAGAAAAATCTTCGTTTACAGGTGTAGATGTATTCAGAATATTTGACAGCCTTAACTGGGTTCAAGGGATGGAAACAGCGATTGATGCTGTAAGGCAGAATGGCAAGATCGCAGAAGCAGCGATTTGCTATACTGGCGATATTCTGGATCCTACAAGGGTAAAGTACGATGTGCAGTATTATAAGAATCTTGCAAAGGAATTGGAAGCTCAAGGTGCCCATATCCTTGCCATTAAAGATATGGCCGGGCTTTTAAAACCGCAGGCAGCTTATCGGCTGATATCGGAACTTAAAGATACGGTGGATCTGCCAATTCACCTGCACAGCCATGATACTAGCGGAAATGGAATCTTCATGTATGCCAAAGCAATTGAAGCTGGAGTGGATATCGTTGATACTGCATTGGGCTCCATGTCAGGGTTGACTTCCCAGCCAAGTGCAAATTCTTTATATTATGCTGTTAAAGGGACAGAGAGAGAACCAAAAGTGGATGTTCAGTCACTGGAAAAACTTTCTCACTATTGGGAAGATGTCAGAAAGTATTATCAAGACTTTGAAAGCGGCATGATGTCATCACATACGGAGGTCTATCAACATGAAATGCCGGGAGGTCAATACAGCAATCTTCAGCAGCAGGCTAAAGCGGTAGGACTAGCGGACCGTTGGGAAGAAGTTAAGGAAATGTATTCAAGGGTAAACCACCTTTTTGGTGATATCGTTAAAGTAACTCCATCGTCCAAAGTTGTGGGAGATATGGCGTTATTTATGGTTCAAAACGATCTGACTGAAAATGATGTTCTAGAGCGTGGAGAAAAAATCGACTTTCCTGATTCTGTTATAGAACTATTTGAAGGGTATCTGGGACAACCTTATGGAGGATTTCCTCTAACACTGCAAAAGCAAATTTTAAAAGGAAAAGAACCCATTACGGTTAGACCTGGCGAATTGCTTCATGACGTGGACTTTGACTCGCTGAAAGAGAAGTTGTTCAAAGATCTTGACCGTCAAGTGACCAGCTTTGATGCAATAGCTTACGCCCTTTATCCAAAAGTATTTATGGAATACAGCCAAACTGTTGAAGCTTTTGGCGATATCTCAGTACTTGATACACCAACTTTCTTATATGGTATGAGGCTGGGAGAAGAAGTTGAGGTCGAAATTGAAACTGGAAAGACCTTAATATTAAAGCTGATCTCAATTGGGGAGCCGCAAGCAGATGGAACGAGAATTGTTTACTTCGAGCTTAATGGACAAGCACGTGAAGTAGTCATAAAGGATGAAAACATCAAAGCTGCTGTGGCACTGAAACAAAAAGCCAATGCCAAAAATGAGACACATATCGGTGCTACCATGCCGGGTACGGTTATTAAGGTTATAGTCGAAAAAGGAGAAAAAGTTAGTCATGGAGATCATCTACTGATCAATGAAGCGATGAAGATGGAAACGACTGTCCAGGCACCTTTCACTGGAATCATTAAAGATATCCATGTAAAAGGCGGAGACCCTATATCACCTGGAGATTTATTAATCGAAATTGAACGTATCTAAAAAAACAAATTAAAAGGGATGGAGCCAACGGTTCCATCCCTTTTAATAGTATTAAATTAACGGAGCTTGCTTCGAGAAGCGAGCATGATCATATAACAGAGAAGCCCGAATAACAAGGAAATAATTAACGCATGGGCCAAGGCGATAAAAAGGTTCAATCTTGTTATAACAGTCAAGGCGCCTGTTGTAGCCTGAAGGCTCACCAGGATAAAAGCAATGATCCATCCCCAGTATATGACTTTCTGGTCTTTATAATTTTTGATAGCCAGATATGCGGCATATGCGATCCAAATGAAGATGAGAGCTGCAGCAAATCTATGACCCATCTGAATCCATTCATACATATTCGAGGGCAAGCCAGGAGAATCATTAAGGCATAAGGGCCAATCTCTGCAGACCAAACTGGAATCAGTGTGCCTGACCAATGCTCCTGTATAAACGACAATATAGCTGTAGAGAGTGATGCCGAGTATATGAAACCTCATCTTACGGTCAATGACAACCTTGTCCGAATCAAATTTTTTATCCACTTCGAAAATGAGTAAAGTCAACAATAATACGGCTGCAAAAGAAATCAACGATATGCCAAAATGGAGTGCCAGCACAAAATCAGATTGAGCCCAGACAACTGCAGCGGCACCGATGAGTGCTTGGAGAACCAAGAAGAAAAAAGACAGAGCAGCTAGAAGTTTGGTTTCTCTCTTATACCCAATGGCTTTCCAAGACCATATGGAGAGAATCAGGACTAAGAGCCCAACACTGCCGGAAACGAGCCTGTGCGATAATTCGACTATCAATTCGAATGTGATGTCGCTTGGAACGAATTCTCCATGACACAAGGGCCAAGACCTTCCGCAGCCCATTCCTGAATCGGTCTTAGTAACCAGCGCACCGCCGAGTAATACAAAAAGCATACCCAAGGTTGTTATGACGCTTAACCATTTTAAACCTTTGTGCAATCTATTCACCTACTTTAAAATAAACTTTAAAACTAACAAATATACAAAATTAAAACATAATAATGCGAAAAGAACAGCTAAAAAAAACTATTCTGGTAAAATGTACGCCTTTAAGATGATACCGAATAAACACTCAAAAAACAACAGATAAAATGTTACAGAATAACGAGAATCTCAGTCTAAAATGACTAATTTAAGAGATTGAAAAAAGAACAGCTTAAATGAATTGTTATAAAAACAACGAATGTCTGTAAGCGTTTCAATGATATTTATGATATGATGATTTTATTGAAGCTACTATAATGTTGAAAGGAAGCTGAAAGACACAATATCGCCATATTTCATTTCGTTCTATTTCCCAATTAGAAAAAAATCTGTGGTTTAATATAATACTGAAGCCAAATGTTTGGATGACTTGCGGCTGATCTAATGATTTTTTTAAGGAAGATAATAGTAAATCTATTAAATTCCTGCATGGTTATAGAAATGACTTTGGAATTCCTTTATAGTATAAAGGTGAGGAATACCTCTGTTATTGAAGAGAGAGGAGGGGAAAAGATGTCTAACAGCAGAGTAATTGCAGATATGAAAGAAACAGATATTGAAGTTACTACAGCCTGGAAGGACTTTTTAGCCCTTATAAAAATTGGTATTGTCAATTCCAACTTAATTACAACATTCACTGGTATGTGGTTAGCATTTTACTTTACTAATACACATTTTCTCCATTCTCTGGATATTATGTTCCTTACTTTGGCAGGATCAGCACTTGTCATGGGAGGGTCTTGCAGCATCAATAACTTTATTGACCGTGATATTGATCATTTGATGGAGAGAACCAAGGGACGGCCTACGGTAACCGGCAAAATTACCGGCAGCAGAGCGCTGTTGATTGGATTGCTGATGATTACAATCGGAACAGTTTTATTATTTATGACTACCGTAACTGCAGGTATTATAGGTATCATTGGTATCTTTAGTTATGTTGTACTTTATACAATGTGGTCGAAAAGACAGCATGTCAGTAATACCGTAGTAGGAAGTATCTCCGGTGCAGTGCCGCCGCTTATTGGATGGGCAGCAGTAGATCCGGATTTAAGTTTGATGGCCTGGATGCTGTTTGCGATAGTATTCATCTGGCAGCCTCCGCATTTCTATGCTCTGGCAATGAAAAGGTGCGAAGAGTACAGAGCTGCCAATATTCCAATGCTTCCAGTAGTTAAGGGTTTTGCAGTTACTAAACATCACAGTGTTGCATGGGTTGCTGCACTGCTTCCAATCCCGTTTTTCTTAATGGAGCTTGGCTGGGCCTTTTTCATTTTAGCCACTGCATTCAATATTGGGTGGTTAGCTCTGGCACTTTGGGGATATAGGATGAAAGATGATCTTAAGTGGGCAAGACTCATGTTTGTTTATTCTTTAAACTACTTGACTATCCTTTTTGTAGCGATGGTCATAGTAACTGTCATCTAATGAATCAGGGAATTCTTTCTATAGGAAATCCATATAAAATAAGTTTCAGTCCTTGTTCAACAAAAAGTACATTACACGAAAGAGGGGTTTGATTAAGCTATGAAAGCAAGGCTATCTAAATGGCGTCTATTATCGGTTTTCACGCTGATGGCGCTCGTTCTTTCCGGCTGTGGAGAGCCATTTGTTTCTACATTACAGCCAGCCGGTGAAGTGGCACAGATGCAATATGATCTCATGATCTTATCTACTGTAATTATGGTTCTCGTTATTTTGGTAGTTGCAATTGTCTATTTTGTTGCTATTACTCGTTTTCGTCGTAAAAAAGGCGACGAAAATAAGATTCCTAAGCAGGTGGAGGGAAGCCATACATTAGAGGTTATCTGGACGACTGTTCCGATTATCCTTCTTCTGATTTTGGCTGTACCGACTGTTTCTGCCACGTTTAAGCTGGCGGATACCGAAGCTATGGATAAGAAAGACGCGGAAGGTAATCGTGAAGCTCTTGTGGTGAATGTCCGTGCCCACTTATACTGGTGGGAATTCGAGTATCCTGATCAAGAAATCATCACTTCGCAGGATCTTGTAGTTCCAACTGACAGAAAAGTATACTTCAATGTTACTGCTTCTGATGTCAAGCACTCATTCTGGATCCCTGCAGTAGGCGGGAAGATTGACACAAACGTTGATAATGTAAATACGTTCTTCCTGGAGTTTGACAGTGAAGCTGCAGAAGAAGTAGAAAATGTATTCTACGGAAAATGTGCCGAGCTTTGCGGCCCTTCACATGCCTTAATGGACTTCAAGGTTAAAGCTATCTCTCAAGATGAATTTGACGGCTGGGTAGCTGGGATGCAAGATTCTGAAGAACCTGCTCCTACAACAGAATTGGCACAAGAAGGCCAAGAAATCTTCAATCAAAAATGTTTAAGCTGCCATGCTGTGTCCGGACAGGATGAAAGACCGGAACAAGCGCGTCTAGCACCTAACCTTGCCAATTTTGGTGAGCGCACCCGTATAGCAGGATTCCTTGAACACAATGAAGAAGAATTGAAAAATTGGCTGAAAGATCCAGAACAATACAAGCCGGGCAATAAAATGACTGGTACGTATGAGGAATTGAATGAACAAGAATTAGATGCCCTTGCAGAATACTTAATGGGCTTAAAAGTACAAGAATAATTGGGGAAAGTAAAAGGGAGGTTTAATCGTGAGTAGCTATGCACAAAAGAAAGGTTTTGGCGCAACTCTTTGGGACTACTTGACAACAGTAGACCACAAGAAGATAGCCATCCTCTACCTTGTAGCCGGAGGATTTTTCTTCCTGCTCGGTGGACTGGAAGCCTTGATAATACGTATTCAGCTTGCCGTTCCAAATAATGATTTCATTAGTGCAGGCTTATACAATGAAATGTTGACGATGCACGGTACGACGATGATTTTCTTGGCAGCCATGCCATTGATATTTGCATTCTTGAATGCCATCGTGCCGCTGCAAATCGGTGCGCGTGACGTTGCGTTTCCATTTTTAAATTCATTAGGTTTTTGGCTGTTCTTCTTCGGAGGAGTTTTCTTGAACCTATCGTGGTTCTTAGGCGGTGCTCCTGATGCAGGGTGGACTTCCTATGCATCTCTATCGCTCCATTCTGAAGGACATGGAATTGACTTCTACGTATTGGGACTTCAAGTCTCAGGTGCCGGTACATTAATTGGTGGTATTAACTTCTTGGTAACGATCATCAATATGAGAGCACCAGGTATGACTTATATGCGTATGCCGTTGTTCACTTGGACAGCATTTGTAACGTCTGCCTTGATTTTATTTGCATTCCCGGCTTTGACAGTAGGTTTGTTCTTAATGATGTTTGATCGTATGTTCGGTTCGAATTTCTTTGATGTTGCAGCAGGAGGAAATACAATTATCTGGGAACATTTCTTCTGGATTTTTGGACATCCTGAGGTATATATACTAATCTTGCCTGCGTTCGGAATTTTCTCTGAAATTATCCCTACATTTGCAAGAAAGCGTTTGTTCGGGTACTCTTCAATGGTATTTGCAACCGTACTTATCGGTTTCTTAGGCTTCATGGTATGGGCTCACCATATGTTTACAGTTGGTCTTGGGCCTATCGCAAATGCTATCTTCGCGGTAGCAACCATGGCGATTGCGGTTCCTACAGGAATCAAGATATTCAACTGGCTGTTGACGCTGTGGGGCGGAAGCATCTTATTTACAACTCCTATGCTTTATGCGGTTGCTTTTATTCCGTCATTTACTGCGGGTGGTGTAACAGGTGTAATGCTTGCATCAGCTGCAGCTGACTATCAGTTCCATGATACTTATTTCGTTGTTGCCCATTTCCACTATGTAATTGTGGGCGGGGTTGTATTTGCACTGTTGGCAGGAACACATTTTTACTGGCCAAAAATGTTTGGTACGATGTTAAATGAATTCTTAGGAAAGATTTCTTTCTGGTTATTCTTTATCGGGTTCCATTTAACTTTCTTTATCCAGCATTTCTTAGGTCTTTGGGGAATGCCTCGTCGTATCTGGAAGTTCTTGCCTGGTCAAGGATTTGATACGTCCAACCTTGTGAGTTCCATCGGAGCTGCTTTTATGGGAGTGGCTGTACTAGTATTGCTTTACAACATAATCATGACTCAGGTTAAAGGTGTTAAAGTCGGTAACGATCCTTGGGGAGACGGCCGTACCCTGGAATGGGCAATCCCATCTCCGCCTCCTTTCTATAACTTTAAGCAGACTCCGCTTGTCCGAGGTTTGGACACTTGGTGGCTGGAAAAGATGGAAGGGAAAAAAGAATATACTCCTGCTGAGCCTATCGGCGATATTCATATGCCGAACAACTCATTCCTTCCATTTGTCATGTCTCTGGGGTTATTTATTGCTTCCTTCGGAGCGATGTACAGAGTTGACGATAAGGCATGGGCTATACCGGTACTTGTAATCGGAATGCTGATTACATTGGGAGCTATGTTCCTTCGTTCTGTAATTGATGATCATGGTTATCATATTCACAAAGAAGACCTTCTTGATGATTCTGATAAAGGAGGTAAAGCATAATGCATACCGAAGAAAAATTCACTCCAAAAACATGGCCAGTCGCCCCTGAAAAAGCGACTTTGGAAGCAAAGAATAAATTCATGGGATTCTGGTTTTTCCTTGGCGGGGAAACGGTTTTGTTCGCTTCCCTCTTTGCTACTTATCTAGCATTGAAAGACAGTGTACCAAGCTCTGACCATGCTCTAGCGCAAGATATCTATGATCTTCCGCTTGCCTTTATCGCTACTATGCTGTTATTGACCAGTTCACTAACTAGTGTATATGCTATGTACCATATGAAAAACTACAATTTCAAGGGAATGCAGGCATGGCTTCTAATTACTGTCTTGCTGGGTGCTGCCTTCCTTGCACTTGAAGTTTATGAATTTTACCATTATGTTCATGCATATGGACATACTTTTACAAGCAGCGCGTTTGGTTCAGCCTTTTATACATTGGTCGGATTCCATGGTGCCCACGTTGTATTTGGTCTTCTATGGATCATTTCATTGATGGTCCGGAACGCAAAGCGTGGACTTAACTTATATAATGCACCAAAGTTCTATGTAGCAAGTTTATACTGGCACTTTATCGATGTCGTGTGGGTGTTCATCTTCACGGTAGTATATCTAATGGGAATGGTGGGATAAACTGATGGCGAATGTACAATCAAATTCAGGAAACCCAAGTGTAGATTACGAGTACCGCCGCAAAAAAAATGCAGAAGATATGAGAATGCAGGTTGTTTCCTTTGCTATCATGATCTTCTTGACATTAGTGGCATTCGTTGCAGTCGCAGGTGATTTCTCTAAATGGTTTGTAATACCATTTATTCTTCTTCTTGCAGCTGTTCAGCTGATTTTCCAATTATATTATTTCATGCATATGAGTCATAAAGGGCATGAAGCACCAGCGTTGTTTCTGTACTCAGGAGCATTTGTCGGGTTCATTACCGTTTTGGCGTTTATGACAATCATCTGGATTTAATGAGAGAAACCCTTGAATACTGCGATAGCAGTTTCAAGGGTTTTTTTTGTTAGGGAATATAAACAATTCATCTCTGTAATAAAATTTACTATGCTATCTACGAAGAGTTTTGTCGCACAGCTCTCGGGGGCAAATGTTTTGAAGAGAATAAAAGTAAAGGCGGCATTTTTAGGGGGAATTTGCCTTTGGGAGCCTGATCATGGCACTGCCGCTTTTCTACTTGCACAGCTATGGATTTAAGATTATCCTAACAGTTATTCATATGATCTATCCCAGCCGGCGAGGGAGGGCAGGATTTTACACAGCTAGTAGAACTGAGGTTTATTGTGAAATGTCATGAACTTGTCAAGAGCTGACATTGAACTGTTGAAAGGGTCAACGTATAATAAGGATGAGCATCCCTAAGAAATGAGGTAGTTTTTATGCGGTTAGGTATCTTCGGATTTTATGCTTTATGGAGTCCTTTATTTATAATAACAATTCTTTTCATTACTGCAGTATACTTTTTGATCACCATTAAGTGGAGAGACAGTTTTAAAGAAAGTGAACCCCTTACTGTTAAACAGGGCGCTTTTTTCTTAATCTCCATGCTTCTCCTTTATGCTATTAAAGGATCACCTGTTGAAGTGATGAGCACCATGTTGTTTTCTGTCCATATGACGCAAATGGCCACTCTTTACTTAGTATTCACTCCGCTGTTCCTTCTTGGAATTCCTTCTTGGGTATGGAAGAGTGTAGTGGAGCTGCCGGTTGTTAAACCAATCATGTCGTTTATGACAAAGCCGCTTATCGCCTTGGTGTCATTTAATATTTTATTTTCGGTATACCACATACCTGGTGTGTTTGATAATGTCCGGACAGATGTGACACTGCATGGCTTATTTACCTTTATCTTATTCATTTTTGCTGTATTCATGTGGTGGCCGCTTTTGAACCCTGATGACAGTAAAATTGACTTGCATGGTTTGAAAAAGATTGGCTACATCCTCGGAAGTGCTGTCCTGCTTACCCCTGCATGCGGATTGATCATTTTTGCTGACAATCCACTGTATGCCACTTATTATGATCCGAATGAGTGGTTAAAAGCATTGGCTCTGTGTGTACCAGCTAATACTTTGTCTGGATTGAATTTAAGCGGGCCAGAATTATTTACATCGATGTCATTAGAACATGATCAACAGCTTGGCGGTGTGATCATGAAAATTATCCAGGAAATCGTATTTGGATTTGTTCTTGCCAGCTTATTCTTCCAATGGTATAAAAAAGACCAGGCAGAAGCAGATCAAACAATGCAGCAATATGAAAATGCCAGTTTGGTTAATCCGAAAACGGTTGAGTAAAAGCGATTCTTACCATAGAGAGAAGAGAGGAAGAAACCATGTCTTTACCTATATTACCGACGATCAGCACTATATTCATTGTTTTAAGTGCCATTACTGTGGCCATAGGCTGGTGGCAGATAACACAACGAAAGATTGAAGCACATAAAAAAACGATGTTCATGGCAGCTGCATTTGCTTTGATTTTCTTCATTATTTATGTTAGCCGGACCATTTTTGTCGGCAATACGGCATTTGGAGGTCCTGATGATATAGAAATCTATTATACTTCATTTTTGATATTTCATATCATATTAGCGACAACTGGTGCAGTCTTTGGGCTTGTGACCATTTGGACAGGTTATAAAGCTAATTATAAACGTCATAGAAAACTTGGTCCGATAACAAGCGTTATTTGGTTCTTTACTGCCACTACAGGAGTAGCTGTCTACTTATTGTTATATGTTATTTACAAAGGTGGAGAAACCACTTCTGTCATAAAAGCAATCCTTGGCTGGTAAACAAACAGAGGGAAAAAGAAGCAGATGTTTTCATCTGCTTCTTTTTATAGTGTTTTATAATTGTTTCTCTTTCTTTAACACTATATCGAATTTTTACGCAGTTATATGAAATCCTGAAGTTAAAATATCTTTCTTTACAGATGAGTCTGCTGACCTCGCCTTTGCCGCTGATAAGCAACAATTAATGCTAAAACAGTTTAATATAAAAAGGAATAGCCGCCGGGTTTATAGAATAAAGAGGAAGAGGTGAGTAAGTATGTCAATCAAAAGACTAAACAAGCAGCACTATGAGGAAACATTAAATTTATCCATGTATGCCTTTCAGTACAAAGTTCCTGATGAAGAGAAAGAAAATAAGTTGAAGCAATTAGATGATCATGAAATATATGGTATTGAAGACGAAGATCAGATTGCAGCAAAGCTCCACCTTCTTTCTTTAAGTGTTCTTCTAGGAGAAAAGCAGTATAAGATGGGTGGAATTGCAGGCGTAGCTACCTATCCAGAATATAGAAGGCAGGGGCTTGTAAAAGAGTTGTTGACTTTTACTTTAAAGCGTATGAGGGAAAAAGGTCAGACTCTGTCAATGCTTCATCCTTTCTCGATAGCGTTTTATCGCAAATACGGGTGGGAATTATTCGCTGAATATAAGAAGGTAAGAATACCAAAAGCAGAATTAATAATGATAAAGCAAGTTCCTGGCACTGTAAAAAGGTTTAATAAAGACTGTTACCCTCTTCAAATAGAACAGACATACAGACAATATGCCCGCCAGTTCAGCGGAATGCTGGTTCGAGAAAAAGATTGGTGGAAAGACCGAACCATTAACACACTTCATGCGGCTGTGTATTATGATAGAGAAGGAGTAGAAAAAGGGTATATTCTTTATGAGATAAAAAATCAGAAAATGAAAGTGGAGGAGTTTATTGTTTTAAATGGGGAAGCCAGAAATGGTTTATGGAACTTCATCTGCCAGCATGACTCCATGTTAACCGAAGCAGAGTTGATTTTGCCTCCTGGTGATCCTTTACCTTTTCTTTTACATAATCCTAAAATCCAAACAGAGCTTCATCCTTATTTTATGGCTAGGGTCGTGGATGTTTCTGGATTTTTCGAACTTCATTTTGAAAACTTTAAGGGAGAATTGTCGGTGAAGATTACCGACTGTTATGCTCCCTGGAATAACGGTATATTTCTGATCACTTCAGAAAAAGTCACCGCACAGTCTTCAAGTAGTAAAGCGGACCTGGAAATGGATGTTAATGCCTTAATTCCACTGTTTTTTGGCATATATTCTCCTGAAGAGCTTATTGAAATGGAACTGATTAAAGGAAATCCTCAGAAGGTCCAGTTATTGAAGCAAAATCTTCAAACCAAGCCTGGTTTGTTTCTCGATTTTTTCTAAGGTTACTTTAAGAAGTCTATTTACGGAGATTTTTCAGTAGGAAAGAAGATTTCTTTAGGTAAGACACCCACATGCTTATATAAACACAATAAAAAGAGGCAGTCCGAGAAAATCGGGACTGCCTCTGCTGTTTTTTTCTGAACTTGACACAGCTTTTAAAGCGGAATATAGATGCTTCAGATGCTTTTCATTAAATTTTGAAGTTCATCTTAATGATTCCCGCTTCTTTGGCAGAATTGAAAATGATTAAAATTAATGGTCCTATAATAAAGCCGAGAACACCAAACAGCTTAAGCCCCAGATACATCGCAATAAGAGTTGCAAGTGGAGAGAGACCGATATGGCTGCCCATCACTTTTGGTTCTACAGTTCTGCGGATAATCAGGAGGACAGCAGCCAAAATTGCTAGTTCTGTTCCTAAAGTTAGATTTCCTGATAACAAGTGAAATATTGCCCAGGGACCAAGCACCACGATAGATCCTATCAAAGGAATAAAATCAATTAACCAAATGATGATCGCCATGACAACAGCCACTTCTGGTGAAATAAAGAGAAGTCCTATCAACGCTGCTACAAAGATGATGATACTTACCAGGAATTGAGCTTTGAAAAATCCGAAAATCACGTATGACAGCCGGGAAGTCATGAAGTTAACTTTTTCTGCCGTTTTTTCAGTCAGGTGGTTAAAGATGCTCTGTTTAATCCTTGGAAGGTCAAGCATGAACATGAATAGTGCTATAAGGAACACCAGGAAGCTGACTAAATAGTTAGGGATATGTGTCAGAAATGCACTAACTTTCTCAATATTCAAATATTCTTTCAAGCTGTTTTTGAAGCTGTTAAGAAAGTCTTGAACCTCTCTGCTTGTTTCAGTAACAATCTCAATCGGAAGGTCCTTTGCTGCAATAGTGAGTTGTTTTTCATAAGAAAGCCAGATATCATTTAACTGGTTTATATATAATGGAATATCCTCTACCAATTTTACCCCTTCGCCAATAACCTTCGTAATCACAAAGTATGAGACTGCACTGATAGAAAGTATAAAGATGATAAAGACGATTAAGACAGCAAGTTTTCTTTTAATCTTAAATCTTCTCTCAAGCATTTTTACTACAGGATCAAGTAACAGAGCTGTGATTATAGCGGTTATAAGGGGAATGGAGACAGGGAGGATGTAATAAATCAATAAAATAGAAATAATGACAGTGATTGTAATCATTATCATCTTCTTGGAAAGAATCTTTGTCAATTTGGTGCCCCTTTCTTCTTATGTACCTATATAGCTATTATATTACAATGTGACCTTCAGTGAACAGAGCACAGCTTCAATTCTGCACTTTTTTTAAGTTGACTTCCCTCGACACCAGACAAATCTTGAAAAAGAACTTTTACAAAGTGTTTTAAGTAGTAAAAAAGCCAGCAGAAAGGGTATCTCCCTTCCAGCCAGCCAGCTAAGTTATCCTTTATTCGGCAAAGGCTGAAACTTCAGCTTTGATCTCTGCCAAGAGCTTTTCACATGTAGTCACAAGGTGGGCAGGAAAGTGCTCTCCCTCTCCATATTCCACGCCATGCGGATAATAGTGTTTACCCAGTAGTGGTGTCATAAGTTGAATGATTCCTTCATGTTTGCCAACGTCACCGTCTAAAGTATGACCGTGAATTCTAAGATAGTATGTACCTTCTTTGATTTCAAACTTTTTGTCATATGTTACTCGCTCATAATCCCATTGACCATCTCGATGCATTCCATGAGAGCTCATAACTTCATCCAGCCTGTTTAATTCTGCTTTCATTTTCTCAACGCCAGAAGCTTCAAATCGCATTAATAATCCCTCCAATATCTTCAACGCATTTTTATCATTTGAAATCATTCAGATAAAATGCAAAATTCCTCATTCTTTATAATAGTGTAATTCTGCTTTTCATGCAACGAATACATTGTGACGAAATTAGTAAATTGAGGCTCTGAGTGCGAATACTACTTTTAAAAAAGCTGTTTTCGCAAAGATTGTGGCTGTATAAAAGTGATAGATTTCCGTTACAGGCGTACGACTCCGCGGAGTCATGCATCTGGAGTGGAAATCAATAGACATTTTCTTGCGTGCGAATAACTAAACCATTTCTTTCACTAATTAAAAGTTTGTACTTCAAAACAGAATCCGTTAGTATTCGAAGTGTTTTTTACCGGATTTTTTGAATATCCTCTATAAGATATTATGCGTTCTCTTGTTATTAAGAAGGAGTCATTCCAGATAAGAAAGCTGAAAAAAGCTGGTTAATCGACTTGCGGATCTTTTAAAATCGCTCTTTTCGTAAAGATTTTGGCTGCTTTGAAAGTAAGGGATTGCAGTGAAGGGCGCACGACTCCGCGGGGCGTGCGGTGAACTAAAAAGGGGAATCGGCCGTTCAGCGACGTACAGATTTCAGGGCTTTCGTATGAGATAAAGGAATCACGGAGAGCGATAGCGATTCGATGATGACTTATCGCAAGGAGAGAGACCGAAATCTGCTAGTCGCTGGCCGCTGTAGCTGGATTGAGCCTCCTCGGCTTCATAAAAAGTGGAAGCGGTCGTTTAGCACCGTACGGATTGTAGGGCTCCTGCATGAGATAAAGGAATCACGAAGAGCGATAGCGATTCGATGATGACTTATCGCAAGGAAGGAGACCGAAATCCGCTAGGTGCTGGCCGCTGGAGCTAGATTCGCCTGTGGGGTTACGTTCCAGTGGGTACGTAACCTTGGTCTCACCTGCCCGCTAGTCCCGCAGGAGATCGTACGCCTTCCACTCCAATCCTCCTACGTAAATGGGTGAGGTGGGGAAAAAAGTATTCAAAAGCAACAATCTTTTAGAAAACAGCCTTTAAACTTTAGCGTAAAAAACTATAACCTAAATCATTAAGAAAAGTTGATGCGTTCAGTAATCAATTGATTCTCATTTTAAAATAACAATACTCTTTAACAGAGCCTAAATAAAAGAAGTGTACGATGAATAAAATAGATATTAATACTCTATTGTAAAGCTAGATGTGCATACAGATAAAATTTCTGAAAGGTCTTACTATAAAACGAATTATAAGTAATGCTATACTAATAATAGTTATACATACAAAAGTCCTGCTAGAGGACATTTGAATTTATTAAATTCTTCGGATGAAGAAAAATTTTATATCAGTATACTAAGAGAAAGGAGGATAACTCCTGAAAACCTTACTTAGAATTTTTACAATTTTAGCTATTATACTATTTGTGGGTATTTATTCAAATGGAACACAGGATGATACAAATATTTTACAAGGACCTGCAGTAAATGTACCTCAAGAGGATCAAGACGATTCTCTTAATGGAACAGAAGAAAATTTAAACATTGGTGGTCCTGCACAAGGGATAGCCTCATTAATTAATAAAAGTACCGAGGAACTGGTAGCACAATTAGGTGAACCCGACCGCATCGATCCATCTGCCTACGGATATGACTGGTGGATCTACCACCTTTCTCCTCAGAAATACTTTCAAGTAGGCATACAGCGAAGCAAAGTTGTAACCATTTATGCCGTAGGAGATGAGGCAGAAATAGAGCCGTTTAAAGTGGGTCAGACGATAAAAGAGATTTATCAGACTTCTCCCGTTGAATCCGAGATTGTGGTCAATGTTGACGAAGGCACCTACCGGTTTGAATTGTCTGAAGAAGACTTGAATACAAGAATGTTGACCTCGCTTGGAGATGTATATGCTCAGCTTTATCTCGATAAATATACTGGAAAGCTTGTCAGTATACGCCTTTTCAATAAAGAGACTTTGATAGAACAAAGGCCATATGAAATGGTGTATAGAGGGGAATTGATGGAGGAACACGAGATTCCTCAAGAAAAGTGGGATGAAATCGCAGAAGGCAGTGAAAGACAAATCTTTGAAATTACCAACATTATTCGTTCAAGCTATGAAGCGGGTGAAGTAGAATGGGATGAAGAAACAGCTTTTGTAGCTGAACAGCACAGCAAAGAAATGTTCGATCAGGACTACTTTTCTCATGACTCACCAATATCTGGAACACTTGCCGACCGTCTGGAAAGTGCCAATGTTGCTTTTGGGATGGCAGGTGAAAATATTGCAGCACAGTATGCTGACGGCCCTGCAGCTGTGCATGGATGGCTGAATTCAGAAGGACACCGAAAAACTCTATTGGAACCTGATTTCACCCATCTTGGTGTAGGAGTCTACAGAAAGTATTTTACTCAAAACTTCATTCAGCAATTTCAGCCATAACCTTTTAAGAATCAGCCGAGCGAGGCTGATTCTTTTTCTGTTCTTAATTTAATTTTGTTGAGTCAATTCCAGCCATTAGCTGTGTTACTTCTGTGGTTATTGAACGCATATACTCACCGGATAAGAAGGCACGAACAGAACACTGAAAAAAGCCTATCTTGAAATTACGACAGGCTTTTTTAGTGTTCAATTTGGCTCTTTTCTAAGAGATTGAAGCTTTGATGCTTACCTGAATTTCCCGCCTCGCGGAGTCTTGCTCCAGTAACGAAAATCTATAATTTTTTAAGAGCAGCAATTATTGCGAAAAGAGCATTCATTTATCTGCTTTTCTTAACAACGAAGAAAGACCCAGTGCAGTGAGCTACTGTTTTGCCATCTTCCGACATAACTTTTCCATTTATGACCATTGTCTTTGAGCCTTTATGGACAAGAGTTGCCTTTGCGGTCAATTGACCGCTCCTGCCTGGAGATAAGTAGTGGATATTCAGATTGGTCGTAACTGCGCCAAATCCCTCAGGGAGCAGTACGTTAGCAAGTGTACCCATGGCTGAATCGACTAATGTAGCAGTAATACCGCCATGAACTATTTCAAGAGAGTTGTAAGTGAGAGGGGTGATAGGTATGCTCACTTCACAAGTATCTTCTTCAATGGTTCTTTCCATGGCGAGCGCACCCCCTATATAGGAGCCATTGTATTGATCCTGTTTCCTCCTGACTCCTTGAAGCATTTGTTTAAGGACACTAAGGTCTTCCTCATTTCCATTTTCTATACATTCATTTAACAGTCTTGCCAATTCTTCTTTCATTTGTAAACATCCTTCATCTTTGTTTTAGTTCTGCCTGGCTATTTACTATATTTGTATAAATGATTGCTGGATAATCATTAACGTTTCCTTTCCTTTGAAAGAGCAATGAGCAGGAATTTCTTTGAAATCAGCAATTTTATCAGACTATTTAATCATATCATGAAATAATTTTTCGCGGAAGATTGGACTGAAGTAACACAAACAAACTTGTAAAACGAGATTCATGAAACAGCCTTGAATTTATTGTAAACAATTCACATTCAACCTGCTTCTTCATATCTTATAGTAGGTATATGCCCCGACTTAGGAGGTGAAGGATATGGCCAGACAGCTGCACCCAAAAGTGAAAGAATTTAAGGAATTTGTCCAAAGACATCCTAAATTGTCATCAGAAGTCAGGAAAGGTACAGCCACTTGGCAGGAATTATTTGAGGAATGGTACTTATTGGGTGAAGAAGATTCACGATGGGACGACTTCAAGAGCAAAGAAGGTAAAGCCCAAGAAGAAAAGAAAGATTCTAAAGGATTCATGGACCAAATTGGCGGAATGCTGAAGAATATGGACCCCGCCCAAATGGAACAGCATATTAACAGCTTAAGTCAAGCGATTGGTGCGGTCCAGGGAGTGCTTTCACAATTTCAATCTACTACTGCAAATACAACTGCCTCATCAACATCACAAGAACAAGCTGAAGCCCCTCAGCGTCCGAGGCATCCTTTTTCATTTAGAAAAGATTAAGGGAAGTGGATTTTATGAGAAAAGAACTTGTGGACTATATTCATTCTAAACAGGATTTAAAAAAATTTATACGGGTCCAGCCGGTATGGTATCGAATTCTTAGTAAAAATCCCCATCAGCTGGAGAAGTTTGAGGCTGCCTCCATCAATCATTATGAAAAAACGGTCCATCATCAGGTTCAACGATTTTCTAACGGTGTTCAAATGGCCTCGATGATGATGCAAATGTTTCAAGCGATGAATGACTCTCAATAATGAATGATGAAGAAATTGGAAGGAAATCCGGCCAGGAGGATACGGCTTATTTTTTTGGTTAAAAACTCTCTTGTCTGCAAACGCTAATGGCAAGGAGTGGTACTGATGAAAAGATGGATACTTTTACTAGTCATTTTATGTTTGGCTGGGTGTAAAGAAGATCTGCCAGAACCTGAAACTTTCGGTCTGGAGCGTGAAGCAGAGGCAGCGACTTTTAAATCCCAAGACAAAGAAAATGTAACAGTAAGACATATCGTTCAAGCAAGTCAGGTGTACGTTGAGTGCATTGCCCCAGGTGTTACTTTCTCCTCAGGAAAGAAGGGTAAGAAGGGGAAAATTGTTGTCAGTGTTGATGGGAAACGCTACGATGAATATCATACAGCAGCATTTGTCATTAAGGGCTTGGAAAAAGGTATACACCATGTAAAGGTTGAAATAGTGGCAAAAGAAAGTCAGCAGTCATGGGGACTTCAAAAACAATTTTATATAACCATCCCATAACAACAACTATAAGTGCGTGTTCAAAAAGGAGGATAAAAAGGACGGAGAAGTTCGAGGCGGCGCAGCTTTTGAATACCGGAACGTATGCTAATAATACGTGAGGAACTAAAAAAGCGAGCCAACGAAGAAATTTGAAGTGTCATTTATACCGGACTTTCTGAACATTCTCTATTAGCTTACTTTCCTTAAACATGTTAGAATATCGTTATGGAGGTGAGCGTTTTTGCTTGCTACTTTGGAAAGATTGGAAATTCAGGAATCTGCAGAGAAATTGGCTGCTCAAGTTCTGCAATCGGATATTGCAGAAGAGTACCGACGTTGTTTATATATGCTTAAGTCAGATAAAGGCACTCAGCTCAAAATACAGAAGTTCAGCAAGATGAAAGAACTTTATGAAGAGGTTCAGCGATTCGGACGATATCATCCTGATTATAAGAGGGTAATGAAGGAAATCCGTGAGCTGAAACGTGATATGGATATGGACGAAAACGTCGCAAATTTCCGTCGCGCAGAAAAGGACCTGCAAAACCTGTTGGATGAGATCAGTGTTTTGATTGGCCGTTCAGTGTCTGAAAATGTAAAGGTGCCGACAGGAAATCCCTTCTTTGATTCAGCCTCTGCCTGCGGAGGCGGTTGTGGAAGTGGAGGAAGCTGCGGCTGCTCATAAAAATGCGGGGATATTCCCGCATTTTTTATTATTTAGACAACAATATTCCTGTTGAAAACTTTAACTAAGTTATCTACGTCAGGCTTCAGCGCCCAGCCCCGATGGCTGGGCGCTGAAGCTTTCTTTTGTTCAAAAATAAGAAAGAAGCGCCCTATCGGCTAGCGAACTTCCCTGCTCCTCCTTGCGATATGTCAATTAGTTCATTTCCAAATAACAATCGAAGAGTGATCCAGAAAAAATCGACTTTTGGATTTTTTCTGCTGTCAATAGTTTAGAAGTATTGGCAATCGCCACATATCTGGGAAGGAAGTGAACATCAACTCACTATGTTCGTTGTGTTTCCCTTATCTCATGCGGAGCCTGTCCAGAACGTATGCCGCTGAACAGGGCGCTTGCGCTTTACTTATTTATCCGCGAAGTCTTATGCAATCCACACACAGGTTTCCGCAGCAGAACATCTTTTCCTGAGGCACATAAAATCGGTGGCGGTAGACGTAATACTGTTCTCTCTTCCTTACATATACCGTGTCTGAATGCAGCCGCTTGCCCCGGATTGATTTTGCTGTGGCTAGTTTAATCGATGTTTCAACCATTTCTTTTGGCAGTTCTGCATCAATATATATAAAGGGGATGCCTGCTATTTTCTTCATTTCATAGTCTTTAATTCCTTCAAAGGATTTCAAATGTTCTGCGAATTTATTCCAAATCACTGCGAGATCCATGCTCCACATCCCTTCTTTTGTTGATTTATAGTCAATTCTTATGCTAGACTTATGGAAAATAGAGTGTTATTTAAGGGGAAAATAAAGATGTTCACCGATAGACAAGGTATTACAGTATGGTTATACAGTTTAAAGCACGCCAAGTCGATGAGAAGGTTTGGCAACGTTCAATACGTTTCCAGAAAAATGAAATATGTGGTGCTGTATTGTGATCAAATTGATACTGATTCGGTTGTTGAAAAACTGTCTTCTTATTCTTATGTGAAGAAAGTGGAGCCGTCTTACAAGCCTTTCATCAAGACTCAATTTGAAAACTCTAAACCCGATAAAGCTAAAGAGTATGATTATAAAATGGGTATTTAAGTGAAGAAAACAGGTGGATGTCACCTGTTTTCTTTTTTTGTATCCCAAAAGGAAGATTCCCTCTTGGGTCGTTCTTCTTGCCGATGCACTACTGCAATGGCGGAATATAGTGGTTCAGCCTCAGAATAGCAATCAGATGCTGGTAATACAAGATTTTTTCAGCAAAAACGGAAGACGGCTTGACATCCATTTGGATGACTTCACGTCCTTGAGCCTTCGCTGCTTCTTCAAATAGCTGATACCTCTTGCTGGGCAGGTGATTTGGATCGGAAATTCCTTCTCTGCATATATAGATTGGCTGAAACTTGCTTTCTCCGGCAGGTTTCAGGACAATCGCCAATGAAGTTACAGGCCGTTCTTTTACAACAGTATGAAATGCCATGAAATGAAGCATTCTTGGTTCATTGTAGTGAGCCAATTCGATAAGTTCATATATATCAGAATACCCTTCGCCTAATTCAATAAAACGCTGGATCATGTAACGACTTCCTTTCAATCTTGATAGATATAACCTTTTTCAACTTTCAATTATTCCAAAAGCACTTAAAGAAGTAAAGAATATTCTTAGAATGTTAAAGTATTGTTTTGTGAGAATCTTTAATATAACTAGCTCACATTATAGAAGACATCTCTTCACTAAACTTACTGGCGGTCCTGAAAAGATTAAGGAGAGCGAGGTATTTTATTACCTGCATTCAGAAAAGTTAGCACAAAAAAATGATGATTCACTAAAACTTTTTCATGATGAAATAGTCTAACGTATAAGAAAGGAGGCACTCATGAAAAAAGAAGATGTACTTTTAGTCAAGAAAGCACGGAGAGGCAATGACGAAGCTTTTTATCAGCTTATCACCTCTCATAAGATGCAATTATACCGAATTGCTTTAACGTATTTCCGTAACGATCATGATGCTCTGGAAGCCATACAAGAAACGACTTTCCGGGCTTACAAAGGGATAGGGAAGCTGAAGCAACCCAGTTACTTTTCTACATGGCTGGTCAGGATCCTCTTAAATTATTGCAATGATGAGTTAAAAAAGAAACAGAAGGTGTTATATAATGATGAAATCCTTCATTCAGCCGCAGCTTCAGAAGAAAGGTCCGGCCTGGAAATGGAAGAAGCAATACAGAAGCTGGATGAAAAGTATAGAGAAGTCATCATTCTTAAGTATTTGGAAGGGCTGAAGATAGCAGAGATAGCAGACTTATTGAAACATCCCCAAGGCACAATTAAGACCTGGCTCCACAAAGGGCTGCTCTCTTTAAGAAAACAATTCAAAGAAGATGAGGAAGGTGATTACGATGCCTAACCGCGAAGAAGAGCGCCTTGAGGGGTTGAAAGCAAAGTTGGATGAGAGAGAGTATCCTGAGAGAGCAATTGATGAAGCGATTAAGATGGGAATCCAAAGAGCTAAACGCTCAAAAAAACCTTCTCGTCTTTGGAAAACTGTGTTTGCTGCTGCACTGGTCTTACTGACAGTCTTTATCAGTTCCTTGAGGGTTTCAGAAGTATTTGCCGATTATGTCGGGAATATACCTGGTATGGATCAGCTGGTGGAGTTGGTGAGACAAGACAAAGGACTGGTATCTATTATCGAAAATGATTTTGTGCAGGAAGTGGACAATTCTGATTCGCATCAGGGAATCACCATTACTTTAGATTCATTTATAGCTGATCAAGAACAGCTTGTCCTGTTTTACCAGGTGAATTCTGATTCGACTCCGTTTAAAGATCTGCAGATTGATAAGATAAAAGTGGAAGATGATTCCGGTGAAGAAGTTCCTTTCGAAAGCTTGGGCATTGATTCACTTGATAAAGAAAGGTCAAATATGTATCAGTCTAACTATGGATTAAAAGAAACATTGAACCATGGAAGTTATACCTTGGTGATGGATTTGAGCAACGGGGAAGAGGCATTTTCAGAGAAATGGGAAATCCCTTTTTCAGTGGATCAAAAGAAAATCGGAAAGACGAAAGAAAAACCGATCAACAAAGAATTTCTGGTAGAAGGCCAAAAGATCCTGATAGAAAAACTAGAGGTTTCTCCTACCAGGACCGGAGTTAAAATGAAATTTCCGGTTGAAAACGATAAACGGATTTTTGACATAGAGGATCTGCGTATCGTGGATGAAAATGGAGAGACATGGTCACAGATTTCCAACGGCCTTTCAGCGAGTGGTGGCTTTGAAGAAAAGACGTACTACCTTCAAAGTAACTATTTTGAGAAGCCAGAGGAGCTTCACCTGGTTTTTAATAAAATCAGAGCGCTGGATAAAGATGAGCTTGAAGTAAAGGTAGATACAGAAAGATTGGAGATCCTGCAGGCGCCAGATGAAAGGCTTTCCAAAGTGGATTATGAGGAAGATCTTGATGATGCGGGCGTCTTACTCTTTTCATGGGATAAGCGATATGAGCAGGCTAGCCATATGTCGCCAATTCAATCGTATATAGACGCCGGTGGAGAAGAGCATAAATTGTCTTCTCAGTATCATGAGGAAGCCGGTGCTGAAGGGCTGCCTCGCTTTGGATTCCCTTATGACAGAGACAAAGGTTCCGGTATAATCACTTTTGAACTTCAGGATTACCCATCTTGGATTGAAGGAGAAGTTAAGCTGCGAGTAGACCAATGATCAATATAAATGCGCATCTCCAAAATAGTTAAGGAAACAAAAAAATCCCCTGCAGGACTTCCTGCAGGGCCCTTCTAATTCCACAAGGGAAAGAAGGCAAAGGGAGAGGAGAAACCGGAGGAAGAACTTATGGGGAAACGTAAGTCTTCTCCGCGGTTGGCAACAACACCAGAAAAGATGTTGTTACTAGCATTATCACCAGTGAAAAATGTTTTATACATTTATTATGAAAATTTCAGGCGAATTTCAGCACAGTTCGACTATGGATAGAAAAGAATGTTTATATATGGTAGGATATAAAAGAAATAAATACATATTCAGTGGTGAATTAAATGAGAGTTATATCAGGCGAGTGTAGAGGAAGGCCGTTGAAAGCAGTGCCGGGAAGCGGGACGAGACCGACAACTGATAAAGTGAAAGAGGCAATTTTCAACATAATCGGTCCTTATTTTGATTCGGGCATCGGTCTTGATTTATTTGCAGGCAGCGGCGGCCTTGGGATAGAGGCTTTGAGCCGGGGATTGGAAAAAGTCATATTTGTAGATAAGGACTTTAAAGCAATCGGGACCATTAAATCAAACTTAGACTACTGCGGATACAACGAAAAAAGCGAAGTGTACAGGAACGATGCTGGAAGAGCCCTGAAAGCTGTCATCAAGAGGGAATTATCGTTTAACTATATTTTTTTGGATCCTCCGTATAAGAAACAGAAATTGCATCAATTACTAGAAGAAATTGATGAAAACGGCTTATTGAATGAAAGCGGTTACGTTGTGTGTGAGCATGGCTCTGAATATGTTCTTCCTAAAGAAGTAGGCACATTAAAAGCAATCAGGGCAGAGACGTATGGAATCATCGCAATCACAATTTACCAAAAGAGCTGATTTGCTTTTGTTCACGTCTAGCTTCAGCGCCCGAGGGTTCGTACCCACCGGAACGAACTTAGCCCCTCGGGGTCAAATGTCCGAAGAGAAGGAAAGACCGCCTTTTTTCTCTTCGGAGCATTTGCCTGTCGGGGCTAGTCAGGGCGCTTACGCTTTTGTATGATGTAACAAGAATTGCAGTAGACTTTTTCAGAATAATGGTTACGGAAATTTTTTAAAAGGTACAACTGATATACATACAGGGGATTATCTCTTTCGAAAGAAACGGAGGCTTTAACAAATGGGAAGTATAGCTGTCTGTCCTGGTAGTTTTGATCCAATCACATTTGGACATTTGGATATCATTACTCGTGGGGCTAAAGTTTTTGATACATTGTACATAACGGTATTGAACAATTCATCCAAACAACCAATGTTCTCAGTAGAAGAAAGAATGGAATTGATCAGAGAAGTGACTAAGGATATCCCCAATATCATAGTTGATTCCTTTCAGGGACTTCTTATAGATTATGCCAAGAGTGTGAACGCAAACGCCATTATCAGAGGGCTCAGAGCGGTCTCGGACTTTGAATATGAGATGCAGATCACATCGATGAACAGGGTATTGGATGAAAATATTGAAACTTTCTTTATTATGACCAATAATCAATATTCATTCCTTAGCTCTTCCATCGTTAAAGAAGTGGCCAAGTATGATGCCGACATATCAGAACTTGTCCCGAAAGCTGTAGAAAATGCCCTGAAGGCTAAAAACATTGGCTGAATTTCAAAATGCAACAAAAAACAAGCTGCCTAACATATGCAGCTTGTTTTTTGTTGTGCTTTTCTTATACTTTGTTGTTCTAATCAAAAAAGAAATTTTGATTAGGAAGAAACAATCAAGGAACATTCATATGTTTCCTAAAACCTGCTGCTAGTTCGCATTTTGAGAAGGTACAAGATTATATAAATCACCAAGGAAAATATTGTAAACAAAGGGCCCCATTGTTTAAGCCATAATAGTGACTGTTCCCAGAAAATCCAGTTCTGGTGATTAAAAACAGGAACAGAATTCGAAGGTTTCTCTTGATAAAAATCCACATAAACCGGTTTCCATATTAGGAGAGTAATCAAGGCAGCTGCCGTTCCGTGAATCAACCTTGCTGTGAAGAAGGGGCGGAAGCGGATATCTGTCTGAGCCAGAATGCTCGCTACCTGAGCCTGGACACTGAAACCACTGAAACCGAGAATGAAGCTTGTTATGATAGCTTGCTGCAACAGGGTAGCTTCTCCGGCCCCGCTGGTCATCTGGCTTCCTAGTGTTATTTCAAATAAACCGGATATAAAAGGAAGAGATAACGCTTCAGGAAGCGTCAGCAGCTTCAGCAAGAAATTCAATGCATCTGCAATAAATGGGGTGATTCCAAGGTGAAAGAGCAGCTTGTTTATAACAGAAAACAATATAATGAATCCACCTATCATAAGCAGAGTCTGGATGGAGGAATTCACTGCATCTCCAAGCTGTTTTCCGATTGGCCTCTTCTCTTTCACTCGTGTTCTATGAAGAGCGGCCAGAGCCTCTCTGATCGAGAAAACTTTATTGGACACCGTATTGCTCTGGCTTTCTTCTCTCCGTCCATAAAAGCTCATAATAAGGCCTACACAGATGTTGCCGAGATAATGTGCACACGCAAGAATGATTCCTAAATGCGGGTTATAAAAAAAACCTATGGATACCGCTCCAAAAATAAAAAGGGGATTAGAAGAGTTGGTGAAAGAAACCAGTCTTTCTGCTTCGATCCGTGTCAGCTGATTTTCTTGCCGCAGACGTGCCGTCAACTTTGCACCGGCAGGAAAACCAGAAGCCATTCCCATTGCCCAGACGAATCCGCCTACGCCAGGCACCCTGAAAAAAGGGCGCATTAGCGGTTCCAAAATGACGCCGATAAACTTAACAACCCCAAATCCAATAAGCATCTCAGAGATAATGAAAAATGGCAGCAAAGAAGGAAAGACAATCTCCCACCACATATTCAGTCCCCTGATGGATGCTTCAAGAGATTCTTGAGGAAATATAATTAAAGAGGCCGCAAGTGTTGTAACGGAAAGTGCTAAAAAGATTGTTTTAAATTGCGAAGCGTTCAATCTATTCCCTCCCGATATATATGAAAGTTCCTTTTTGTAACCTTGTTGAACATGAAATTAATGTTAAAATAAAGTATATTGATACAACTGAGGATTACACCTTGTCCTCATATTAATGAAATATACTTCATAGCGACTCAAAATAGACCATATGATAAGAACAATCCGAGAAAAAAGGGGGAGGCCCTGTGAACAAGCCGAAAATTGGCTTAGCTCTGGGTTCAGGCGGAGCAAGAGGATTTGCCCACCTGGGTGTGCTGAAGGCCTTTAAAGACGAAGATATCCCTGTAGATATGATTGCGGGAAGCAGTATGGGTGCACTCGCCGCCTGTTTTTATGGAGTTGGCCATAATATGGAAGACCTTTATAAGTTATCGACTGCATTTCGAAGAAAGTACTATCTGGACTTTACAGTTCCGAAAATGGGATTCATTGCAGGTAAGCGGATTAAACAGTTTGTCAGGCTGTTTACACATAACAAAAATATAGAGGATCTTACCATTCCGATATCAGTTGTAGCTACCGATCTCACTAAGGGAGAAAGGGTGGTCTTTACTGAAGGCCCAATAGCCGAGGCTGTGAGAGCAAGCATTAGTATCCCCGGAATATTCGTTCCGGAAAAGATCAACGGCAGGCTGCTTGTTGATGGAGGAGTGATCGACAGGGTTCCAGTTTCTGTAGTGGAAGAGATGGGGGCGGATATCGTCATTGGGGTGGATGTAGCACAAGTGAAACAAAATGCAGAAATTGTGACTGTGTACGATGTTATAATGCAGAGTATAGATATTTTACAAAAAGAAATTATCAGAAATCGAGAATTGCACGCTGATTTTATGATCAGGCCGAATGTTGAACAGTACAGTTCAAGGGCATTCACCAATACGGAAGAGATCATTGCAGCCGGTGAAGAAGAAGCAAAGAAAATAATACCTTCAATCAGGCAAGCCATTGAAGAATGGAAGGGGAAGCAGCAGTAAGTGTCACAAAAAGTATGGATCCGTATTCTAGTTATCATGACAATAGTTATAATTGGAAGTTCGTTTTATTATTTGCCCTATTATGTCACCAAACCTGGAAGTGCAAAAGACCTTGATTCGATCATAGAAGTGGAGAATGGGTTTGAGGATGAGGGCCGGATTATGCTCACCACAGTCAGGATGGGCAAGGCTAATATTTATACTTATCTCGTCGCTTCCCTAAGAAAATACGAACATATTTACCCTGCTGGAGAAATTAGAAGTCCTGAAGAAACAGAAGAAGAATATAATGTCAGACAGCTTCACTTGATGGAAACTTCTAAATTGAATGCTATAGAAGTGGCCTTCGAGCAAGCTGAACAGCCATATTCTTTTGAATACAATGGAGTATATATTCTTAACGTCTATCCTGGGATGCCTGCAGAAGAGGTTCTTGAGCCGGGGGACATGATCACAGCCATAGATGGTAATGCATTTAGTTCTTCACAGGAGTTCATAGACTATATCAGCAAAAAAACAGTCGATGAGACCGTAACCATCACGTTTACGCGAGAAGATGCTGAATTTCAAGAAGAGGTTGCGCTTGCGGAGTTTTCAGCCAGTGGAGGTAAAGTCGGATTGGGAATAGGTCTTGTAGACGATAAGGAGATTGTCACTACAACAAAAGTGACAATGAATACCGATAAAATTGGAGGGCCATCTGCCGGATTGATGTTCAGTTTGCAATTATATAATGAACTGGTGGAAAGAGATATAACTAAGGGACTGGATATTGCCGGAACAGGCACCATTTCTTCTAATGGAACTGTCGGCAGAATAGGCGGGATAGAGCAAAAGGTTATTGCGGCTGATAATGCTGATGTAGAAGTTTTCTTTGCTCCCATGGATATTATTCCAGAGGACATTAAGAAATCCAATCCTGACTTGAAACCAAACTATGAAGAGGCGTTGAAAACAGCAGAAGAAATTGGAACTGATATGGAGATTGTACCTGTTAAAACATTTGAAGATGCATTGAACTACCTCGATTCTTTATAACAAGTAAGAACTGAACAGTTTCTGTTCAGTTCTTTTTTTACTGAAGGTCTTAAAAAACCCTGGCTATGCCGGGGGTTCCAGAGAGCTTAAAGCGTGGCAGTAAAAAACCTTACTTCAAGATAGAACACTCCCTTCCATAAGAAAATGAGGTTTGCTCTGGGGAACTGACTCCTTCATCGAGCCACCAGCTATATTTAAAGGTTTTTTTCGAAAGATTGTGGCTATGAAAATAAATGGATTTCCGCTGTAGGCGTAAGACTCCGCGGGGCGTGCGGTGAGCCTCTTCGGTTGCGCCTGCGGGGTCTAACCTGCTCGCTGGTCCCGCAGGAGATCGTACGCCTTCCACTCCAATCCTCCTACGTAAATGGGTGAGGTGGGGAAAAAAGTATTCAAAAGCAACAATCTTTTAGAAAACAGCCTTAAAATAAGCGGAAATTTTCCGATTAAGCAGAGGAAAAGAGTTCGAATTGGGGTATATAAGCGGAATTTTTCCGCTTAAGCAAAGCAAAAGGGATCATTTTTTCTTCTTTAAAGCAAATAAGGGAAGTTATTCCGCTTAATTTAGCTGTTTTAGTGCTATTTTCTTAATTAAGCGGAAATTCTCCCCTTATTTTTTAAAAAATTTTTACATATTCGAATATCCGTTTATGGACAGAAAAATCGGAAGAAATATGGTAATTATTTTTAAAAGTGTATTCGTAATGAATGTGACTATTAAAAGGAATGGATTTCCGCTCAAGGCACACGGCACCGGAGAGCGGGCACACGGTTTCCAAGTCTTGATCTATCTTTTCATATAAATCGGAGGCTGCTTGAATTCCTGTTGCAGCAACTTCAACTGTAGGACAGGGTCATTAGCAGCAAGTGAAAAAATTTCTGCAGCCTTTATATCAAGAGACATTGTTTGTTTGTCTGCGGCACTCAGCTTGCTGATTAAAGGCAAGCTGAATTGCTTCTTCTTTTGATTAAGATACTGCCTGCCTGCTTCAGTCATGCCGAGCAGCCGGATGTATTGTGGAGACTGTTGCGCATTCATCGCTTTCTTGGTTGTGTTGGTGAGTATATGAAGAGCCATTCGCTGCAGTCGAGTCCAGGTGTATCTCTTTGTTTTGACTGATTCCATAAATTCATGAAAACTTGCAGAAGAACGTGCAGCAGCTATAAATCTGTTTTCAATGCCTTCTTCGATTTCATAGATGTTGGAGAGTTCCTCTCTGGAAGATGAGAGAATCTTAAATTTAAGAAGTCCCCAGTATAGCTCCCAATCATGAAGAATTCCGTAATTATCTTGATATTCTCTTAATTCATCGAGAGTCGGTTTTGTTATAAAAGATTGGACTGCATCTACGTTTCCAGCTTTTTTTCTTAATTCTTTCCTAATGCTCGTTGCGCTGGCAATTGTCTCATCGCTAAAATGTTCATCATGATAATTCGCATTTTTTCTGGCAAGGGTATAGGCTTCCATTCCTGATCCTATTGCATTTCGTGCCTGGATATAATGATACCCAAGAATGTTGTTGGGCTGTGAAAGATCAACAATGTTTCCTTCTGGATTTAGGCTGTGAAATGCTTTGGACAAAGCGGAAGGATAGCTCATCCCCAATTTGATGTATTTCTGTATAAAAGCATTATATTGCGCATTATGCTCTTGAAGATAATCTACAGTATTTTCAAAAGCGGCAATGTCACCTGATTCACTTCCAAAACAAAAAGCTGAACATTTCATTGCTTCTAATAAAGCAACCGAGCCAGAGGCGAAAATTTCCGCATGCTGAGTGGCAAATGGGTAGGGAAGTTCAATGACTATATCTGCTCCTGATCTCAAAGCCATCCTGGCACGGGACCATTTTGTAACAATGGCAGGCTCTCCCCTTTGCAAGAAATTTCCGCTCATAACTGCAATAACCAGGTCGGCATTTGTCATTTTTCTCGTCTCGGAAAGGTGGTGATAATGCCCATTATGGAATGGATTATATTCTACAATAACGCCTGCTGCTTTCATTTCTTTTTCACATCCTTTAAAATGGGTGGTAAATACTCATAAATACAAGTTATAATTACAACACTATACTTGTAAAGAGTGTAAAGAAAAAATATTGACAAAAGGTATTATGAAAGCTATAATTACCTTTGTTGCCTTGAGGTGATTACATTGAAATGGTCAATAATTCAATTGCAAAAGTATCGCGACAAGGGAATGCCCCTTGATGAAACAGTTGATGCAAGTGAAGTTAAAGCACTTGATCCTCAGATACGTGATGTTTCTCCAATCCATGTAACAGGAAGAGCAGACATCAGTTCTGATAAAGTAACCTTTCATCTGCATATCGAAGGCCAACTTGTTCTTCCTTGTTCAAGAACGCTGGAAGATGTATATTTTCCGGTTGATATTAACACGGTCGAAACATACTTATTAAAAGCAAACGAACATGATCAGTACGAAGAGGAAGAAGTGCACAGGATTCAGGGAGAGGTCATTGATCTGATGCCTGCAATCAATGAATTGCTTGTCCTGGAAATTCCCATGCAAGTTTTCAGCGAAAAAGCCAAAGACGATGAAAATCTTCCCTCGGGCAAGAATTGGGAAGTCATTACTGAAGAACAGGCTATTCAGGCGGAAGAAGAAGAGGAGAAGAAAGTTGACCCTCGGCTAGCCGGTCTTGCTAAGCTTCTTGAACAAGACAAGAACACTTAAAGCGCGTGAACCAGCTCGTTCTGGATTCATCATAACATATCTCTGTAAGGAGGTGGGAAGAAATGGCAGTACCTTTTAGAAGAACATCTAAAACAGCAAAGAGAAAACGCCGTACACATTTCAAGTTAAATGTACCTGGTATGGTTGCATGCCCGAATTGCGGGGAAATGAAACTAGCTCACCGTGTATGTAAAGAGTGCGGTACTTATAAAGGAAAAGAAGTTGTGAACAAATAATTTTTATTCACAGCCAAAAAGCGTGAAGAGACCATGGCTCTTCACGCCTTTTTTGTGTTTTTATAGGTGCAGGTGAAATAGCCGCAGGTTCTTAAGGCCATCTTATTGATCTCTAGATTCTTGAGGTCAGAACTAAGCAGGTTTGTTAACTTAAATTCCATTAGGGAGGCGTACAGCCTCCTGCGGGACTAGCGGGCAGGTGAGACCAAGGTTACGTACCCACTGGAACGTAACCCCACAGGCAAAGCCGAGGAGGCTCACCGCCCGCCCCGCGGAGCCGTACGCCTGGAACGGAAATCCTTTACTTTTAAACAGCCACAATCTTTGCGAAAAGAGCGTATTATAATTTCCAGATGTATTTCTTCTCATTTCGTTGTCGAAAGAGGAAAAAGCACAAATAGCTCCGATAATTTTTTTATTTTTAGGTTCTTTTCTGAAAGATTGTTGCTTCTGAGGGCTTTTTTTCTTCCCTTTTACATAAGGGAAGTGAAAGTCCATTACTGGCACTCCCCTATTCTATGAGAAAACAAATTATTTTTAAGAGTCCCTAACTCTGTGACTGTTTAGTCGAACTTTCCGACTAAACGAAAACCACGATAGACCATCTACCAAGAGCTTAGTAAAACAACCTCCGTTTCGGGTCTTACTCTCACCTTAAAACTTTTCCCTATATCTGTAATTGAATTGTTTTAGTATTATAGTTAAGAGACACACGAGTTTTGCTGAATAGTCATTTGACTTTGAAAAGGGAGGATGAAAATGGAAGATTATCTGCTGGAAAAGACAGAGAAAGGTATTCTGGTTTTTACTATTAACAGAGAAGAGAAGCGCAACGCAATTAATTATGAAGTGATGGACGGCTTGCAGAAAGCGATTGATGAGGCCACGGCCGATGATGATATAAAACTCCTGGTTATTACAGCTGCGGGCGGAAAGGCGTTTTGTTCAGGAGGAGATCTCGATATTTTTCATGGGTTGAAGACCGAAGAGCAAGCCTATTCTATGCTGAGAAAGATGGGGGACATACTCTATCAATTGGCGACGCTTCCGAAGATTACTGCAGCCTTGGTAGATGGAAGTGCGGTAGGCGGAGGATGTGAAATCGCTGCAGCATGTGACTTCAGGGCTGCAAGAAAAGATGTAAAAATGGGATTCATCCAAGGCAGACTGGCAATAACGACAGGTTGGGGCGGAGGATCCTTATTAATGGAGAAAATAATGTATGGAGATGCCCTTTCTCTCTTAGGAACAGCTGAACTATATTCAGCCGGGGAATTACAAGAAATGGGTTTTGTGAATTATCTGCTTGAAAAGGCAGATGTGCCCTCGCTTGTTCAAAATATGGAGAGCTTTTTGAACAAAGATGTAAATGTCCTGACAGCTTATAAGCTATCAGTAAAAGAAAAGTGGGAATCAGTCAATCTCTATGAAAGAATCGACAAGGAAATCCGTCAATGTGCTAAATTGTGGGAGAAAGAAGAGCATCACAGAGCGGTAGACAAATTCCTATCTAAAAGATAGGCTCTGTAAAAGAACATAGTTGTGTTTCTAATGAATATGCTGGCTTCCACTACGGATGTGCGACTCTAATCCACCCTGCGGATAAGCAAAAAAATCATATTAAAACCATAAAATTAGTGCTTTCAAATTTCATGGAGAGAACTCCTCTTTTTATATAGGGGGAGTCGTGCTCCTTGAGCGGAAATCCATTACTTTTAAGGGGATAAATCTTTACGAAAACAGCTTTTAAATAACAGCACCATTGACTTTCAGATCACAAATACAAAGGTTGGCAGAATCAAATAAGTTAAGCAAGTGGCAGCCGGGTGATTTACAACCATTCTAAAAACCTAGAAAATCTTGAGTAATATATTCTATCTTTTCTACTATAAACATAAGTATGGATTAATAAATAAATTCATACAGGAGGGATAGAAGTGACGTCTAATAGACAAGATGCCTGGAGTCAGGATGAAGATTTATTGCTTGCCGAGGTGGTGCTTCGTCATATCAGAGAAGGGGGAACGCAACTTCAGGCTTTTGAGGAAGTTGGACGCAAATTGTCAAGAACAGCTGCAGCCTGCGGCTTTCGCTGGAATTCTTTTGTGCGCAAACAATATAAATCAGGAATTGAGCTTGCAAAGAGACAGCGTAAGGAAAACAAGAAACAGCCTGTGTACTCTCAGCAAGCTGAATCTCCGCAGCAAGAAGCTGTTTATGATATACCGCCACTGAAGGAACAAGCTGAAACTCATTCAGATAATCTGACTTTGACTGAAGTCATAGACTATCTTGAGAAGCTGAAAGGTAATTTGACTGAAGATATAGAATTACAATCTGCTTATAAAAAACTTGAAGAATACACCGAAAAGCTTGAGCGGCAAATAGAAAGACTTAATGAAGCAAATGCAGTCTATAAAGAGAAGCTGGAACTACTCGAAGAAGATCATCAATCCTTGCTGTCTATATTTGAAAAAGCGAGAAAAATGGCTTTGCTGCAAGAGACTGATGATAAAGTGAAATTCCAGATGGATAAAAACGGAAATCTGCAGCGGCTTCAAAAATGAAGCACGCTGGAAAATACTTCACAAATACAAAAGGCTGACTAAATGTCAGCCTTTTGTATTTGGTGGAAATAAATCTAAGATGGTTTTTGTTCATGTACACCTTCAGGGAGCCAGATTAATGGGTTTTGCCCCAAATCTCTTTCCATATCGTAAGTCACCTTTTCAAAGCCCATTCTTTCCCAGAATCCATGAGATTGTATTCTGGGGTTTGTCTTGATTGCCACTTTGTAGCTCTTGGCGTAGTCTACCAGGATTTTTCCATAGCCTTTTCCCTGATATGCCGGAAGGACCTCCAATTTCCATAGTTCAAGATAATTTTGGGGAGGGTCGAAATATTGGTCGTTGCTTGAGTCTCTTTGGTAAAGGCTCATGCGTGCTATAAGAGTGTCTCCGAAATATATTCCGTAGAAAGGAGACTCACTGTTATTTTCAATGATATTGGATTCCAAGTCTTCCATCATAGATAGCTCCTGAACACCATATTCTTTAAATTTCTTGAATTCTTCCAGAGTTTTGTAGTTTACTTTAAGTTTTTCTACCTTAACTGTCATATGTGATACCTCCTGAGCTATTGAAATAATTGTATACCTTCTTGGTTGAATGAATAAGATTTAACGTAAAGAGCGAGAAATATCTCTATTCATTCATCACTATATGAGAAGATTATGATATTATCATTATATACCAAAAAGACAAAAAATTCTGCACTTATTAAAGAAAGCGTTTGCAGTTTTAGGAGGAACTCTTGTTTTTTTGTAGAAACCTATTACTAGTACGAGTTCAAAAAGAAGGACAAAAAAGACCGAGAAGTTCGAGGCAGCGCAGCTTTGAGTACAGTAACAGTGAGGAACTAAAAAAGCAAGCCAACGAAGAAATTCGAAGTGTCATTTATACCGGACTTTTTGAACATCCTCTACTAGAATACTTATTCATTGATAAGAAAGGGGATATGTTGTGCAGAAGATTTTAGTGGCAAACAGGGGAGAAATTGCTTCAAGAATCATTCGGACATGTAAGGACTTAGGAATAGAAACTATAGCAATCTATTCTGATGCAGATAAAGATATGCCATATGTAAGTGAAGCAGACAGCGCATTTCGTATAGGAGAGCCGCCTGTTAATAAATCCTACTTGCAGATTGACACCATTCTGGAGATAGCTATAAGGGAAAAAGTAGATGGAATACATCCCGGGTATGGATTATTATCCGAAAACAGCAATTTTGCAAGAAAGACGCGAGACAGTGGAATTACGTTTATCGGACCATCGGCGGAAGTTATGGAAATGATGGGAGATAAAGTTGCCGCCAGGAAAACCATGATTGCAGCGAATGTCCCGGTGGTTCCAGGCAGCGAAGGGGGAATAGCTTCTATAGATGAGGCAAAGTCAGTTGCGGAATCAATTGGGTACCCTGTCATGTTGAAAGCCAGCAGCGGAGGAGGCGGCATTGGCATGATTCGCTGCAACGATGAACAAGCGCTCGTTCAAAGCTTTGATTCCACAAAAAACAGGGCAAAGGCATATTTCGGTCATGATGAAGTTTTTCTTGAAAAGTGTATTGACAATGCAAGACACATAGAGATACAGATTTTTGGAGATGAAAAAGGCAATATAATTCACTTGTTTGAAAGAAATTGTTCGGTCCAAAGACGAAATCAGAAAGTTATCGAAGAAGCACCTTCACCTCAATTATCGCTTAAGGCGAAGGAGCAGATGTTCGAAGCAGCTGTGAGGGCAGGAAAGGCAGTGAAGTATGTAAATGCTGGAACTGTCGAATTCATTGTGGATAAAGAAGAGAACTTCTACTTCCTGGAAATGAATACGAGGTTACAGGTTGAACATCCAGTCACTGAAAGTATTACAAATTTGGATCTTGTAAAATGGCAAATCCTTGTGAGCAGGGGAGAGGAGCTTCCGATATCAAGCCAGGAAGCGATACAATGCGAAGGGCATGCAATAGAGTTTCGGGTGTATGCCGAAGATCCTCAATCCTTTTTCCCTTCACCAGGCAATATCTCGTCAATGAAATGGGGAGCTGCACAACACGTCAGGATAGACAGTGGGTATGAACAAGGAAATGCTGTTACACCTTTTTATGACCCAATGATATCAAAAGTGATTATTCATGGAAGCACACGTGAAGATTGCATTGCAGAAGCGGTCAAATTTTTTGACGAGACGGAAATTCAAGGAGTAAAGACCAATATTCCTTTATTCAGGGATGTTCTAAAAGAAGAAGGCTTTAAAGACGGTTCATATAACACAGCGTGGTTAAGCTCGAGAAAGACAGTAAATAAATAGCACGAAATTAATAGGAGGAACTGACAATGAAAGAAATAACAGCATCAATGGCAGGAACAGTATTGAATGTATTAGTTGAAAGCGGAGCGGAGGTTGGCAGCGGCGAAACCATCCTTATGCTTGAGTCAATGAAGATGGAAATTCCAGTAGAAGCTGAAAGTTCAGGCAAAGTTGCTGAAGTGAAAGTGAATATTGGGGATTTTGTTAACGAGGGTGACGTTCTCGTTACGTTTGAATAAAGCAGGAAGATTGGTAGGTGGCATTTTTCTGTAAAGTATTTCTAATCGTTTCACAAAATTAATTCTGCTCTTTGTTTTGCGAAAATGTCGGGGAGGGAAGGTACGGGGCTTCTCGTGAAAATGGAGACAGAGTATACAAACCTGCCAAGAGGTCCCTTCCTCCTGACTCCGTCGGGCACACTCCCGGAAGAGTCTTGAAGTCCGAAACAAAAATCAATCGCGTATATAACAGCAACAATTTTTGCAAAAAGGGTATCTACAAACGCAAGTAGTGTAAATGAAAGGCTGTTTTCTAAAAGATTGTTGCTTTTGAGTGCTTTTTACCTTTCTTCCCTTATAGGATGGGGATTGGAGCGGAGTCGTGCGGCTGTAGCGGAAATCCATTTATTTTCATAGCCACAATCTTTACGAAAAGAGCCAAATGAAAACAAAGGGGGACTTTTCTGTGTCTCAGAAAACATACGAACATATATTGGAAGAGAAAAGGGAGAAAATATCAAGCGGCGGCCAGCAGAAATACCATGAAAAGCTTAAGGATCAAAAAAAATTATTTGTCAGAGATCGTTTAAATCTTCTGTTTGATAAGGGTGAATATCAGGAAGACGGCATGTTTGCCAATTGCCAGGAAGAAGGACTGCCTGCTGATGGTGTCGTGACGGCAACAGGTAAAATCGGAGGCAGGACTGTTTGTGTGATGGCAAACGATTCTACCGTTAAAGCCGGTTCATGGGGAGCGAGGACAGTGGAGAAAATCATCCGCATCCAGGAGACAGCTCTGAATTTGAAAGTCCCGATTTTATATCTGGTCGACTCAGCTGGCGCAAGAATTACAGATCAGCTTGAAATGTTCCCTAACCGCAGAGGAGCCGGAAAGATTTTTCACAATCAGGTAAAGATGTCGGGCATGATTCCGCAAATTTGTTTGTTATTTGGTCCGTCCGCTGCAGGAGGAGCATACATACCTGCTTTTTGTGATATTGTCATTATGGTAGATGGCAACGCTTCAATGTATCTTGGATCTCCTAGAATGGCGGAGAAGGTTATTGGCGAGAAAGTCACGCTTGAAGAAATGGGTGGTGCAAGAATGCACTGTTCCATCAGTGGTGTAGGTGACATGCTGGCTTATTCGGAAGAAGAGGCAATTGAAGCTGCTAAAGATTATTTAACCTACTTTCCGTCAAATTACCTTGGAAAGCCTGCTGCAGGAGACAGCGTGAAACCAAAAGAAGGCAGACCGCTTGAGCAAATCATTCCTCAACATCAAAATGCACCGTTTGATATGTACGAATGTATTGAAGCTTTGATTGATGAAGGAAGCTTTTTCGAAATGAAGAAGTTATTTGCACAGGAACTTGTAACCGGCTTTGCCCGCATTGATGGGAAACCAGTTGGAATCATTGCCAACCAGCCGAAAGTAAAAGGCGGAGTACTATTTGTGGATTCAGCTGATAAAGCTGCAAAGTTCATCACGCTGTGTGATGCCTTTTCCATCCCGCTTCTTTTCCTGGCAGACGTACCGGGCTTCATGATCGGTACTAAAGTCGAAAGAGCAGGAATTATCAGGCACGGAGCGAAGCTGATTGCTGCTATGAGTTCTGCTACAGTGCCGAAAATCTCAGTGATAGTCAGAAAAGCTTATGGTGCAGGACTCTATGCCATGGCTGGCCCTGCTTTTGAGCCTGACGTCTGCATAGCTCTTCCAACTGCTCAAATAGCGGTTATGGGCCCTGAGGCAGCTGTGAACGCTGTGTATTCTAATAAAATTCAGGCTATTGAAGATCCGAAAGAACGAATTGCTTATGTTCAGGAAAAACAGAAAGAGTACAAAGAACATATTGATATATACAAACTTGCATCAGAAATGATTGTTGATGAAATTACGGGGCCGAATGAGTTACGTAGTGTCCTGATCGAACGTTATAAAATGTATGAAACAAAAGAAGTAGAGTTCAGTACAAGAAAACATCCAGTATATCCGGTCTAATGGCTAAGGGTTAATCTTCAGATGGTAATCTGGGTTAACCCTTTTCTTGATAGAAGGATTGTTTGAAGTGAGAAATGTACAAAACTATGTAAGTTTAATCTTGGACTATTTCCTCCTGGATAGGGCAATGGTAGAATGTTATTAGTAATATTAACCAAATAGAACGGATAGAGGAGATTTGATGAAAGTTGGAGTTATTGGCGGAGGGGCGATCGGCCTCCTCTTTGCTGCGTATCTTGGCAAAAAATATGATGTGACTCTTTATGTTAAAAGGTCTGTGCAGGAAAACATTATCAATAGCAAAGGCATTATTCTTAAGGCAGGAGATTCATGTACGACCACTTTTACAAAGGCTTCAACAGAATATGGCGATATGTATAATTATGATCTAATCATTGTGGCTGTTAAGCAGTATCACTTACAAGGACTTGAAGAAGACATAAAGAAAATTCCTTCCAGGGTTCCATTGCTGTTTCTGCAGAATGGAATTGGACATTTGAAATTGCTTGATAAACTGGCTCATGAGCATATATTTGTAGGAACTGTTGAACATGGTTCACGTAAGATATCGGACCATGAAGTAGCCCATAAAGGAAAAGGGAAGACGAACACGGCTGTTTTTCGGGGAAGCGGAGACTTATTAAGGAAGCTTTCGGAAAAGAGCGAAGATTTCCCTGTAAGATTTGAACAGGATTATGAATTAATGCTGTTGGAAAAACTTGCAGTCAATGCAGTCATAAATCCTTTGACAGCTATACTGGGAATTCAAAATGGGCGTTTATTTGAGATAGACGAGTATGAGGCTCTTGCTGAGGCAGTATTCGGGGAGATTCTTCTTTTATATCCACGGCTGGAGTCAGTCCTGGGGATGGATGATATTAAAGCGATTGGCTACTCGACCCGGGAAAATACTTCCTCCATGTTAGCGGATATAAAAGCTAATAGATGTACAGAGATTGAAGCTATATTGGGAGCAGTTATAGAAAAAGCAGATCATACGAACATACAGCTAAGTGTAATCCCTGTACTATATAGAATGGTTAAAGGAATGGACTATGAAAGGAGGAAAGAATAGTTGTCTACATTTTTTTCAATTTTTGTTGCAGTTTTTACACTTATTCCCTTTTTGGGATATTTCGCCTCTTTTGTTGTCATGAAACAATTCACCGGCAGTCATAGAAAAGCTGTAAATACGGCTGTCAATTTTACAACTTTCCTCTTGATTATCTCGGTTCATTTTATCATTGTGGCTATATGGGATAAATCGCTGTTTTGGGTCCTTATCTTGGTGCTGTTGGTCAGTATGGGCATTCTTTCGGTGATTCATTGGAAAATCAAAGAGGAGATTGTGTTTCTCCACGTCATTAAAGGAGGCTGGAGACTTAACTTTCTGTTGTTCTCCACTGCTTATATTCTTCTCCTTTTTTATGGAATGGCTTCAAGGATTGTTCAGACTTTATAAAAGAAATATAAAGAGTGATTGCTTTCTAAAGTTTTTTTAGCATGGGGCTGAGGTTGTGCGCCGAACAGATATCATAGATTCTGATTAATAAGATAAAGACCTTCTAACGAAACAATGAACTATTCAGGCAAGTTTTTTCCTTTTATTGTTGTGGAATGCTATACTACGAACAGTAGAAGATGGAAGAAAAGGAGTCATTTAATATGGAACTGGAAAGCTTATATATTCCAGCAACAAATCGTTTTGCTTCATTATACATACAACAGGAACACCCGGTTACTTCTTTTTTTCATTACAACCTTAACGATCCCGAGCTGTATCCTAACAGGATCCAAGATATAAACAAAAGGGATTTTCCAAGAAATTCGTTGGCGGAAGTAATTGAAGGGTACATGAAACCCTTCCCATCGAGTGCAGAAGTTGAGAAGTCATTGAAAAAGCTTAAAGAAGATGGTGTTGTCGTCATAGGGGGCCAGCAGGCAGGATTATTGACGGGTCCCCTCTATACTATACATAAAGTCATTTCTATTATTAAACTCGCACAGGAACAGGAAAAGAAATTGGATAATCCGGTTATACCTGTCTTTTGGATTGCTGGTGAGGATCATGACTATCAGGAAATCAATCATGTTTTCGTGGAAAAAAACGGAAAAATGGAAAAGACGGGTTACCCAGAAAGAGCAACAGATAAGAGGATGACCAGTGAGTTCACCTTTAATAAAGAGACAATGCGTAAGTGGGCAGGCCAGGTTATTCATCATTTTGGAGAGACAGAATTTACTAATGGATTACTGATGAGTCTGGATGACGCAATTGACCGCTCTGAATCCATTGTAGACTTTTTCAGCAGTATCATCATGTCTCTTTTCAAGGATTACGGGCTGCTTATTATCGATTCTGCTTACCCTCCGTTGCGGAAATTGGAAAAACCATTTTTCCATCACCTTCTTGAAGGCAGTGAAATTGTATCGAAAAAAGTAAAAGAACAACAAAACACCATCTCTGAAAGTGGTTTTCCGCTGACCATTGAGATGAATGATAAAGCTGCCAATCTGTTTATTAATGAAAAAGGAGAAAGAATCCTTCTTGAACGGGAAGGGGAAGTGTTCAGGGGAAAAAATGGAGAAATTTCTTACACTCTTGGACAGCTTCTGGAACTCCTGGATATACAACCGCATAGATTCAGTAATAATGTTGTCACTCGCCCATTGATGCAGGAGTGGCTCTTTCCGACCCTTGCTTTTATAGCTGGACCCGGTGAGATAGCCTACTGGGGAGAGTTAAAACGTGCTTTTGAGTGGGTGGGAAATAAAATGCCGCCAATTGTTCCGCGCTTGAATTTAACCATTCTTGAGAGGGATGTTAAAAGAAATATTGATGAATTAAGCCTTTCTCTCGATTCCGTCCTGGCAGACGGTGTAGAAGGGGAGAAACACCAGTATTGGGAATCAGTGAAGGATGAGGACCTTGAAAGCAGGGTTGATGACGCTGAAAGAAGGCTTATGGAATCGTATGAAGGCATTATGCTCAAAGCTAGCTCTGTCGACAAAGGGTTGGAGAGCATTATTGAAAAAAATCTTGCATTTCACAAGCTGCAATTTGATTACTTGAGACTCAAAACCAATCATTCTCTTCAAAGTAAACATCAGCTGCAGCTGGGTAAATACGACAGGGTTGAATCTTCCCTGAAGCCTGGAGGAGCTCCTCAAGAACGGTTGTGGAATCTTTATTACTTCATGAATCGGTACGGTGAAGGTTTCGTGCAAGATTTGATGGAACTTCCTATGGAGTTTGATGGAAAACATAAAGTGATCTCGATTTGATTAAATCAAGAAGAAAGCGATGCTGATGAGCGTCGCTTTCTTCTTTTTGTTTGGCTGTTTTCGTAAAAGATTGCAGCTGTCGAAATATAAAGGGTTTCCGCTCAAGATGCATGCCTTCCGCTACAATCTCCTCAAAAAAAGCATTTTATTTAGGAGACCATAAGGCAAAAAAGGTCCCAGGTGTCACTAGCGACCATAATCAGAGACATCTCAAGGGCGGAAAGGGGTCAGGGTGTCATACATATCCGTTCACATAGACTCTGCAAAAGTAAAAAAGTTCGGTATGGGGAATCGAGTTCCTTATAGCCAGAGCTTTTTAAAATGAAGAAATTTCAAAAAGAATCATCGCCGGATAAGAGATGCCGGGAATACTATAGCCTAAATTTCCTTCGCGTTTTCAGCAAGAAAAGTGCCTTCCAAAAAAATAATGCTTAGGTTTAAAGCAGCAAAACTAGAGAACTTAAAGAGCATGAAATATTGTAATGAAAAAGAAATTAATATATGTGTGGAGAAAAGTGGGGGAATGTGGTACATTTGTGTTAGAAAGTGGGGGCAGTGGACATGTTCATGGGCGAATATCAACATAACATTGATAATAAAGGTCGATTAATTGTCCCTTCCAAGTTCAGGGAGCATCTTAGTGATGCATTTGTTTTGACCCGCGGGCTTGATCAATGTTTATTTGGATATCCCATGGAGGAATGGAGAGCTTTAGAAGAAAAGCTAAAGACTCTGCCGCTGACCAAGAAAGATGCGCGTTCTTTCACAAGGTTCTTCTTTTCTGGAGCAACAGAATGTGAATTGGACAAGACCGGACGGATCAATATCCCCTCCACACTTACGGATTATGCAAAGCTAGAGAAAGAATGTGTAGTATTGGGAGTTTCCAATCGAATTGAGATTTGGAGTAAGCCTTTATGGGAAGACTATTTCTCACAGTCAGAGGATTCCTTTGCAGAAATTGCTGAGAATATGATTGATTTTAATATTTAAACCAATTTCTTGCACAACCAACAAACTATTCGGAAATAGACTTTGCTGAAATTACTGCAGTTCGATTGGAAAGGTGAATTAAATGTTTGAACATACAACAGTTTTACTAAAAGAGACAGTGAATGAACTGAACATCAAAGACGATGGTATTTATGTGGATTGCACTCTCGGCGGTGCGGGCCATAGTGAATACCTGGTTTCACAACTCGGAGAAAATGGGAAGTTGTATTGCTTTGACCAGGACCAGACAGCTATCGACCATGCAAAAGAAAAGCTTAGTCCCTACCTTGACAGGGTAACGTTTATCAGATCCAACTTTCGCTATATTAAAGAAGAACTTGCCGACCGAGGTGTTCAACAGGTTGACGGCATACTGTTCGACCTCGGAGTTTCATCCCCGCAGCTTGATACACCGGAAAGAGGCTTCAGCTATCACCATGATGCACCGCTCGATATGCGAATGGATATGGAAGGTGAATTGACGGCCCATGAAGTGGTGAACGAATGGCGTTTTGAAGACCTTGTAAGAATTTTTTTCCGTTATGGAGAAGAGAAGTTTTCTAAGCAAATTGCGAGAAAGATTGAGGCGGCGAGAGAGAAAAAAACCATTGAAACTACAGGTGAGCTGGTAGAATTGATCAAGGAAGGAATCCCCGCACCTGCAAGAAGGAAGGGCGGACACCCGGCTAAACGGGTCTTCCAGGCAATAAGGATCGCCGTAAATGATGAATTGGATGCAGTTGAAGAGGCAATTGAAAAATCTATAGAAATCTTGAAACCCGGTGGAAGGATAAGTGTTATAACCTTCCACTCTCTTGAAGACCGGATCTGCAAAACAATTTTCAAAGAAAAGGCTTCAGGTCCTGATCTTCCGCCAGGCCTGCCTATCATTCCGGATGAATACAAACCGGAACTTAAACTGGTGACCCGTAAACCGATACTGCCAAGTGAGGAAGAACTAGAAAAAAACAATAGAGCTCGTTCTGCGAAATTAAGAGTCGCAGAAAAAGCATAAAGAGAAAAATAGAAGGGAGTAGAGACAGTGAGCAATTTAGCCAGAAAGTATCGTGAGCAGACCGTTCAGCATCCTCAAAGACAACAGGAAACAGTCCCGGTAAGAGAAGATAGGCAGCTTATCACTCCAGGGGAAAAAATACTGATTGCACTTATTGGTGTGGTATTTTGCTTTATGGCCGTCAACATCATTTCAACTCAGTCTGCAATTTATAAAGCCAATCAAGAAATACAGGTGGTACAATCCCAGATTGATACTCAGGAAAAAGCAAACAATGACCTTAAATTGCAAGTCAGTGAGCTGAGTACATACGAGAGGATTTTAGAGAAAGCCAAAGAGCTGGGCCTAGATTTGAAAGAGAAAAACGTTAAGGTTGTGCAGAGTCAATGAAAAAGAGACCAGGAATGAAAATTGGAGCAGCCATCCTTTTTGGATTTTTCGGCCTGCTCTTTTTTGTGTTGATGGTTCGTTTTGTAACCATCCAGGTTACCGGCGAAGTTAACGGAAAAGTCTTGGCTGCACAAGCTGCGAAAAAATACCTTAAGACTGGCGTTCTGGAAGCAGCAAGGGGCACGATCTATGATCAAAAAGGAGAAGTGATTGCCGAGGATACTTCTGCCTATACTATTGTTGCTATTCTGGATGAATCTGTGTCAGAAGATAGTGAAACACCAAAACATGTACATGATATTGACAAAACAGCAGAAGTACTGGCTCCTTTATTGGGTGAGGATGAGACGGAACTATACGATCGCCTTTCGAGAGGTATCGAGAAAGAAAGGTTTCAAGTTGAATTCGGCAGTGCAGGAAGAGGAATCTCCCATCGACAGAAGCTTGAAATTGAAAAGGAAGCCCTTCCCGGCATCAACTTTGTGAAAGAATCTAAAAGGTTTTATCCAAACGGGAAGTTCTCATCTCACTTGATTGGGTTTGCACAGAAAGAAGAGCAGGACGACGACACGACTGAAATTGTCGGCAAGATGGGGATCGAGAAGAGTCTGAATGATTATCTTAGCGGAAAGAATGGAAAAGTTAAGTATGACAGTGACAGGTGGGGGTATATCCTTCCGCAGACAAAAGAGCATGTTACACCTCCTCAAAATGGCAACGATGTGTACTTAACGATTGATAAAAAAATTCAAACCTTTCTAGAGGAAACCATGAATAAGGTGGAACAGCAGTATAAGCCGGAAAATATGCTGGCGGTTGTAGCTGACCCCAAGACCGGCAAGATTCTTGCTATGGCTCAGAGGCCAACTTTCCATCCGGATAGAAGAGATGAACTCTTGTCATGGCAAAATGAAATTGTAGAATCTTCTTTTGAACCCGGTTCGACCATGAAAACTTTTTCCCTGGCGGCAGCGGTGGAAGAAGAAGTGTTTGAACCTGGAGCATATTTTGAATCAGGAAAATACTTTCTTGAAGGTGCCTCAACCCCTATACGAGATCATAATAATGGTGACGGGTGGGGGACGATTACCTATCTTGAGGGTGTTCAGCAATCCTCAAACGTTGCGTTTGTAAAGCTTCTGGATAAAATGGGAACAGAGCGGTACAGGGAATATCTTGATGCCTTTGGGTTTGGCAAGAAAACGGGAATTGATCTTCCAAACGAAACAACAGGGCAAATTCTCTATCACTATCCGATTGAAAAATACACAACCATCTTTGGGCAAGGTACAACCGTCACTCCTTTGCAAATCATTCAGGCTCAGACAGCCATTGCAAATGATGGAAGAATGATGAAGCCGTATATTATTTCTGAAATCATCGACCATGATACCAAAGAGACGATTAAGAAAACAGAACCTGAGGTTGCCGGTACGCCGATCTCGGCTGATACAGCTAAAAAGGTGAGAGAATACCTCGCGACTACTGTCACTTCTGATGATGGAACTGGCAGGAGATTTGCCATTGATGGTTATGATGTGTCAGGAAAATCGGGTACTGCTCAAATTCCGGACTATAACAATGGAGGCTATCAAGAGGGGAAAGCAAACCACTTATTCTCCTTTCTGGGAATGGCACCCGCGGAGGATCCTCAGCTGATAGTTTATGTAGCTATTAAAAAGCCTCAGTTAAAAACATCTGAAGTCGGTTCTGATCCGGTGTCAGAAGTTTTCAACCCGGTAATGCTGAACAGCTTAAAATATTTGAATATCAAACCAGAAGAGAGTTTCAGTCTGAAAAAGGCAAAGGTCGCAGATTTCGCAGGACAATCTGTTGATAAGGCGAGAAAACAGTTGGAAGAGTCAGGACTTCAACCGATTATTGTAGGAAATGGTTCCAAGGTTGATAAACAATCAGTCTCTCCAGGCCAAGAACTTCTTCAAGGAGAAAGAATCGTTCTCCGGACAGATGGAGATCCCACTATACCCGATATGAAAGGGTGGTCGGTAAGAGATGTCCTGAAGGTTACAAAAATGGCCAATCTGAAATTGAATATGGTTGGAACAGGTTATGTTACTAAACAAAACATCTCTCCAGGTTCAACAGTAAAAGAAGCTGAGCCGCTTGTGGTAACTTTCCAGACTCCGGAACAGGAGTTGGAGGAAGAAAAGAGCGACAGCGAAAATAATGAAGATGCCCCATTGAACTAATATCTAAGACCGGAGATTAATCTCCGGTCTTCTGCTATTTTGTATGAGTTGTTTCGGAAAGATTGTTGCATAAATAATTGGGAATTTACAGCAGAATTTTATTTGTCGTTCGTGTATTTTTCATGATAAACCATTGTTTTTTCTTTTTATTTGGAACTGAATCCCTTATATTTATACTCTTTTCTAGCTTTTCTAAAAGATTTTCCCTTTTTAATGCTATTTCGGCTTCCCGCTTTTTAGTTCACCGCCCGCCCTGCGTGGTCTTACGCATGGAGCGGAAATTTAATACTTTTCAACAGCCGTAATCATTGAGAAAACAGCCTATAAATAAAGCCTCTAATTAAGATAAGGGCAATAAACCTTCTTCCGGGGTCAAATCACCCGAGAAATGTTAATCCATCTACCGAGCTGGAATGAATGTAAAGCTCAATTATCATACTTCCACTAGTACAGGCATATAATGGAACGAGCCAAATACGGGGAGGTTCTGCGAGTGAAAAGGGTATCGAACGTGACAGTACGGAAGAGATTGGCGTTTGCTTTGGTGATGGGAATATTAATATTTGGAATTATAGATGTGAGGCTGGGTTATGTGCAGTTTTTCATGGGGGACAAGCTTACTAGCTGGGCGAAGGATTCTTGGAGCCGAAACATTCCATTTGAACCGGAAAGGGGAAAAATTTTAGATAAAAATGGAGTTGAGCTTGCTGCTAATCAGAGTGCGCCGACTGTATTTGTTGTTCCGAGACAGGTTACTGATCCCGCCAAAACAGCAGAGAAGCTTGCTGCCATACTTAACCTGCCAGTGGAGAATGTCTATAAGTATGTAACAAAGTCGGCTTCAATGGTAAGAATTAATGAAGCGAGAAAGATTTCCTATGAAAAAGCCAAGGAAGTTCGTGACCTGAATCTGAAAGGAGTTTATATAGCAGAAGATTCAAAGAGGTATTATCCTTTTGGAAGTTATCTGTCTCATGTGCTTGGCTTTGCCGGAGTCGATAACCAGGGGCTGATGGGTCTTGAACTTTTCTATGATAAGGAATTAAGCGGGGAAGGCGGTTCAGTCAAGTTCTTCTCAGATGCAAAAGGTAAGCGAATGCCTGATATGGCGGATGATTACGAGGCACCGGTGAACGGGCTGGATCTTAAATTGACGATCGATACCAAAGTTCAAACCATCATAGAAAGAGAACTGGATATCGCTGAAGCGGCTTACAATCCGGATGGTATTATCGCGATTGCCATGAATCCTAATAATGGTGAAATATTGGCGATGTCGAGCAGGCCTACTTTTGATCCAGCTAACTTTAGGAACGTACCTCAGGAAATCTACAATCGAAATCTGCCGATATGGAGCACTTATGAACCGGGTTCCACTTTTAAGATCATCACTTTGGCCGCAGCTTTAGAGGAAAAAAAAGTGGATCTGGCCAAAGAAAAGTTCCATGATCCAGGGCATGTGAAGGTTGCTGGTTCTACTCTTCACTGCTGGAAGAGGGGCGGACATGGAACACAAACCTTTTTGGAAGTAGTACAAAATTCCTGTAACCCTGGCTTTGTTGAATTGGGAGAAAGACTTGGCAAGGAAACACTGTTTAAGTATATTAAAGATTTTGGATTCGGACAGAAAACCGGGATCGACCTTCAAGGCGAAGGGAAAGGGCTTTTGTTTAACTTAGATCGCGTCGGACCTGTCGAACAGGCTACGACGGCTTTCGGACAGGGAGTAGCTGTAACGCCGATACAGCAGGTTGCTGCCGTTTCGGCTGCCATCAATGGCGGGACTCTCTACCAGCCATACGTCGCAAAAGAGCTGGTAGACCCGCAAACAGGCGAAGTGGTGATGAGGAATTCACCTCAGGCGAAGAAACAGGTGATTTCAGAAGAAACTTCTGAAGAAATTCGATTTGCACTCGAAAGTGTCGTTGCACAAGGAACAGGAAAAGGGGCTTTTGTTGAAGGATATAGAGTCGGAGGAAAAACCGGGACCGCTCAGAAGGTAAAGGACGGCCGATACATGGAAAATAACCACATAGTATCTTTCCTTGGATTCGCACCTGCTGACAAGCCGGAAATTGTTGTATACCTTGCCGTTGACAATCCAAAAGGGACAGTGCAATTTGGCGGCGTGGTGGCTGCTCCCATTGTAGGGAATATAATCGGAGATAGTTTGCGGGCTATGGGAGTACCTCCGAGAAAAGACCAGATCGAGAAAAAAATGACATGGCAGGACACGCCATTATTGGAGACGCCTGATCTTATTGGCTTCACTAAAAAAGAACTGCAGCAGCAGCTCATCAACTTGAAGCTGGACATCAGCGGTGAAGGAGATAAAGTGGTGGCACAGACACCTGAACCAGGAGTTAAAATTAAAGAAGGTGCGACTATAAGAATTCAAATGTCAGAGTGATCACAAAGCATCCTATCAGCCTGAAACCGAAATGAAATCGATTATTCGGTTTCAGGCAAATCCTTGATAATCACTCATTTCTTTCGTCCCTTGAACATAATTTAATGCAAGGGTGAATTTTTGGATGCAGTGAAAACTAGATTGACGTGTTATTATGGATTTGGTTGAAATATCACCAACTAATCTTAAAGGTTAATAGATTTCGCCGGTGTTTTTCTGTAAAATATAAAATGGTTGCTTTACATACATGAGGAGTTGAAAAGATGAAATTGCACACTTTGCTGGGAGTATTGCCATTCTACACGCTCAAAGGTGATAGAAATCCTAAAATTGCAAACTTAAAAAACCATCATAAAAAAGTTCAAAATGGTGATTTGTTTTTTTGTATAGTAGGATCAGATGTGGACAGTCATACTCTAGCAAAAGAAGCAGTTCTCTCTGGTGCAGCAGCGGTTGTTTCCGAACAGGAACTGGACCTGGATGTTCCTGTGGTCATTGTGAAGGATTCAAGGAGAGCGATGGCAGTCCTTGCATGCCGCTTTTATAACGAGCCGTCTAAACAGCTCAACCTGATCGGTGTTACCGGGACGAACGGAAAGACCACGACCACCCACTTGATCGAGAGAATTTTCACTCTTAATGGAGACAAAACAGGTTTAATCGGCACCTTATATGTGAAAACAGGAGATGAAGTGATAGCCAGCAAGAATACCACGCCAGACAGTCTAACTTTGCAGCAGCTTTTCAGTGAGTTCGTCAAAACGGGAGTCAAACAGGCTGTTATGGAAGTATCTTCCCATGCACTGTACCAAGGAAGGGTCCATGGATGTGCTTTCGATATAGCGGTATTTACGAATCTCACACAAGACCACTTGGACTACCATCAAACCATGGAAGAATATAGAAGTGCCAAAAGCCTTCTGTTTTCCCAACTCGGAAATTCTTTTGTGGAAGGACAGCCCAAATTTGCCATCATTAATAAGGATGATCCCTCTGCTGAATTTTTTATCCATTCCACTGCAGCTCATGTGCTTACTTATGGTCTTGATTCCGGAGCGGACTTTTTTGCCAAGGATATCATTCTGCGTCACAACGGGTCTTCTTTTACTATGGTCACTCCAAAGGAAAGTATAGGTATGAACATTCAGTTGGCCGGAAGGTTTAATATTTACAATGTACTTGCAGCAGCGGCCTCAGCTTATCTCATGAAAATCCCATTAAGAGCCATCAAGTCTTCGATTGAATCAATCAAAGGGGTCAGCGGGAGGTTTGAACATGTGGAAGCTGGTCAGGATTTTTCGGTGATTGTTGACTACGCACATACGCCCGACAGTCTTGAAAATGTATTGAAAACGATTGAGAGCATCACAGAGGAAAAGGTGATTGTAGTTGTTGGCTGCGGAGGAGACAGAGATAAAACCAAAAGGCCTGTCATGGCTGAAATTGCATGCCGATATGGAGATCACGTTATTTTCACTTCCGATAATCCCCGGAATGAGAATCCAATGGATATCATTAGTGATATGACAGTAGATTTAAAGCACTCCCATTATGCCGTCATGGCAGACAGGGAGGAAGCTATAAATCTTGCAGTTTCCATAGCTGGTAAGGGAGATGTTGTGCTAATAGCCGGAAAGGGTCATGAGGCATATCAAATCATTGGGGACACAGTTACTGAATTTGATGACAGAGAAGCTGCGAAGGCTGCAATAAAGAGGCTGAATTAATGCTGAGCTATACAGCAGTTGAGAAATTCGCCTCTGGATCAAGGGGATTAAAGGACAACAGCCTTCAATTTCGTATTGTGACTGGAGAAATAACGGAAGATATGCCAAAGGGCCTCTTCATACCTTCTTCAGGCAGTGTGCTGTTTCAGGCAATACATAGAGGAGCAATAGGGTCCTTGTGGCCACAGAGTGCAGAAGTTCCTGCCTGGCTGCCGAATCATTTCCCGTTATTTTTAACAGATAATTTAACAGGGACTGCACTATCAATACTCGATCATTACTACTATAATTTGAAACAAGAAGAGTGGGGAACGATGACAAATTTTATTTTTAGAGACGAAGAAATGAATCAACTTTACAAAATCACTAATCAAGATCAATACGTGGAAATAAGAGATCGTGCAGAGAAATTATTTCATATAAGGGAAGGGGAATTCAGATAATGGAGAATGTCATATTTTATACAATCCTTATGGGATTCCTGGTAACAGTCCTGCTGTCTCCCATCTTCATTCCCTTCCTGAGAAGGCTGAAATTCGGCCAGAGTATTAGAGAAGAGGGCCCCAAATCACATCAGAAGAAGTCAGGAACCCCCACAATGGGAGGGCTTGTATTCCTCTTGTCGATTATCATAACAACCTTGTTTATTACAAGCAGATATTCAGAACTGGGTGCAGAGACCTTCTTGCTGCTTCTCGTTACAGCGGGATTTGGTATTTTAGGGTTTCTTGATGACTTCATCAAAGTGGTGATGAAAAGGAATCTTGGTTTAACGTCTAAACAAAAACTTGCTGGGCAAATTGTGATTTCCGCCATTTTCTTTTATATTTATCAGCTAAATGATTTTGCTTCAACTGTTTCCATTCCGTTGACAGATATTAGTGTCGACCTGGGGTGGTTTTATGTGTTGTTCATCATTTTCTGGCTGGTCGGTTTTTCAAACGCAGTTAATCTTACTGATGGGCTGGATGGCCTGGTTTCAGGTACATCAGCCATTGCATTTGGAGCTCTCGCAGTACTTGCATGGAATCAATCTCAATATGAGGTTTCTATTTTTGCAGTCGCTGTAGTGGGTGCTGTACTGGGCTTCCTGGTCTTTAATGCTCATCCAGCTAAAGTCTTTATGGGCGATACAGGTTCACTGGCTCTTGGCGGGGCGATTGCTGCCATAGCCATCTTGACCAAACTTGAAATTCTCCTCGTTCTTATAGGCGGAGTTTTTGTTATAGAAACGTTATCTGTCATAATTCAAGTAATATCTTTCAAAACTAGAGGAAAACGGGTGTTCAAGATGAGCCCGCTTCACCATCACTATGAGTTGGTAGGCTGGTCTGAATGGCGAGTAGTCGTGACATTCTGGACGGTCGGCCTGCTTTGTGCAGTATTAGGAATTTATATTGAGGTGTGGATATAATTGAAAAAGACACTTAAGTTTAAACATAAAAAAGTACTTGTATTGGGATTGGCTAAAAGCGGGGTAAGTGCTGCTTCACTGCTTCATAAATTGGAAGCATTTGTAACCGTAAACGACAGGAAACCTTTTTCAGAAAATCCTGAGGCACAAGGTCTTCTTCAGCAGGGAATCAAGGTGATCTGTGGAAGTCATCCCATTGAACTGCTGGATGAAGGATTCGATTATATCGTCAAAAACCCTGGAATCCCTTATGATAACCCGCTTGTTAGCGGAGCTGTCGAAAAAGGCATTCCGGTTCTTACAGAGGTAGAACTTGCCTATCTGGTATCAGAGGCGCCGTTTATAGGAATTACAGGAACAAATGGGAAAACCACCACCACAACCTTAGTATATGAAATGCTGGATGTTGGCGGAAAGCTCCCTTTAATAGCAGGGAATATAGGGACAGTTGCTTCTGAAGTAGCTCAAGAGGCCAAGGAAGAAAATAATATCGTTATAGAACTTTCTTCTTTCCAATTGATGGGGATTGATTCTTTCAGACCGAAAATAAGCATTTTTACTAACCTTTACGAAGCACATCTTGATTACCATGGCTCAATTGAAGACTATGCCAAAGCAAAAGCAAATATCACTGTAAACCAAAGAGCAGAAGATTACTTGGTCATTAATGCTGACCAGCCTCAGCTGGAAGAGTTGTTAAGCTTCTCTAAGGCACAAAAAATTCATTTTTCCACCAGGAGAGAGCTGGAGGAAGGGGCGAGCATTAAAGACGGCGCTGTTTATTTTAATAATGAAAAAATCATAGATACAGATTCGATTGCTCTCCCAGGAAAACATAACCTTGAAAATATTCTTTGTGCGGTCATCGCATCAAAATTAAGCGGTGTCAAGAATGAGGATATAGAAGAGGTGCTCAAAACATTCACTGGTGTTAAACATAGAACTCAATTTGTTCGAAACCACAATGGCAGAACCTTTTATAACGATTCCAAAGCTACCAACGTTTTGGCTGCGAAAAGTGCACTGGAGGCATTTGATCAGCCGATAATTCTGCTGGCCGGGGGACTGGACAGAGGAAACAGCTTTGATGAGCTGATTCCTTTTATGAAAAATGTTAAAGCCTTGATCACTTTTGGGGAGACGGCATCAAAATTGATGGAGACTGCAGGGAAAGCGGGAATACAAACTGTGAAACATGTCGATAATGTTGAGGCTGCAGTACCTGCAGCATATGAAATTTCGGATATAGGAGATGTGATTCTGCTGTCGCCAGCGTGTGCAAGCTGGGATCAATATCGTACTTTTGAAGTCCGCGGTGACATTTTTATAGATGAGGTGCATAAGCTGTAATAAGGGCTTGTCTATTTTGGAGCAATAAGAAAAGCAGCATCGTCTTGACAACGAAAATCAAAGGTTTTGATTGCTCGAAACGGCTCAAATAAGTCTACCCGAGGTGTTAGAATTGCCTTTGAAAAAATCAACTCCTGACTTCATCTTGATTGTTGTGACTCTATCCTTGCTGGCTATAGGACTTGTTATGGTCTATAGTGCAAGTGCTGTATGGGCAGAATACAAATTTGATGATACCTTCTTCTTCGCCAAGCGGCAGATGCTGTTTGCGGCAGTAGGGATACTGGCCATGTTTTTTATTATGAATGTTGATTATTGGACGTGGAGAACCTGGGGAAAAGTTATCATCATTATTTGCTTTGTACTTCTGGTACTCGTTCTCATTCCAGGGGTCGGAGTTCTGCGTAATGGTTCAAGAAGCTGGATTGGTGTCGGGGCGTTTTCGATTCAGCCATCAGAATTCATGAAGATTGCAATGATTGCCTTTCTAGCCAAATATTTATCAGACCATCAGAAGTACATAACTTCCTTTCGAAAAGGGGTTATTCCCTCATTGCTTCTCGTATTTACTGCCTTTGGGATGATCATGCTTCAGCCTGACCTTGGAACTGGAACCGTCATGGTCGGAACAGCAGTGGTGATGATTTTTATTGCAGGTGCGAAAATCAGCCATTTTGCAGTAATGGGCCTTGTGGGGCTTGCCGGGTTTGCTGCTCTTGTCCTGTCGGCGCCTTACAGGATTAAAAGGATTACTTCTTTTCTCGATCCGTGGGAGGATCCTTTAAACAGTGGATTTCAAATGATTCAGTCACTGTATGCCATCGGTCCAGGCGGGCTGTTGGGACTTGGGCTGGGTGAAAGCAGGCAGAAATTCTTTTATTTGCCAGAACCACAAAATGATTTCATCTTCGCCATTTTAGCAGAAGAACTGGGTTTTATCGGTGGCAGTCTTGTTCTCTTGCTTTTCTCACTTCTTTTATGGAGAGGAATTCGAATCGCTTTGGGGGCTCCTGATCTCTATGGTAGTTTCCTGGCAGTGGGGATCGTTTCAATGATTGCCATTCAGGTTATGATCAATGTGGGAGTTGTGACTGGTTTAATGCCGGTAACAGGGATTACCCTTCCATTCCTAAGTTATGGTGGATCTTCTTTGACGCTAATGCTTTTAGCGGTGGGGGTTTTATTAAACATCAGCAGGTATGCCCGATACTAAGTGAGTGGAAATTGCCATAAAGTTCGTGAAGAGCAGTTTTTAGATAATAGTTCAGAAAAAACCGAAACGCAGATGAATTCTGTGTTTCGGTTTTTTGTGTAAATGAATATACTTGTAACAAAATAACTCAACTAATTTACAGTTAGATGACATTCAATTAGTCAGACGCCATTTTTGTTTAAAGTATAGTAGTATAGGGAATACGCTGAAGAGCCTTGTTTTGTAAGGCTGAGCAATATTTGATAGAATAATCAGGAGGATTTTGGAGGTATTTACTGCATAAGAACTTCATCTTTGGGGATAGTGCATCCCAAAATACAAAAAATAGAAAAATATTGTGAAAATAATGGTCTAACCTCTTTAATCATCTTTTCCCTTCATATAGAATAAAGGTATTGAATTAGAATAAAGGCGAAGTTAATTTTATACAGTTGCACTTATCTTGTGTATTGTATAAAGGATATTTTACATAAATAGAAAAAAATGCCTTTTGTAGTTGAAATCAAGGATGCTGGGTATAATCGGCTGTAGTTCCATTCATTTCCTAGAATGAGTCGAGCACCACTGATGACAGGATTATTGAACGTAAAAGAGTGCTCTATTTTACCTTGGAAGTGCACTGTCATTAGTTGGAACATCATGCCAGTGCTCTTTGAATAGAGGTCTGCGGTAAGATTATTGGAGGGGAAAGAAAAATATGGACAAAGGAAAAATTGTGTCCTTGGAGGAACGTATACCAAAACTTAAGCAACACCGTAAGAAAAAAGCAAACCGGAGACTGACTTTTTTGTTATCACTCTTTCTTCTTTTGATCCTGACGGTTGTTTATTTTCAATCCTCTTTAAGTCAAGTCAAGGAGATAGACTTATCTGGAAATCAATTGGTTTCTGATGAGTCCATTCTTAATAATATTTCGATAGAAGAAGGTATGAATGTCTGGAGTGTTGATAAATCCAAGACAGAGATCGAGCTTGAAGAGATTGCAGAAATCTCGGGAGCAGAAGTGAGACTTCAACTTCCTAATACTGTAAAAATAAATATTGCTGAATATGAAAAGGCTGCTTACTTGATTAATGAAAATCAATTTTTTCCTATTCTAGAAAATGGCGAACTTCTTGATTCAAGAGCATTAGAGTCATTGCCTACGGATGCCCCTATTCTAATTGCATTCAAAGAAGATAAGATACTTAAGGAAATGGTGAGTGAACTTAAAACTCTTCCACCAGAGATCAAGAATTCCATTTCTGAGATTGTGCTGTCACCCAAAAATACGGACCCTTACCACGTTTCTCTATACATGAATGATGGATTTGAGGTCAGTGCTTCGATCAGGACATTTTCTGAGAAAATGATTCATTATCCTTCCATCGTCAGCCAGCTTGATGAATCCACTAAAGGAGTCATTGACTTAGAGGTAGGCTCTTATTTCAGAGAATACGATAAGGAGGGAGATTCTGAGGGTGATGAAGATGAAAGTGAAAGTTAGGCATGTCGTCCTATCATTGGTGTGTCTTGTCCTTGGATTCATTTTAGCCTTCTCATACAGTCTTGCCAACTCAGAAAGAAAGGAAGGCGCACAGCTTACTGACGGACAATGGCAGAGAGAAGATGAGCTTCGCAGCCAGCTTATAAACCGGCAGGATGAAAATTCCCAATTACAAAAAGAAGTTTATGAGAAACAACAAAAGGTTGTAAATATAGAAAAGGAATTGTCTCAGGAAAAACAGATTTACTTCAATCTCGCAGAAGACGCGGAAAAGTACAGAATGTTTTTAGGGAAGGTGAAAGTTGAGGGACCGGGAGTAAAAGTGACTCTTTCAGATGCCCAATATAAACCTGATGATCCTAATGTCAATAATTACATTGTTCACGAACATCATGTTTTTAAGGTGATTAACGAACTATATATTGCAGGAGCTTCGGCTGTTGCCATAAACGGGCAAAGACTTAAGCATGACTCCTACATTCTTTGCACCGGGCCGGTGATTACTGTTGACGGAGTACCTTCGAGCGCACCTTTTGAAATTACAGCTATAGGGGATACTGAAGTTTTATCCTCTGCACTGGACTTGACTGGCGGAGTTAAAGATCAGCTGGTTAACGACAATATTGATTTCAGCCTCAAAAAAGAAAGTAGATTGGTTCTTGAGCCTATTATCAGTGAATGATGATCAGCGGGCCGCCTAAAGTGGCAGGAAAAAAGAAAGTAAGGTGAGCAAGAGTGGGCAATAAGGTGAGCTTTACTCTTATTACTTTGATTATCGGTTTTATGGTAGCTGTTCAATTTCAAACTGTGCAGGAACCGGTTATCAGGGATACCAGGGATATTTGGGAATTAAGAGAAGCCATTCAAAATGAAGATGATGCGGCAAGCAGCCTGCTGCAAGAGCTACAATCAATCAATGATAAGTTGGAGAAATATGAAACAGAAAGACAAACCAGCCAGGAACAGGCACTAAGGGAGACTCTCGACGAACTTAAGCAGGAAGCAGGTGTACTGGAGAAAAGTGGTCCGGGTCTGGTTTTCACTGTAGAGCCTTCTATAGAAGAAATGCTGCTGGGTTCAAAAGTACAATCGGTCTCTCCGGAACTTCTTGAAAGGTTGATCAATGAGTTAAATCGATACGGTGCCAAGGACATCTCAATTGACGGACACCGTCTAATCAATACAACTGTTATAAGAGATATCAATGGCGAAACGAAAATTGATGGTTATCCGATCAATTCTATTCCATTCGAAATAAGGGTGCTCACTGGGGACCTTAACGGAGCTGAAGATTTATATAACCGCATGCAGGTTTCCCGGGCAATAGAAGATTTTTTTATTGATAATCTCAGGGTCACTATTAGTGCTCCTGTTGAAAGCCTGACTGTCCCTGCATATGGAGACACGATCAGGGTCCGCCATATGGAGCCTGTTTCAGAAGGAGGGGGTTAAAAGCATGTGGCTGCCCGTTTTAGGGTTGCTGCTAGGAGTGATCCTTGGATTGCTTACCGATATCAGAATTCCGGATGAATATTCAAACTACTTATCCATTGCGGTATTAGCAGCTCTCGATACATTGTTTGGTGGGATCAGAGCCCACCTTCAAAATATTTATGATGACAAGGTATTTGTCTCCGGTTTTTTCTTTAATATCATATTGGCTGCAAGTTTGGCTTTTCTAGGTGTCCATCTTGGTGTAGACTTGTATTTAGCAGCTGTTTTCGCTTTTGGTGTAAGGCTTTTTCAGAATATAGCGGTTATCCGCAGAATTTTGATTAGCAATTGGAGCGCTAATAACGAAAAAAAAGAAAAAATTTGAAATTTTAAAAGGGAATCTTTTAAATGCGACGAATATTTTTATAAGATATATTTAAAATTCAACTTTATTAAAGTTGTTGTTCTATAATGCATACTAATTGAAGGAGGTGCCACAGAGTGAACAGCAATGAAATTTTTGTAAGTCTTGACATCGGTACGTCCGCAGTGAAAGTGATCATCGGAGAAATGTCCAATGATTCCCTGAATATAATCGGTGTCGGAAATGTCAAATCTCAAGGTATCCGAAAAGGATCTATCGTAGATATCGATGAAACTGTTCAATCAATTAAAAAGGCCGTTGAGCAAGCTGAAAGAATGGTCGGTATAAATATCAATCAGGTGATTGTCGGGATTCCTGGTAACGGGGTAGCCCTTCAAACCTGTCATGGAGTAGTGGCTGTATCAAGTGAGAATAGAGAAATTACAGATGAAGATGTGGCACGTGTCATGGAAGCTTCACAAGTTATTTCAATTCCTCCAGAAAGAGAAATCGTGAATGTGATTCCAAAACAGTTCATTGTGGATGGACTAGATGAAATCACCGACCCGAGAGGAATGATAGGTGTTAGGCTTGAAATGGAAGGAACAATCATTACAGGATCCAAAACACTCTTACATAATACACTGCGTTGTGTGGAAAAAGCCGGACTGGAAGTAATGGATATTGTTCTGCAGCCTCTTGCTTCAGGTTCCATTGCTCTTTCGAAAGATGAACAAAGTCTGGGTGCGGCTTTAATTGACATCGGCGGAGGTTCGACAACCATCGCGGTTTTCGAGCAAGGACATATTAAAGCGGCTTCTGTTCTACCAATAGGAGGGGAGCATCTCACCAAGGACTTATCCATTGGTTTAAGAACGTCTACTGAGGATGCGGAAATGATTAAAGTCAAATATGGTCATGCTTTCTATGATCATGCTTCTGAAGATGAGGTGTTCAGTGTACCGATTATTGGCAGTGATCAGCATCAACAATTTAATCAGCTAGAAATTTCTGATATCATAGAAGCTAGATTAGAAGAAATATTTGATATGATAGGACATGAGCTAAGAAGAATGGGTGTCCATGACCTGCCCGGCGGCTTTGTTCTAACAGGCGGGATTGCGAATCTTCCGGGGGTTCTTGAACTGTCGCAGCTGGTATTCCAAAACCGTGTAAGGGTAGCGGTCCCTGATTATATCGGAGTTCGTGAACCACAATATACAACATCTGTAGGGCTGATCAAATATGCTCACAAGAATGCTAGATTACAAGGGAGAAGCGTCAGTACCTCCCCTGTACCGGCAGAACCTGCAGAAAAGCGCAATGCTAAGAAGCCAGAACAGACAGAAAAGCAAAAACCTAAACCAAAATCGGACAAGCAAGACGAAGAAAAAGTGTCATCAAAAATGAAGAAATTTTTCGGCTACTTTTTTGAATAGCTCTAAAATAGGTTGAGAATCGAGAATTAGGAGGATATTTCATGTTAGAATTTGATACAAATTTAGATTCATTAGCCACCATAAAAGTAATCGGGGTAGGGGGCGGCGGTAACAACGCTGTCAATCGAATGATTGAGCATGGTGTACAAGGAGTAGAATTTATCGCGGTGAATACTGATGCACAAGCGCTGAATCTCTCAAAAGCCGAGATCAAGATGCAAATCGGCGGCAAACTGACAAGAGGCCTGGGAGCAGGAGCGAATCCTGAAGTAGGCAAGAAGGCTGCTGAAGAAAGCAAAGAGCAGATCGAGGAAGCACTGAAGGGTGCGGATATGGTATTTGTAACAGCAGGAATGGGTGGTGGTACTGGAACTGGTGCTGCCCCTGTCATCGCAGGAATCGCACGTGATATCGGTGCCCTTACTGTCGGCGTTGTAACGCGTCCGTTTACTTTCGAAGGACGTAAACGTTCTACGCAAGCAAGCGGTGGAATCGGCGCCATGAAAGAGGCAGTGGATACATTAATCGTCATTCCAAATGACCGGTTGCTTGAAATAGTTGACAAGAGCACTCCAATGCTTGAAGCTTTCCGTGAGGCTGATAATGTATTGCGACAAGGTGTTCAAGGCATTTCCGATCTAATTGCTACACCGGGTCTGATCAACCTTGACTTTGCTGATGTGAAAACAATCATGTCCAACAAAGGATCTGCATTGATGGGTATCGGTGCTGCATCAGGTGAAAACCGTGCTACAGAGGCAGCTAAGAAAGCCATTTCAAGTCCATTGCTGGAAACTTCACTTGACGGTGCTCAAGGTGTCCTCATGAATATCACAGGAGGAACAAACCTGTCTCTATACGAAGTTCAGGAAGCGGCAGATATTGTTGCATCTGCATCAGATCAAGAAGTGAACATGATTTTCGGATCAGTAATTAATGAAGAGTTGAAAGATGACATCGTGGTTACTGTTATTGCCACTGGATTTAATGAAGAGGCTGTCCCGCCAAAACAGACCAGACCTTCTTTCGGCGGAATGAAATCTTCCGGCAGCACTGCCAGCCAGCAGGCTCCAAAACGCGAACCAAAGAGAGAGGAACCTCAGCAGCAACAACAGGAACCTTCTCGTTCAAGCGGCCAGGGTATGGAGGAAACATTGGATATACCAACGTTTCTTAGAAATCGAAACCGCCGCAGATAAATCTGACATGTAAAAGACCCAAGGATTCTTCCTTGGGTCTTTTTTGTTAAGGATTTTATAAAATCCACTCTTGTGAAAAACTTCAACTAAGTTATCCTCGTCCATCTTCAGCGCCCTAGGGTTCGTACCCACCGGAAAGAACTTTCCCTCGGGGTCAAATGTTCCAAATGAATATTATTAAAGTCCACAGCATTGCAGGATGCTTATAGTACAAGAGCTGATAAAGCAGCAGGAACTTTTTACAAGGCTGTTATCACATATAATGTTGCTTTGTATTATTCCTAAATACTAGCTTTTTCTTACTTGTTTAACAGGGTATTTCCGCTGAATTAAGGAGGTATTCTTATGAATTTATATTCTATAACAGCAATGATTACGAAAGGCTGGTTTCTAAAAGCTGTGGTTTTTACACCCCTATTTTAAAATCGTTGATCTTCGTTCCAGGTGTGCGATCTCCTGCTGCACTAGCGGGACGTCTAGTGTCAGCGCCCAGCCCAGCGGAGTCGGGTGCCTGGAGAGGAAATCAGGTTCTGTTCAATCAGCAACAGTCTTTACCAGAAGAGTTTTTAACTAAGAATTTTTCTATTGAAAACACAAAATCACTTCTTGTGCAAAAAAGTATTTTGACAATATTCGAACGAGAGTATGAAAACTTTCACTACTTTCATTACAGAAAGTGACACACTTCCTGACAGTATGTACGATATACTTCTCATAACAGTCGGAATCTTTAAACAAAAAGGAGGGGAGAGATTGGTACTGTATTTAGATGTCATTTGGCTATTAAATATATTGATAGACAGCATTCTGCTGATTATGACTGCAGTATTTTTAAAAAGACATCTAATATGGTGGAGAATTTTTTTGGGAGGATTCATTGGGTCTTTAATCGTTTTATTTTCATTTACTCCTTATGCCGATATAAGCGGACATCCTCTGATGAAGCTATTACTCTCAATGATTATGGTTTTTACTGCATTTGGTTTTAAGCGATTTCGCTTCTTTTTAGGAAATTTATTTATGCTCTACTTTTCGACTTTTCTAACTGGCGGCATTTTAATTGGTGTTCATTACTTTCTGAGATTTGATAACAACCTTCAGTCTTCGATGTTCCTGGCTAGTGTGAAAGGATTTGGAGACCCAATCAGCTGGATTTTCGTTATGTTTGCTTTACCAGCATCCTGGTACTTTGCACGCAATCGCATAAACAGTATCGAAACCGTGAAGATTCAGTACGATCAGCTTGTTGAAATAGAAATTGAGATCAACGGATTGTCACTGAAGTTGAAGGGTCTCGTTGACAGCGGCAACCAGCTATATGACCCTTTAAGTAAAAGTCCAGTTATGCTGATTTCTTCTGAGGGACTCGAGGGATTAGTACCGGAGGAAATTCTTCATTTATCAGAGGACAATGATGGTTTTATGAACGGAAATCATTCTCTTTCTGCTCAGTGGGAAGAACGTGTGCGTTTCGTTCCTGCTCAATCAATTGGTAAAAAAAATCAGCTGCTTATTGCTTATAAGCCCGACTCCATAATCATAAGAAAAGAGAGTGAGATACTGTTGTGCAAGAAAGGCCTGATCGTCTTTCAGAGAATAGCCTTCTCTGCGGATGACAGCTTTAATTGTATAGTTCATCCCAAAATGCTGTCTTCTCCGCCGCTCCAACACGTTTCTTAATACAATGCCACTATTACTATACTCACAATTCATCAAAATAGAAGGGGGAACTACATTGAAAAATATAAAGCTGAGACTTACATATTACTGGTATAAGCTTCTAATAAAATTAGGCCTGAAGACAGATGAGATATACTACATTGGCGGCAGTGAAGCTTTGCCGCCTCCACTGACAAAAGAGGAAGAGGAGGTCCTGCTCAAAAAACTTCCTAACGGTGATAAGACGGCTCGTTCACTTCTTATAGAAAGAAACTTGAGGCTGGTTGTATACATTGCGAGAAAGTTTGAAAATACCGGGATCAATATTGAAGACCTTATCAGCATTGGCACAATCGGGCTGATTAAAGCGGTAAATACTTTTAACCCAGAGAAAAAGATCAAACTGGCGACCTATGCTTCCAGGTGCATTGAAAATGAAATACTCATGTATCTCAGGAGAAATAATAAAATCCGTTCTGAAGTATCCTTCGATGAACCTTTGAATATTGACTGGGATGGAAATGAACTCCTTCTTTCAGATGTCCTGGGTACTGAGGAAGATATCATTACTAAAGACTTAGAAGCCACAGTGGACAGAAAGCTTTTGTTTAATGCCTTAACAGAATTGTCGGATAGAGAAAAACAGATCATGGAACTTCGGTTTGGATTGATGGGAGGAGAAGAAAAAACGCAGAAAGATGTAGCAGATATGCTTGGAATTTCTCAATCGTATATATCCAGGTTGGAAAAGCGGATCATTAAAAGATTGAAGAAAGAATTTAATAAGATGGTATAAATAATGCGGCGGCGATTCTTAAATTGAATCGCCTTTTTGTTTGGCTGTTTTCTAAAAGATTATTGCTTTTGAATACTTTTTTCCCTGCCTCACCCATTTACGTAGGAGGATTGGAGACGTGTGCCTAGAGCGGAAATCCCTTACTTCCAACTCAGCCACAATCTTTACGAAAAGAGTTTTTCTAAAAGATTGTTGCCTTTGAATGCTATATACCCCTCCTTCCCTTTTACGTAGGGATTGGAGCCGTGCGTCTGGAGCGGAAATCCTTTATTTTTAAACAGCCACAATCTTTGCGAAAACAGCTTTTTGTTTTCAAGGAAAAGATTAAATCAATCCTTGAGTAAGACTTAACCATGTTATTCTCGTTTAGCTTCTTTGCCTTTCGGTGCTGATCAGGCCTCATGTGCTTTGGCTTTGGTGGAAAATAGTCGTTGATTCGTTAGTGCCGGCCGGCAAAGATTCAAAGTACTGGTTTTTGATCTATATAAAAACTGCCTGGGGGAAATCTGGATTGTTCAATTTCACCTCACTCTTCGCTTTCTTCTTTACGATTTTACTATTCCTTTGACAAAAATTCGAAAAATTCCATCGTATTACCAATTAAAAATTTTTATTTTTTTAACCAGCTCTTGTCCTGTCTGGATTGGAAGTAATTTCAGTGTGTGAACGGGCAATTCTTTGATGCATATTTTTTCCTGCTGCGGAGATACTGATTTTTGTACAGCAACTCCTGCAAGGAGGGAAAGAATTTGACACGAAATAAAGTTGAAATCTGTGGTGTTGACACATCAAAACTTCCCGTTCTTAAGAATGAGGAAATGAGAAAGCTCTTTCGGGAAATGCAGGCTGGAGATATTTCAGCCAGAGAGAAACTTGTAAATGGGAACCTTCGTCTTGTCCTAAGTGTCATACAAAGGTTCAATAATCGCGGAGAATATGTGGATGATCTGTTCCAAGTTGGTTGTATTGGCTTAATGAAGTCGATAGACAATTTCGACTTAGGACAAAATGTCCGTTTTTCTACATATGCCGTGCCAATGATTATTGGTGAAATCCGTCGTTATTTAAGGGATAATAACCCTATTAGAGTATCAAGGTCACTCAGAGATATCGCCTATAAAGCTCTTCAGGTTCGTGAGAGACTTATGGGTGAGACTTCTAAAGAACCGACTGCTGAAGAGATTGCCAAAGTGCTCGATGTTCCCCATGAGGATATTGTCTTTGCAATGGATGCCATTCAAGATCCTGTTTCATTATTTGAACCGATATATAATGATGGCGGTGACCCTATCTTTGTGATGGATCAGCTTAGTGATGAGAAAAACAGAGATCATACATGGATAGAAGAGATTGCCCTTCAAGAAGGTATGAAGAGACTCAATGACAGGGAAAAAATGATTATCCGCAAAAGGTTCTTCCAAGGAAAGACACAAATGGAGGTCGCCGAAGAAATCGGTATTTCTCAAGCTCAGGTTTCGAGGCTGGAAAAAGCGGCAATCAAACAAATGAATAAAAATATCCAGTGATGGGTCATGCCCCTTAAGTAAGACGGGGCATGACCCCGTTTTTTATGCATATATTGACTATAAGACTTCATGAAATGAGGGAGATAGATGGTCAGAATTTCAGAATTTCAAGTGAAGGACGTAGTCAGTATTTCAGACGGCAGAAAGTTGGGGAATATTGCTGATATAGAAATTAATCTTGATACAGGAAAAATTGAAGCAATCGTAATTGGCACAAACGGAAAGCTGCTCGGTTTTTTTGGCAAAGAAGAGGATGTTGTAATTCCTTGGACTTCCATAGTAAAAATTGGAGAGGATGTCATTTTGGTGAGGCATAAAGATAATCATTATCTTCAGGCACAACTTGAGGAGCCAAAGAAACAGTAAGTATGCGGCTGGATTGTGACGATAAAGGAACCTTTATGGTAAACTAGAGAAAAAGGAAGGAGACTTTTGCAGTGACAGAAGAAGTCTTTATCAAAGCAGATGATCTACTATTCTCCCTTCCTCAGTGGGAAGAATTTATGCCTGGACTTAAAGTGGGAATCACGAGTAAACAAAGCGGATTCAGTACAGGTCCCTTTCAATCTTTGAACATGGGCCTGCATGTTAATGATAATGAAATCCATGTTAATAAGAATCGAAGGACAGTTGCTGACAGGATTGGTTTTCCATTGGAAACATGGGTATGCACTGAACAGACTCACGGAAATAACATTCAATGGGTCACACAAAGCCACAGCGGTATAGGCTCGCAAAAATTTTCGGAAAGCATAGACGATACGGACGGACTCATTACCGATCAGCCGAACCTGCTTTTGACAATGTGTTATGCCGACTGCGTTCCTATTTATTTTCTTAATCCAAAGAGCAGGCTGATTGGGATTGCCCATGCAGGCTGGAAAGGAACTGTATTGAATATTGCGGGTAAAATGATCGATGAGTTCAAAAAATACGGAGCGAATCCTAATGATATACAAGTGGCGATCGGGCCTTCAATTTGCGGCAATTGCTATCAGGTAGATGATAGAGTTATTGACAAAGTTGAAAAACTGCTGGAAGATTGTAATGAAAAGCCATATAATCTAAAGTACGAAGGACAATATCAATTGGATTTAAAGAAGGCTAATTATCTTGTCCTGATAAACAACGGAGTTCCTTCAAGCAATATCTCGATATCCCGGCTATGTACGGTCTGTGAACAAGAGGAATTCTTTTCACATAGAAGAGATAATGGAATGACGGGCAGAATAATGAGTTATATAGGCTGGAAGGAGTGAGACCTCATGGATATTAGAAATAAACTTGAACTCCTCAATGAAAAAATCAAGTCAGCCTGCGAGGCTTCCGGAAGAAACCCGGAAGAAATCACTATTGTCGCAGTAACAAAATATGTCTCAACTCAAAGAGCTCAGGAAGCATTGGATGCTGGACTTTACCATCTCGGGGAAAACAGGGATGAAGGTCTTTCCTCTAAGTGGGAGCATTTACAGGACAAGCCTGTATGGCATTTTATTGGAACTCTTCAATCACGTAAGGTGAAAAATATAATAGATAAGGTTTCATACATACATTCGCTGGACCGTAAGTCTTTGGCAAAAGAGATCAATAAACGTGCTTCTGTCCCTGTATACTGTTTTGTACAGGTTAACATTACTGGAGAGGAATCCAAGCACGGTCTTTCACCTGATGAGGTTGGTTCCTTTATCGAAAGCTTAAGTCCATATGAGAACATCAAAGTTGAAGGCTTGATGACCATGATGCCGAATATAGACGACGAAGAGAAATTAAGGGGATACTTTAAAGAAATGAAGCGCCTGCAGTCAGAGATTGCTGAGAAGAAGCTTGTGCATGCACCATGCCAGGAACTTTCAATGGGAATGTCGAATGATTTCATGATTGCCATTGAAGAGGGAGCCACTTATATCCGAGTGGGTACCGCTCTTGTAGGAGAAGATTAAAAGGAGGCAGACAAGTGGGGATAAAGTCAAAATTCAAGAACTTTTTTCTGCTGGACGAGGAAGAATATGACCAGGACCAGGTACAGAATCAAAGTGAAGAACAATATGAGGAGACGCTGCCCTTGAAGCAACAACAGCCTTCATCAACGAAACAAAATGTTGTCAGTCTGCAAAGTGTCCAGAAGTCATCCAAGATGATTATTGTAGAACCGAGAGTATATGCTGAAGCGCAGGAAATAGCTGATCATTTGAAAAACCGAAAAGCGATAGTTGTGAATTTGCAAAGAATTCAGCACGACCAGGCTAAACGTATTGTCGACTTTTTAAGTGGAACCGTCTATGCACTCGGAGGCGACATTCAAAGAATCGGCAGCAACATCTTCCTATGCACTCCTGACAATGTCGAGGTTGCAGGGAACATTTCTGAATTTCTGCAGGAAGAAGATAACCATAATACAAGGTGGTAATGTGAATAATGGAATTTGTAATTGTAACGCTTTACAGATTAATTGACCTATATTCTTGGGCATTGATCATTTATATTTTTATGTCATGGTTTCCTAATGCGCGGGAGACAGCAATCGGCCGATTTTTAGCAAGAATTTGCGAGCCTTATTTAGAGCCGTTCCGCAAAATTGTCCCTTCTATCGGTATGATTGACATTTCTCCTATTGTAGCCTTCATCACATTAAATTTGGCGAAAGCGGGAATTGTTGAGCTGTCGGGGTGGATTTTGTAAATCGAAAATCTCAGGGTATACTTGCGTCATATTAATTAAGGGGGCCTTACGGGCACTCCCTTTTTCATTTTTTTAGAGATGCTTATGTCTAGGGCCAACTTGGCTGCTTTTAAAGAATTTTTATACTTAAAGAAGGTGTAAAGGTGACATCCATTTATCAGCACTTTAGAAAAGACGAAAAGGAATTCATCGACAACATTATAGAATGGCAAGAATATGTGGAAACTTCCTATTCTCCTAAAGTCACAGATTTTTTAGATCCAAGACAACAGCAGATTTTGAAAGCCGTTTTAGGATCTAATAGTGAGGTTCGAGTAAGTTTTTATCCGGACATGGCTTCGATAGAGAGAAAGAGGGCCATTTTGTATCCTGATTATTATGAGCCCGTCCAATCTGATTACTCCGTGACACTTTTTGAGATACAATATCCCAAGAAATTTGTCACTATTGAGCACAGGCAGATTCTTGGTTCTCTCATGTCAATAGGGTTAAAAAGAGAAAAGTTCGGTGATATCATCGTGAATGGTGACAGAATTCAATTAATGACCGCTTCAGAAGTTTCAGACTATGTAGACATGAATTTCAAAGAGGCAGGCAGGAGTAAAGTTGAATTGGAAAAAGTGCCTTTTCAAAGTATCATTGCCTCATCGGAAGAATGGCGAGAATTGATCACAACAGCCAGTTCCCTGCGCCTTGATGTCATTCTTTCTGCTTTATACAATTTGTCCAGGCAGAAGGTACAGACCTTAATTACAGGCGGAGCAGTTAAGGTAAACTGGAGAGTCGTGGAGGCAGCGTCCTTTGAAGCTGCTGAAGGAGATGTCTTTTCGATGAAGGGGTTTGGGAGAAGCAAACTCATTTCAATTGAAGGCAAAACCAAAAAAGACAAATTTCGAATTACAGCGGGTATTTTAAAATAAATTTTCAAAAAAAAAGGGAAATCCCCACAAACTGTCGAAAATTCAGTTATAATAGGAAAAGCAATACTTACTTAGAGATGGAGGTGGCATTATGCCTTTAACGCCGTTGGATATACATAACAAAGAATTCGGGCGCGGTTTCCGCGGTTATGATGAAGATGAAGTGAATGAATTTCTTGATCAGATCATTAAGGATTATGAGATTCTCCTTCGTGAGAAAAAAGAACTGGAAGAAACACTGGGATCGATGAATGAGCGACTGGGCCACTTCACTAACATTGAAGAGACATTGAACAAGTCAATCGTCATTGCCCAGGAAGCAGGAGAAGAAGTCCGCCGTAATGCTTCTAAGGAAGCGAAGCTCATTGTCAAGGAAGCAGAGAAGAATGCAGACAGAATCGTCAACGAATCACTTTCCAAGGCAAGAAAGATAGCTATGGAAATTGAAGAATTGAAAAAACAATCCAAGGTTTTCAGAACACGCTTTAAAATGCTCATCGAGGCACAGCTTGATTTGCTGAGCAGCGACGACTGGGATCAAATCATGGAATTTGAAATCGATGCGACAGATTTGAAGGCACTAAAAGAGGAAGAAGAATCCTTGACGAAATAAGATTATATTTCATATAATGGATTTTATAATTATATTGCAGCGCAATGAAAGGGACAGTACGTTTCTTTAACTTATAGCCTTCATACAGCGAGTCAAGGATGGTGGAAGCTTGGCAGAGGCAGAAGAAGCGGAACATCACCCTCGAGCACCGGTTTTGAAAGCGAAAGCAATTAAATCCCGGCGTGTCATTCTCGTTACGAATGTCAGAGTGGGCAGATTTATTTGCCTATTAGGGTGGTACCGCGGGTTAGCTTTCTCGTCCCTTTCCAGGGATGGGAGAGCTTTTTTTTATTGGTTTACTTTCACTTTATGTATCAGGTGAAGGAAAACCGATAATCCTGTTACAGTTAGCGAAGATCGATTAAAGTTTGCGCAGTCACAATGTAATGAATAGAGTTCGGAATTCAGTATTCAGATACTGCTTCCAGACAGGAGGAAATGCAATGAATTATAAAGACACGTTATTAATGCCGAAAACAGAATTCCCAATGCGCGGTAACCTGCCTAAACGGGAACCGGAAATGCAAGAAAAGTGGGAAGAGATGAACATTTACAAAAAGGTACAGGAACGAAACGAAGGCAGGCCATTATATGTTCTTCATGACGGACCTCCATATGCGAACGGAGATCTTCATATGGGGCACGCGCTCAACAAAGTACTGAAGGACTTTATCGTCAGATACAAATCCATGAGCGGTTTCAATGCACCCTACGTTCCTGGCTGGGATACGCACGGACTTCCAATTGAACAGGCTTTAACGAAAAAAGGCGTTAAGCGCAAAGAAATGACAGTCGCCCAGTTCCGTAAGCTTTGTGAAGAGTACGCATACGGTCAAATCGACTCACAGCGCAGCCAATTCAGACAGCTGGGTGTGCGCGGTGATTGGGATAATCCTTATATCACTATGAAACCGGAATATGAAGCTGAACAAATTAAAGTGTTCGGTGATATGGCTAATAAAGGATATATCTATAAAGGATTGAAACCAGTATACTGGAGCCCGTCTAGTGAATCAGCATTAGCGGAAGCTGAAATCGAGTATCAGGATAAGCGGTCTCCATCCATCTATGTAGGATTTTCAGTGAAAGAAGGAAAGGGTGTTCTTGATGAAGGAACTCAAATCATCATCTGGACAACAACTCCTTGGACGATCCCTGCGAATCTGGCTATCACTGTCCACGCTGACCTAACGTATGCAGTTGTCGAAGTGGAAGACAATAAATATGTCGTCGCAGAAGACTTGCTTGAAAAAGTTACATCAGTTCTTGAGTGGAATGAACCTGCGGTATTAAAGACATTCAAAGGCTCGGAAATTGAACTAGTAAAAGCGAAGCATCCTCTTTATGACAGAGAATCACTTGTCATCCTAGGTGATCATGTGACTACTGATTCAGGAACCGGCTGCGTACACACAGCTCCAGGTCATGGTGAAGATGATTACCTTGTAGGTAAAAAATATGACCTTGATGTTCTTTGCCCGGTCAACGATAAAGGCGTGATGACAGAAGAAGCTCCTGGCTTCGAAGGTTTATTTTATGACGCAGCAAATAAACCAATCACAGAGAAGCTCCAAGAAGCTGGAGCGCTTTTAAAACTTGAATTCCTTACTCACTCTTATCCTCACGACTGGCGTACAAAAAAACCGGTCATCTTCCGGGCAACACCGCAGTGGTTCGCTTCCATTGATGCATTCAGGGAAGACTTGCTGCAAGCTGTAAAGGATACAAAGTGGGTACCGGCGTGGGGTGAGACAAGATTATTTAATATGGTCCGAGACAGAGGCGACTGGTGTATTTCAAGACAGCGTGCATGGGGTGTGCCAATTCCTGTCTTCTACGCTGAAAACGGTCAAGAAATCATTACTGAAGAAACGATTGCACATGTCTCTGATCTTTTCCGTGAACACGGATCTAATATCTGGTTCGAAAAGAGTGCCAAGGAACTTCTCCCTGAAGGCTTCACACATGAAGGCAGCCCTAACGGGGAATTTTCTAAAGAACAGGATATCATGGATGTATGGTTCGACTCAGGGTCATCTCATCAATCTGTACTTCATCAAAGAGAAGATCTTCAGCGTCCAGCTGACCTGTACTTAGAGGGATCTGATCAATATCGCGGATGGTTTAACTCTTCTCTTACGACGGGTGTGGCTGTAACAGGAAAAGCACCTTACAAAGGAGTTCTGAGCCACGGGTTTGTCAACGATGGAGAAGGCCGCAAGATGAGTAAATCCATAGGCAATATTGTTACACCAGACAAAGTCATCAAGCAAAGTGGTGCAGACATCCTTCGCCTTTGGGTCGCTTCGGTGGATTACCAGGCAGATGTGCGTTTCTCCGATGCCATTTTAAAGCAGGTTTCTGAAGTGTACCGTAAAATCAGAAACACATACCGCTTCCTGCTAGGCAACCTTGCAGACTTCAATTCTGAAACAGATGCTGTATCTTATGAGAACTTAAGAGAAGTTGATCAATTCATGCTTGTGAAGCTGAATGAATTGATCAAAACTGTTCGTTCTGCTTACGAAAACTATGAATTCTCAAGTATTTACACGAGTGTTAATAACTTCTGTACTCTTGATCTCAGCTCCTTCTATCTGGATTTTGCAAAAGACGTGCTATACATTGAAGCGGAAGACAATTATGAAAGACGTGCCATGCAGACTGTTCTTCATGAGAGTCTGGTTGCGTTGACAAAGCTGATGTCTCCGATTCTATCTCACACAGCTGACGAAGTATGGACCCATATGTCTTCTCAACAAGAAGAAAGCGTCCAGTTGACGGATATGCCTGAATATCAGGAACTTCCGAACAGTAAAGAACTTCTTTCTAAATGGGAAGCATTCCTCAAACTTCGTGACAATGTATTAAAAGCTCTAGAGGAAGCAAGAAATGAGAAAATCATCGGTAAATCATTAGCAGCTAAAGTGACTCTTTATGTTAATGATGACACCAAGAATCTTCTTCAGTCAGTAAAAGAAGATCTTAAACAGCTGTTCATTGTTTCCTCATTTGAAATTGGCGGAAGTCTCGATGAGGCTCCAGACAATTCATTGAAACTGGAAAACAATGCAATCGTTGTTGAAAAAGCAGAAGGTGAAACGTGTGATCGCTGCTGGACAGTTTCGACAGAAATCGGCCAGGATCCGGATCACCCGGCCTTATGCCCTCGCTGTGCGGATGTTGTAAAAAAACATTATTCTTAAATACATTAGACCCTGTGAGTTTATCTTGCGGGGTCTTTTGCTGTTTATTGGATTGTCAGTGCTGAATTTTTATTAGAGGAACGTACTGTTATGTAGGGCTGCATTGGTTTAAGGGGTAAGTTGGTGGTGAACGAACAAAAGGCTTGAATTTAAAGATAGCGGGGTATTAGCGGGTAAACGTACCATAAAAAGAAAAGGCTCTTTTCTAAAAGATTGTTGCTTTTGAGTGCTATTTTATCTTCCTACCTCTTTACATAGAAGGATTGGAGTGGAAGGCGTGCGGCCTCCTGCGGGACTAGCGGTCGTCTAGTTCCAGCGCCTAGCCCCTCGGGGTCAAACAACCCTCAGAGAATAAAAGGAAAGACCACCTTTTTTTCTCTGAGGAACATTTGCCTGTCGGGGCTGCCCAAGGCGCTTCCACTTTTGATGACAGGTGAGACCAAGGTTACGTACCCACTGGAACGTAACCCCGCAGGCGAATCCAGCTCTAGCGGCCAGCGACTAGCAGATTTCAGTCTCTCTCCTTGCGATAAGTCAACATCAACTCACTTTGTTCGTTGTGTTTCCTTTATCTCATACGAGAGCCTTAAAATCTGTACGTCGCTGAACGGCCGCTTCCGCTTTTTATGAAGCCGAGGAGACTCACCGCCCGCCCCGCGGAGCCGTGCGCCTTTCGCTGCAATCCATTACTTTTAAAGCAGCCACAATCTTTGCGAAAACAGCCAAAGAAAAAAAGCCGGGAATAATGGTACGATTAGCCGGAGAACGTACCACAAAAAAAGTAAAAGCTGGAGATAACCGTACGATTAAACGGGAAATAGTCCCATAAAAAGAGAAGAATTCGGAGATTACGGTATGATTAGCCGGAAAAAGTATTCTTGAAAGGGTAATCGGGTATAGCGTTAGATAGGAGTTTGAGTACAAATAATTTTTCTACACTTCCTCTGCAGGCAACCACAATTTAACGCATAACAGACACCATCCACTATTACTAATACTTACATATCAATTTTTCTCCCGTTTGAACCATACTAAAAACACGGAGGGATGTATATGGAAGAACAACTACAGCAAACGATTAAGGAATTGGAAGTTTCTTTAGAAGAGCTTGAAAATGCCCGCTCGGAAAATGTTCTGGTTCAACATTACATTCAAGAAGAAAAACAGGAAATAAGAATGCTTTTGGAAAAATTCTATTCAAACAGGCTTGTTGACTCCGCCATCTCAGATGAACTCATATCTTACTTTTGGATTGGCAATGAAACAAAAAATCCTCGAAAGTGGACTCCCTATTCCAAAAAGTCACTTTATTAATATGCAAATAAATCGGTATAACTCTCATGTGTTATGTTTTAACGTAGAAATAAACTGCAAGAGATCATGTATTGTGACTCCGATCCTTAATGCGAAGAAAGCCTTAATTGGTGTTTTTCTAACATTTTCACGCAGCGTTGATAACAGCGGACGCGGGCATCTTGACCAACTGACCTGCTGCATCTTTAAAGATAAAATATTTTCGAAAACAGCCCTTTAAATTGACCTTCTTAATAACAGTGTCTTTCTGCCGGTTATTATGCTAAAATGCTAAAGTAATCAATTTGATTGGAGACGGAGGCTTCCCGTATGTTTTATTATCTGATTGCTTTGGTTGTAGTGGCATTGGATCAGCTTACGAAGTGGCTGATTGTGCGGAACATGACAGAAGGACAGAGCATAACAGTTATTGAAAATTTGTTCTATATCACTTCTCACAGGAATCAGGGAGCGGCATGGGGCATTCTGCAAGGCCAGATGTGGTTCTTCTATATAATCACAATCGGTGTTGTTATCGGAATCGTTTACTATCTGGAAAAACAAGCTAAAGGAAATAAACTGTTCAGCATGAGCCTAGCTTTGCTGCTTGGCGGTGCGATTGGGAATTTTATTGACAGGCTATTTAGAAAAGAAGTTGTTGATTTTCTGAATACATATATTTTTCAATATAATTTTCCAATCTTCAATATAGCTGATGCTGCTCTCACAATCGGTGTAGGTCTAATGATCATCACTATGCTGTTGGAGGAGCGAAGAGAAAAGAAGGAGAAATTATATGGAAACAATGGAACATATCGTTCGTGAAGAAGAAAAAAGTTTAAGATTGGATAAGATGTTGACCCAGCTTGAAGAAGAGTGGTCAAGATCGCAGGTCCAGCAATGGATCAAAGAAGGAAATGTTAAAGTGAACGGAGCAGAAGTAAAGACCAATTATAAATGTGCCGTTGAGGATAAAATCAGTATTTCAATTCCTGAACCAGAGGAACTGGATGTTGTTGCAGAGGAACTTGACCTTGATATCCGCTATGAAGATAGTGACGTCATTGTTGTCAATAAACCGAGAGGGATGGTCGTCCATCCTGCACCAGGACACCCTTCAGGAACTTTGGTAAATGGGCTTATGGCACACTGCAAAGACCTTTCTGGAATAAATGGTGTATTGAGACCAGGTATCGTCCACCGGATAGACAAAGATACTTCCGGGCTTTTGATGATTGCTAAGAATGACCTGGCTCACGAGAAACTCGTGGAGCAGCTGGTCAATAAGACCGTAACCCGGAAATATAAAGCAATTGTTCATGGTATTATACCTCATGAGCAAGGAACCATTGATGCTCCTATAGGGAGGGATCCTAAGGACCGCCAGAGAATGGCTGTTGTTGATTCAGGCAGAGATGCCGTTACTCATTTTAATGTGCTGGAAAAGTTCGGAGCGTTTACCTATGTTGAGTGTAAATTGGAGACGGGAAGAACTCACCAAATCCGTGTTCATATGAAATATATAGGCTATCCTCTTGCAGGAGATCCAAAGTATGGTCCAAGGAAAACACTAGATCTCGATGGACAAGCTTTGCATGCGGCTGTTCTTGGGTTCGAGCATCCACGGACAGGAGAATATCTTGAGTTTGAAGCAGAGCCGCCGGAGGTTTTTCGACACACTCTGCAAAAATTGCAAAATAGTCGTTGACAATCCCTCTCACAGGTCTTATGATTGATTTAACCGAATAAGGAAACCTTTAATACAGTCCCGTGAGGCTGAGAAGGAACTTTTCATGAATTACACTACAAGAGCAAAGTGTAATGAATTCAAACGATAAGTATGCCCTCTCACCATAGCGGTGGGAGGGATTTTTTGTTGAAAAGTGTTATTGAAACGTTTCCTGGCAATATTAAGGACGAGGTGATGAAAGTGGCTCAAAAAACAGTCGTTCTTGATCAGCCTGCCATCAGAAGGGCGCTGACAAGGATCGCTCACGAGATCATTGAACGAAACAAAGGGATTCAAGATTGTGTCCTTGTGGGAATCAAGACAAGGGGAATTCACTTGGCAGAAAGACTGGCTAACCGCATTCAAGAAATAGAAGGCGCCAAAATTCCGGTAGGGGAAATAGATATCACTCTTTATCGTGATGATCTGACAGTTAAGACTCAGAATGATGAACCTGAAGTTAAGGGTTCGGATCTTCCGGTCGATGTCACGAATAAAAAAGTCATCCTGATAGATGATGTCCTTTTCACAGGAAGAACAGTAAGAGCAGCGCTGGATGCATTGATGGACATAGGAAGACCAAGTACCATTCAACTGGCAGTCCTTGTTGACAGAGGGCACAGAGAACTTCCAATCCGTGCGGACTTTGTCGGAAAAAACATACCGACTTCCAGCTCGGAAAAGATTGTAGTGGAACTGACTGAAGTAGATGAGGACGACCAAGTAACAATACATGAAAATTAGATAGCTTTCCTTTTAAAGACAGTCCAGAGAGGCTGGCAAAGGATCTCAATAGTGTTTCACCATGGGTGAAGCCTGATTGCAGAACCCTCTTTGCGCCCTCTGGCAGAGAGGGTTTTTATATAGGATCGATAAAGAGGAGGAAATACAACATGGCAGAAAACAACGATATCGTTTTAGATGTAAGAGATGTACCAAAAGCGGGGCAGTGGCTCACGCTTAGCTTGCAGCATTTGTTCGCAATGTTCGGGGCTACCGTATTGGTACCATTCCTTGTTGAACTAAGCCCGGCAGTCGCGCTGGTATCAAGCGGACTTGGAACGCTTGCTTATCTTTTAATTACTAGGGGAAGGGTGCCGGCTTACCTTGGGTCATCATTCGCCTTCATTGCGCCTATTATATCCGCCAAAGCAGCAGGGGGACCTGAAGCAGCAATGGTGGGAAGTTTTTTGGCAGGGTTGGTTTACGGAGTTGTCGCACTATTAATCTCGCAGCTTGGCATTAGATGGCTTCTTAAGATTTTGCCGCCGATTGTAGTAGGTCCGGTCATCATGGTCATTGGACTTGGGCTGGCGGGGACAGCTGTAAATATGGCAATGTATGAAAATCCTGGAGCGACTGAGTTGATTTACAGTACTACCCACTTTTTAGTGGCTCTTGCTACTCTTTCCATCACGGTGATCGGATCCATGTTCTTCCGCGGATTTCTTGGGCTGATCCCGATTCTTGCCGGTATTGTCGGGGGGTACACGATTGCATTTTTCGCCGGAATAGTAGACCTGTCTGGGGTCAAAACTGCACCTTGGTTTCAAGTGCCTGAATTCATCATACCTTTTGTTAATTACACACCTTCTTTCTCATGGGAAGTGGCTTTTATCATGGTACCTGTAGCCATTGTAACTCTTGCAGAACATACGGGAGACCAGATGGTTCTAAGTAAGGTAGCGGGAAGAAACTTTTTAAAACAGCCGGGACTTCACCGCTCGATCATGGGCGACGGTGTGGCGACGATCATTGCATCGTTTCTGGGAGGACCTCCGAACACCACATATGGTGAAAACATAGGAGTCCTGGCCATTACAAGAGTATTCAGCGTGTTTGTCATCGGCGGAGCTGCTGTGCTTGCCATAGCATTTGGTTTCATTGGAAAAGTGACGGCCCTGATCGAGTCGATTCCTACAGCAGTAATGGGCGGAGTATCGATCCTGCTGTTCGGTATCATTGCTTCAAGCGGGTTGAGAATGCTGATTGACAATAACATTGATTTAGGGAAAAAACGAAACTTGATTATCTCTTCTGTCATCCTCGTTATCGGGGTAGGAGGAGCTTTTGTGGAAATTACCGATAAACTGTCTCTCTCAGGAATGGCATTGGCAGCAATTGTGGGTGTGGTGTTGAACCTGGTTCTGCCTGGACAGGACCCTGTGGTTGAGGAAGAGATGTTTGATGTGAACGAAGAAAGTGTTAATTCAATAGAGAAGTAAACACCTTTTAAAAGAGGTCCAGAGAGGCTTAAAAGAGTGTTTGGAAGACGCAGAGAACTCGTGAATCCACATTGGTGGAAGGGGTTAGCACTATGCGGTTTCAAAACACCCTGATTATAAGGTCAGGGTGTTTTTTTCTGCCCGCAGCCTGATTAATAGGAGGTAAAATGATGAAACACTTACTGACAATGCCGGAACTCGGCTCTCATGAAATAGAGAGAATACTCTCGCAGGCGGAAGAGTTTAAACAAGGCGGAGATTGGTGTCCGGGTACACCAAAATACATAGCAAATTTATTTTTCGAAAACAGCACCAGAACAAAATGCAGTTTCGAAATGGCAGAACGAAAACTCGGTTTGAGCATCATCCCTTTCGAAACCGGAACATCCAGTGTTTCTAAAGGAGAAAGTCTTTATGACACCGTGAAGACCCTTGAAGCAATAGGAATCGATGCGGTCGTCATCAGGCATGAGCAAGACCGCTACTTTGATGAACTGAAAGATCGCCTGTCCATACCCATATTGAACGGTGGTGACGGCTGCGGAAATCATCCGACACAATGTTTATTGGATCTCATGACAATCAAAGAAGAGTTTGGAAGTTTCAAAGACCTGAAGATAAGTATTATAGGAGACATATTACACAGCAGAGTCGCCAGATCTAATGCAGAGGCATTGAAAGAACTTGGAGCGCAGGTGTTCTTCTCAGGTCCGCCTGAATGGTTTCCTCAAGACCTTATTGATAACGGCCGGTACCTTCCGATGGACGAAGCGGTCAGCACTGCAGATGCCGTTATGCTTCTCAGAGTGCAGCATGAAAGACACAAGGACACTGCATCTATGTCAAGGGATCAATATCATCAGCAATACGGTCTGACGATAGAAAGAGAAAAGATGATGAAAACCAACAGCATTATCCTCCACCCAGCACCTGTCAATCGTGATGTTGAGATAGCGGATTCTCTGGTTGAAAGTGAAAAGTCAAGAATTTTCAAGCAGATGGAAAACGGTGTTTATGTAAGAATGGCTGTTTTAAAGAGAGCTTTGGAAAATGAAGGAGGAGAATAACATGGCAATGATCATTAAAAACGCAAAGTGGATAGAAGAAAGCGGGAAGATCACTGAAACGGATATAAAGATAGCTGATAAGAAAATTCACGAGATAGGCAAAAATCTCCATGATGACACAGCGGAAGTAATTGATGCAAAAGGACTGTTGATTCTGCCTGGATTTGTAGATCTGCATGTTCATCTCCGTGAGCCTGGAGGCGAAAAGAAGGAAACCATTGAATCAGGAACAAAAGCAGCGGCGAAGGGCGGATATACGACAATTGCCGCAATGCCGAACACAAGGCCGGTACCTGATAATGCAGAAACACTTCAATGGCTCAATGATAGAATCAGTGAAACCGCGAAAGTTCGTGTTCTGCCTTACGCATCTATAACAGAAAGACAAATAGGAAAGAATCTGACAGATTTTCCTTCTCTTAAAGAAACAGGAGCTTTTGCTTTCACAGATGATGGAGTCGGGGTGCAGGAGGCAGGAAAAATGTATGAAGCAATGAAAGCTGCCGCAGCCATCGACAAAGCAATTGTTGCTCACTGTGAAGATAACAGCTTGATTTATGGTGGAGCTGTTCATGAAGGACGTTTTTCAAAAGAAAATGGATTTAAAGGAATTCCTTCGATCTGTGAGTCAGTCCAAATCGCGAGGGATGTGCTTCTTGCTGAAGCAGCGGGCTGTCATTACCATGTCTGTCATATTAGTACAAAAGAGTCTGTCCGGGTAGTGAGGGACGCTAAAAGAGCTGGAATTAAAGTGACCGCGGAAGTCACACCGCATCACTTGCTGCTGACAGAGGATGATATTCCTGGGGATGATGCGAACTTCAAAATGAACCCTCCTCTAAGAAGTAAGGAGGACCGTGACGCCCTGATTGAGGGACTGCTTGATGGAACTATCGATTTCATCGCGACCGACCATGCCCCTCATACGGCAGAAGAAAAATCAGAAGGAATAGCACTTGCTCCATTTGGGATTGTCGGCTTGGAAACAGCATTTCCCCTGCTTTATACCCATTTTGTTGAAAAAGAAGTATTTACACTTACCCAGCTGGTGAACTGGATGACAGCCAAACCGGCAGAGACGTTTAAACTTCCTTATGGAACTTTGAAGATCGGAAGTTTGGCAGATATCACCTTGGTAGACTTGGAAGAATCAAAGGCAGTCAACCCTGAAAACTTTTTATCAAAAGGACGAAATACTCCTTTTGCTGGTTGGAAGTGTCAAGGTTGGCCAAAAGCAACATTTGCTGAGGGCACTCTAGTTTGGAAGGAAGGCGAAGAATGATGAAAAGACAGTTGATTCTTGATGACGGTACGATTTTTATAGGAGAAGGTTTTGGAGCAGATACTAGTTCTGTAGGAGAGGTTGTTTTTAATACAGGGATGACAGGGTATCAGGAAATTTTGTCTGATCCTTCGTATTGTGGACAGATGATCACACTGACTTACCCTTTGATTGGTAATTATGGAATCAACCGTGATGATTTCGAATCGATCTCGCCGGCAATCAAGGGCTTTATCGTACGAGAAGCGGCTGATTTTCCTTCCAACTGGAGAAGTGAAAATACGCTGCATGATCTACTGGAAGCGAAGGGTATTCCAGGCCTTTCCGGTATTGATACCAGGATGCTGACAAGAAAAATCAGGGAACGCGGAACAATGAAAGGAATGATTTGTGGAGTGGAGGTAAATATCCAGCAAATTCTTCACAAATTGAAGGCGACTGAATTGCCGTCTAACCAGGTCAAACAAGTTTCTACCAAAACGGCTTATCCTAGCCCGGGCCGTGGATTTCGTGTGGTGCTCGTGGATTTCGGCATGAAGCATGGCATCTTGAGAGAGTTAAATAAAAGAGATTGTGATGTGATAGTGGTTCCTTATAACACTACAGCTGGGGAAATCAAAGCTCTGAATCCTGATGGAATCATGCTTTCAAACGGTCCTGGAGATCCGAAAGATGTACCAGAAGCGATTACGATGATCAATGAGATCCTCGGAGAAATTCCATTGTTCGGTATCTGTCTTGGACATCAACTTTTCGCCCTGGCAGGGGGAGGAGACACGTTCAAGATGAAGTTTGGGCACCGAGGTTCCAACCATCCCGTAAAAGATCTTGCAACAGGTAAAATTGCGATAACCTCCCAGAATCATGGCTACTCTGTTGATGCGGATTCTTTAAAATCTACACGTTTGGAAGCAACGCATATTGGATTGAATGACGGCACTATCGAAGGTTTAAAACATCTTGACCTGCCGGCATTCACCGTGCAGTATCACCCTGAAGCTTCACCTGGACCTGAGGATGCCAACGGATTGTTCGATCAATTTATGACAATGATGAAAACGGAAAAGAGAAAGGAGATTTCACATGCCTAAACGTTCAGATATTAAAACCATCCTGGTTATTGGAAGCGGGCCGATTGTCATCGGCCAGGCTGCAGAATTTGACTATGCGGGTACACAAGCATGTATAGCCCTGAAAGAAGAGGGCTACAAGGTTATTCTCGTAAACTCTAATCCGGCGACAATCATGACCGACAGTGAAATTGCCGATAAGGTTTATATTGAGCCTTTGACTCTGGAATTTGTCAGTAGGATCATCCGTAAAGAACGTCCGGATGCCCTTCTTCCTACTCTTGGCGGACAAACAGGTTTGAATATGGCTGTTGAACTGGCCAACGCAGGGGTACTCGAAGAATGTAATGTGGAAATTCTAGGAACAAAACTGACAGCAATTCAACAGGCTGAGGATCGTGACCTTTTCCGAAAGTTGATGAATGAGCTTAATGAGCCTGTACCGCAGAGCGAAATCATTCACAACGTTGAAGAAGCTTTCCAATTTGTTGAAGAGGTAGGATATCCAGTCATTGTGCGTCCTGCTTATACGCTCGGAGGTACTGGCGGAGGAATCTGCCATCATCGTGATGAATTGATCGAAATTGTCAGCAGCGGACTGAAGTACAGCCCTGTTACACAATGTTTGCTGGAAAAAAGCATCGCCGGTTTCAAGGAGATTGAATATGAAGTTATGCGGGATAGCAACGACAGTGCCATCGTGGTCTGCAATATGGAAAACTTTGACCCTGTCGGAATCCATACTGGTGACTCCATTGTTGTGGCTCCAAGCCAAACACTAAGTGACCGGGAATACCAAATGCTGAGAAATTGTTCATTGAAAATCATACGTGCTCTGGGTATAGAAGGTGGCTGCAACGTACAGCTTGCTTTAGATCCGGACAGCTTTCAGTACTACATCATAGAAGTGAATCCGCGTGTAAGCCGCTCATCGGCACTTGCTTCCAAAGCGACAGGATACCCAATCGCCAAACTGGCTGCAAAAATTGCAGTGGGTCTGAACCTGGATGAGATGATGAACCCCGTAACAGGAAAAACATATGCAAGCTTTGAGCCGGCACTTGACTATATCGTATCGAAAATACCGCGCTGGCCATTCGATAAATTCGAGTCTGCAAAAAGAAATTTAGGAACACAAATGAAGGCCACCGGTGAAGTTATGGCAATCGGCCGGACGTTTGAAGAATCCATATTGAAAGCGGTCCGTTCCTTGGAAAGCAATGTGTACCATTTGGAGCTTGAAGACGCTGACAGCATTGAGGATGCTTTAATTGAAAAGCGGATAAGGAAGGCTGGAGATGAAAGACTTTTCTATATAGGTGAAGCGCTGCGACGGGGAGTGGCAATCGAAACCATCCACGAATGGAGCAAAATCGACCTGTTTTTCCTTCATAAGTTGAAAAAAATTGTCGACTTTGAATCTGACTTAAAGGCTTCTCCTTATCATGCTGAGTTGGCGATGAAAGCAAAGAGAATGGGATTTGCCGATATTACACTGGCAAAGCTGTGGAATGCGACGGAAAGAGATGTTTATGACTGGAGAAAAGAACAAGAGTTAATCCCGGTGTACAAAATGGTAGATACCTGTGCAGCTGAATTCGAATCTGAAACACCTTATTTTTATGGAACATACGAAAGAGAAAACGAATCCGTTGTCTCAGAAAAGAAGAGTGTGGTAGTGCTTGGTTCAGGTCCGATCCGCATCGGGCAGGGAGTGGAGTTCGATTATGCAACCGTTCATTCTGTCTGGGCAATCAAGGAATCTGGTTATGAAGCGATCATCGTCAATAACAATCCAGAAACCGTATCAACAGACTTCAGTATTTCTGACAAACTTTACTTTGAACCATTGACCATAGAGGATGTCATGCATATCATCGACCTGGAGAAGCCGGAAGGTGTCGTTGTGCAGTTCGGCGGACAGACAGCAATCAATCTGGCTGCGGAGTTAGTGGAAAGAGGAGTTAAAATCCTTGGGACATCACTGGAAGATCTAGATCGTGCCGAAAACCGGGATAAGTTTGAATATGCACTTGGCACACTCGGAATTCCGCAGCCTGAAGGAAAAACAGCCGTTACGGTTGAAGGGGCTGTGAAAATTGCTGAATCTATCGGCTATCCTGTTTTAGTCCGCCCATCATATGTTTTAGGCGGAAGGGCGATGGAAATTGTTTACGAAAAAGAAGAACTTCTTCAGTACATGAAGAATGCCGTTAAAATAAACCCAGAACATCCGGTGCTGATTGACCGTTACCTAATAGGAAAAGAAATAGAAGTTGATGCCATTTCAGACGGCAACGATGTCGTCATTCCAGGAATCATGGAGCATATCGAGAGAGCAGGTGTCCATTCAGGAGACTCCATTGCAGTCTATCCGCCTCAGCAGCTGACTCAGGATCAGAAAGATAAAATAATCGAATATACTACTAAACTTGCAAAAGGATTAAATATCATCGGGCTGTTGAATATCCAATATGTCATCAGTAAGAATGAAGTATTTGTTCTGGAAGTTAACCCGCGTTCCAGCCGGACAGTGCCATTTTTAAGCAAAATCACGAATGTTCCTATGGCGAATTTGGCGACCAAAGTAATCTTGGGAAGTACGTTGAAAGAGATGGGATATCAATCGGGATTAGTGCCTGAGAAAAAAGGTGTTTATGTGAAAGTCCCAGTATTCTCGTTCGCTAAACTGAGAAGAGTGGATATTACATTGGGACCTGAAATGAAATCCACCGGCGAAGTCATGGGTAAGGATTTAACCTTGGAAAAAGCCCTTTACAAAGGGATAGTGGCTGCTGGAATGCAGATGAAGGAGTACGGTTCCGTCCTGCTGACAGTCGCTGATAAAGATAAAGAAGAAGCAATGAGATTGGCAAAACGTTTTGTCAACATCGGTTATCAGATTCTTGCCACGAAAGGAACGGCGGATGTCCTTAGAACAGAAGGAATACCAGTTAAGGAAGTCGATAAAATCGGATCAGTTGGACCGACACTTCTGGATATTATCCAAAGTGGTGAAACGCAGTTAGTCATCAATACCTTGACAAAAGGTAAACAGCCGCAAAGGGACGGATTCAGAATAAGACGGGAATCAGTCGAAAATGGTATTCCTTGCTTAACTTCCCTTGATACTGCAGAAGCGATTCTGAAAGTTTTCGAATCTATGACATTCTCCGCAGAAGCAATGGAGGGTGCAGGCAATACGCAAGAGGCGGTACTTCTATGATAAAAAAAGATTCTATGCAAATTCTTTCTAACGAGGAAATTGCCGAAAATATTTTTAAGATTGTGCTGTCTGGAGAGCTCGTTTCTGAGTTGAATGGACCGGGACAATTTCTACATTTTAAAACCGGCACAGGAGTGGAACCTCTCCTTCGCCGGCCAATCAGTATTGCAGAGATCGATAAAGACAAGGGCAGACTGACAGTTATATACAGGGCGGAAGGTAAAGGTACAAAGCTGCTGTCAGGGGAAAGAAATGGCTCTTTTGCGGATGTTCTGGGACCTCTCGGAAATGGGTTTCCCATTCATGACGAAGATGCAGGAAAGACAGCTTTACTGGTAGGAGGCGGTATCGGAGTGCCTCCTCTCTACGAGCTCTCAAAGCAACTTGTAAAAAGAGGTATTAAAGTTGTGCACGTATTAGGCTTTCAAAATAGTGGTGCAGCTTTCTATGAAGAGGAGTTTGCCGAATTGGGCCCCACATATGTTGCTACAGTAGACGGGTCTCTTGGATCTAAAGGCTTTGTTACAGATGTCATAAAAGAGAAGGGCCTCAAGTTCGACCTCTTCTATTCGTGCGGACCAAAAGCTATGCTTGCCGCTCTAAGCAGCACCTATGGTGAAAGCAAAGGATATATATCCCTTGAAGAACGGATGGGCTGTGGGATTGGAGCTTGTTTTGCCTGTGTGTGTGAGAAGGCTGTGGATGATGGTGGAAAAAATTACGTGAAAATCTGCAGTGATGGACCCGTATTTCCAGTTGGGATGGTGAAGTTATGAATAAGCTGAATATAGAGCTTCCAGGCTTGAGCTTAAAGAATCCTGTTATGCCGGCTTCAGGATGCTTCGGTTTTGGAAAAGAATTTGCCGGACTGTATGATTTGAGCATCCTAGGTGCCATTATGATCAAGGCGACCACCCTTGATACGAGGTTTGGAAATCCGACTCCGCGTGTGGCTGAAACGTCTGCTGGAATGCTTAATGCAATTGGGCTGCAAAACCCTGGACTTCGCAGCGTCATGACAGAGGAACTGCCGTGGCTGGAGAAGTATGATGTTCCAATCATTGCAAACGTTGCCGGGTCACAGACAGAAGATTATGTAGAGGTTGCTGAAACCATTTCAAAAGCACCTAATGTGAAGGCAATTGAACTCAATATCTCGTGTCCAAATGTCAAAACAGGGGGAATTGCTTTCGGTACCGTACCTGAGATTGCCAAGGAATTGACTAAGAAAGTGAAGGCAGTATCAACAGTTCCTGTATATGTGAAGCTCTCCCCAAATGTAGCGAATATCGTAGAAATGGCGAAAGCGGTGGAAGAAGGCGGTGCAGACGGACTGACAATGATCAATACACTGATCGGTATGAGAATCGATACTGGAACAGGTAAGCCGGTCATCGCCAACGGAACAGGCGGATTATCAGGGCCTGCCATAAAGCCTGTCAGCATCCGCATGGTCTATGAGGTCAGTCAGCAAGTCAGCATCCCGATTATTGGGATGGGCGGCATCCAGACAGTTGACGATATTATTGAATTCTTTTATGCAGGAGCAAGTGCAGTGGCAGTCGGAACCGCTAATTTCGTCGACCCGTTCATCTGTCCTGATTTGATCAACGGCCTGAATGAAAGGTTGGAAGAAATGGGTGTCGATCACATATCTGAACTAACAGGAAGGAGCTGGAAAACCAATGGAACGGGATCTTATAGTCGCGCTTGATTTTCCGACATGGGAAGTCAGCAGATCTTTTTTAGAGAAGATGGACACTTCACTGTTTGTGAAAGTTGGAATGGAACTTTATTTACAAAATGGTCCTGTAATCATCGAAGAGTTGAAAAAGATGAATCATCGCATTTTTCTTGATTTAAAACTTCATGATATTCCCAACACGGTCGGCCGGGCAATGAGGGGTCTTGCTCAATTGGAAATCGACCTGATCAATGTCCATGCAGCTGGAGGAGTGAAAATGATGGAGCAAGCTCTGAACGGATTGGTTCAGGGAACTCCTTCCGGGAAAGAAAGGCCAAAGCTGATTTCTGTCACACAGCTGACTTCCACATCTGAAGACCAAATGAAGAAGGAACAGCTGATTGAAAAGCCTTTGATCGAATCAGTCCTTCATTATGCGGAAATCTCCCGGGAAGCTGGCCTCGACGGAGTGGTTTGTTCTCCACATGAGGCAGCGGCTATCAGAGAGATCTGCGGTGAGGACTTCCTGCGTGTTACTCCGGGAATTCGCCTAAAGGGTGATGCCTCACAGGACCAGCAGCGGATAGCCTCACCATCACAAGCACGTGAGCTTGGGTCATCTGCCATTGTGGTCGGAAGAAGTATCACAGGTGCGGAAAATCCGGCGAAAGCGTATCAACAAGTGAAATCAGAATGGGAGAGACGAGTATGAAAAAAGAAATCGCTCAGCAGTTACTGAATATAGAGGCTGTATTTTTAAAACCAAACGATCCATTTACATGGTCTTCCGGACTGAAGTCTCCAATCTATTGTGATAACCGTTTGACAATCTCTTATCCGGAAGTGCGAAGAATGATCGCCCAAGGAATCGCCGAGAATATCAAAAATCACTTTCCCGATGCTGAAATGATTGCCGGTACGGCTACAGCAGGGATTCCGCATGCCGCCTGGATCAGTGAAATCCTTGACCTTCCGATGTGTTATGTCCGGTCTAAACCGAAGGCGCATGGCAAAGGAAGCCAGATTGAAGGCAAAGTATCTAAGGGGCAAAAAGTTGTTGTTGTGGAAGACCTTATCTCAACAGGGGGAAGCTGCATCTCTGCAGTCAACGCACTGAGAGCGGAGGGCTGTGAAGTGCTGGGGGTAGCTGCAATCTTTACATACGAACTTCAAAGCGGTATCGACAAACTGGCAGAAGCAGATATTAAAGCAGTGTCGCTCTCGGACTATAGTTCTCTTCTGGAAGCCGCCCATGAAAATAAATATATAGAAGAGCGGGACCTGGAAGCGCTGGTAAGCTGGAAAGAAAACCCTGAGGAATGGGGAACGAATTACTAAGGTTTAAGAAGAGGGCATTAAGTAATACCTGCTTCAGCTTGTAGACAAAGCCCAATATGGACTTTTGCCTGCAAGCTTTTTTATTGATAGTCTTGAAAATCACTGGCTTTGCCGGTGTGCAGAGAGCTTATAACGCGGTATAACATCTTATCTCAATTCAGGAGAGGGTAAACTTGGTTTTGAGACCACGCGATCCTATCTTAGAATGAGGTCTTTTTTGGAAGGATCTAATAAAACCTTTGTTGAGTTACCTGTTTATTTCTGAAATAAGCGGAAATTTTACGATTAAGCAGCCAAATCGGATTTACTATGTGGTAAATAAGCGGAAAATTTCCGCTTAAGCACATCAAAACGAGTCATTTTGGCGTTTTTTAAGAGAATAAGGGAATTTATTCCGCTTATTTTAGCTGGTTGTAGTACTGTTTTCTTGAATAAGCGGAATTTCTCCCCTTATTTATTTTACAGGTAGCTATAATCGAAGATCCGTTACAATAGAGATGATTCCAGCCGCAGAGCCAACCAACAGATGACACTGCTTGCTTTGAATGACCTTTGTGTCTCTGAGTTGAAGGAGTATCAAGGAAGATTCTAGATACCCCAAGTCAGTTTAAAGTTCTAAAGTGGCATTTTTATAGGAGGATGATGAACGCTGTCATTCGATTAAAACTATTCTCCACATAGACGCTATGTGAATAAAAAAGGACGAAATCCTGGGAGATTTCGTCCTTTTTTGTTAGGTTGCGGAGTCCTTGTTAAAAAAGATGATTCCGTAATCACATTAATCTTTTCTCATTGATCTTACTATATCCAAGCTTGGAGTGGTATAGACTGTCTGCTGTCCATCATATGTGACAAATCCCGGTTTAGCTCCATTCGGTTTCTTAACATTTTTGACAGTGGTGAAGTCGACTGGTACGGAACTGGATTCGCGGGCTTTGCTGAAATAAGCTGCCAGTACTGCGGCTTCTTTAATTGTCTCTTCGGATGGGGCTTTGCTTCTAATGACAACATGGGAACCTGGGATATCCTTTGTATGCAGCCATATTTCCTCTTTGCCGGCAAATTTATTTGTCAGGTAATCATTTTGTTTATTGTTTTTGCCGACTAGAATTGTCGTCCCGTCACTAGCTTCATAAGATTCCAGCAAAGGTTTTTCGTTATTTTTCTTTTTCTTCTTCTCTTTCTTGGCTTTGATATAGCCTTCCTCACCCAGTTCTTCGCGGATTTCCAGGATATCTTTAGGAGAAGCTGATTCAAGCTGCTGAAGCAATTGATCCAAATACTGAATTTCTTCATTCGCTTTGATAATCTGCTCTTTTACAATTCTTATCGCTGTTTTTGCCTTCGAATATTTGGAAAAATAGAGCTGAGCATTCTGAGAAGGTGACTTCCGTGTATCCAATTCTATTGTGACTGTGCCGCCTTCTTCATCATAGTAATTCACTACTTGTATCTCGCTCATGCCTTTTTCGACCGCATACAGGTTGGCTGTTAAAAGTTCGCCATATAGCTGGTAGGTATCAGCATTTTCGGCATCTTTCAAGGTCTTTTGAAGCTTACCGATCTTACCTTTGTTTTTATCACGTTCATTCCTGAGCAATCTTTCCAGATCATTACCTTGCTGTTTAACACGATCTCTTTCAGCTTTTTGATGAAAGTAGCGGTCAAGCAGGCCGCTAAGCGAAGGAAAGTGTGTGTGTTCACCTTCTAAATGCTGAAGGTCCAGAAAGTAGAAGGTTTCTTTCTCACCTCTAATTAGTGTAGGCTGATAAGTACCCTCTTTGACAGGCTGAAGCATTTGAAGGAGGGAATCAGGCAGGCTGTTTCTGGTCGCAAGCCCTGCACGGTGTAAAACTTCTTTAGCAAACAGGGGCGAGACACCGGAAAATGAACCGACAATTTGCTTGTCTAGTTTACCGCTGTTAAAATCAATACTTCTTAAAATATCCTCAGCATCGGCTTCGAGTGGATTCTTTTTATCCTGTGGCGGCGGAAAGATATACTCGTTTCCTGGCAGCACGGTCCGGTAACTATTAATGGAAGGCGGGATATGTTTTATAGAATCAAGTATCATGTTTCTGCTCTTGTCTACAATGATTATATTGCTGTGACGTCCCATTATTTCAATGATCAGCTGTTTATAAGAAACATCCCCGATCTCGCTGCGCCCTTTTATCTCAAAAATGATAATCCTGTCGACTTCTTTTTGGTAAACATCTTCAATGATATAGCCTTCAAGGTGTTTTCTTAGCAGCATACAGAACATGGGTGGTGCTGAGGGGTTCTCATAACTTTGTGTAGTCAGCTGAGCACGGGCATAGCTTGGGTGAGCTGACAACAGCAGTTTATGATTTTTTCCTTGAGATCTTACTATTAAAATAATTTCGTTTTTATAAGGTTGGTGAATCTTGTTGATTCTGCCGCCTTTTAACGTATCGCCGAGCTCTTCGCTCATGGCTTTTGTAAATAATCCATCGAATGACATCTTCTACATCCTCTTCTATTGTTAATTGAAAGTAATCGACATATACCTTCTTCCAAAGTTTTACTTCAGTGTACTATCCTGAATGAAGTTTTTTAAACAAGCTCTTTTCTAAAGAATTGTAGGTTTTGAAAGCTGTTTTTTCCTCCCCTCCTCCCCCTTTTGCGTAGAAGGAGGGGAAATCCCTTACTTTTATTGCAACCACAATCTTTACGAAAATAGGCTTTAAAAAGTCACAAATAACGTGAAGGAGAATAAGTTCATCGATGATTCCTTTTAAGTAACTATTGGGATCCAATAAAGGTAACCAACAATATAGTATTACACTTGGCTCAAAAGTAAATTCTCATTAATTCATCCTTCTATAAGAATCATATCATTTTTTAGGACGAGTCTGAATAATAATGCTATGAGCAGGAGAACTTTTCGGAGAATAAATGGGAGAGTGAGTTGGTTGAATGAGATACCATGAGATGCGGCAGGAAGATATAGAAAAAACGGTCAATTCGGATATCGCAAACGGTCTTGCTAAAGAGGAGGTCGAGAAAAAAAGAAAACAGTTTGGTTTTAATGAATTGCAGGAGGCTGAGCAGCAATCAGCTTTATTATTGTTTTTCAGTCAATTTAAAGATTTTATGGTCATCGTGCTAATGGCTGCAACTCTTATATCAGGTCTGTTGGGAGAATATATTGATGCTATTGCTATCATAGCCATTGTTCTCATCAACGGGTTCCTTGGTTTTTTTCAAGAAAGAAAGGCTGAAAAGTCATTAAATGCTTTGAAGGAACTTTCCGCTCCTCTAGTGTATGTTCTTCGAGATGGAGGATGGACAAAAATCCCTTCGAAGGAAATCGTGCCGGGTGACATTATTAAATTTTCGAGTGGAGACCGAATCGGTGCGGATGTCAGGCTTATCACTGTAAACAATCTTGAGATAGAAGAATCAGCTTTGACGGGAGAGTCAGTTCCGGTCACTAAACGAACGGGTGAAATAGAAGGAGAGAATGTCAACCTTGGAGACTTAGAGAATATGGCCTTTATGGGTACGATGGTAACGAGGGGGAACGGTATCGGAATTGTAACTTCCACTGGCATGGGGACAGCGATGGGGAAAATCGCTGATATGATTCAAACAGCCGAGACAATGGTGACTCCTTTGCAAAGAAGACTCGAACAGCTGGGGAAGATTCTGATTACCGTTGCGCTGGTCCTTACAGCTCTTGTAGTGGGAATAGGGATCATCCAGGGACATGACATGTATACAATGTTCCTTGCTGGAGTTTCTTTAGCTGTTGCCGCTATACCAGAAGGACTTCCGGCAATTGTAACCGTGGCGCTTTCACTAGGAGTTCAAAGAATGATTAGACGGAGGGCAATAGTCCGGAAGCTGCCTGCAGTGGAAACTTTAGGGTGTGCTTCTGTCATCTGCTCAGATAAAACAGGTACGCTGACACAAAACAAAATGACAGTAACCCATCTATGGAGTGGAGGAAACACTTGGACGGTCAGCGGAACAGGGTATGATCCTGAGGGCAGCTTTTATCATCGCGAAGAGAGGGTGTCCCCAGCATCACAGAAATCACTTAACCAGCTGCTGACATTTGGCTTGCTTTGCAATAATGCAAAAATCCGGGTGAAGGACGAAGAATATGTACTTGATGGAGATCCAACCGAAGGAGCCCTTCTTGTTGCGGCATTAAAAGCAGGAATGCAGAGAGAGGCACTGCTTGGTAAATTTACTATTGAGAAGGAGTTTCCGTTTGATTCCACAAGAAAAATGATGAGCATAGTTGTTAAAGACAGCGAAGGAAAAAGGTTCATTGTCACAAAAGGTGCGCCAGATGTACTTGTAAACATTAGTGAATCGATTCTTTGGAACGAAAAGCTTCAATACCGGACAAAGGAATTCACTGAAAAAGTGCAGGAAGCCATTCATGAATTAGCATCGAATGCTTTAAGAACGATTGCCATTGCTTATGCTCCCTGGACATCGCCCGCACTGCCTAAGAGTGAGGAAGAAGCGGAAAAGGGACTGACCCTCATCGGATTGCAGGGTATGATTGATCCGCCTAGGCCGGAAGTGAAACAAGCTGTTAAAGAATGCAGACAGGCCGGGATTAAAACCGTTATGATTACAGGAGATCATGTGTTAACAGCTAAAGCCATTGCAAAGGACCTCGGTATTTTAAGAAGTCGTGATAAAGTGGTTGAAGGCGCTGAACTGAATTCTATGGAAGTATCAGATCTTGAGGAAGTCGTGGAAAGTGTTTCGGTGTTTGCACGTGTTTCGCCTGAACACAAGTTGAAAATTGTTAAAGCTCTTCAAAACAGAGGACATGTTGTGGTGATGACGGGTGACGGGGTGAATGATGCTCCTGCAATTAAAGCTGCGGACATAGGAGTCGCTATGGGGATCACTGGAACTGACGTAGCGAAGGAGGCTTCCTCTCTGGTATTGCTGGATGATAACTTTGCTACAATCAAATCCGCTATCAATGAAGGAAGAAACATCTATGAAAATATCCGGAAGTTTATTCGCTATCTTCTAGCTTCTAACGTCGGTGAAATACTTGTCATGCTTTTTGCGATGATTCTTGCTTTGCCATTGCCGCTCGTACCAATTCAGATTCTATGGGTAAATCTTGTCACAGACGGACTGCCGGCCATGGCGCTTGGACTCGATAAGCCTGAAGAAGATGTGATGAAACGGAATCCTAGACATCCGAAAGAAGGGGTGTTTGCGCGAGGTCTCGGCTGGAAAGTCGTTTCGCGGGGATTTCTGATAGGCATCTCGACATTGGCTGCCTTCATGCTTGCTTATAAGCAGCATCCTGATCACTTGGCCTATGCCCAAACAGTTGCTTTTGCGACGCTGGTCATGGCTCAATTAATTCACGTGTTTGACTGTAGAAGCGAAAAATCAGTATTTGCCCGGAACCCGTTTGGTAATATGTATCTAGTCTGGGCCGTCATATCATCATTGATTCTAATGCTGCTCGTCATCTATCTGCCTGGATTGCAGCCTATCTTCCATACGGTTTCAATCGAGCTAAAAGACTGGCTTCTTATAGCTGGAATGAGCGCATTACCAACGTTTTTGCTTGCTGGATCATTTTTTGCAAGAAAAAAACGTTAAGTTGTGATATAATCCAAAAGGTAGTAGAGTGCATACTCTATTACCTTTTTTATTGTTAATCAATTTTAAAAATACAACTTTATGGAAAACTTTAACTAAGTTATCCACGTCCAGCTTCTGCGCCTGAGGGACTTAGCAGGGCGCTTGCGCTTTTGTACTGATTGTTTCCTCCTATAATTATCAACTGGAGATATAGTCGAGAAAGCCATCGACCAGAAGTATGATTAGCGTAAGGCAGAAGATTTTCCGATGAAGAAGATAATTTTGATTTGTTCTAAATGATAAAACGACTGAAAGATTGGATGTGACTGTTAATGGTTGTGAGCATGACCGGCTTTGGAAGGGCTAAAATGGAGTCGGAACAACATGAGGTTACGGTCGAGATGAAATCGGTGAATCACCGGTTTCGTGAGTTTAATATACGCACACCAAAGCAATTGTTTAAAATAGAAGATAAATTAAAGAAGAAAATGACAGAATACATAAATAGGGGTAAGGTGGATGCCTTCATCACGATCACGGGAGAAGGGCTTGTCCATCGACGCCTTAAGGTCGATTGGCAGCTTGCCGAAGAGTATTTGCAAACCATACATACTTTAAAAGGGAAATTTTCATTGGACGACAAAGTCCATCTGCAGGATGTTTTACAGAGAGATGAATTCATCACCATTGAAGAAACACAAGAAGAAAATGAGGATCTTGAATACCTCGTTGAACAAGCTCTTATTCAGTCTCTGAAAGATATGACAGAGATGCGGAAAGCGGAAGGTGAAAAGCTGCAGGAAGATTTGCTTTCTCATATCAGCTTATTCAGGGATACTTTAACTTCAGTAAGTGAACGTGTTCCCGAAGTCATCAATCAATATAGAGCAAGGCTGGAAAGAAAAATCAAGGAAATTGCAGGCGATGCAGATGAGTCAAGAATCATGACTGAAATTGCCATATTTGCTGATAAAAGTGATATATCAGAAGAGATTAGCAGGCTGGAAAGCCACTTAACTCAATTTACAGCATCTGTTGATCAAAACATTCCAGTCGGCCGCAAGCTTGATTTCATTCTCCAGGAAATGAACAGAGAAGTGAATACAATCGGCTCCAAAGCGAACGATGCAGGCATTGCCTCATATGTAGTAGAAATGAAAACCTGCCTTGAGAAAATGAGGGAACAAGTGCAGAATGTGGAATGATTTGATTAATTTTTAAGAGATAAGGTCAAAATAGACTATTGATTGGAGGAGCATTATGTCTATAAAGCTCATTAATATAGGATTTGGCAATATTGTATCTGCAAATCGTATCATCTCAATCGTAAGCCCTGAATCGGCACCGATCAAGAGGTTAATTCAGGATGCAAGGGACCGCGGAACACTCGTCGATGCAACGTATGGAAGAAGAACAAGAGCGGTAATCATTACTGATAGTGACCATGTGATTTTATCAGCGGTCCAGCCGGAAACGGTTGCGGCCCGCTTAACAGATAAAGATGATATTTCTGAAGAAGGGCAGGGTAAATAATGAAAGAAAAAGGATTGCTTATTGTGCTTTCCGGTCCTTCGGGAGTAGGGAAAGGTACAGTACGTAAAGAAATATTCTCTCAAGAAGACACTCGTTTTGAGTATTCTATTTCTATGACGACTCGTCTTCCTCGAGAGGGTGAAGTGGATGGCGTTGATTATTTCTTTAAATCGCGCGAAGAATTCGAAGATCTCATCGAAAAAGGGAAACTTTTAGAGTACGCAGAGTTTGTCGGCAACTATTATGGTACTCCTGAAGACTATGTCAGAGAGACAATCAATAATGGTAATGATGTTTTTCTCGAAATTGAAGTCCAGGGTGCTAAGCAAATCAGGGAAAAGTTTCCTGATGGTCTGTTTATTTTCCTCGCTCCTCCAAGTTTGTCAGAACTTCAAAACAGAATTACGACAAGGGGAACTGAAACCGAGGAATTGATTCTTAACAGGATGACGACTGCACGAAAAGAAATTGAGTTAATGGACTTATACGATTATGTAGTGGAAAATGATAAAGTAGAAAATGCTACTGAAAAAATCAAGTCAATTGTACAGGCGGAACATTGCCGAATAGAACGTGTGAAGCAGCGTTACCAAAAAATGTTGGAGGTAGATTGAATGTTAAACCCATCCATAGATTCATTAATGAAGAAAATTGATTCCAAGTATACTCTTGTAAGTATTGCGGCAAAGCGTGCAAGAGCCATGCAGGAAGATGAAAAGTTTAAGCTTGATAAGTACGTTTCTGAAAAATATGTAGGTAAAGCGCTTGAAGAGATTGAAGCGGGCAAGTTGTCAATGAAAGAAAGAGAAGCTGGGGCCGTTTATTCAGATGAATAAAGGTAAATGAACGCAGAATTAGGCATTTTAATGAGGGACTGACACCTGGGGTTACATTTATACCTTGAGGGTCAGCCCCTTATTTTCTTTTTATAGGGAAATCCTTCATAATGTAATAGAGAATATAAGTCTATAAGGCTGATTTCTAACAAAATGCCGATATCTAAAGTGTGTAGTTGATTCATGCGCGAACCATATTATTTTAAAAACACAATCTATTAGCATCAGCTTTGGTTATCGCTATCTAATAAAGAAGGTTACTAACAGGTACTGTTATATTCGCTGCTAACTGGATTCATTTACAAAGCGTGTTAGAGAAGAAATCAACATTTTTTACAGTTTACGGAAACAGTTTTCCGAAAACCGAACTGAACGAAATGAGGGGATTGTATGGTGAAGGGAAAAAAAATCCTGCTTTGTGTAACAGGAGGGGTAGCTGTTTATAAATCAGCAGCACTTACGAGCAAGCTAGTGCAAGCTGGAGCCCATGTAAAAGTGATTATGAGTTCGTCAGCAAGACAGTTCGTCACGCCTCTGACATTTCAAGCTCTGTCGCGAAACGAAGTATATACCGATACATTTGATGAAAAGAACCCTGAGGTTATTGCACATATAGATCTGGCGGACTGGGCAGACCTTGTGCTAGTGGCACCTGCGACTGCGAATGTCATTGGAAAACTGGCCAATGGCATAGGTGATGATATGGTGACAACCACACTTTTGGCAGCCACAGCACCTGTTTGGATTGCTCCAGCTATGAACGTACATATGTATGGGCACCCTGCTGTCCAAAAAAATATTGCTGAGCTTCATTCATTTGGGTATCGCTTCATAGAACCGAGTGAAGGCTATCTTGCCTGCGGCTATGTTGGGAAAGGGAGACTCCAAGAACCCGAAAAAATCGTTGAGCATATCGATGCTTTTTTTAAAGAGAGGGCATCTATCCTTTCAGGGAAGAAAATCGTAATCACAGCCGGTCCAACTCGTGAAAAAATCGATCCTGTCCGTTTTTTCAGTAACCGTTCATCGGGTAAGATGGGATTCGCTCTGGCAGAGGAAGCTGTAAAGCTGGGAGCTGAAGTGACATTGGTTTCCGGTCCTGTTTCCCTTCAGGCTCCACACGGTGTAAAACTCATTTCAGTAGAGAGTGCTGAGGAAATGTATAACGAAGTGTTAAACGTGTATAGAACTGCTGATATCGTTATTAAAAGCGCTGCTGTTGCAGACTACAGGCCGAAAGTAACGGCAGATAAGAAAATGAAGAAGCAGCCCGGGGACCTCTCGATTGAATTCGAAAGAACAAAAGATATCTTGAGAACTCTCGGAGATAAGAAAGATGGGCAGCTGCTGGTCGGATTTGCGGCAGAGACGAATGATATCGAAAAATATGCTGCTGAGAAGCTTAGAAAGAAAAACGCTGATATAATCATTGCCAATAATATTACTGTTGAAGGTGCCGGATTTGCTGGCGACACCAATATAGTGACAGTATTCAGGAAAGACGGCACTAAAAGAGAACTTCCATTATTGACAAAAACGGATACCGCTAAAGAGATCCTGAATGAAATCAAAGATATGATGGACAAAGGTTGATAGGTATGAAGATTGCAAGTGTTATTGTCGATGTTCCCACAATGCAAACAGACAGGGAGTTTGATTATTCGATACCAGAAATATGGATGGGGAAGATTCTTCCTGGAATGAGAGTCATCGTTCCATTCGGCCCCCGGAAAGTGCAGGGCTTTGTGATCGGTCTAAAAGAAACATCAGGAGCTGCCAGACTCAAAGACCTGGTGCAGCCGATGGACTTAACTCCTGTACTGAATAATGATCTATTGAATGTGGCTGAATGGCTTACCAGGCAGACGCTTTGCTTTAAAATTTCGGCATTGCAGGTCATGCTGCCTGCTGCAATGAAAGCAAAATATGAAAAGAAGATTCTTCTGAATCCGGAGAAGCGAGATATGTTATCTCCTGAAGCGTCGGAACTTTTTAAGAATAAAGAAGAAGTTTCGTGGATATATGCAGAAGAAGAAGGCGTCCTTCCCTTGCTGCAAAAGGAAATCAAATCAGGCTATCTCGATGTTTTTTACAGTGTGAAATCCAAAGGCAAGAAAAAGACAGTCCAGAGAGTTTATTCTGCTCTGCCAAGAGAAAAAATGTTAAAGGAAATAGAAGTTCTTCCCTCTAATGCAGGGAAACAAAAAGCTGTCCTTCAATACGTGCTCTCTTTTGAAAAGGACAACGGGGTCTCGGCAAAAGAGGCTGCCGATGCTTCAGGAGCTTCCTCTGCTACAGTTAAAGCTCTGGTGGACAAAGGGCTGCTGGTGAAAAAACAGCAGGAAGTTTATCGAAATCCATTCGCACATAAGAATTTTAAGAAAACGCAGCCTCTGCCGCTTACAGAGCAGCAGAAAAACGCTATTACCCCCATTCTTTATGCAATAGAACAAGACAAGCATGAAACCTTTTTACTATACGGTGTGACGGGCAGCGGCAAGACGGAGGTTTATCTTCAGTCAATTCAGGAAGTGTATGAAAAAGGCAAAGAAGCTATCGTCCTTGTTCCAGAGATATCCCTGACACCCCAGATGGTTGATCGATTTAAAGGGAGATTCGGCAATGATGTGGCTGTATTGCACAGCGGCTTATCAGTAGGCGAGAAGTATGACGAATGGAGAAAGATCCAAAGAAAAGAAGTGAAAGTGGTCGTAGGAGCACGTTCGGCTGTTTTTGCTCCGTTTGAAAATCTTGGTATCATCATCATTGACGAAGAGCATGAAACCAGTTATAAGCAGGAAGAAAACCCAAGGTATCATGCCCGTGATGTAGCCATATACCGGGCTGAACAGTACAGCTGCCCTGTTATCCTCGGCAGTGCTACACCAGCCATGGAGACCTTTGCTCGTGCCCAAAAAGGAGTTTACAAGCAGCTGACTCTTTCTAAACGAATGAATGCCGGCGAACTTCCGTCGGTTTCAATTGTTGATATGAGAGAAGAGTTAAGAGGCGGAAATCGTTCCATGTTTTCAGAGGAGTTGTTTGAAAAGCTTCAAGACAGGCTTCAAAAAGGGGAGCAAACCGTATTGTTCCTAAACAAGCGCGGTCATTCATCCTTCATTATGTGCCGTGATTGCGGTTATGTAGCTCAATGTCCTCATTGTGATATTTCATTAACGTATCACCGGTTTTCCGATAGTATGAAATGCCACTATTGCGGATACGAAACAGGGGTACCGCAAACATGTCCAGAGTGTGAAAGCGAACATATACGCTATTTCGGGACGGGTACTCAAAAGGTTGAAGAGGAACTGGCCAAGCTTCTGCCCGAAGCAAGGGTCATCCGGATGGATGTGGATACAACGAGCAGAAAAGGAGCGCATGAACGGCTTTTAGACAGCTTCGGTGAAGGGCATGCGGATATTTTATTAGGAACTCAGATGATTGCCAAGGGACTTGATTTCCCGAATATTACTCTCGTTGGGGTCTTGACCGCTGACACAATGCTTCACCTTCCTGATTTCCGGTCTGCTGAAAAGACTTTCCAGCTGCTGACTCAGGTGAGCGGAAGAGCTGGAAGGCATCTGCTTCCTGGTGAAGTGGTCATCCAGACCTATACACCTGAGCATTACAGCATTGAACTTGCAGGCACCCAGAATTATGACTCCTTTTATCACAAGGAAATGATGATGAGAAAAATGGGAAGCTATCCACCATTTTACTATTTATCGATGATCACAATCAGCCATGAAGATCTTTTAAAAGTGGTCGGGGCTGCGGAGAAGATTACAAAGTTTCTGCAATCCAGGTTGTCACCGCAGTCAATTGTATTGGGACCTGCTGCTTCCCCGATACCGAGGATCAACAATAGATATAGATATCAATGTTTGATAAAATACAAGCGGGAGCCTGAGCTGCCTTCCATTTTACAAAAGATACTTCAACAATCACAACAACAAAAGGCATCAGAAGGATTAATGATTTCAATAGATGTCAATCCTTATATGATGATGTAAGAAAGAGGGATTATTCTTTGGCAATACTACCAATTGTTACCTATCCCAATGAAATTTTGGAGATAGAGTGCAGAAATGTGACGGATTTTGATAAAAAATTAAAAAAGTTCCTGGATGATATGTATGAGACGATGATTGCCGCAGATGGTGTAGGGCTTGCTGCACCGCAGGTCGGAAAAGATATTTCCGTCGCGATAGTCGATATCGGTGATGAAACAGGGACCATTGAATTAATCAATCCAAAAGTTTTAGAAGTTAAAGATGAGCAAACTGATCTTGAAGGGTGTCTCTCATTCCCTGGCCTGTATGGCGAAGTATCAAGACCCGCCTATGTTAAAGTGGCGTTTCAAGATCGAAAGGGCCGGGATCTTTTAGTGGAAGCTGAGGGATTCCTCGCCAGAGCGCTGCTTCATGAGATTGATCATTTGCACGGAATATTATTCACATCTAAGGTAATCAGGTATATAGAAGAAGATGAACTTGAAAGGTATGAAACCGAATGACGAAAATAGTTTTTATGGGAACACCCCATTTTTCAGTCCCTGTATTACAAAGTTTAATGAGCAATGACTATGACGTCATCGCTGTAGTTACACAGCCGGATCGCCCAGTAGGCAGAAAAAGAGTAATGACACCTCCTCCTGTAAAGGTTGAGGCTGAGAAGCTTGGAATTCCTGTATATCAGCCTGAAAAGATCAGGGAGAAAGAAGAGCTGGAAAAAGTTCTGGCCTTAAATCCTGACTTGATTGTCACGGCAGCTTTTGGGCAGATTCTTCCGAAGAAATTACTGGAAGCCCCTGAATACGGATGCATCAATGTCCATGCTTCCCTTCTTCCTGAGCTGCGAGGAGGAGCGCCGATTCATTACTCTATCATTCAAGGAAAAAAAGCAACAGGTGTAACGATCATGTACATGGTGGAAAAGCTGGATGCAGGCGACATGATCAGTAGTGTTGAAGTAGAGATTGACGAAAAGGACCATGTCGGTACATTGCATGACAAGTTGAGCGAAGCAGGTGCGAATCTTTTAATCGATACGCTGCCTAAGCTCTTAAATGGACAAATTTCACCCCAAAAACAAGATGAAAGCAAGGTAACGTTTGCTTGGAATATTAAACGAGAACAAGAAAAGATCGATTGGTCCAAACCAGGCGAAGAAATTTATAACCATGTTCGCGGAATGCACCCATGGCCAGTGGCTTACACCGAGCTTGATGAGGCAGTCCTGAAAGTATGGTGGAGCGAAAAAGTTCCGGGGAGAGAGGGAAGACCTGGAGAAATCGTATCAGTTGAGGAGGACGGCTTTGTCGTTGCTACAGGCAGCGAGACGGCCATTAAAATAACTGACCTTCAGCCTTCAGGCAAAAAGCGGATGAGCGCAAGGGATTACTTAAGAGGGGCAGGTTCATTCATAGAAATAGGGATGAAGCTTGGTGAAAAGAATGAGTAAGGGCAAGAAAACAGTCCGTGAAGCTGCACTAGATGTCCTTGAATCCGTTGAAAAAAATCAATCCTACAGTAATCTCTTACTGAATCATGCGATCGAAAAACACGGCATTACAGGACCTGATACTGGTTTGTTAACTGAATTGACTTATGGAACTATTCAAAGAAGGATGACCCTGGATTTCTACCTGGCTCCTTTCATTAACAAGAAATTAGAAAGCTGGGTCCGGCAGCTGCTAAGACTCTCTCTTTATCAAATGATCTATTTGGATAAGATTCCAGACCGCGCAATATTATTTGAAGCAGTCGAAATCGGAAAAAGAAGAGGACATAAAGGGATTGCCAGTATGGTGAATGGCATTCTGAGATCGATACAGAGAAAAGGTGTGCCTTCTACTGAATCTATCCAAGATCCTATCGAACGTATTTCGATTGAAACGAGCCACCCTCTTTGGCTAGTGAAGAGATGGGCCGATCAATTCGGATTGAAAAAAACGAGAGAAATGTGTGAAACAAATATCACTGCCCCCCTTCAGTCGGCAAGAGTCAATACTATGAAGACGAATGCAGATGAACTTATCCAGGCTCTTACAGAAGAAGGATTGACTGTCCAAAAAAGCAGGATAGTTCCTGATGCCATTCTTTCACTTAAGGGAAACCTTGCTAAAACGGATGCTTTCAAGAGAGGCTTGATGACCATTCAGGATGAAAGTTCAATGCTTGTTGGCCACAGCCTTAGTCTCGAGGAAGATTTTCTAGTTCTCGATGCCTGTGCTGCACCTGGAGGGAAATCAACGCATATCGCTGAGCTAATGAAGGGGAAAGGCAAGGTGTTTTCACTTGACCTTCACAAACACAAAATCAAGCTGATTGATGAGAGTGCCGCTCGGCTTGGGTTGGTCAATATTAATACAAAGGCTTGTGACAGCCGTAAAGCAGGCGAAATGTTTGAGCCGGAAAGTTTTGACCGCATTTTGGTTGATGCACCCTGTTCAGGTCTGGGAGTTCTCAGAAGAAAACCGGATATTAAGTATTCTAAGAAGGAAAGTGATTTGGAGTCTCTTCAAAAAATTCAGCTTGAAATTCTTAAAGCAGTTTCTCCCCTATTGAAAAAAGGGGGTCTTCTTGTGTATAGTACATGCACAGTTGACAAAGATGAAAATCAGGGAACGGTAGAGAAATTATTAAAAGAAAATCCAGAATTACAACCTTTCCAGTTATCTCATTTACCAGAAACGGTCTCTCCGTTTGTGAATGGAAATATGCTGCAGATTTTTCCGCAGGATTTTGGCGGTGACGGCTTCTTTATTTCTTGTTTTCAAAAAGATTTCTAAGCTGTTTTAATTAGTTTCACTTCCTGGAAATTCTAAAAGCTAGAAATGCAAGCAGGAGAAACAGACTTAAAAGTCGTAAATGTAAATAATGCCTGTGAAAATAGTCGAAGCGGGTCAATTCATTATGTACCCCCGCTTTTTGCAATATGGCAATGAAGGAAAGAGGTGGCCGAGATGAAATCTGTGCACTTTACAGATAAAGGGAAAGTTAGACAGCATAATGAAGATTCCGTAGGTGTCTTCAATAATAAAGATGGTGACTGCCTGGCGGTTGTTGCTGATGGAATGGGCGGTCATCGCGCTGGGGATGTTGCCAGTACATTAACAATCAATAAACTTGAAGAGTTATGGAAATCACAAGAAAAAATCACAACTGCAGATCAGGCTGAGAACTGGCTGCGGGATAAAATCAGTGAGATTAACCTCGAAGTTTTTAATCACTCTCAATCTAATAAAGAGTGCGAGGGAATGGGTACTACAGTGGTGGCGGCAATCTGCACAAAGAATTTTGCCACTGTAGTTAACATCGGAGACAGCAGAGGGTACATCCTGAACGAAAGCGGCTTCAGCCAGCTGACAGAAGACCATTCACTGGTCAATGAACTGGTGAGAAGCGGTGAGATTTCAAAGGAGGATGCGGAACATCACCCTCGAAAGAATGTTTTATTGAGAGCCCTCGGCACCGATGAAAAAGTAGAGATGGATACCAGGACCATCATTTTTGAAGAGGATGATATCCTTCTGCTTTGTTCTGACGGCTTATCGAATAAGGTTTCAGAAGATGAAATGAAAGATATCCTTTCAGGCAGCGATGAACTTGATGAGGCAGGAAAACAATTCATTACGCTGGCTAATGAAAACGGCGGTGAAGATAATATTACATTGGCAATCGTAAAGTATTCACCTGAAAGCAGAACCGGGTGAACTTTATGTTTAACGGCAAAAGAATCAGCGGCAGATACAAGATTCTAGAGATGATTGGCGGCGGAGGTATGGCCAATGTATACCTGGCAAAGGACATGATCCTTGACCGCGAAGTAGCCATAAAGATGCTTCGTCTTGATTTTGCCAATGAAGAAGAGTTCATCAAAAGGTTTCAGCGTGAAGCACAATCTGCCACAAGCCTTGTACATCCTAATATTGTAAGCATATACGATATAGGAGAAGAGGATGATATCTACTATATCGTCATGGAATATGTAGACGGAATGACGTTAAAACAATACATACAGAAGAATTCTCCTGTATCCATTGAGAAAGCCATTGATATCATGAGACAGTTAACTTCTGCTATAGCTCACGCCCATCAAAATCATATCGTGCACCGTGATATTAAACCGCAAAACATTTTGATGGATCATGATGGCACGGTGAAAATTACAGATTTTGGCATTGCCATGGCACTGAGCGCGACATCCATAACACAAACAAATTCGGTGCTTGGTTCTGTTCATTATCTCTCTCCGGAACAGGCCCGGGGCGGTATGGCAACAAGAAAATCAGATATCTATTCGCTTGGAATCGTTATGTTTGAATTGCTTTCAGGACGACTTCCGTTTTCAGGAGAATCAGCTGTGTCGATTGCTTTAAAACATCTTCAATCTGAAACCCCTTCTCTCAGGAGATGGAACCAGAATATCCCACAAAGCGTGGAAAATATCGTTCTGAAGTCAACAGCTAAGGATCCATTTCAGCGATACGACTCTGTGGAAGAAATTGAAGAAGATCTGCGGACAGTTTTGGATCCGGATCGGTTAGATGAACCTAAGTTTTCAGTTGAAGAGGACATGGATGCGACAAAGGCTATTCCCGTCATCACGGATGAGCGGCCGTACTCCAATATAGAACATACGATTGTTCATGATAAGAATGGAGCAGATTCAGTCGGTGCAGTTCCAGGCGATACAGTCAAAAACGATAAGCCGCCGAAAAAGAAAAAGAAAAAGTGGCCTGCGATCATCATCGGTGTCTTTTTCTTTTTGGCTGCTTTGGCAATTCTGGCGGTCACGGTTCTTCCCGGCATGCTTGGACCGAAAGAAGTGCAACTTCCTGATGTAGCAGGAAAGACGCAGCAAGAAGCGGTGGAAATTCTTGCATTAGAAGGTTTTTTGATTGGTGATCACCTTGAACAAGCTAATGAGGAAGTGCCCGCCAACCATGTAATTAAGACAAATCCTCCAGCAGGCAGAATGGTGAATGAGGGCAGCGAAATCAATCTCTATGTCAGCACTGGAAAGAAACGGATGAGCTTAGAGGATTACACGGATCAATCCTACAGTGATGCAGAAGAACAGTTGAAGGAGCTCGGATTCAGCGGTGTTGAGAGGGATGGGGAGACTAATGATGCTGAAGCTGGCACGATCATTGGGCAGGATCCTTCTCCCGGTTCAGAGGTGATTCCGGATGAGACGGTAGTTACTTTTACAGTTAGTACAGGCCCCGAAACTTTTGAGATGAAGGATTTGAGCGGCTATAATCTGCAAAGTGTCAATCTTTATGGCGAAATCAGCGGTTTGGAAATTGATACAACAGAGGAATTCTCTGAAGATATTCCTGAGGGAGAAGTCATTTCACAAGATCCTGAAGAAGGTTCTCAAATGGTTGAGGGTGATACGGTTTCTGTCGTTATATCAAAAGGAAAAGAGCCTCAGCCTCCAAGAACAGTACCCGTTGAGATTTCGATTCCCTATGAGCCTGAAGAGGAAGGACAACCAGTTTCTGTTGAGATTTATATTGAGGATCAAACGCGTAAACTGGATGAAGCTGAGACAGTTTTTGGTATAACAGAAGACTGGACAGGTAGTATTGAACTTACAATTGAAGAAGGCAAGACAGGAAAATATAAAGTTCACGTAAATGAATCTGTTTTTATAGAAGAAACGACTGTTCCATACCCTGAAAATGAGGAAGAGTAGAATTCAAGGAGGCTAGTTATGCCAGAAGGCAAGATTATAAAAGCGCTTAGCGGGTTTTATTATGTTATGAGCGAAGGTAAAATTACCCAATGCCGGGGAAGAGGGGTTTTTCGTAAAAATAAAGTGAACCCACTTGTCGGTGATCACGTCAGTTTTCAGTCTGAAAATGATTTAGAAGGCTACATTCTTGAGGTATTTACCAGAAAGAATGAATTAGTAAGACCGCCGATAGCTAATGTCGATCAAGCTATACTGGTGTTTTCAGCTGTAGAGCCTGATTTCAGCACAGCACTTTTAGACAGATTTCTTGTTCTGATTGAAAGCAAAGATATAAAACCTTTGATTTGTGTCACAAAGATGGATTTGGTGAAAGACGAGGAAAGAGATGCAATCGAAGAGTATGTTGAAAAGTACCGCTCGTTTGGCTATGAGGTCATCATCACTTCTTCAAAGACTGAAGAAGGCCTTTCTAAGCTGAAGCCTCACCTGGCTGATAAGATTTCCGTTTTTGCAGGCCAGTCTGGTGTAGGCAAGTCTTCGCTTCTGAATGCCATGAGACCTGAGCTGGAGTTAAAGACAGATGATATTTCATCTCATCTTGGCCGCGGAAAGCATACCACAAGGCATGTGGAGCTGATAGAGGTGGAAGGTGGCCTTGTTGCAGACACACCGGGCTTCAGCTCTTTGGAATTCAGTGAAATGGAGCTGGAAGAGCTTCCTGTCTGTTTTCCTGAAATGGCAGAAGCAGCGGACGATTGTAAATTTCGCGGCTGTTTTCATATGAATGAACCAAAATGTGCCGTTAAGAAGGCAGTAGAAGGCGGGGAAATCCCGGAGTTCCGATATAAGCACTATGTACAATTTTATAACGAAATTAAAGAAAGAAAGCCGAGGTATTAAAATGGTTAAAATTGCACCATCGATTTTATCAGCAGATTTTGCGAACCTTGCCAATGAAATCAGAGATGTTGAAGCGGGAGGAGCAGATTATATCCATGTCGATGTAATGGATGGACATTTTGTTCCGAATATCACATTGGGGCCGATGATTGTCGAAGCAATCAGACCAGTTACAGAGCTTCCACTGGATGTTCACTTGATGATTGAAAACCCTGACCAGTATATCGAAGCTTTTGCCGATGCGGGCTCCGATTACATCACGGTCCATGCAGAGGCAACACCTCATCTACACAGGACGATTCAATTGATCAAGTCTAAAGGTATAAAGGCGGGGGCAGTACTGAATCCCGGCACACCTGTTGAGATGATCAAGCATGTTATCGGAGATCTTGATATGGTGTTGCTGATGACAGTAAACCCTGGTTTTGGCGGTCAAAGCTTTATTGAGTCGGTTGTGCCGAAAATCCGTGAGGTCCGTGAACTTTCAAAGCAGTACAACCCATCTTTGGAAATTGAAGTGGATGGCGGCATCACCATAGAGACGGCAAAGGTCTGTGCAGAAGCGGGAGCTGACGTATTTGTAGCAGGTTCTGCCATTTATAAGCAGCAGGACCGTAAGAGAGCGATTATGGATATCAGGAAAGCGGCTGAACAATAATCTCTGGACGGCAAAAAGATTCGTCCTTTTACCAATCGGCTCTATTATGAGAACAAGAGCGAAAACAACACAGAGAATGGAGGATGAAATCGCTTGTGATTTCGTCCTCTTCTTTTAGTTATTGTCTTTGCGAAGTTGTTTATTTCTTTTAAGATTACAGTTTTTCTTGAGAGGGAAAGTATAACTAATTAACCATAAGAGGTGAATTTATGATCATCAATATTCTTGGCGGCGGACCTGAAGAGTTTATTCCTGACCTGAATAGGTTTAACCAAAATGAAGATGTTATTTGGATCGGGGTGGATCATGGGGTCTTTCGCTTGCTGAATAGAGGCATCACTCCCGATATGGCTTTTGGGGACTTTGACTCAGTTAATGAAGCTGAATGGAAGCTGATTGAAGAGAAAGTGAAAACAATCAACCGTTTTATACCTGAAAAAGACGAAACTGATATGGAACTCGCCTTAAATTGGGCGGTAGAAAAGTCACCTGACATCATCAAAATCTTTGGCGCGACAGGAGGCAGGATAGATCATTTTCTGGCAAACATTCAGCTCCTTGGCAAAAAAGAAACCCTTCACCCGTCCATGGAAATAGAAATCATTGATACACAAAATTCTGTTCAAATTGTGCCTCCCGGTGAATATACATTAGTACAAAAGATTCAAGGAGAGTACATATCCTTTCTTCCTCTATCTCCTGATGTGAAAGGCCTTACGCTAAATGGATTCAAGTACCCCATTCAAAACCGGAATATTTCAATAGGATCCACACTATGTATAAGTAACGAACTTATTCAGCCAACCGGTACTTTTTCATTCTCTAGCGGCATATTAATGGTGATAAGAAGTCATGATTAGGCACTCTTAACTTTTAACCATGAAGATTGCGTACTTAAATTCATCGTTTGAATATACTAAATCCGATTCAAGCGAGACGACAGGTTCTAGATTGATGGGGAGGGACTATTGATGAAATTCTATACGATTAAACTGCCTAAGTTCTTGGGTGGACTGGTAAAAGCAATGCTGGGGACATTTAAAAAAGAATAAGAGGAAATCTAAAACACCCTGTAAATGCAGGGTGTTTTTTAATATTAGCTCTGTTAGTCAATGGTGTTGTTGTTTAAAAGCTTATTTCGCACTAATTTTGGCTTTTGAAAAGTAATGGATTTCCGCCTTTGCGAAAACAGCCTAAAAAAAACACTAAAACGAAAAGAGATCCCCTGATTAGGGGATCTCTTAATGAACATTATACACGTTCAACTTTACCAGATTTTAAAGCTCTTGCAGAAACCCAAACACGTTTTGGTTTTCCATCTACAAGAATGCGAACTTTTTGTAAATTGGCGCCCCATGTACGCTTAGTAGCGTTCATTGCATGAGAGCGAGCGTTACCTGAACGAGCTTTACGGCCAGTTACTACGCATTGTTTTGGCATGGTATTCCCTCCTCTTAAAAGAAGCTGAAACAATATCAGTTGTTTCACATTTCAACATAGTCATAAAAGATACTTTAATAATTTATCATACAACCTCCAACAATGCAACACTTCTACTAAAAAGATATCAAGAAAAAATACTTGACGGATAGAAAAGCGGAACGCGCTTGCTTAGGCCCGACAGGCACTGGGGGAACTAACAGGGAAATCCCGAACTTGGATTTTTCTGTTAGTTTCACAGTGACCCGAGGGCCTAGCGCGTGGAGCTGGACAGTGAAGTGTGGAGCCGGCTCGTTCAACTCCGACAAGCGCTGGAGGAAAAACTCTAAAAATCCTGAACTTGGATTTTTAAGTTTTTGTGAAGCGACTCGAGGAGTTAGCCTGCGGAACCGGACAAAGAAAAGCGGAACGCGTTTGCTTAGGCCCGACAGGCACTGGGGGAACTAACAGGGAAATCCCGAACTTGGATTTTTCTGTTAGTTTCACAGTGACCCGAGGGCCTAGCGCGTGGAGCTGGACAGTGAAGTGTGGAGCCGGCTCGTTCAACTCCGACAAGCGCTGGAGGAAAAACTCTAAAAATCCCGAACCTGGATTTTTAAGTTTTTGTGTAGCGACTCGAGGAGTTAGCCGGCGGAACCAAAAAGAGAAAGGGGACAAACCTTTTTAACTACTGCTGAATCACTGTAATTCTTTGGCCGCTTAACGACGAAATTTCCTTTTCAGTCTCCTTAGCCACATAACTTGTAGAAGAAAATAGCGGTATTGTATAAGTAGAAAAAATGAGAATTAAATAGCATCAACCATGTATAATCACTGAAAGAAAAGGGTTAATACTAAGAGAACAGTCAATAATAAGCTGGGGGAAAGCTCAGTTTATTTTTACTAAAAACGGCTTCCGGCATTACTTTAGCTTTTAAAAATATTATAGTTATAGTAAAATGTTTTTAGCCAAGCATGTATTAGAAGGGGGAACAATCATGTCCATCGAAATGAAAACGAAGTTCGGGCAAATTGATATAACTAATGATGTTATCGCAATGATCGCAGGGGGAGCTGCAATAGATTGCTATGGTATCGTCGGAATGGCTTCTAAGAATCAAATCAAAGACGGTTTGACAGATATTTTGCGCAAAGAGAACTTCACTCGGGGTGTTATCGTTCGCCAAGATGAGGAAGAAGTACATATTGATATGTATATCGTTGTGAGTTATGGAACAAAAATTTCTGAAATCGCTCACAATGTACAGTCAAAGGTCAAGTATACTCTTAACAAAACCGTCGGCTTGGCGGTCGATTCAGTAAATATTTTTGTTCAGGGAGTTCGAGTAACGAACCCGTAGTGAGGAGGAAGAATCGTGTCAATGACATCTTTGGAAGGAAAGCGTTTTGCGGAAATGATTATTCAGGGTGCCAACAACTTGGCAGCTAACGCAAATATGGTTGACGCTCTAAACGTATTTCCGGTTCCTGATGGTGATACTGGAACAAATATGAATTTATCAATGACTTCCGGTGCCAAGGAAGTTCAAAACAATGTACAAGAACACATTGGAAAAGTTGCAGGTGCTCTGTCCAAAGGGCTGCTAATGGGAGCCCGAGGTAATTCCGGTGTGATATTATCTCAGTTATTCAGAGGGTTTGGCAAAGCGATAGAAAACAAGCCTGCATTAAACAGTGTGGAATTCGCCGAAGCACTGCAAACAGGTGTGGAAACTGCTTATAAAGCGGTGATGAAGCCTGTAGAAGGAACGATCCTCACTGTTGCGAAAGATGCAGCCAAGAAAGCTGTCAGCACCGCAAAGAATGAAAGTGATATCATTATCTTGATGGAAGAAACAGTTAAAGAAGCCAAAGCCTCTTTAAACAGAACACCTGACCTACTACCTGTTTTAAAAGAAGTTGGAGTAGTAGACAGCGGCGGCCAGGGCTTGCTGCTCGTTTATGAAGGGTTTCTCGCAGAATTAAAAGGAGAGCAGGTATCTGACTATGCCTCTCTGCCTTCAATGAATGACCTCGTTAGTGCCGAACATCATAAAAATGTTCAGGGATTTATGAATACGGAAGATATTGAATTCGGATATTGCACGGAGTTCATGGTTCGTTTTGAAGATGACAAAGAAACATTCTCGGAAGAAAACTTCCGCAATGACCTTAGTGCATTTGGGGATTCATTGCTTGTTATCAGTGATGAGGAGCTTGCCAAGGTACATATCCATTCTGAGCAGCCGGGTGAAGTATTAAGCTACGGCCAGAAATACGGCAGCTTGATCTCTATGAAAATTGAGAATATGCGCCAACAGCACAGCACAATCATGAATGAAACTTCTCATCATCTGAACGAAAACAAACCTAAAGCCGACAAAACGAAGAAAAAGAAAGAATATGGCGTCGTAACAGTTTCTATGGGCGAAGGAATCGCAGAACTTTTTCGAAGCATCGGAGCGACTTATGTCATTGAGGGCGGACAGACAATGAACCCAAGCACAGAAGACATTGTCAAAGCTGTAGAAGAAGTTAATGCCGAAAAGGTCATCATCCTCCCAAATAATAAGAATATTATTATGGCGGCTAACCAAGCTGCTGAGGTTGTTGATGGAGATGTTGCCGTGGTTCCGACGAAGACAGTCCCTCAGGGAATGGCTGCACTTCTTGCATTCAATCCGTCAGCAGGAACTTCTGAAAACAAGGAATCCATGTCAGAGGCTTCCAGCTTAGTCAAAACAGGGCAAGTCACATATGCAGTCAGGGATACAAGCATTGATGGCTTGAGCATTCAAAAAGATGATTTCATGGGAATATCAGAAGGGAAAATTGTTGTAACCGGAAAAGAGCGTCTGGAGACAGCAAAGAACCTGCTGGATGATATGCTCAATGAAGAGTCTGAAATCCTGACAATCTTATATGGCGAAGATGCTTCAAAGGATGATGTCGATGCACTGGCTGATTTCGTACAAGGTAAATATGAAGATGTTGAAGTAGAGGTTCATAACGGTAAGCAGCCATTGTATTCCTTTATCTTCTCAATAGAATAAGACTATCGGAAATAGAAGGGGTAGCCCTTCTATTTCCTTTTGTATAGAAAGTTTTGCTGGCTGGAATGCCATTGATGTAAGTATGCAAAAGTCATGTTATTATAAATACTGAAAGACTCATTTAAGCAGTACTGCATGATTACGGTGAATTCCGTTTATTATCAGCTTCATATATAGAGTAATGAAGAGAGGGAGACGGCTATGAAGTACAAAAGTGTGTTTGATATTATAGGGCCTGTCATGATTGGTCCTTCGAGTTCCCATACTGCGGGTGCAGCGAGGATCGGCAGGGTTGCTAGAAATCTTTTTGGACGAGAACCCGAGTGGGCTGAAATTTCTTTTTACGGATCATTTGCCAAAACTTATAAAGGACATGGGACCGATGTCGCGATTGTCGGCGGCCTTATGGACTACGATACATTTGATGAAAGAATAAAAGATTCGTTGAATATTGCGAAACAAAAAGGTATGAGAATTAAATTTCGTGAAGAAGATGCAGTTACAGACCACCCTAATACAGCAAGAATCCGCCTTGGCGATGATAAGAGCGACATGGAATTGGTCGGAATTTCAATTGGCGGTGGAAAAATAGAGGTGACAGAGCTTAACGGGTTTGAACTCAAACTTACAGGATTTCACCCCGCCATCCTAGTCGTCCATGAAGACCGTTTTGGTGCAATTGCTTCCGTATCACAAATTTTGGCCAAACATGAAATCAATATCGGTTCCATGGATGTTTCTCGAAAGGAAAAAGGGAAGATGGCCCTAATGACAATAGAAATTGACCAAAATAATATCGAAGAGAAAGTGATTGAAGAATTAAAGGGGTTATCTAATGTAACCCAAGTTACCATGATTGCCGATTAATGGATGCAAAGGTGACAGCGCTTACAAACAATAAGAAAGGAGCTTGAGTATGTTTCGTAATGTAGCAGAATTAATAGAACTTGCAGAAAGTAATAACAAGAAAATATCAGACATCATGATAGAACAGGAAATGGAATATAAGAATAAAACCTGGGACGAAATCTTCTCTATGATGGAGAGGAACCTAGTGGTTATGGAGGAAGCAATCGAAAAGGGACTTAAAGGAGTTAAGTCCCATTCAGGGCTGACCGGAGGAGATGCGGTGCTTCTTCAAAAATATATTGAAAAAGGAAACTATCTATCAGGACAGTTTTTATTGGATGCTGTCAGCAAAGCTGTTGCCACTAATGAAGTGAATGCAGCGATGGGAACTATCTGCGCTACCCCGACTGCAGGATCTGCAGGAGTGGTGCCTGGCACACTATTTGCTGTAAAAGAAAAGCTTAACCCAACTCGAGAAGAAATGGTCCGGTTCCTGTTTGTGTCCGGTGCTTTTGGATTTGTGGTTGCGAATAATGCGTCCATTTCCGGTGCAGCCGGCGGTTGCCAGGCTGAAGTTGGTTCCGCAAGCGGTATGGCTGCAGCAGCGATTGTCGAACTTGCCGGGGGTACACCGAGTCAAAGTGCGGAAGCGATGGCCATAACATTAAAAAATATGCTTGGATTGGTATGTGATCCAGTTGCAGGTCTTGTGGAGGTCCCTTGTGTGAAAAGGAATGCAATGGGAGCAGCTAACGCCATGGTGGCTGCTGATATGGCCTTGGCAGGAATCACGAGCAGAATTCCTTGCGATGAAGTAATTGATGCCATGTTCAAGATTGGACAAACCATGCCGGTTGCGCTCAGGGAGACAGCGCAGGGCGGACTTGCCGCAACTCCTACGGGCAGGGAACTTGAAGCGAAAATATTTGGAGTATCTTTAAATAAAGGTGACTGATTTATTTCAAATACCGGTCACCGAGATTAAAGGGGTCGGAGATGAAACTGCATTGGGACTAGCTGCAATGGGTATCGAAACGGTCGGAAGCTTGATTGACTACGTTCCGTACAGATATGAAGATTACCGCCTTAAAGATTTGGCAGAAGCAGAACACGAGGAGCGGGTAACAGTGGAAGGAAAGATCCATTCTGCTCCTTCCTTGATGTTCTATGGAAAAAAGAAATCCCGATTGAATTTACGCCTGCTCTCAGGGAGTTACCTGATTCAGGCAACTTTTTTCAATCAGCCTTATCTTAAAAAAAAGCTGAACCTTCAGGATACGATTACGGTGACAGGAAAGTGGGATAAAAATCGGCAGATTCTCACAGTTTCGCAATATTCCCTAGGCCCTCATACCTCAAAAGGGGATTTTGAGCCTGTATACTCCCTGAAAGGCTCCATCAAAAACCAGTCACTCCGCAAGATTATTAGAACGGCTTTCGATCACTATGGTGCAGAGATACATGAAAATCTTCCGGAGTCACTTCGAGTACCTTACAAACTTAACAACCGGCAGGAAACCCTTTTCAACCTTCACTTCCCAGTCGACCCCAATAGTTTGAAGCATGCAAGGCGGAGAATGGTTTATGAGGAATTCCTGCTGTTTCAACTAAAAATGCAGGCCCTTCGTAAATTTGAGCGGGAACACTCTAAAGGCATTTCTCAGAACTATGATCTACAAAGTATAAAAGAATTCATAAATGGTCTGCCGTTTCCGCTGACTGACGCCCAAAAAAGGGTTGTAAATGAGATTTCAGCAGATATGAAATCTCCTTATAGGATGAACAGGCTTCTTCAAGGGGATGTTGGTTCAGGTAAAACAGTCGTTGCCGCTATCGCTTTGTATTCAAGCATTACTGCAGGATACCAGGGAGCATTGATGGTCCCGACAGAAATCCTCGCAGAACAGCATGCCGAATCACTCAGTGAGCTGCTTGGTCCTGCTGGGTTAAATACAGCGCTGCTGACGAGTTCGGTTAAAGGGAAGCGGAGAAAACTTCTCCTGCAAAAATTGGAGGCCGGGGAAATTGATGTATTGATCGGCACTCATGCCTTGATACAGGATGAGGTCAATTTCAAGAACCTTGGATTGGTCATAACAGATGAACAGCATCGGTTTGGTGTTGGTCAAAGGCGTGTCCTTCGGGAAAAAGGTGAAAGTCCTGATGTCCTCTTCATGACTGCTACCCCAATCCCTCGAACTCTTGCGATTACAGTGTTTGGAGAGATGGATGTTTCGATTATCGATGAAATGCCTGCAGGCAGAAAGATTATCGAAACCTATTGGACAAAGCAGGATAAATTACAACGTGTACTTGATTTTATGGAGAAGGAACTTAAACAAGGCAGGCAGGCGTATGTGATTTGTCCATTGATTGAGGAGTCGGACAAACTTGATGTTCAAAATGCGATTGACGTCCATGCCCAGCTGGAGTTTTATTTTGGTGAACGTTATAAGGTCGGTCTTATGCACGGAAGGTTGCATTCTGACGAGAAGGAAGAAGTAATGAAGACGTTCAGCCAAAATGATACCCAGGTCCTTGTTTCTACCACCGTAGTTGAAGTAGGGGTGAACGTCCCCAATGCCACCATGATGGTTATTTATGACGCGGAAAGATTTGGTCTTTCTCAGCTTCATCAATTAAGAGGGCGTGTCGGCAGGGGAAGCGATCAATCCTATTGCATCCTGCTGGCAGATCCGAAAACGGATGTAGGGAAGGAACGAATGAGGATTATGGCCGAGACGAACGATGGTTTTGAACTTAGTGAAAAAGATCTTGAATTGAGAGGTCCTGGTGATTTTTTTGGAAAGAAACAAAGCGGACTTCCAGAATTCAAGGTAGCCGATATGATTCATGACTACCGGGCGCTGGAGGTTGCTAGAGCTGATGCACAAAAGCTGATACAGAGCAAAGAATTCTGGAGTTCAGCAGAGTATGAAGGATTACGGAACTACCTTGAGGGTACAGGTGTTCTCCAAGGTGAAAAACTGGATTGAAACCAGATTGCAGATGCTTGCAATCTGGTTTTTTTAATTATATACTACTATTAGTACCTAGTACTAGTAGTGGACGGTGTTGAAATGAGACCAACTAAAAAACAGCGGCAATTACAATTGTCGGATACAATAAAAGAAAATCCATTTATAACAGATGAAGAACTCTCTGAACAATTTAGTGTAAGTGTTCAGACGATTCGGCTTGACCGAATGGAGCTTTCCATTCCTGAACTAAGGGAAAGAATTAAGCATGTTGCCGAAAAGACATTTGGTGATGAAGTGAAATCCCTTCCTATAGATGAAGTAATAGGAGAGATCATTGATATTGACCTGGATCAGAGCGCGATATCGATTTTTGATGTAAAAGCTGAGCATGTTTTTAAAAGGAACAGAATTGCCCGTGGACATCATTTGTTTGCACAAGCGAATTCCTTGGCAGTTGCTGTGATCAATGACGAATTGGCATTGACCGCAAAATCTCAGATTCGCTTTACAAGGCCTGTTAGAGAGGGAGAAAGAATCATAGCTAAAGCGAAAGTTATCGATATACATAAAGAACGTACGATTGTCGAAGTAAACAGTTATGTCGGCGGTGAAAAAGTATTTGCTGGAGAATTTGAAATGTATCGTTCCAACGATTCTGAAAAGGATGATGAACATGAGAATAGCCATTGATGCAATGGGCGGGGACAATGCTCCGAAAGAAATTGTACTTGGAGCTGAACGCGCTGTAAAAGAATTTGGGGACGTTGATATCCTTTTGTATGGAGATGAGGAAAAAATCAAGTCCGAGATTGGTGAACACGAAAGAATTAAAATTGTTCATACCATGGATGTTATCTTAGGAACTGACGAGCCTGTAAGAGCGGTCAGACGAAAGAAAAATGCCTCAATGGTGTTGATGGCACAGGCAGTGGCCGATGGTGAGGCAGATGCCTGTATATCCGCAGGCAATACAGGAGCGCTCATGACAGCAGGACTATTCATCGTGGGCAGAATCAAGGGCATAGAGCGCCCAGCTCTTGCACCTACACTGCCAACCCTGGATGGAAAAGGCTTTTTAATGCTTGACCTTGGTGCTAATGTAGATGCAAAGCCGGAACACCTTTTGCAATATGCAATAATGGGAAGCATCTACGCTGAAAATGTAAGAGGGATAGAGAATCCGAGAGTCGGGTTGTTGAATATCGGTACAGAAGAGAAGAAAGGAAATGAACTGACGAAAGCGGCATTTTCGCTGCTTGCGGAAGCGGATATTAATTTTATTGGCAACGTAGAATCCAGAGACCTGCTGAATGGAGCCGCCGATGTGGTAGTCACTGATGGTTTTACTGGTAATATGGTATTGAAGACGATTGAAGGAACAGCTTTATCCATCTTTTCAATGCTTAAAACGACTTTGACTTCTTCTGTTAAGAATAAAATTGCTGCTGGGCTTGTGAAAAATGATTTAAGAGAATTAAAGAATATGCTCGATTATACAGAGTATGGCGGTGCGGGTTTATTCGGTTTGAATGCCCCGGTAATCAAGGCGCATGGATCTTCCAATGCCAATGCGCTATATAACGCAGTACGCCAGGCGAGGCAGATGGTCAGCCATTCTGTGCCAGATACGATAAAACAAGCTGTAACTAAGGAAGACAACGGAGAATTAAAATAGGGGAGCGGGGATGATATGGGTAAGATAGCATTTGTTTTTCCAGGCCAAGGATCACAAAAAGCCGGAATGGGCAAAGAACTCGCGTCTAAATTTCCGGAAGTAGAAGCATACTTCAAAAGTGCGGACCAAAGGCTGGGAATTGATCTTTCAACTTTAATATTCGAAGGGCCGCAAGATAAACTGACACTAACGGAAAATGCACAGCCAGCTTTACTGACAACAAGCATTGCGTTTCTTCAACTTCTGAAGTCAGAGGGAATTCAACCTGATTTTACAGCAGGTCATAGCTTAGGGGAATATTCGGCCCTCGTGGCATCAGGAGCTATTGTTTTTGAGGATGCCGTCTATGCCGTCCATAAACGGGGAGAATATATGGAAGAAGCTGTTCCAGCGGGTGAAGGGACAATGGCTGCTGTACTTGGCATGGATAGGGAAAAACTTGCGGATATCACCAAAAGGATAACCCAAGAAGGAAATCATGTTGGCTTGGCAAACTTAAACTGTCCCGGCCAAATTGTAATTTCAGGATCGGTGAAAGGCGTAGAATTGGCATCTAATTCCGCTAAAGAGGAGGGAGCAAAACGTGTCCTTCCATTGCAAGTAAGCGGGCCGTTCCACTCCCAAATGATGAAACCTGCTGCTGAAAAATTTTCAGCTGTATTAGATGAAATTTCGATAAAGGATGCACAGGTGCCGGTCATTGCCAATGTGAACGCGAAGCCAATGATACAGGCCCAAGAAATTAAAGAGCGATTGATTCAGCAATTATATTCCCCAGTACTATGGGAAGATATGGTATCATCTCTTCTGGATGAGGGTGTGGATACATTTATCGAAATCGGGCCCGGTAAAGTCCTTTCAGGATTGATCAAAAAGGTCAACCGCAGAGTCAACACCTTCTCGATCAGTGATGAAGAAAGTTTCAGAGAGACTCTAGAGAAGATTAAGGAGGTATCACAATGAATCTTGAAGGAAAAACAGCATTAGTAACTGGTGCATCTCGAGGTATTGGGAGAGAAATCGCCCTTGAACTGGCACGACAGGGAGCTAACGTCGCGGTCAATTATGCAGGAAGCGAAGCGAAAGCCAATGAGGTGGCTGAGGAAATCAAAGCACTGGGCAGGGAGGCATTTGCCATACAATGCAATGTTGCGGATGGTGAGTCAGTACAGACCATGGTTAAGGAAACCATTTCCCGTTTTGGTTCTCTAGATATCCTGGTCAATAACGCTGGCATCACCAGAGATAACTTGTTAATGAGAATGAAAGAAAGCGAATGGGATGACGTTATCGATACCAACTTAAAAGGTGTATTTCTCTGCACCAAAGCGGCCAGCCGCCAAATGATGAAGCAAAGAAGCGGAAGAATCATCAATATTTCATCTATTGTTGGCATCAGCGGTAATCCTGGACAAGCCAACTATGTTGCTGCCAAGTCTGGTGTAATTGGTTTAACGAAAACCACAGCCAGGGAACTTGCGCCAAGGGGTATCACGGCGAATGCAGTCGCTCCAGGCTTTATTTCGACTGACATGACGGATGAACTCAGCGAAGATGTGAAATCTGATATGTTAAAAGGCATCCCGTTAAGCAGGTTTGGAGAAGCGAAAGATATCGCTAAAGTGGTGAGTTTCCTTGCATCAGAGGACTCTTCATACATGACAGGGCAGACCTTGCATGTCGATGGCGGAATGGTCATGTAACTGGATTTTCCAGGTGTTAATTCTCCATATGGAGGAAAAAAATCAAAGTGTTCTTGATTATTCATAGGAATCTACTATAATTACTTGAGGGGAGGTGACAAGAATGGCAGAAGTATTAGATCGTGTAACAAAGATTATCGTTGACCGTCTTGGAGTTGACGAATCCCAAGTGACTCTTGAAGCTTCTTTTAAAGAAGACTTAGGAGCAGATTCACTAGATGTAGTAGAATTGGTTATGGAGCTTGAAGATGAATTCGATATGGAAATTTCTGACGATGATGCAGAGAAAATCGCAACAGTCGGTGACGCTGTTAACTACATAAATAACAAAGGCTAATCGATGTTTTTCATGGAGCTCCGCTGGTTAGCGGAGCCCTTATTTCCTTTTAAGAGGCTGTTTTTGAAGAGTTTTTGCACACGGAATGGATGAGGACGGTCGTTAAACAAACGTCAGTTCAATTCATCTTTCTGTGTCGGCCTCTTCAAGGACATCCTCTTATTTTTATTAAGGCTCTTTTCTTAACTTTGTTGCTATTAAGTATGAATTTTAAAAATATACGCCCTAATTCACCAGAAATACCCTGGTAAGCAAGAAAGAATAGAGCTGCACTAATTTGTTGAGAAAACCTTAGAATCTTACAGGAAGATTCGGATCTTGAAATTTTCCCAATAAACAATCTTTACGAACACATCCTTTCTGATAATTACTGTTCTTTAATTCTATTTTTCCGTCTCTCCCTTTTAGGTAGCGGGAATGGAGCGGACCATATGGCTGGAGAAGAAATGCCTTCCATTTTTGTTGTTTTTAAAAGGCTGTTTTCTAAAAGATTGTTGCTTTTGAATACTTTTTCCCCACCTCACCCGTTTACGTAGGAGGATTAGAGTGGAAGGCATACGACCTCCTGCGGGACTAGCGGGCGTCTAGTTCCAGCGCCTGGAGTGAAATCCATTACATTTCAACAGCCAACTAACAGATCTTAAGAAAAGGCTCTTTTCTAAGAGATTGTTGCTTTTGAATGCTAATTACCCTTCCTCCCCTTTTACGTAAGCGGATTGTAGCGGAAGGCGTGTGGCCTCCTGCGGGACTAGCGGGACAGGTGAGACCCCGCAGGCGAAGCCGAGGAGGCTCACCGCCCGCCCCGCGGAGCCGTGCGCCTGGAGTGAAAATCCTTTACTTTTAAACAGCCACAATCTTTGCGAAAACACAGCTTAAGAAAAAGAGACTAGCAAAACAATAATTAAGCACCAGAGTTTAGTGAGTGGAGAGGGCTGCCTGCAACAAATCAAACTAATTTTGCGATTTTAGCATTTTTATCATAAACTTGAGTAGTGTGTAAAAATATATTGTAATCATAAAAAAGCAAGGTGGAGGCACAATGCGGAAACAAGTAAGAAACAGGGATAAAGAATCAATGTTGTTAATTGATGAAAAATTTAAAGAGTTCCAAAGGGAACATGAAATTAAATTCAATAATGAGAAATTACTAAGACAAGCTTTCACTCATTCATCATATGTGAATGAGCATCGGAAAAAACCCTACGAAGATAATGAACGTCTTGAATTCCTAGGTGATGCTGTACTTGAGTTAACAGTTTCACAATTTCTTTATAAAAAATACCCGACCATGAGTGAAGGGGAATTGACTAAAATGCGTGCGGCCATCGTCTGTGAGCCTTCACTTGTCACCTTCGCAAATGAATTGAAGTTCGGTGAACTTGTCCTTTTAGGTAAAGGAGAGGAACTGACGGGCGGAAGAGAACGCCCGGCCTTATTAGCGGATGTGTTCGAAGCCTTTATCGGAGCGCTTTACCTGGACCAGGGGCTTCAAACGGTCCTGACGATATTGGAGAAAAATGTTTATCCCAAAATCGACTCCGGTGCTTTTTCTCATGTGATGGATTTTAAAAGTCAGCTTCAGGAACTTGTTCAAAGAGACAGTGCTGGCACTATCGAATACGGAATTCTCCATGAGAAAGGGCCGGCGCATAACCGTGAATTCGTATCAAGGGTGTGCCTGAACGGAGATGAACTTGGCGTTGGTAACGGCAGATCGAAAAAAGAAGCCGAACAGCACGCCGCTCAAATGGCGTTAGAAAAATTGAAGCAAAAGCTTGAAAAAAATTAAGGGGGAAGACTATGTTCCTCAAACAACTAGATGTCATAGGATTCAAATCATTTGCAGAAAGAATTTCTGTTGATTTTGTTCCAGGTGTAACAGCAGTAGTCGGACCAAATGGAAGCGGAAAGAGCAATATCATAGACGCCATTCGCTGGGTGCTCGGTGAACAGTCAGCTAAATCCCTGAGGGGAGCTAAAATGGAAGATGTCATTTTCGCAGGAAGTGATACCAGAAAACCACTGAATTTTGCGGAAGTGACTCTTACTTTGGATAACGGTGATGGCGCACTGCCTATCGAATATAGTGAAGTGAGTGTAACTCGCAGGGTGTTCAGATCTGGAGACAGCGAGTACCTGCTGAATAAGCAGCCTTGCCGCCTGAAGGACATTATTGAATTATTCATGGACTCAGGTCTCGGTAAAGAAGCTTTTTCCATTATCAGCCAGGGGAAAGTGGAAGAAATCCTGAACAGCAAACCTGAAGAAAGGCGTACAATCTTCGAAGAGGCTGCAGGTGTACTGAAGTATAAGAACAGAAAAAAGAAAGCAGAAGCTAAGCTTTTTGAAACACAGGAAAACCTTAACCGCGTTAAAGACATCATCTCAGAATTAGAAGGACAGGTAGAGCCTTTAAAGATTCAGGCGTCAATGGCAAAAGATTACCTGGAGAAAAAAGAGGAACTGGAAAAAGTTGAAGTCGGCGTGACAGTATATGAAATTGAAGATCTCCACAAACAGTGGCAGAATTTAAGCAGTTCTTTTGAAATTCATGGAAAAGATGAATTGCGGTTATCCTCTGAAATTCAAAAGAGAGAGGCGCGGCTCGTAAAACTTAGGGACAATGCAACAGCCCTTGACGAGTCTATTACACAGTTGCAAGAGGTTCTGCTTTCTACTTCTGAAGAACTCGAAAAGCTTGAAGGCAGAAAGCAGGTCCTTCAGGAAAGGAAGAAAAACTCTTCCAATAACCGTGAACAATTGCAAAAAAATCTTGTTGAAGCAGAAACCAGAATTGAGAAGCTCTCTCTTGATAAAAAGCAGACAGAAAAAGAATTCATGGCGGTTAAAACTGAAACGGAAAACCTGAAGGGGCAACTGGCAGAAAAACAAAGACGGTATGAGCATTTCAATGATGACATTGAAACAAAGATCGAAACACTAAAAGGCGACTATATTGAAAAGCTTAATCGCCAGGCTGCTGCCAAAAATGAAATTCAATACTTGCAAAGCCAGCTCGAACAGCAGACAGGCAGGAGCAAGCGGCTGGATGAGGACAATGAAAAATTCCTGGCCCAGCGTGAGGAAATAAAAACAGAGCAGCTTATTACAGAACAGCAGCTTCAGGTTATAAAAGAAGCCATAGATGCTCAAATTGTCTCTTACAGAAAAGAAAAAAATAATATTGAAGCAATGAAAAGCCAGTACCAAAAGCTAGAAACCACCCTTTACCAGGCCTACCAATTCCTTCAGCAGGCGAAGTCCAGGAAAGAGATGCTAGAAGAGATGGAAGAGGATTACTCAGGTTTCTTTCAAGGTGTAAAAGAAGTCCTAAAAGCAAGGAACAGCATTCTGAAGGGGATTGAAGGTGCTATTGCAGAATTGGTCTCAGTTCCTAAGCAGTACGACAAAGCAATTGAAACTGCCCTTGGAGCAGCGATGCAGCATGTTGTCGTCGAAAGCGAGTCGCATGGACGTGAAGCGATATCTTTTCTGAAGAAAAATCAATATGGAAGAGCAACTTTCCTTCCTATGAATGTCATAAAAGGCAGGTCAATTCCCTCATCTCAGCTGTCTTTATTAAGCAGCGAGGCTTCGTTTGTAGGAGTAGCTGCAGATCTTTTGACCTATGATAATAGGTATCAATCCATTGTGAGCAATCTGCTGGGAAATGTCATTATTACAGAAGATTTAAAGGGCGCGAATGAACTGGCAAAAATGGCGGGTTACAGATACCGTTTTGTCACACTTGAAGGAGATGTCGTCAATCCCGGAGGATCTATGTCCGGTGGAGCTTCTAAACAAAAGAATTCTTCCCTTCTCAGCAGAAAGAGCGAGCTTGAAGAGATAATTATCAAACTAAAACAGATGGAAGAAAAAACGGGTAGTCTTGAAGAACAGGTGAAACAGCTTAAATCAAATCTTTCATACAGTGAAAAGAAGCTCGAGGACCTGAGACTAGAAGGCGAGAAGCTGAGATTTGAAGAGCAAGAGAAGAAATCAAGACAGAGAGAACTAGAATTATCTCAAAAGAATATGGATGAGAGGCTCTCATTATACGATCTGGAAAAAGGGGAATATTCAGATCAAAAAACAAAGAATAAAAAAAGAATCGATGAGCTGAAAGAAGAACTAGGTAAGACTGCCGGAGAACTCCAAATGATGGAAAAAGATATCGAGGAGTTAACTCACCAGAAAAATACTGACAGAACCTCCAAAGAAGAAATTGCAGATGAAATTGGTGAAATGAAAGTCAAGCTTGCGGCTCGATATGAACAGCTAAATGCAAGCAAAAGTGTTTTGGAGCGTTTAAATGAAGAGCTGCAGCAGTCAGAAAAGAAGAAAAATGATTATGAAGAAGACCTTCACTGGCTTACGAGCGAGATGGACAATGATTTCTCCGGAGAAGCAAAACTTAGGGAGGATGCTGAGGCGAGGGCACGCGAGAAGCAAGAAACAGCGAATCTTATCAGCAGCCGCCGTGAGGAAAGGATGAAGGTTCAAACCGAGGTGGAAGATGAAGAACTTCACCTTAAAGAACTGAAAAGACAGCATAAAGGATTATTAGGTGCCCTAAAAGACGAGGAAGTAAAAATCAACCGGCTCGATGTTGAGTTGGAGAACCGCCTGGCTCACCTAAGAGATGAATATATGCTGAGCTTTGAAGCTGCTAAAGAAGATTACCCTCTCTCAATGGATATTGCAGATGCCAGGAAAAAAGTAAAACTGATCAAGCTGGCTCTTGAAGAACTTGGGACAGTCAATCTTGGAGCTATAGATGAATACGACAGGGTTTCCGAGCGATATCAATTCCTCCTTGAGCAGCAAGATGATCTTCAGGAGGCAAAAGAAACTTTGCATGAGGTTATAAGAGAAATGGACGGTGAAATGGTAAAACGTTTTGATTACACCTTCCATGCCATCAAAGCTGAATTCGAAGGGGTGTTTTCGGCCCTTTTCGGTGGAGGTAGAGCTGAATTAAAGCTCACCACTCCAGAAGACCTTTTAAACACAGGTGTGGATATCGTTGCACAGCCACCAGGTAAGAAACTGCAAAATCTTGGTCTTTTGTCAGGGGGAGAACGTGCATTAACCGCTATTGCCTTGTTGTTTTCCATCCTGAAGGTCCGTCCAGTTCCGTTTTGTATCCTCGACGAGGTCGAAGCTGCGCTTGATGAAGCTAACGTTCAAAGATTCAGTAAATATTTAAAGAAGTTCAGCCAGGAAACTCAATTCATTGTGATCACTCATAGAAAAGGAACAATGGAGGATGCGCATGTCCTATATGGCGTGACGATGCAGGAATCCGGAGTGTCCATGTTAGTGTCGGTAAGGCTGGAAGATACAAAAGAGTTTGTTCAAGTTAAATAAGGCAGGTGCATAAAGTGAGTTTTTTTAAAAAGCTAAAAGAAAAATTTACAACGTCATCAGATACAGTAACCAATAAGTTTAAAGATGGTCTTTCAAAAACACGCAATAATTTCACATCTAAAATGAATGATCTGGTAGCTAAATATCGTAAAGTGGACGAAGATTTTTTTGAAGAATTGGAAGAAATTCTTATTGGGGCAGATGTTGGTTTCGACACAGTCATGGAGTTAGTCGACCAATTAAGATACGAAGCGCAACGCCGTAACATTCAGGAAACAAGTGAACTGCAAAGTGTCATCTCTGAAAAACTGGTTGAAATATATGAGGGAGATGGCGAAGCGTCCAGTGAACTGAATATTCAGGAAGACAAGCTGACTGTCATCTTGTTTGTCGGGGTCAATGGGGTTGGTAAAACAACCACAATTGGAAAGATGGCTCATATGTTCAAAGAGCAGGGTAAGAGTGTCCTGCTGGCCGCCGGTGATACATTCCGCGCGGGTGCCATTGATCAGCTGGAAGTATGGGGCCAGAGAGCTGGAGTTCCTGTTATCAAACATTCAGAAGGATCAGACCCTGCTGCGGTAATCTTTGATGCAGTGCAATCTGCAAAAGCAAAGAATGCAGATATCCTTCTTTGTGATACTGCCGGGCGTCTGCAAAACAAAGTGAACCTGATGAATGAACTTCAAAAAGTGAAGAGAGTCATCGAGCGTGAAATTCCGGGTGCTCCTCATGAAGTTCTACTGGTTCTGGATGCCACCACAGGACAAAACGCCCTCCTGCAAGCAAAAACATTCAAGGAAGCAACGGATGTATCAGGTATTGTTTTATCAAAACTTGATGGAACAGCCAAAGGCGGTATTGTCATTGGTATCAAGAATGAATTACAAATCCCTGTCAAGTTTGTAGGACTTGGTGAAAAAGTCGATGACTTGCAGCCGTTTGATTCAGAAAAATATGTCTACGGCTTATTCTCCAACATTGTAGATGAAGAGGAAGTAGAATAATAAGATTCGAAAAAACCGCGATCAGCTCTTGGCTTATTGCGGTTTTTTAGTTATTAAGGAATTTATAAAATCCATCAGAACCATCTCCATCTATTGAGCAGCACAGTTATCAGTTCGACCATTACTACCGCATATAGTATTATTATAGGAACGATTCACCAAACGTTTCTAAATAAACCAAATGTGTTAAGTTCGCAAGTCAAACGTTTTTCTAGTTCCCTAATTGTACAGCCTGTGGTTTATTGCTTTTTGTTTAAAAGTGTTTTTTACTTGTTGCCAGAGGCAGGAACTCAAGCTCCCGATCATTTCTTCCTTCATTCGAATTTCGCTAGATTTCAAAAAATCATCGTCGATTGACTCTTAACAGTTTTAATAATTGATCTTGTATAAAGGTTTATAAAAGAGACATTTTCCCACTGAACACCCGCTTCTTCGTAGGTCTTGACATTTGCTCGAAAACTATGTATCCTTTCTATGTAAAGGTTTTTCACTTAACACAAGAGGGAGTGAGGAAATGCTTGAGAAAACGACCAGAATGAATTATCTGTATGACTTCTATCAGTCGCTTTTAACTCCCAAGCAAAGCAGCTACATGTCCCTCTACTACTTGGATGACTTTTCTCTTGGGGAAATTGCCGAAGAATATGAGATCAGCCGTCAAGCAGTTTATGACAATATCAAGCGAACAGAAGCGATGCTTGAAGAATATGAAGAGAAGCTTTTATTATTTCAAAAATTTCAAGAGCGCAGCAAGTTTTTGCGGGAAATCAAACAGTTACTTAATAAGCATGACAATAAAACGTCGGAACTGGAAGAGCTGTTCGAAAAGCTCGAGAAATTGGATTAGGAGGCGGCATTATGGCATTTGAAGGATTAGCCGACCGACTGCAAGGCACAATTCAGAAGATCCGCGGAAAAGGGAAAGTCAATGAAGCGGATGTAAAAGAAATGATGCGTGAAGTTCGTCTTGCATTGCTTGAAGCAGACGTAAACTTCAAAGTTGTAAAAACTTTCGTTAAGAAGGTAAGTGAAAGAGCTGTCGGCCAGGAAGTTATGCAGAGTTTAACACCAGGTCAGCAGGTCATCAAAGTCGTTAAAGAAGAACTTACTGAATTAATGGGAGGAGAGCAAAGCCAAATCGCTGTCGCCAAGCGTCCGCCTACCGTCATCATGATGGTTGGTCTTCAGGGTGCCGGTAAAACAACGACTACTGGTAAGCTCGCCAATCTTCTGAGAAAAAAACATAACCGCAAACCTTTGCTGGTAGCGGCCGATATTTACCGTCCTGCAGCGATCAAGCAGCTCGAAACACTCGGAAAGCAATTGAGCCTGCCTGTATTCTCCTTGGGGGATCAGGTAAGTCCAGTGGAAATTGCAAAGCAGGCAATTGAGAAAGCGAAGGAAGAGCACCATGATTATGTTCTGATTGATACAGCCGGACGCCTTCATATTGATGAAAAGCTTATGGGTGAATTGGAGGATATCAAGGAACTTGCGAATCCTGACGAAATCTTTCTTGTTGTTGATGCCATGACCGGTCAGGATGCTGTGAATGTTGCTCAAAGCTTTAACGATTCATTGGGAATTTCAGGAGTCGTCCTGACAAAACTGGATGGAGATACTCGAGGCGGAGCAGCACTTTCCATCAGATCTGTTACGGAGAAACCAATCAAATTTGTCGGTATGGGGGAAAAGCTGGATGCACTGGAAGCTTTCCATCCGGAACGAATGGCTTCCCGAATCCTAGGCATGGGCGATGTGCTTTCTCTTATTGAGAAGGCTCAGGCAAATGTTGACGAAGATAAAGCAAAAGAGCTGGAAAAGAAAATGAGGACTATGTCCTTTACATTTGAAGACTTCCTTGAACAGCTGGGACAGGTTAAACAAATGGGACCTCTTGATGAGTTAATCAAGATGATGCCGGGCGCTAACAAGATGAAAGGCCTGGATAAACTGCAGGTGGATGAAAAACAGCTCAGCCACGTTGAAGCGATTATTCAGTCCATGACCAAAGAAGAGAAGCAGCATCCAGAAACCATTAATGCCGGCAGAAAAAAACGGATTGCAAGGGGAAGCGGCAGGAGCATTCAAGAAGTGAACCGCTTGCTCAAGCAGTTTGAAGATATGAAGAAAATGATGAAACAAATGAGCGGGATGCAAGGCAAAGCCAAGAAAAAAGGCATGAAATTACCGTTCATGTAGGATCTTCACCTTAACTGTTAAAAAGAAAATTCAACTGTTAAGAAAAAACACTTTACAAACAAAATACACACTGATAATATATCTACTTGTGTAAAACTATTCGGAGGTGCTTTAAACATGGCAGTAAAAATTCGTTTAAAACGTATCGGAGCTAAAAAGTCTCCTTTCTATCGTATTGTAGTAGCAGATTCTCGTTCACCACGTGATGGTCGCCAAATTGAAACAGTTGGAACTTACAACCCGATTGCTGAACCAGCTGTAGTAGATATCAATGAAGAGCTTGCTCTAAAATGGATGCAGAATGGTGCAAAACCATCTGACACAGTCCGTAACCTTTTCTCTAAACAAGGGATCATGGAAAAATTCCACAACGCTAAATACAACAAGTAATTGTGGAAGAAATGAAAGATTTAATCTTAACGATTGTTACTCCCCTTGTAGATCGTCCTGAGCAATTGGAAGTCCAAGCTGAGGAAAATGATGATTCGATCACGTATAAGCTTATGCTTCATCGCGAAGACATGGGCAAAGTGATTGGAAAGCAAGGGCGGGTAGCAAAGTCGATTCGAACAGTAGTATATGCTGCAGCAGGATCACATGAAAAAAAGAGAGTCTTTCTGGAAATCGCAGAGTAAACATCAAGAGCTCGGCATAGTGTCAGCACCTGTTCGAAAGGAATCTTTCGGCCTTAGGAGTATCACTTTCGCCGGCACATATAAGGCAGTTACCAAAAGGGAGGAGAAAAAACCTCCCTTTTTACATACCTTTTTATAGGCCTGATGAGGCACTGACTCTTAACTTTTTGCTTGAATAATTCTGCTCTAAAAGCAGCAGTCAGCCTCGTAAGTGAAGGTTATGAAGAGAAGTCCTCCTAAGCGTCTCGTCAGCTAAGGTGATGTGTCTAAACGAATTTAGTACAAGTGACGCTTGGGTTTCGCTCATTGAATGGAAGCTTGCTCTTAATGCATTCACATCCTTCACTGAAGTAGTAAGCCTGAAGCGGACATTAGCAATATGCATGACTAAATTTTCTTGACATTGAGAAACTGGATTTTAAATAAATATAAGCCCCCATTTAATATGTTATTTCCTAATTGAAGTTCTTTCCTGCTGAAGAAAGCGGAAGCGAAAGATAATAATCACATTCACAGGAGGCGGATAAATGAAGATACTCCAGAATGTCACAGTTAACCAGATCTTGACGGAATTCAGTAAGAAAACATTACTGAACAAGTATGAAGAAAAGAAGATTCAACTGCAAAAAGAATGCGAACAACTGAGGTTTGAACTGAAGAAGATGGAAAAAACAAAAAAATATTCCTCGCAGAATCTCAAATCTCATTTCGAAAAAGAAATAGAGACAAGAATGGAAAAAATCAAACTGACTGACTTTCAGATAGATCAACTTAATATATTGCCACTTGGAAGTGAATTGAAGGATAAAGAGATTCAAGGAATTATAGAAGTGCAAGTGGGGGATAATTGGGAAGAAAAGAATCTTTCCAAGACGATTGTTATTAAAGACGGGTATATAAGTGAAATACGTTAGAGGTGATACAAGTGGAAAAGTGGTTTAATGTTGGAAAGATTGTTAATACTCATGGTGTCAAAGGTGAAGTTAGAGTCATTTCTCGAACAGATTTCCCTGATGAAAGATATAAAAAAGGAAACATGCTTTATTTGTTTGTTGAACAAGGAAGAGCGCCTGTTGAATTGACTGTTGAATCTCACCGTAAGCATAAGAATTTTGACTTGCTTACATTTGTTGGATATACGGACATCAGTATGGTTGAATCTTTTAAGGATGGAATCGTAAAGATTGACGAAACCCAGCTGGGAGATCTCAAAGAAGGAGAATTCTACTTTTATGAAATCATCGGGTGTACCGTCAAGACGGCAGATGGTGTAGAAATAGGCTCTATTACAGAGATTCTGACACCAGGTGCCAATGATGTCTGGGTTGTCAAAGGGGCGAAGGGTAAAGAAATCCTTATTCCTTATATTGACGATGTGGTAAAAGAAATTGACATCGATAGTAAAACGATTGTCATAGAACCATTGGAAGGTCTATTGTGATGATGAAAATAGACGTCTTATCTCTGTTTCCATCGATGTTCAGCGGTGTATTCGGCGAGTCGATCTTAAAGAAGGCAGAAGAAAAAGGCGCTGTTCAATATAATACTGTGAACTTTCGCGAGTTTTCTGATAACAAACATGGACAAGTCGATGATTACCCTTACGGAGGCGGCGCTGGCATGGTGCTGAAAGCTCAGCCGATTTTTGACGCTGTAGAAGCCCTCACAAGCTCCTCCATAGAGAAAAAGCCCAGAGTTATTCTTTTATGTCCTCAAGGAGAACGCTATACCCAGAGGAAAGCGGAAGAACTGGCTGAAGAGGAGCATCTGATTTTTGTTTGCGGTCATTACGAAGGATATGATGAAAGAATCCGGGAACATGTTGTAACAGATGAAATTTCGATTGGTGATTTTGTCCTTACCGGCGGAGAGCTGGGAGCTATGGTCATCATTGACAGCGTTGTGCGGCTTCTGCCCGGAGTACTAGGAAATGAAGATTCGCCGATATTGGATTCTTTCTCATCAGGATTTCTTGAACATCCCCACTATACGCGGCCTTCTGACTTTAGAGGCATGAAAGTCCCTCAAGAATTGATTTCTGGCAACCATAAGATTATTGAAGAGTGGCGGGAAAGGGAATCACTAAAAAGGACGTTTGAGAGACGGCCTGACTTGCTGGAAAGCAAGAATTTAAATGATCGTCAGAAAAACTGGCTGGAAGAATGGAAAAATGATAGAAACTAGTTGATTCAGACTTAATGATATGTTATGATTACCTTTGTGACTTGATCAGATATTTTCTATCAGGTCATCGATTAGGATGTTCCGCTGCAATAAATCGTTTTTGTAAGAGCGTCTGGTGGAAGGAGATGAAATAGATGCACAAATTGATCGATGAAATTACAAAAGAACAACTTCGTTCTGATTTACCATCTTTCCGTCCTGGTGATACAGTTCGCGTACACGTTAACATTGTTGAGGGTACTCGCGAGCGTATTCAGGTATTCGAAGGTGTAGTTATCGGCCGTCGTGGCGGCGGAATCAGCGAAACGTTCACAGTTCGTAAAATTTCTTATGGTGTTGGTGTTGAGCGTACATTCCCTGTACACACACCAAAAATCGCGAAGCTTGAAGTTATTCGCCGCGGTAAAGTACGTCGTGCGAAACTTTACTACTTGCGTAACCTGCGCGGTAAAGCTGCTCGTATCAAAGAAATTCGATAATTTTAAGAAGGAAAGGAGCTTGGAGACAAGCTCCTTTTTCAGTTTATAAACAATTGTTCACTAATATAACAGAGCTGTTGGTAGCTTTACCTCGAATCAACAATTGAGGCTGCGGTCAATAACGGTGTCAATTTCAGAACAAAACTGTTAAATAGTTATGCAGGCAAGTTTATTCTTATTGGCCAGTGGCCGAGTTGTAAACCTCGAACGGAAATTAACTTTTGCCGAGCTAAAAGTTTATTTTTAGACACTAAGTACTAGAAATCAGTTTAAAGTTTATCGGATGTAACTGCGTCTGTTTTTTTGTAGAATATGAATATGGGGAAATTTTAGGCACAGGAGGGGAACCTGGTGGCAAAGCAGAAGAATGAACTGTGGGAATGGAGCAAAGCGTTATTGATTGCTGTCGGATTGGCTGCACTGATCCGTTACTTCTTATTTACACCAATAGTCGTTGATGGTTTATCAATGATGCCGACATTACATAATGGGGACAGGATGATTGTAAATAAATTGAGCTACAGTGTGGGAGAACCAGACCGATTTGATATAGTAGTTTTTCATGCACCAGAGCAAAAAGATTATATCAAGCGTGTAATTGGGCTGCCAGGGGATACCGTTGAATATAAGGACGATGTACTTTATATTAACGGAGAAGCATATGATGAACCTTATTTGGAAGAATATAAGAATCAGATCGATGGTGGTATATTGACTGAAGACTTTACCTTAGAGGAGAAAATCGGACAGAGTACAGTCCCTGAAAATACTCTGTTTGTTATGGGAGATAACCGCCGATTCAGCAAAGACAGCCGTCATATAGGGGTCGTGGCAGTTGATGAAGTCATTGGCAGTACGAGTGTCATTTACTGGCCAATCAAAGATATAGAAGTCATTAAGTAAAATGTCAAAAATAATAATTGGGAGGTGATATTATGACTATTCAATGGTTTCCGGGACATATGGCTAAGGCAAGAAGACAGGTGACAGAGAAATTGAAGCTTGTTGATATCATTATCGAACTTGTCGATGCGCGCATTCCGATTTCATCCAGGAACCCGATGATTGATGAGGTGGTTCAGCATAAGCCGCGTCTCGTCCTTTTAAACAAAGCAGATATGGCTGACAGGGCGCTTACAGAGAAGTGGATAAAGTATTTTGCCGATAGAGGGATCAAAGCCCTGGCGGTGAATGCTCAAGGTGGAACCGGTTTAGGGGATATTGTAAAAGCCTCAAAAGAAATATTAAGTGAAAAGTTCGGCCGCATGAAGGCTAGAGGGATGAAACCGCGAGCAATCAGAGCAATGATTGTCGGAATCCCTAATGTCGGAAAGTCCACTTTGATCAACAGGCTCGCAAAGAAGAATATCGCGAAAACAGGTAATACACCTGGAGTAACTAAAGCGCAGCAGTGGATTAAGGTTGGCAAGGAAATGGAGCTGCTTGATACACCAGGAATACTATGGCCGAAGTTTGAAGATCAGGAAGTCGGATATAAGCTGGCTTTGACGGGGGCTATCAAAGATACCATTTTGAACTTGCAGGATATTGCCATTTACGGATTACGCTATTTAGAAAAACACTATCCAAAACGCCTGGATGAACGTTATGGAATCGATGTTTTTCCTGATGAAATTGTGGAAGTATTTGATAAGATCGGTATCCAAAGAGGGTGCTTGAGTGCAGGTGGAGGAGTGGACTACGATAAGACCTCTGACCTTATCGTTCGTGATATAAGAGGTGAAAGGCTAGGTAAAATTACCTTTGATCTTCCAGGAGAAGTTAGCGAAGAAGAACAAGAATAGAACTAAAGCTGATTCTGCAGGTGTATTTTACCCTTATAGAGTCAGCTTCTTTATTTTTGCACAAAGTCTGCCGATATAAACAAAGAATAACATTACATAGAAATTGGGGAACTCATATGAGAAATAATCATACAATTGCTGAAGCAGAAAAAGTCATCAGCAAGATTACAGATGAGAAAGATGAGCTTTTTCAATCATTCATAAAGGATGAAAGGAAGGGCGTGCAGAAACTCGTCTCGAAATGGTATGGCGAGCGGGAAAAAACAATGGTTTTACAAAAGAACTTCGATGACATGAGTCAATTCGAAGAAAAATTAAGAATTCAAGGATTTTACAATATTGCAGGCATAGATGAAGTTGGAAGAGGACCGTTGGCAGGGCCTGTTGTTGCGGCTGCTGTCATTCTTCCACAGGATTTTTGCTTGCTTGGAATCAATGATTCAAAAAAATTGTCAGAAAAACAAAGAAACTCATTCTATGAGTATATTAAAGCTGAAGCTATTGCCTGGGGAACGGGAATTATATCTTCGGAGGAAATCGACGAGCTGAATATCTATCAAGCTTCTAAAAAAGCCATGATTACAGCACTTAATAATCTAGATATGAAGCCTGATTATCTGCTGATAGATGCTATGGAGCTTGGGACACTGCTTCCGGAAATGGCACTGATCAAAGGCGATGCCCGCAGTATTTCAATTGCTGCTGCCTCTATTATTGCTAAAGTGACGAGAGACAGGTTAATGGAAGAGTATGCACGGACTTACCCGGGATATGGATTCGAAAAAAATATGGGATATGGAACCAAGGAGCACTTAGAAGGCCTAAGGCGGGTTGGTCCGTGTTCCATCCATCGCAACTCTTTTGCGCCGGTGAAGGAACTTATGTTGAAATAGAGAAGGTGTATTCATGTTAGAACGTGGTATCCAAAGAAGTTCATTTCAAGCTTCGAAAGCAAGCTATCCATCAAAACTGACTGACGGTCAGGTTATTTTTGGTAAAGTGAATAAGCTGCTGCCGGAGGGGATGGCTGAAATTAATTACAAGGGACAGCTGGTCATTGCTAAATTGGAAACCCCATTAAATGCGGGTAGTCACTATTTATTTCAAACAGAGCTGAGTGAAGAAGGAATTTTAAAACTAAAGGTGATATCATCACCTCAAACTGAAGTAAAAAGTTCATTCTCCGCTCTTGCAGAAAAGTTGATGAATGACCTCCAGCTTCCCAGGCGTGGTAATGTCAGGGAATTGGCAGGTCTCATGCTCAAGCATTCTCATCCCTTCACAAAAGAAGAGCTGCTCAGGATGAATGAACTGCTGGCGGGCACAACCGACAAGCAGGCAGGAATTCAAGCTCTTATGAAGTTGAAGGGACAAAATCTTGTGACCACAAGAAATTTATATCATTCAATTCTTCAAGGAAATAATATGGAGCCGCTTTCAGTACTAATGGACGATCTGGAATCCGCTTTACAGAAAAATAACGCAATGTCGATGGAAAACAAGGAGATTTTGAAAATCCTTGCAGGAATAAAAGAGACTGAAAACCGCCAGCTATTCCAAAAGACTGTTAACAAGAGCATGATTACCGCATTGGATGCTAAAACAGACCAAACCGGGCGGTTATCTGCACTGAAGCTCCTTCAGATGATAGGGATTATCCCTGAAGGAAGCACGTTGGGGGAAATGAAATCTGTTGTTGGTGATGGCGGGCAATCTCCAAAGGTGACAGGATCAGTCATTGGACGCAGTATTGATGTTCAACCTGTCTTGATAAAGGACAAGCTGACTGTCTTGTCGGAACTTTTATCTGCGGTAAAGGCACCTGCTGAAAGAAGTCAGCTTTTGCTCAGAGACATCCAGAGTGCAATAAAAAGTCTGGATTCTGGATTGAAGAATTCACAGGAGATACTAAAACAAGCGGCAGAATTAATTAGGCGGGGAGAAGTTCTGGTTACACAGAGAGGAACGATTCCTCAATTGTCGGAAAATGACAAATTTAATCTGTTGTACAGTATCCATTCTGGTAAAGAGCAGCCGTTATTAAAAGGATTTTTAAGTATGATAGAGAAGCTGAAGCAAAATCAGGAACCAGAGCTGCCTGCACTGAAGGCGCTTCAGCAGATAGTTGCTGCTGATGGAGGCAATACTGCAAGAATTCACAAAGAAAACCTGCCTGATATTATAAAGGATATTCTTGCGCGTCTTGGAATGAATCAAGAAGCAAAGCTCGCGGCCGGGTTCCCTGCTGAACGGTCCACACATGAGTCTCTGAAACCCGCTTTGATTGCCCTCTTAAATGACCTTCCTCAAGGAAACACAAGAGATACGGCTGAAAAGCTCCTTTTTAAGCTGAATGGACAAGCTGTATTATCAGGAGATAGCGGTCCGATGCAGACTGTAGTTTATCAGGTACCGCTATCCTGGCAGAGCCAAAGAAATGACTTGACCATTCAATGGACTGGAAGAAAAACTGAGAGTGGAAGAGTTGATTCAGAGCATTGCCGTGTTTTATTTTACCTGGAATTGAAAACGATTAAAGAAGTCATCGTTGATATGTCGGTTCAAAACAGAGTCATCACCCTGAACATATACAATGATACCCCTCAGTTAAAGAAATTATCAGCTCCTTTCTCTGCCAATATGAAAGAAGGCCTTGAAAAGCTGGGGTATAAATTATCTCTCATAAACTTTAAGGAACCAGCCGCTTCTGCTTCTCCTAAAAAAATATACAGAGAGCTGGCCGGGGACGTTTCTTATACAGGAGTGGATCTTAAAGCGTGACAAAAGATAATGCATATAAGAGAAAGCAAGCAGTGGCACTCCAGTACGAAGCAGACAGGCAGCAGGCGCCAAAAATTATTGCTAAAGGAAAGGGAATAATCGCGGATAATATTCTCGAAAGAGCCAAACAGCATAATATTCCTGTGCAGGAGGACCGCAGCCTTGTTGAATTACTGGGCAGCTTGGATATTAACGAGTCCATACCTGAGGAATTGTATCAAGCAGTAGCTGAAGTGTTTGCCTTTTTGTACAGAGTTGATAAAGAAGCGGGGAGAAACTGAAGCAAATATGAAAGGTTTCAGTTCTTTGTCATTTTAATTACCGCAGCCGGCTAATGTCTTTGAATACAGTCACGAAAGCAAAAAAATTCATCGTGATTGTTTTTTTAAGATAACATTTTCGAAAATTAAAGCGGAAAAACAGTAACCTTTTTCTCGCTTTATATTTCAGAATTTTAAAATTAATATAATATTTCATACATATGTGTAGACATATAATCTTTCATTTAATACAATGAAAGCGCAGTCTATTTTTGAAGAAGTTTGATAGGAGGATGGAAAATGAATATCCATGAATATCAAGGTAAAGAAATCCTCAGAAATTCTGGGGTACCCGTACCTAATGGTAAAGTGGCTTTTACTCCGGATGAAGCGGTAGAAGCAGCCAAAACATTGGATTCAAGCGTTTATGTTGTGAAAGCACAAATCCATGCAGGCGGCCGCGGTAAAGCGGGCGGAGTCAAAATCGCCAAGAGTATTGACGAAGTACGTACATATGCGGAAGAATTGCTGGGAAAAACGTTAGTTACCCACCAAACTGGTCCTGAAGGAAAGGAAGTAAAACGCCTGCTTGTTGAAGAAGGCTGTGACATCAAGAAAGAATACTATGTCGGCCTTGTTCTTGACAGAGCAACTTCCCAAGTGGTCTTAATGGCCTCTGAAGAAGGCGGCACAGAGATCGAAGAAGTGGCTGAAGCTACTCCTGAAAAGATCTTTAAAGAATATATTGATCCAGTAGTCGGCTTAACTGGATTCCAGGCTCGCCGTATTGCATTCAATATCAATATCCCTGCTAAGCTTGTCAATAAAGCGGCTAAGTTCATGCTGGGCCTTTACGATGTATATACACAAAAGGATGCTTCCATTGTTGAAATCAATCCTCTAGTTGTGACTGGCGGAGGAGATGTAATGGCGCTGGATGCGAAGTTCAACTTCGATGCGAATGCAATGTACCGTCAAAAGGGTGTATTGGAGCTTCGTGATCTGGAAGAAGAAGATCAAAAGGAAATTGAAGCTTCTAAATATGACCTTAGCTATATCTCACTTGAGGGGAATATCGGATGTATGGTTAATGGTGCTGGTCTTGCGATGGCAACGATGGATATTGTCAAGCATTACGGCGGAGATCCCGCTAACTTCCTTGATGTTGGGGGCGGAGCTACAGCTGAGAAAGTGACGGAAGCATTCAAAATCATCCTTTCTGATGAAAACGTCAAAGGCATCTTCGTTAATATCTTCGGGGGAATCATGAAGTGTGATATTATCGCCGAGGGTGTAGTGGAAGCGGCTAAACAGGTGGAGCTTAAGGTTCCATTAGTAGTGCGTCTTGAAGGTACGAACGTAGATTTAGGTAAGAAAATCCTTAATGAGTCAGGTCTTAATATCATTGCCGCGCAATCAATGGCGGACGGTGCACAAAAAATTGTTGAGCAAGTAGGATAAGAAAGGCGGAGGACTAATGAGCGTATTTATTAATAAAGATACAAAAGTTATTGTTCAAGGTATTACTGGTTCGACTGCTCTTTTCCATACAAAGCAAATGCTTGAATACGGTACGCAGATCGTTGCTGGTGTAACACCAGGAAAAGGCGGAACAGAAGTTGAGGGAGTTCCTGTTTTCAATACAGTAGAAGAAGCGAAAAAAGCAACTGGTGCAAATGCATCTGTAATCTATGTTCCAGCTCCATTCGCTGCGGATGCAATCCTGGAAGCAGTAGATGCTGAATTGGACCTTGCCATCTGTATTACCGAGCATATTCCGGTACTTGACATGGTGAAAGTGAAACGTTACATGGAAGGTAAAAAGACCCGTCTTGTAGGTCCTAACTGTCCAGGCGTCATCACTCCTGACGAGTGCAAGATCGGTATCATGCCCGGATACATTCACACAAAAGGACATGTCGGAGTTGTTTCCCGTTCAGGTACATTGACGTATGAAGCAGTTCACCAGCTTTCTCAGGAAGGCATCGGTCAATCTACAGCAGTAGGAATCGGCGGCGACCCTGTAAATGGTACAGACTTCATTGATGTTTTGAAAGCATTCAATGAAGATGAAGACACTTACGCTGTCATCATGATTGGTGAGATCGGCGGTACGGCTGAGGAAGAAGCAGCAGAATGGGTTAAAGCCAACATGACGAAGCCTGTTGTTGGTTTCATTGGCGGACGCACAGCACCTCCTGGAAAACGTATGGGCCATGCAGGCGCCATCATTTCCGGTGGTAAAGGTACAGCTGATGAGAAGATTCGTGTAATGAATGAGTGCGGAATCGAAGTAGCTCCGACACCTTCAGACATGGGTGAAACTCTTATCAAGGTCCTTAAAGATCAAGGAATCTACGACAATTGTAAAACTCATTAATATAGTAGAAACTGGACTGAATAGGATGCACATAGCCTTTCCTATTCAGTTCTTTTTATAATTAATAAACTGAATCCTTTGATAATTGATAATCAACTTTAATCAGGAGGTCTAAATGAATACAGAAAAAAACATTCTTTTTACCTTACAGCATTGTGACAGCATAGGCTGGAAATCAATATATCTGCTTATGAAGTCCACAGCTTCTCCCGCCGAGATCTATAGACTCTCACCAAGCGACCTTCGAAACATACTCCCTATTTCCGCGACCAAAGTCAACGCTTTTTATCAGCAATTTCACTCATTTGATCCTTTAATCAAAATCAAGGAATATCAAGAACGTAATATTAAATTTATAACTGTATTAGATAAAAAGTATCCTCCATTGTTAAAGCATATTTACGATCCTCCCTGGGTATTATTTTATTCAGGGAAAGAAGCCTTGCTGCAGAGAGAAAGGAAGATTGCCATTGTTGGTTCGAGAAAATCGGATGACTACACGGCAGCGTCCTTGAAAACCCTTCTCCCTCAATTGATAGAAGAAGGGTTTGTCATAGTGAGCGGGCTGGCAGCAGGCGCGGATGAATTAGCGCATAGAACAGCCATTCTTCTAAATGGTGATACGATTGCGGTCATCGGTGGTGGGTTAGATTATATATATCCTGCTTCAAATCGGAAACTGGCGGAATGGATGATGTCCAATCAGCTGGTGGTTTCAGAATCCCCACCTGACACTAGACCTCAACGCTGGCATTTTCCTATGCGGAACCGAATAATCAGCGGAATGACGCAGGCTGTCCTTGTTACTCAGGCTAGCAGAAAAAGCGGATCGCTGATTACAGCAGAATTCAGCCTGAATGAAGGCAGAGATGTGTTTGCACTTCCAGGACGAATGGATTCGGCGCTGTCAGAAGGAAGTAATCTACTGATTCAGCAAGGGGCAAAGCTGATTACATCTTCTGAAGACATTATTTCAGAAATGCAGTATAAACATCTCGAAAACATATAAACTTTAAAAAGGCAGGACATTCTTTACTTTTATGCCTTCCTGACATAGAATGGTGCAACGGATGAAAAGCAAGATACAGGTTAAAAGAATAGTATACTAGGTGCGGAATTTTTGAAAAATCCTCATTTATGTGTATAAAATATATAAAAAGGTTGCAATTCTTCTCAATCTGTTATACATTTTGCAACAGATATAACACAAACTAGCAGAGTCTTTTTAGTAATATTTCCCAGCATCTTTTCCTGCCTTATAAAAACAGGCTGAAAAATAATTATTTTCTAAAAGTGTCTATTAACACTATTAATAATGATGATATTAGGGGATATCTTATAACTTCGCTTCTTCTCATTAAACATGATGAATAACAATATCATACTTACCATGTAACTTTGTAAGGAAGACAAAAGACATGATCTTTCTTTACAATGAGAAAGACTATGTATTAGAGACATATCTCAGAGCAATAATTTATTGAAACAAAGCTTTTTATAAGAAGTGTTGACTTGGAGAGGAAGGGAGACCTGCTGGTGCAGAATTTCTCCCGCCTTCTATAGCAATCATTTCAGAAAACAGCAAAGACAAAAAAGAACAAGAAAAATAAACGATTTCCCTCTTTAAGGAGGCAATTTAATGTCAGATTATTTAGTGATTGTTGAGTCGCCGGCAAAGGCCAAAACAATCGAGAAATATTTAGGGAAGAAATATAAGGTTCGTGCTTCGATGGGCCATGTGCGGGATCTGCCAAAAAGCCAAATGGGTGTCGATGTGGAAGATAGCTATAATCCTAAGTACATCACAATTCGTGGTAAGGGACCTGTTTTAAAAGAATTGAAAACTGCGGCAAAAAAGGCTAAGAAAATTTACCTGGCAGCTGACCCGGACAGAGAAGGGGAAGCTATAGCATGGCACCTTGCTCATAGCCTGGATGTCGATCTTCACTCAGAATGCAGAGTCGTGTTCAATGAAATCACAAAGGATGCTATCAAGGAATCATTTAAGCATCCCCGTGCTATAAATATGGATCTGGTTGACGCACAGCAGGCAAGAAGAATTTTGGACAGACTTGTCGGCTATACTATCAGCCCTCTTCTTTGGAAAAAAGTTAAGAAGGGTCTCAGTGCCGGAAGGGTTCAATCAGTAGCTGTGAGGCTGATCCTTGACCGCGAGAAAGAAATAAAGGACTTCAAGCCTGAAGAGTATTGGACCATCCATGCTCAATTTAAAAAAGGTAAAAGCTCATTTCAAGGTGCTTTCTATGGTCTAGAGGGAAAGAAACTGGATTTGAAAACAGAGAACGAAGTAAGCGATATTCTTAACAAGATAAAAGGCGATACTTTTGAAATTAAGAAAGTGACCAAAAAAGAAAGAAAACGCAACCCGGCTGCGCCTTTCATTACATCTTCCTTACAGCAAGAGGCTGCGAGAAAATTGAATTTCCGGGCAAAGAAGACGATGATGCTTGCGCAGCAATTATACGAAGGTATAGCGATTGGGAAAGAAGGAACAGTTGGCCTTATAACCTATATGAGAACAGACTCTACCCGTATTTCTGAAGTGGCTCAGAAAGAGGCAGCCGGCTATATCATTGAAAAATACGGGAGTGATTTTACGAAGGTTCAAGAGAAAAAAGAGAAAAAGGGGCAAAAAGCTCAGGATGCACATGAAGCGGTTCGTCCTACTTCAACATTAAGAGACCCCGCAATGATGAAAGAGTATTTGTCGAGAGATCAATTAAGGCTGTATAAGCTGATATGGGAACGATTTGTTGCAAGCCAGATGTCATCTGCGATTATGGATACTATGAGTGTCGATATCGTGAATGGTGATGTGGTTTTCCGCGGAAGTGGATCTAAAGTAAAGTTCCCTGGATTTATGAAGGTGTATGTAGAGGGTACCGACGACGGAACTGAAGAGAAAGAGAATATGCTTCCTGCTTTAGAAGAGGGAGACATTGTCAGTTATGAGGACATCGATCCGAAACAACACTTCACACAGCCTCCTCCAAGATATACAGAAGCAAGGCTTGTCAGGACATTGGAAGAGCTTGGTATAGGTCGTCCTTCCACTTATGCGCCTACTCTGGATACTATTCAAAGAAGAGGTTATGTCAGTCTGGATAACAAACGCTTCATCCCGACAGAGCTTGGAGAGATTGTTTCAGAACTAGTTTCAGAATTCTTTCCTGAAATCATTGATGTCGAATTCACGGCCAATATGGAAAGAGATCTTGATTATGTAGAAGATGGCAAAGAGAGATGGGTTACTATAATTGATCAGTTCTACAAAGGTTTTGAAAAGCATCTAGAAAAAGCTGAAGAAGAGATGGAGAAAGTAGAAATCAAAGATGAACCGGCCGGTGAGGATTGTGAAACTTGCGGACACCCTATGGTTTTCAAAATGGGCCGCTATGGAAAGTTCATGGCGTGCAGCAACTTTCCCGACTGCCGGAACACTAAAGCAATCGTGAAGGAAATCGGTGTTAAATGCCCTGATTGTGATGAAGGGAATATCATCGAGAGAAAAAGCAAAAAGAAGAGAATTTTTTATGGGTGCGATCAATATCCAAAATGCGAATTCCTTTCGTGGGACAAACCGATAGACAGAAAATGTCCTAAATGTGAGCACCTTTTAAAAGAGAAAAAGTTGAAAAAGGGTGTCCAGGTGCAATGTTCAAATTGCGATTATACAGAAGAACCACAGCAATAAAGGAACAGACGGTGAGCTGAAAAGGCTCACTTTTTCCTTTTTATAAAATCTATGGTATCTTTAAGGTTAATAACTAAATAAGATGCATCGATATGACTAAGGTTTAATTAAAGTTATCATTCAATTAGAGTAACTATATTATAATTCTATAGTTTGAAAATCTGTCAAAAACCATATAAAATGATGTCTTGAAAGAAACAATTCAGAACTTTATGAAAAATTTGTAAACTCCATTGCGCGGGCTACTAAATTATGTTACTATTTAGTAGCCTTTTGTGAGGTGAATAACAGGATGAAAGATGCCAGCCAATATCTGAATAACTTTATTACATATTTGCAAATTGAAAAAAACTATTCAGAGTATACCGTTACTTTTTATAAGGATGATATCAGTGAGTTTTTCCTTTTTATGAATGAACAGAACTTGCATTCATTATCAGAGATAGAGTACTTTGATGCCCGGTTATACTTGACAGGCCTTCATGAGAGGGATTTTGCAAGGGCTTCGATTTCAAGGAAGGTTTCAAGTTTGAGAAGTTTTTTTCGTTTTTTGAATCGTGAAGGAACAATCACCGAGAATCCCTTTGCTTTGGTAAGCAGTCCGAAGTCTGAAAAAAGGCTTCCACAATTCTTCTATGAAGAAGAGATGGAGAACTTATTAAGTGCCTGCGAGGGTGAAAAGCCATTACAGGTTCGGAACAAGGCGATGTTCGAGTTGTTTTATGCCACTGGGATCAGGGTAAGTGAATGTTCAGGACTGCGTATAAGAGATATAGATTTTTCCTTGTCAACAATCCTTGTAAAAGGAAAGGGCAGCAAGGAGAGGTATGTGCCATTTGGAACTTATGCACATGAAGAGTTGGAAAAATACATAAATATGTCACGCAAACAGTTGATGAAAAATGAGGGGCACGAATATGTTTTCGTAAACTATAAAGGAGGACCATTGACTGCGAGGGGAATCAGGCATGTACTCAATGGGATTATCCAGAAGGCTTCTTTGACAGCGAAAATTCATCCTCATATGCTCAGGCATACGTTTGCAACCCATTTACTCAATAATGGTGCAGATATGCGTACAGTACAAGAACTGCTCGGCCACGAAAATTTATCATCCACTCAAATTTATACGCATGTAACGAAAGATCATCTTAGAAGGACCTATTTGAATCACCATCCACGTGCTTAGTTGAAAAGGAGGTAATTATATTGGGCAATTTTCATGCAACAACGATATTTGCTGTTAGGCATAAAGGGGAATGTGCCATGTCAGGGGACGGACAGGTTACATTCGGTAATGCAGTAGTAATGAAACATACGGCCAAGAAGGTCAGAAAGTTGTTTGGCGGAAAAGTGGTAGCTGGATTTGCAGGTTCCGTGGCTGATGCTTTTACTTTATTTGAAATGTTTGAAGGAAAGTTACAGGAGTTTAATGGTAACCTTCAAAGAGCTGCAGTAGAATTGGCAAAGCAGTGGAGAAGCGATAAAGTACTCCGCAAACTGGAAGCCATGTTAATTGTCATGAATGAAGATGACTTGCTGCTTATATCAGGTACTGGGGAAGTAATTGAGCCTGATGATGGCATTTTAGCAATTGGTTCCGGCGGGAATTATGCTCTTGCTGCCGGTCGTGCGCTGAAGAATATAAGCGGTGATCATCTGAGTGCTGATCAAATAGCAAAAGCTGCACTGGAAGTGGCTGCTGATATATGTGTTTATACCAATAATAATATTATTGTAGAAAAACTATAATTGGTATGCTTCATATTTACTGCTGTTAACTTCATGAGAACAGATTTATTAATAACCATTTCTTAACCTGCAAATTGCAGAAGGATACAATGCTGCATGTTAAATGTAGTGGAGACCAACGTCATAGTTTCCTTGATATTTACAGTACCATGGAAGTGTGATGAATCCCGAACCCTTATCCAACAAAGGAGTGTTTCTCTTGAAAAAACAAACCAACCAACTAACACCAAGACAGATCGTCGATCGATTAGATCAATACATTGTAGGACAGAGTGAAGCCAAGAAGGCCGTAGCTGTTGCTCTAAGAAACCGTTATAGAAGAAGTTTACTCGCTGAGGGTATCAAGGACGAAGTTGTGCCTAAGAATATCTTAATGATGGGTCCTACAGGTGTAGGGAAAACGGAAATTGCACGAAGAATGGCGAAGTTAGTAGGAGCTCCTTTTCTGAAAATCGAAGCCACAAAGTTTACTGAAGTTGGTTATGTCGGCAGGGATGTTGAATCGATGGTCAGGGATTTGGTGGAAACATCTGTCAGGCTGGTCAAGGAAGAAAAGATTGCAGATGTTAAAGAAGCGGCAGAAGAGAATGCCAAGCATCGTCTGGTGGAGTTGTTAGTTCCGACTAAAAAAAAGAGCACCAATTATAAGAATCCTTTTGAAATGATTTTCGGGGGTAATCAAGGCGGAGAGCAACAGGAAGATGAAGAGCAGCAAGAAGAGTCCTCTATTCACGAAAAGCGCCGGGTAATCTCGGATAAACTAGCTAAAGGTGAACTTGAGGAAGAGGTCATTACAGTTGAAATCGAAGAACAGCAGTCTTCCATGTTCGATATGCTTCAAGGCTCAGGGATGGAACAGATGGGCATGAATATGCAGGATGCCCTCGGCGGCCTTATGCCTAAGAAGAAAAAGAAAAGAAAGATGAAAGTGAAAGAAGCTAGACCGCTGCTGATCAACGAAGAAGCACAGAAGCTGATAGATTTGGATGAAGTTACTCAGGAAGGCATTGTAAGAGCTGAACAAACAGGAATTATTTTTATTGATGAAATCGATAAAATTGCCAGTAAAAGCTCCAACCAATCTTCCGGAGAAGTCTCGCGGGAAGGTGTACAGCGTGATATCCTTCCGATTGTAGAAGGTTCAACGGTTGTAACTAAACATGGGTCAGTCAAAACAGACTACATGCTGTTCATTGCTGCTGGCGCATTTCATACCGCCAAGCCTTCAGACTTGATTCCTGAATTGCAAGGGCGTTTTCCAATCAGGGTGGAACTGAAAAAGCTGTCTGTTGAAGACTTTGTCAGAATTTTAATCGAGCCGGATAATGCAATCACCAAACAATATATCGCTCTTTTGGAAACAGAAGGTATACAAATTGAATTTTCTGACGAAGCTATTCGTAAGATGGCTGAAATAGCCTTTTCAGTAAATCAAAATACGGATAACATTGGTGCGAGACGCCTGCATACCATCATGGAAAAACTGCTTGAAGACTTATCATTTGAAGCGCCTGACATAACAATGGAAAAAATAACTATTACTCCTTCATACGTAGAGGATAAACTTGGAGCGATTTCTCAGGATAAAGACTTAAGTCAGTTCATTCTATAAGTTTGCGATATCAGTACAAAGGGTAAAAAGTTATTGCAAAGAAGTTAATATTACACAATATTCAGCGCTAAATCCTGAATATACTTTTAATAATCCCAGCCAATCAAGTATTTAATTATATAAATATAGAAACTATACAGTTGTACTAGGAGGAAATGAAATGAATTTATTAAGCAAAACAAGAACTATTAACGCAATGCTCCAAAAAGCAGCAGGAAAACCGGTTAACTTTAAAGAAATGGCTGAAACGCTAAGTTCCGTCATAATAGCCAATGTATTCGTAGTTAGCCGCCGTGGTAAGCTTTTAGGTTTTGGAGTCAATCAGAATATTGAAAATGAAAGAATGAAAAAGATGCTCGCGGACCGCCAGTTTCCTGAAGAATATACAAATAGCCTGTTCAATATTCAGGAAACATCTTCTAACCTGGATATAGACAGCACATACACTGCGTTTCCAGTGGAAAACAAAGAACTGTTCAAAAACGGCCTGACTACAATCGTACCTATTATTGGCGGCGGAGAGCGTCTTGGCACATTAATCCTTGCACGTCTTGAAGACAGTTTTGGCGATGACGATTTAATTCTTGGAGAATATGGAGCGACAGTTGTCGGTATGGAAATTCTTCGAGAAAAATCTGAAGAGATTGAAGTTGAAGCGAGAAGCAAGGCAGTCGTTCAAATGGCAATCAGTTCTCTATCTTACAGTGAACTAGAAGCAATAGAACATATTTTCGAAGAACTGGATGGAAATGAGGGGCTGCTTGTAGCTTCTAAAATTGCAGACAGGGTGGGAATTACCAGATCTGTAATTGTTAATGCGCTTCGTAAATTAGAAAGTGCAGGCGTAATTGAGTCCCGTTCACTCGGAATGAAAGGTACTTACATTAAAGTTTTAAACGACAAATTCCTTATAGAGCTTGAAAAATTAAAAACGAACTAATAAGAAAACCGCTGGTCCTAAAGGACTGGCGGTTTTTTTAAAAAATGGATGTAATATGACAATTCCCTAGAGTTTTGATGGTAAAAAGGGTCAAAAGGCCTAATAGTAATGTTAATTAAAGACTTGTTTTTACACCTATTCATAGTAAAATAAGATTATAGTCAATTTACGACATAATTCTACAACATAATATAAACTCAGTAAAAGGCAAACTCTTTTGAAAAGGGAGGACGCAAAGCCACGGGCCTAAAGACTTATTCGGATAAGGCAGCCGGGTTACCTAAGAGAAAAATGATAACTTTTTTATGAAAGCGATCTCTTGGGGGATCGCTTTATATTTTGCCCTTTGAAAATTTCTGAGAATTTGCGAATTTGCTTAGTAAGCGACAGCTGATAAGAATAAGATCACTTGAAGTTTGTAACCTATTTGTAATATTCACTTGTTCTCACTAAAAATATACTCATGAAATGTATGGAAGAAAACGAGGTATATGGACCTGATTTCTTAGGGAGAACTGTTAAAATTTATATTATTCAATGACAATGTTAGTGTGATTATGCTAAAAGTCCCGAATGAAAATGAATAAGAAGTAACAAAAAAATTAACGAAATATTCATAGACAGTCAAATTGCTTAATATTACAATAAGGAATATGATTTCGTAAAAAATGTCAAAATCCCTTAATGTTTGACAAAATACTGGTTAGAGGTGTACAAAATGACTTTGTTTTCCAGCACAATCCACTCACTAGAAAATGGTTTGAATTATTCTTCCGCTAAGCAGAAGGTGATTTCTCAAAATATCGCTAATGTAGATACACCTAATTACAGAGCTAAGTCTGTCAGCTTCAAAGATCGATTAGATGAATCTTTTTCGGCATTGGAAGCTAAGAAAACAAACCCCCGTCACTTTGAGTTTTCAGGAGAGGGAGCTAAAGGAATGAAGATACACAACAGCCCTTTTCAATATAATCACAATGGCAATGGAGTCGACATTGATAAAGAAATGTCGGAAATGGCAAACAACCAAATCTACTTTAATGCTTTGTCGGATCGACTTAATGGAAAATTCAACTCTATGAAATCTGTAATTTCAGGAGGTAAGTAAGCATGACGATATTTCACGGTATGAATACTACGGCTTCTGCACTTACAGCTCAAAGGCTGAGGATGGATGTTCTTTCTTCCAACATGGCTAATGCTGACACAACTAGGGGAGAGTTGGTTGATGGGGAATGGCAGCCGTACAGAAGGAAATCGGTTGTACTCCAACCCAATGACGTTCAGTTTTCTTCATATTTAAATAAAGCGATGAGTGCGAAAGATTCACAGTCTTTAGGAAATGGCGTCAGGGTTTCCAAGATTATTGAGGACGAAGAGACTCCCTTCAACTTGGTATATGATCCTGAACATCCGGATGCCAATCTGGATGGTTATGTGCAAATGCCCAACGTGGATCCACTTCGAGAGATGATTGACCTGATTTCTGCTACTAGATCTTATGAAGCAAATGTCACTGCCTTTAATGCAAATAAATCGATGATGATGAAATCACTCGAAATAGGTAAATAGGGAGGAAACCAATGGCTATACATAATATTTATTCTGCAACGCAGAACAGAATAAGTCCGTCATTTGAAAAAAAACTAGCAGAACCCATTCAAAATCAACAAAACTTTGCAGATTTTCTAAAAAAATCGATCGAAGAAGTAAATGCTGGCCAAAAAGAATCGGATATGATGACTAATAAATTAGTGCGTGGTGAGAATGTGGATCTGCACCAGGTTATGATAGCATCACAAAAAGCCAGTGTCACAATGCAAACAACAATGCAAGTGCGAAATAAAGTTGTTGAAGCTTATCAAGAAATCATGAGAATGCCTATGTAATAACGGTTATTATTGCCGGGTAAATTAGACAAAGTAACCGGGGGATTATAATGAATGACAATGTAAAAAAATATAAAGAACAATTGAATACTTTTTGGTCCACACGTACGAAAAAACAAAAGGGGATGTATGGGGCCGCCGTTTTGTTGGTAATCGTTCTTGCCATTGCTATAACAGGTTTTCTATCAGGAAGATCGACCCTGGTCCCGCTTTATAGCAACCTTGCTCCCTCGGAAACTGGTGCTATTAAAGAGAATCTTGATGGTAGAGGGATAGCTTCCGAGATCGCAGACGGAGGTGCTACCATCTTGGTCCCCGGCGAAATGGTCGATACGTTGAAAGTCGAGCTTGCAGCTGAAGGAATCCCGAATTCAGGCAACATCGATTACTCCTTCTTCAGTCAGAATGCAGGGTTTGGCATGACGGATAATGAGTTCAATGTGATGAAACTCGATGCCATGCAGACAGAGTTAGCTAATCTGATGAAAGGGATTGAAGGTGTCCAAGATGCAAATGTGATGATAACTCTGCCAGAAAAAGGAGTATTCATCAATGAGGACACAGAGCAGGCATCTGCCTCGATCGTCCTTAATACAAGACCTGGCATTAATTTTGATCAAAAACAAATCAAGTCGCTTCATCACCTTGTTTCTAAAAGTGTTCCTAATCTGCCTACAAGTAATATCGTCATCATGAATCAATTTTTTGAGTATTTTGAGTTAGAAAATGAAAATTCTTCCTTTGGTGGAAGTGTCGTCCAGCAGATGGACGTTAAAAAAATGGTGGAGAAAGATATCCAAAAGCAAGTGCAGAGCATGCTGGGCACTCTTATTGGTTTTGATAAAGTCGTTGTTTCTGTAACTACTGATATAGACTTTACCCAAGAAAATAGAGAAGTAAACGAAGTTTTACCAGTTAATGAAGAAAATATGGAAGGAATCGCTGTTAGTGTCCAGAGAATCACTGAAACTTTCACTGGTAATGGAGCGGGAGCAGGTGGTGTTCCTGCCGCTGAAGATGCCGGTGATGGATTGGGTACTTATGTTGAAGGTGAGAACGCTAACGGAGATTATGAGCGGATTGAAGAGACAATAAACAACGAGGTTAATAGAATCCGCAGAGAAATTGTGGAAAGTCCTTATAAAATCAGAGATATCGGCATTCAGGTAATGGTTGAACCGCCGGACCCTGAAGATCCTAATACTTTCCCTCAAGAAAGACAGGAAGATATCTCACAGATTCTTTCAACGATTATAAGAACTTCTATTGATAAAGAAGCTGGTACAGAACTGACTCCAGAAGCCATTCAAGACAAAATAGTGGTATCGGTTCAGCCTTTTAATGGAAAAATGGAGTTCGGGCAGGAAGCAGAACCGGCTTTGCCTCTATGGACCTACGTAATCGGCGGAGTTTTGCTGGCAGTCATCCTTTTACTGATTTTCATAATGGTAAGACGAAAGAAAAATGTTGTAAACGATGAAGTAGTCTACCAGGAAGAAGTTACGCAGCCAGTAAACATTCCTGACATCGATACAGAGAAAGAGACTGAAGGATCTGCCAGAAGAAAACAACTTGAAAAAATGGCCAAGGAAAAACCTGAAGAATTTGCCAAGCTGCTTAAATCTTGGCTGGCTGATGAATAGGAGGAAGAAATTTGGCGAAACAACGTGATAAAGAATTGACAGGCAAACAGAAAGCCGCTGTTCTCCTCATCTCACTTGGCCCTGATGTATCGGCATCTGTTTACAAGCATCTATCAGAGGAAGAAATTGAAAAGTTAACACTGGAAATATCCGGAGTGAAAAAGGTTGAATCAGTGGCGAAAGAGGAAGTTCTTGAAGAATTTCACAACATTGCAATTGCCCAAGATTATATCTCACAGGGCGGTATTGGGTATGCCAAAACAGTACTGGAGAAAGCGCTGGGCAGCGAACAGGCATCAGCCATCATTAACAGGCTGACATCATCACTGCAAGTTAAGCCTTTTGACTTTGCCAGAAGAGCTGACGCATCTCAGATACTTAATTTTATTCAAAATGAACATCCACAAACCATTGCGCTGATTCTCTCTTACTTGAATCCACAGCAGGCAGGACAGATTCTCTCGGAATTGTCACAAGAAGTACAGGCAGATATAGCAAGGCGTATTGCTCTTATGGATGGCACCTCTCCTGAAGTGATAAGTGAAGTAGAAGCAATTCTTGAAAGAAAGCTGTCTACTACTGTTACCCAGGATTACTCACAGACTGGCGGTGTAGAGGCAGTTGTTGAGGTATTAAATGGTGTTGACAGAGCGACTGAGAAAACGATCTTAGATGCATTGGAAATTCAGGATCCTGAATTAGCGGAAGAGATTAAGAAGAGGATGTTTGTGTTTGAAGATATAGTCACACTTGATAATCGTTCTATACAAAGGGTTATCCGCGACAGCGAAAATGAAGACCTTCTTCTGTCTCTTAAGGTTTCCAGTGATGAAGTCAAAGATATTGTATTCCGGAATATGTCAACTAGAATGGTGGACTCATTTAAAGAAGAAATGGAATTCATGGGTCCCGTCAGGCTGCGTGATGTAGAAGAAGCACAGTCAAGGATTGTGAGTGTAATTAGAAGGCTTGAGGACGCAGGCGAAATTATTATAGCCCGCGGCGGAGGAGACGATATCATTGTCTAGAGTCATTAAATATACAGGACCTTCTGATACCGAGACACGAAACGCCAAAGTTATTTCTGTGAGAAATATATTTGGACAGAGCCTTGAAGAAGAAAAAGGAAATGTACCAATGAATGAAAGTGGCCTGCCCGAAAGAGAGATAATTATAAAGTCTGCTAGATCTGAGGCTATGCTGATTTTGGAGTCAGCAAGAAAAGAAGCGGCGGCTATGGAAGAGGAATTGTCTTCTTTGAGAGTTCAATGGGAGCAGGAAAAACAGGCTCTGCAGCAGCAAGCTTATGATGAGGCCTACACGCATGGCCTTGACGAGGGAAGGCAGCAAGGGATTGAAGAATATAAACATAATATAAACCTGGCAGCCGAAGTAATTTCAGTTGCTAAAAATGATTATCATCATCACATTAGCAAGGCGGAAAGAGTTATTTTAGAGCTGGGAATGAAAACAGCTGAAAAAATTATCGGGAGAATAGTAGAAGAAGACCCGTCCGTATTCTTGGATATTGTCAAACGGGGAATAAAAGAGGTTCGTGACCTGCCTGAAGTACAGGTTCATGTACACCCTTCTAACTATAAGCTTTTAAGTGAAAATCAAAGTGAAATTGAATCTATGTTTCCTGTTCTTCGCAAGCTGCTTTTATACCCTGATGACGAACTCAATGAACAAGAGTGTTTTATCGAAACGGGTGAAGGCAGAGTGATTGTTAATGTGGACAGTCAGTTGCGGGAAATAAAAGATAAACTGGTTGAGATCTTAGAGGGTGAGATTGAATGAAAGCCAATGACCTACTAGAGCATATCCCTGCATTACACTCTTTTAAAAAGTTTGGAAAAGTAAAAAGAGTTGTTGGTTTAATGATTGAATCACAAGGTCCCAAAAGTTCAATTGGCGATATGTGTTTTATCCATCTTGCTGACACAAATAGAAAAATCCAGGCGGAAGTGGTGGGCTTTAAAGAAGAGACCGTCATTTTAATGCCCTATTCCGGCATCAATGAAATCTCCCCTGGAAGTCTCGTAGAAGCGACAATGAATCCTCTTACAATAAAGGTAGGTCATGCCCTGATCGGCAAGGTAGTTGATTCGTTAGGCAATCCATTAGATGGTGAGCCTCTTCCTAAAGGGCTTACACGCAGATTGACGGAACAAAATCCACCAAGCCCTCTGACACGGCCGCCCATCAATGAAAAGCTGGAGGTCGGTGTAAGGGCCATCGACAGTATGCTGACTGTTGGGAAAGGACAAAGGGTCGGGATATTTGCCGGAAGCGGTGTTGGTAAGAGTACTCTCCTAGGAATGATTGCCAGAAACACCACTGCAGACTTAAATGTCATTGCCCTTATTGGAGAGCGGGGACGCGAGGTGCGGGAGTTCATAGAAAGAGACCTGGGAGAAGAAGGGCTGAAACGGTCAATAGTGGTTGCAGCTACATCTGACCAACCTGCTCTTATGAGAATCAAAGGGGCGTTCACCGCAACAGCCATTGCTGAATATTTCCGTGACAAAGGGATGAATGTCATGCTGATGATGGATTCGGTAACACGCGTAGCCATGGCCCAAAGGGAAATCGGACTGGCAGTCGGAGAGCCTCCTGCTACAAAAGGTTACACACCATCTGTTTTCGCCATATTACCCAAGTTGCTTGAGCGGACAGGGACGAACCAATATGGAACCATCACTGCGTTTTATACAGTGCTGGTCGATGGGGACGATATGAACGAACCGATTGCAGATACAACAAGAGGGATCTTGGACGGCCACATCGTTCTTGACCGGAACATAGCCAATAAAGGCCAGTTTCCTGCCATTAATGTTCTTAAAAGTGTGAGCAGGCTGATGAACCATCTGGCCCCTGTCGAACACCTCAAGGCGGCTGAAAAAATCAGAGGACTAATGAGTATTTATACTAATTCAGAAGACCTCATAAACATTGGTGCCTATAAGAGAGGAACTTCTCAGGAAATCGATATGGCAATCGCTTATCTTCCCAAAATCATCGCTTATTTAAAGCAGGAAACTGGAGAAAGAGTGACGATGGATGAAAGTGTGAATGGCCTGATCAATCTTGCAGACAAAGGTGAGTGGAACGGATGACTTATGCTTTTAAGTTTGAAAAAATTCTCTCTCTTAAAGAAAAAGAAAAAGAGGAAGTCAGGGAATCCTACCGTGCCTCAGTAGAGAAATTCGAGAACATAGCTCAAAAGCTTTTTGATTTATTAAAGAAGAAAGAAGACTTGGAAAGCTTCCAGACTGAAAGATTGATAAGCGGTTTATCCGTTCAGGATATCAGGCACAATCAACATTTCATCACTAATATTGAAAAAACAATTGAGTATTACCAAGGGCTGGTCATTCAGGCCAGGAACAGGATGAACTGGCATGAACAAAAGCTTTCTGAGATGAATGTGGAAGTAAAGAAATACGAAAAAATCAGAGAGAATGATTTTAATAGATATAAAGAAATTCTGCATTCTTCTGAAAGCAAGTTGCTTGATGAACTGGCAGTCATGCAGTTTATGAATAAAAGAAATTAGGTGATGACATGGGTAAACCAGCAGGGAAAAAAAGAAATGAAAAAACAAACAGCCCTTTTCAATGGGTTCTCTTTGCAGGTATCATCCCTCTTCTGTTTTCCGTGGTAATAGCCTTGCTTATAATGACGTTTTTAGGAATCAATGTGGTTGAAAAAGCCAAAGAGGCAGGAGAGAACATCCCTTTAGTTTCTGCCGTCATACCAACGGATGCTAAAGAAGAAGCGGCCAAGTTAGAAGAGAGGGTGCTTTCTCTTCAATCAGAAATAGAAAATAAGGATTCTGAAATTACTACCCTAAAAGGTAAAATAGATTCCCAAGAGAATGAGAAAGAGCGGCTGTTGGCTGAACATGAACAATTTCAGGCTCAGATAGAAGAATTAGAGCAGATTCGCGAGGATAACAAGAGAGCTTTTAAAGAAGTGATCTCAACTTACGAATCCATGTCAGCGAAAAGTGCTGCACCAGTTTTGCTCAATATGGAAAATGAAGAAGCAGTGAAAATACTTTCGAACATCAAACCTGACACTCTTGCTAAGATTCTTGAAAAAATGCCGCCGGCAGATGCTGCAAAATATACCGAATTACTATCTGCAAAAATAGATCAGGAATCTTAAGAGAATAGTATTATTTAAATAACCGGCCTTATTTGGAAGGAGGTGAAAAAATGAACGTTAGTGCAATGCTATCGATGCAGAATTTAGGGCAGATTTCTCAAGTGGATTTGCCACACAAGCTTCAAGAAGGTGAAAATGGAACTCTTTTCAGCAGTTTATTTTCTAATGCGTTGAGATCAGAGGAAAGTGTTGAGGTCATCGATCCAGAAATGATGCAGCTGCTAAAACTCCTTCAAGTACTTCAAGAGGAGAATATAGAAACGCTAGAGACAAAAGAATTCCCTGAAATTCAGTTGAAGAATATACTTTCAGAAGCTGGTATCACTGACCAGGAATTTCTTAAAGCAGTAGAAACACTGATGCAAGGGATTGTCAAAGAAGTTCCTCAGTTAAAAGAAGAACTCCTTCAAGCGAAAGGTGAAGAAGGAGAAGAAGATTTAATTCAATTATTGGAGACGCTTAGTGTCATGTCCGTTGATTCGCTAAAAAAAATGGATCAACCTTCGCTAGAACTTTTGCTGAAAACTTCGAAGGTCTATGAGCATAGTTTAAGACATACGGACTTAAACCATCACCAGGCAGAAAAGGCGGAAATCTTACTTCATAACCTAAAAAACATTCTTCAGAAACTCGAGCAGCATTTCAATGGAACCGATCATAAGCACTCAAAGTGGAATGGAATTTTAGAGAAGGTCTACAATGCGAATCTTCTTCCGAAAAATGAAGAAGCAGTACTTAAAAATGGATTTCAGCATTCGCTTTTGAACAATAAAAGTGTTGGTGAAGGTGCTTCTAACCCAATTTACCTTAATGGAAGAGCTATTTCCATTCAGACTAATTCCCCTAATTCAATTGATGTGTCAGGAGAAGGTGTTTTTGAAGGTGAAAGAGCTGCAAAGGGAAATGGGACATCACATTTAACCGGATTAAGTGGGGGGCAAGCACCCAGAATAGAGCAATTCTCTCTTATGTTGAATAAAAGTCAAAACGGAACGAATTACGAACAGTTCGTAAAAGATTTCGCAAACATAATGGCCAGGTCACAAATGACTCAGACTCCTAATATGAGCAAGCTTTTATTAAAACTTTATCCTGAGCAGCTTGGTTCTGTGAGAGTTGAAATTTTACAGCAAAATGGCGTAATGACCGCGAGGATCCTTGCAAGTACGAAGACAGCTAAGGATATATTGGATTCTCAGTTGACTGGATTAAGGCAGGCTTTGGCAGGTCAAAACCTGCAGATTGAAAAAATTGAAGTAGCACAAACTCTAACCGAATCGAATCGACAGGAAAGGCAGTCTTCTTCTCAACAACAAAACGGCCAGCAGCCAAGAGAACAGTCTCGTTCGCAGCAGAGTGATAATGAAAATTCTGATACAACATTCAAGGAACTATTAATGAACAGTGAAGTATAGGTGATGACAATGACTAATACAATCAATTCTAATCTACTGTTATCCTCAGTGCAGAAGACAGAAAGAGAAGGCGGAAAGGATGTACTGGGCAAAGATGATTTTATGAAAATTCTGATGACCCAGCTTCAAAACCAAGATCCTCTCAACCCAATGCAGGATAAAGATTTTATCGCCCAAATGGCGACCTTTTCCACATTAGAGCAAATCACAAATTTAGGGAAAACAATGGAAAAGTTCATTGAAACAGAAGGACAGAATAACCTGATCTCTTATAATCAATTTGTCGGAAAAGAAATAACCTGGCATAAACTTGAAGAGTCATCCTCAGGAAATGGCAAAACAGAGTTCAAAGAAGGAAAAGGAATCATCAATTCAGTCAGGTTTAAAGACAACGAAGTTCAATTCATATTAAAAGATGGCACAACACTGTCACCCGGAAATGTATCACAAGTCAATCAAGGTGTTCAATCTTCTGGGACCAACTCATTAGTTACAGCTAGCGGGCTTATCGGAAGAACAGTACATTGGCAATCCGGAGAAGAAGAATTACACAGTTCAGTGACATCAGTTTCTAAAAAAGAAGGCAGTCTGTGGTTTCATTTAGAGAATGGCAGCAAGATTAATGAAGATGAGATTACGAGAATTCAATAATAAAGGGTGAGGTTGAATGCAAAACAAGTTTATCAATCGTTTGCCATCTCAACCAATTACGTCGCATTTTCCTTCAAAAGGTATTAACAAAAATTCTATTCCTACCAAATCTTTCGCTGAAACCCTAAAGGAATCGGTTGGTGTAAATGGCCTAACGATTAGTAAACATGCTGATTCAAGATTAAAGCAGCGTGGGATAGAGATTTCTCCAGAAACCTGGAGTAAAGTCGAAAGCAAGGTGTCTCTAGCGAAAATGAAGGGTGTAAAAGAACCGCTTGTAATCCTTGAAAATGCAGCTTTGATTGTCAGTGCGAAAAATTCTACCGTCATAACTGCCATGGACAGGAAAGAAGCGAGTTCTCAGATTTTTACTAATATAGATGGAACAATAATAATTGACCAATAGGCTGGACCTTGATAGGAAGCCTTTCACTGCTGACTGACAGATGCAGTGAATTATGAAAGGGGAAAATTAACCATGCTACGCTCAATGTATTCAGGAATCAGCGGAATGAAGAATTTTCAAACTAAACTTGACGTAATCGGTAATAATATTGCAAACGTAAATACGTATGGATTCAAAAAAGGCCGAGTCACTTTCAAAGATACTATGAATCAGACAATTTCAGGTGCTTCAGCGGCGCAGGAAAACCGTGGAGGAAAAAATCCAATGCAGGTAGGACTTGGTTCTACACTTTCTACAATTGACACAATCCATACTCAATCAAGCCTGCAGTCAACTGGCCGCCCATTAGATCTTGCCATCAATGGTGATGGCTACTTTGTTGTCAAACAAGGGGATGCTGAATTCTACTCAAGAGCAGGAAACTTCTACTTGGATGATAATGGCACACTCGTTAATGGAGATGGCATGAAAGTTCAATCTTACGAAAATGGCGTTTTGGAGGATATCCAAGTAAATGTTAACGCGCAGCTTCCAGCTAACACAACCCAGGAAATTACCTTATCTGGCAATCTTTCAAATAATGCAGTCGGCAAGGAGCCATTTGTTCAGCAAATAAACGTGGTCACTGATGAGGGAGAGCAAATAACGCTCGATATGAAATTATCTCCTCTTGGTACACCGTCATCGCAATGGTCATTGGAATTTATTAACCAGAATGGAGAAACACCTTTAAACACACCGCCGTTAACAATAGACTTTGATAATCCTGGGGAAAATTTAACTGTGAATCCTCCGCTGAATCCAAATGATATTGATCTTCCATATATTGATGGCGGTGGTAATCCTCAAAACTTAAATGTAGCCTTGGATTATAATCAATTGACCAATCTTGCAGGAGATCTATCAGCAGCTGCAAATCCAGATGGAAATACTTCTGGTTCACTCGAAAGCTTTAATATCGGCTCAATGGGAGAAATAAACGGGGTCTATTCCAATGGGGAAATCACTACAATTGGATACCTTGCTCTGGCAAAATTCAGTAACCCATCTGGCTTAACCAAGGCAGGCGGAAACTCATTTCAACAGTCTGTAAACTCTGGTCCTGCGAATGTCAATGTAGCTGGTGAAGGAAGAGGAAGTGTTGTCTCCGGATCACTTGAAATGTCCAATGTCGACCTTTCAGAAGAGTTTACGGAAATGATTACTGCTCAACGCGGATTCCAGGCAAATACCAAAATCATTACGACATCCGATGAAATTCTTCAAGAGCTTGTGAACTTGAAACGATAATAGATTGCAAGGGAGGTACAGGACTGGGTGATCAAGAGCATTAAGAATCATGCCGGTCCTGAATCAAAATTGATAAAGCTGACCAAATTGAATGGCAAATCGTTTTCGCTGAATTGTTTGTACATAGAAAGTGCAGAAGCATTTCCTGATACGACTATAACTCTTACTAACGGCAGAAAAATCGTTGTGAAAGAAACAGTAGAAGAAGTAGAGAACAAGACGGTTTCCTTTTACCGGAAAATTAATATACTGGGACTACGAAATGCCTCGGGGGTACAACATGAAGAATAAACTATTCACTATAACACTCATTCTCTTGGTGACAATTACCTTGGTAGGTGTTCTGGCTCTCATCGTTTTATTGAAATTTAATGAAGATGAAACGAAAGAACCGACTATTGATGAGGTGATCGAAGCATCTGTCGATGTGCCGGAAATTACAACTAACTTGCTTAGCGGTGATTATATCAGGATTTCCTTTAAAGTTCAGACTGACAGCAAAAAAGCTAAAGAAGAGTTTGAAAAGAGAGACTTTCAAGTTCAAAATATCATCATCGAAGAACTTTCAGAGTTGAAATCGGAAGAACTTCAAGGTAAAGAAGGAAAGCAGCAGCTTGAAACGGCGATTAAGGATAAAGCCAACAGCCTTATGCAAGAGGGAAAAGTAGAAAGAGTATATATCACCTCTTATATGATTCAATAAAAAGGCTGCTGTAGGAAATGGGGTGAGGAAATGTCCAGTGAGGTTCTCTCGCAAAATGAAATAGACGCATTATTATCAGCAATTTCTACAGGAGAGATGAGTGCTGATGATTTTAAAAAAGAAGAAGAAGAGAAAAAAGTAAAAGTTTACGATTTTAAAAGAGCTTTAAGATTTTCTAAAGATCAAATAAGAAGTTTAACAAGGATACATGAAAACTTCGCAAGGATACTGACCACCTATTTTTCGGCACAGCTGAGAACTTATGTCCAAATATCTGTAGTTTCTGCCGATCAGGTGCCGTTTGAGGAGTTCATAAGATCTGTACCTAAAATGACTATCTTAAACATTTTTGACGTTCCCCCGCTTGACGGCCATATATTAATGGAAGTTAATCCAAACATTGGTTATGCCATGATGGATCGTGTAATGGGCGGCAAGGGAACTGGAATGAATAAAATAGAAAATTTGACGGAAATTGAAACTAAAATCATGTCCAACCTTTTTGAAAAAGCATTTGATAATCTCCGTGATGCTTGGAGTAATATAGCAGAAATTGATCCGATGCTTGCTGAATTTGAAGTGAATCCTCAGTTTTTACAAATGGTTTCTCCTAATGAGACTGTAGTGGTCATTTCGATGAGTACCACAATCGGGGAAACAAGTGGAATGATCAACATCTGTATACCTCATGTAGTTTTAGAGCCCATTATCCCTAAATTATCTGTCAGCTACTGGATGCAAACTAAAGGAAAAGACAAAGATCCTTTGGAATTGGAAAACCTGGAAAAACGCATTAAAACCGCACATGTTCCAGTCGTTGCTGAACTGGGCAATTCTGATATTACGATAGATGATTTCCTAATGCTGGGTGTTGGTGATGTGATTCAGTTGAACAGACGTATTGATGAACCATTGGTTGTAAAGGTCGGGGAAATACCGAAATTCACCGCTCAGCCGGGCGAGCTAAACAAAAAGCTTGCTGTACAAATATTAGATTCTTTGAAGGGGGGAGAAGAGGATGATGAGTGATGATATGTTATCACAAGACGAAATAGATGCCCTGTTGAGAGGCACAGCCAGCGAAGAGAAAGAAACAGCTTCTTCTCAAAAGTTAAATGTGGAAGATTACCTGAGTGATTTTGAGCAGGATGCTTTGGGAGAAATTGGTAATATTTCTTTTGGCAGCTCAGCTACAGCTCTTTCCACATTATTGAACCAAAAGGTAGAGATCACTACACCAAAGGTTTCTATTTTGGAAAGAAGCAAGCTTGAAGAAGACTTCCCTCATCCTTATGTAGCCATACAAGTTCAATATACGGAAGGGTTCTCGGGCGCAAATCTCTTGGTCATAAAGCAGGAAGATGCAGCAATCATTGCCGATTTGATGCTTGGCGGAGATGGTTTAAACCCATCTTCTGACCTAGGAGAAATTCAAGTTAGTGCCGTTCAGGAAGCGATGAATCAGATGATGGGATCTGCCGCGACATCCATGTCGACCGTGTTCAGTAAAAGGGTAGACATATCCCCTCCGACCGTGGATATGATGTATCTTCCAGAAGGAGAAGGTGCAAGTAACATTCCGCAGCAAGATTTATTGAGCAAGATTTCTTTCTCGCTAAAAGTAGGGAATTTAATAGACTCCAGCATTATGCAGCTGCTTCCCCTGCAATTTGCCAAACAGCTTGTTGAAGAATTAACAAATAATAACGATACTTCTTCGACAAATTCCGATATAATGGAACAGGGAAGCGACAGCAAAGAAAATAGTACGAGAACGACTGTTTCTGCAGAAGAACAGGTATACGTACAGCAGGAATCGTATAGAGAGCCTCCTGTACAAACAGCGGAGAGGGCACAGCCTCAGCACTTTGGAAGCAATCAAGTCCATGAGCAGCCCGCCAATGTACAGCCTGCCTCTTTTTCAAGTTTTAATCAGCCTGCCACTACCAAGTCTGAAAGCAAAAACCTGGAAATGCTCCTGGATATTCCATTAAATGTAACAGTTGAGCTGGGCAGGACGAGCCGGTCTGTTAAAGATATCTTGGAACTTTCTTCAGGTTCGATAATTGAACTGGACAAGCTAGCCGGTGAACCGGTTGATGTGCTTGTAAATAGCAGACTAATTGCTAAAGGTGAAGTGGTCGTCATTGATGAAAACTTCGGAGTAAGAATTACTGACATTGTCAGTCAATCAGATAGATTGAAAAAATTGAAGTAAATTGGGGGAAAAGAAAATGGCAAATAGAATTTTGATAGTTGATGATGCAGCTTTTATGAGAATGATGATTAAGGATATTCTTTCTAAGAATGGTTTTGAGGTTGTTGGAGAAGCAGCAGACGGTAATCAGGCAGTAGAAAAATATAAAGAGCTGAACCCGGATTTGGTTACAATGGATATTACTATGCCTGAAAAAGATGGGATTGCAGCACTCAAAGAAATTAAAGGCATTGATGGAAATGCCAAAATCATTATGTGTTCTGCTATGGGCCAGCAAGCGATGGTTATCGATGCCATCCAGGCAGGTGCAAAGGATTTCATCGTCAAGCCGTTCCAGGCTGACCGTGTAATCGAAGCTATTCAAAAAGCATTAAGTTAACAATCTAATTATCTGATTAGCAGTTAGATAGACTTCGTAACAATAGCAAGAAAATTTAGGAGAAGGTGCTTTTTTTGAGAAACATATTTAGAAAGCTTTTTTTCATTATTGCTTTTTCAGCTGCTCTGCATATGACTGGAAACATGCCAGTATATGCAGGGTTTGATGGAACTGTAAGAGACTACTGGGAACAGCCGGAAGAGCGTAATGAAGAAGAACAGCCTCCAGCAGCAGAACAAGGTGACACCAGCGTTCAGGAATCCTCTCCAGTTGTATCAGCATCAGATTATATGAAAATGATTTTTGCTCTAGTTTTTGTTATTGCCTTAATATACTTTTTACTTAAATTCATTAATCAAAGAAGCAGATCATTTCAACAAACAAAAGTGATTCATAATCTGGGAGGAACTACGCTGGGAGGAAATCGTTCAGTTCAGCTGGTGAAAGTTGGAGAAAGAATACTGATCCTGGGTGTAGGAGAAGACATTCAACTGTTGAAGGAAATAGATGAGACGAAAGAAAAAGAAGAGATTCTTCATTATTATGAAGAAAAATCTCAAGGGTTACAGCAGCAGAAAGACATCTTGACACAATGGATCAGCAAAAAGGCGGGTGCGCTGCCGCAAAAGCCTAAAGAAGAGCAATCCTTTCAAACATTACTAAAATCGCAAATAGATGATATAAGGAAAGGCAGAAAAAAGATGCTTAATGATTTGAACAAGAGGGAGAAAGATAACAATGAATGAATTCATGGAGTTTTTCAACACAACCTCTTCCGATTCTGTTTCAACTTCTGTTAAGCTTCTGCTTCTCTTCACGGTCCTTTCCATTGCTCCAGGCATTTTGATTTTAATGACGTCATTCACAAGAATTGTCATTGTACTTTCGTTTGTAAGAACTTCCCTGGCAACGCAGCAAATGCCGCCAAATCAGGTATTGATGGGTCTGGCACTGTTTTTGACTTTTTTTATCATGGCCCCGACCTTCCAGGAAGTAAATGAGACAGCCCTTACTCCATTGTTCAATGACGAAATCAACCTTGAAGAGGCATATGAGAATGCAGCAGTGCCTTTCAAAGAATTTATGAGCAAGCATACAAGGCAGAAAGATCTAGAGTTGTTTCTGAATTATTCAGGTGCCGACCGGCCGGAGTCGATAGAGGATATTCCTTTGACAGCCCTCGTTCCAGCTTTTGCTTTAAGTGAGATCAAGACGGCGTTTCAAATCGGATTTATGATCTTTATTCCCTTTTTAGTCATCGACATGGTTGTTGCCAGTGTACTTATGTCCATGGGGATGATGATGCTTCCTCCTGTAATGATTTCATTGCCGTTCAAAATATTACTTTTTGTTTTGGTGGACGGATGGTACCTTGTCGTCAAATCTCTGCTGCAAAGCTTTTAAGTAGGTGAAAATATGAATGCAGAATCGGTAATCGCTCTAGCTGAACGAGGAGTTTATATAATACTGGTCATTTGCGGTCCTCTGCTATTGCTGGCATTAGTTGTTGGTCTGGCTGTTAGTATATTTCAGGCAACGACCCAGATTCAGGAACAGACCTTAGCCTTTGTTCCGAAAATCGTTGCTGTACTTGTTGGTCTGGTTTTTTTCGGACCATGGATGCTTACGAAAATGGTCTCCTACGCATCTGATATTTTTTCAAACCTTAACAGGTTCGTAGGATAAATGAAATGGAAGAATTGATTCCTAACCTTTCAATCTTTTTACTAGTTTTCACAAGGGTTTCCGCCTTCTTTGTGACTCTTCCGTTATTTTCTTACAGATCCATCCCCGCACAGCATCGTATTGGATTCGCCGGTGCAATCGCCTGGATCATGTACTATACGATTGATGCAGCACCAATGGCAATTGATATTGCTTATATACTATTAATCATGAAAGAGGCATTTATTGGGCTTTTGATTGGGTTTACTGCTTATATGATTATATCGGCGATACAGGTTGCCGGCAGTTTCATAGACTTTCAGATGGGGTTCGCCATTGCCAACGTCATCGATCCGCAGACTGGGGCACAAACACCGCTTGTCGGGCAGTATTTATACACTTTTGCTCTTCTGCTTTTGTTGGCTGTTGATGGTCATCATTTGCTCCTTGATGGGGTGTTTTACAGTTATCAATTCATACCGATCGATCAGCCGTGGATTCCTTTTGGAAATGAGAACTTGGTAGAATATATCGTAAAAACTTTTAACTCTGTATTTATTATTGCTTTTCAGATGTCTATTCCGGTAGTAGCGACGCTCTTTCTGGTGGATGTGGCGTTGGGAATCGTAGCAAGAACAGTACCTCAGTTAAATATATTTGTAGTTGGTTTTCCTATAAAAATCGCCGTCAGTTTTCTAGTTCTGTTCATTGTACTAGGTGCCATGATGACTGTCATGCAGCAAATGTTTGAATTGATGGTGTACACCATGAGAGACCTAATGAAAATAATCGGAGGCGCTTGATTTGAAAATGATTTCCCTTGATCTGCAGTTTTTTGCAGGCGAGAAAACCGAAAAAGCCACACCGAAAAAACGCCAGGATTCTAGGGAAAAAGGACAAACAGCGAAGAGTCAGGACGTCAATACAGCTGTGATCTTACTTGCTGTATTTTTATTTTTGACTTTTAGTGCTTCCTATACCGCCAATATCATCTATGACTTATTTCGTAAATCATTTCAAGATTATATGATAATGGATTTGACTCAGGGCTCATTCAGTCTTATTTTTATTGAGGTTATGCAGCAGGTCGCTATTCTGCTTGGACCAATAATGCTTGTGGCATTGCTTGCAGGGATATTCTCCAATTATATACAGGTAGGCGTATTGTTTACTTCAAAACCTTTAGAGCCTAAGCTTGAAAAAATCGATCCGATAAAAGGGGCAAAACGAATATTCTCGATAAGAGCGATTGTCGAATTGTTGAAATCGATATTGAAAATCGGATTCGTTGGGGCTATCACATTTGTTATCTTATGGTTGAATATTGAAGAAGTATTGTCGCTTCCTTTTAAATCCATATATGATTCGATGGCAACAATGGGATCCCTGACAGTGCAGATGGGCATTGCAGCTTCGTTGGCACTGCTGTTTTTATCCGTTTTTGACTATCTATATCAGAAGTATGATTTCGAAAAAAATATCCGTATGTCTAAACAAGATATCAAAGATGAGTACAAAAAGAGTGAGGGAGACCCTCTAATTAAATCAAAGATTAAGCAAAGGCAGAGGGAAATGGCGATGAGGCGAATGATGCAGGAAGTCCCTCAGGCAGATGTGGTTATAACCAACCCCACCCACTTTGCGATCGCTTTGAAATATGATGAGAGTAAGTCAGATGCTCCTTATGTAATTGCAAAAGGTGTTGATTATATGGCTCAGAAAATTAAATTTATCGCCAATGAAAATGAAGTTATTATGGTAGAAAATAGGCCGCTGGCACGATCTCTGTATGACAGTGCGGAAATTGGCCAGGCGATACCTGAAGAATTTTTTAAGGCTGTGGCAGAGATACTGGCGTATGTCTACCGAATGAAAAATCAGCTGTAACAGCTTAAGTTAGGAGGGAATGCAGATGTCAGCAAGAGATTTATCCGTACTATTCAGTGTCATCCTTATAGTAGCCATGCTAATCATTCCTTTTCCACCTTGGCTGTTAAGTGTCCTGATTATCATTAACATAACACTGGCATTGCTGGTTCTTTTAACTGCTATGAATATGAATGAGCCGCTGCAATTTGCCATCTTCCCATCCTTGCTGTTGTTGTTGACGCTGTTCAGGCTCGGACTGAATGTGTCAACCACCCGTTCTATACTCAGTAACGGTGAAGCAGGAGATGTTGTAGAAACCTTCGGAACCTTTGTGGTCGGGGGCAATATCCTGGTAGGTCTTGTTGTTTTCATTATTTTAATCATAATTCAATTTATTGTTATAACAAAAGGATCTGAACGTGTTTCTGAGGTGGCTGCGAGATTCACGCTGGATGCTATGCCAGGTAAGCAGATGAGTATTGATGCTGATCTGAACGCTGGGGTTATTACGGAACATGATGCCAGAGAGCGCAGGGAAAAAGTAGGCCGTGAAGCAGACTTTTACGGTGCCATGGATGGTGCATCCAAGTTTGTCAAAGGAGATGCGATTGCCGGAATTATCATTGTCATGATGAACCTGATTTTTGGAATCATCATTGGAATGACTCAGCAGGGCCTTCCAATTGGTGAAGCGGCAACCCGATATTCTTTATTAACAGTGGGAGACGGAATCGTCAGTCAAATTCCAGCACTGTTGATTTCAACTGCAACCGGTATCGTTGTAACAAGAGCTGCTTCTGACGGAAACTTGGGGAAAGACATTATAGATCAGCTTCTGGCTTTCCCGCCGATGTTATATGTAGCTGGAGCCACAATATTTCTTCTTGGTTTATTCACGCCAATCAATGATATTCTGACAATTCCTGTTGCTGCTGTTCTTGTAATCGGAGGGTATATGCTGTCTCGTGCACCTAAGGAAGATGAAGAAGATTTGATAGAGCTGGAAGAAGAGCGAGAACAGGATGAAATGAAGAGTCCTGAAAGTGTAGTCAGTTTATTGAATGTAGATCCGATTGAGTTTGAATTCGGCTATGGTTTAATACCGCTCGCCGACGCAAACCAAGGTGGAGATCTGCTTGACCGGGTAGTCATGATACGAAGGCAGCTGGCGATAGAGCTTGGGCTGGTTATTCCAGTTGTACGTATAAGAGATAATATCCAATTACAGCCTAATGAATACAGATTGAAAATTAAAGGAAATGAGATGGCCAGAGGGGAACTGCTGCTTGATCATTACTTGGCAATGAGTCCTGGAGTGGAGGATGAATCCATTGAAGGGATCGATACAATTGAACCTTCATTTGGACTTCCAGCTAAATGGATTGGCGAAGATATGAAAGAGCAAGCGGAAATTTTCGGTTATACAGTTGTTGATCCGCCATCGGTCGTTTCAACTCATATAACTGAAGTGATTAAGAATAATGCACATGAGCTGCTTGGCAGACAAGAAACGAAGCAGCTTATCGATCATCTTAGTGAATCATATCCAATACTTGTAGAAGAAGTTACACCTAACCCTTTATCCATAGGAGAGGTTCAAAAAGTTCTGTCTAAACTGTTGAAGGAAAATGTATCAATAAGAAACCTTCCCATCATTTTTGAAACTCTAGCTGATTATGGGAAGATGAGTTCAGATACAGATTTATTAGCAGAGTATGTCAGACAGGCGCTTGCCAGGCAGATTACGGCACAATATGCAGACCAGGGAGGCAGCCTTAAAGTAGTGACACTTTCGGGTAGAGTGGAAAAAATGATTGCTGACGCTGTTCAGCAGACAGAACATGGAAATTATCTTTCGATGGATCCAAATGATTCTCAGCGAGTCTTGGAGGCACTTGCCTCTCAAGTAGAGCAATTATCACTGATGGAAGAATCACCTGTCATCTTATGCTCCCCTGCTGTCAGGATGTATGTGCGGCAGTTAATTGAAAGGTATTTCCCTCAAGTGCCGACACTTTCTTATAATGAATTAGAGGCAAATGTTGAAGTCCAAAGTTTAGGGTTGGTGAATATTGAATGAAAGTAAAAAAGTTTACAGCACCTACCATGCCGGAAGCTATGAAAAATATACGGACAGAATTGGGGGAAAGTGCCGTCATACTCAATTCCAAAATAATCTATACGGGAGGTTTTTTGGGATTATTCAAAAAGAAGAATATCGAAGTGATTGCAGCCATTGATCCCAATTCTAACCAAATGGCAAGAGAGAAACGCTCACAGCACCCTGTAGAAGTCAAGGAACAGCCATCTCCTTCAGTATTGAAAACACCTTCGCAAGCCGAAGGGGACAGCGGTGCTTTTCTTTTAAAAAAAGAAATCACAGACCTTCAAAGTATTGTTCAACAATTAAAAACAACGAGTGACTTTGGGCATTATCCGGAAAAGATACGCAGCCTGCTGCAGCATCTCAAAGACCAGGATCTTGACGAAAAGTATATTTATGAAGCAGCAGAGCACCTGGCTGGTCTAGTAAAAAATAACGAGTCAGTGTCCATTGGGGAACTGAAATCCGCTCTTTCACTTTTTTTGAAAAAGCAGTTGGATGGCTTTACCTTCGGGGGAATAAGTTATCGGAAAAAATATGTTAATGTGATTGGTCCGACGGGCGTCGGAAAAACAACCACACTAGCCAAAATGGCTTCAGAAGCGGTTTTGGAGAGAAGAAAGAAAATAGCATTTATCACCACTGATACTTACAGAATAGCGGCTATTGAACAATTGAAAACATATGCCGGGCTGTTAAATGTTCCTATGGAAGTGGTTTATAAACTTGCTGACTTTCAAAAGGCAATCGATAGGTTCGAAGACTACGATGTGGTTTTCATAGATACTGCCGGACGAAATTTCAGAGAAGAAAAATACGTAAAAGATCTGGAAAAAATAATTGACTTCAAAAATGATATGGAAACATTCCTCGTGTTATCCATGACGTCAAAAGAAAAAGATCTGAATGAAATCATAAATAACTTTTCAACAGTTCCGATTAAAAAGTTCATCTTCTCAAAAGTTGATGAAACATCAAGTTACGGAACTATGTACAATCTTCTGAGAAATAAAGAAAAAGGTGCTGCCTATATAACTGCAGGTCAGAGTGTTCCTGAAGACATATCAGAGGCATCTCCTAAAGAAATTGTTGATTTAGTGATCGAAGGTATCCTTGAATGAAAGATCAAGCACAAAGCTTAAGGATGAAGCTACTTGAAGCGCAGTCAAGGAATGCTAAAACTATTGCAATTGTCAGTGGAAAGGGCGGCGTCGGAAAAACAAATTTTGCGGTGAATTTTTCCCTGGCACTCCAGAAAAAGGGGAACAAGGTCTTGTTATTCGATATGGATATTGGTATGGGGAATATTCACATCATACTTGGAAAACAGCCGCCTAAAACGATTGCTGACTTTATAACCGACCCTTTATCGCAAATAGAAGATATTGTTTACAGTGATGGAGAGGGAACATCTTTTATTAGTGCGGGTAACGGGCTGCAAAATATTATGGAATGGGACGATTTTGATATTGAACGGCTTTTGGATGCACTTTCTGAGCTCACGTATTCATACGATTATATTGTGTTTGATATGGGTGCAGGTGCTGCTCAGTATACTCTTGAGATCATAATGGCAGTAGAGGACATCTTCGTTGTTACGACCCCTGAACCGACAGCAGTAACGGATGCCTATTCCATGATGAAGTATATATACACGAAGGATAGCAGCAAGGATTTTTATCTGATATGCAACAGAGCGGAAACTGAAAATGAGGGAATGGAGACGCTGGCCCGTTTAAAGCAGGCAATGTCAAAGTTTCTTAATAAAGAAGTATACCTATTTGGGGTGCTCCCTGAAGACCCTTCAGTAAGAAGAGCGGTCAGCAAGCAGGAACCTTTGCTGAACTCTTTTCCACACTCGCCAATTTCTTTATCCTTAAACCGTGTGCTGGCAGATTATATCAGCGGAGTCACTACTTTTACACCTACAGAGAAAAAAGGGTTTGTTTCTAATTTGAAACGAATGCTGTTCAGGAGGAACGGTTGATGGTACGGAAAAAAGTTCTTGTGGTTGATGATTCAGCCTTCATGAGGAAGCTTATATCAGATTTCCTATCAAGCTCACCTGAGCTGGAGGTGGTCGGTACCGCCAAGAATGGCAAGGATGCGTTGAGCAAAATCACCAAACTGAATCCCGATGTTATCACTATGGATGTTGAAATGCCTGAAATGAATGGAATTGAGGCATTGAAAACAATCATGGAAAGCCGTCCAATCCCGGTTATCATGCTCTCTTCAACTACAAAAGAGGGTGCAGAGAATACCTTCACTGCTATGAACCTAGGGGCTATCGATTTTATCGCAAAGCCTTCTGGAGCTATCTCGCTGGATCTTCATAAAGTGAAGGAAGAGTTAATCTCAAAAGTTTTAAATGCCAGTGAGGTATCTCTTCGCCATCTTCGCAAAGCCGAAGAGACTCCTCAAGACTTATCCAAGCGAGATGTTTTTAAAAAAGAAACAAATGTGAAAAAGATGGTTAATTTTACTCGTGAATCAAAGAAATTAATTTGTATAGGGACTTCTACAGGAGGCCCGAGAGCACTTCAACAAGTCGTCACTTCTCTTCCTTCTACAATTGAAGCTCCGATTCTGATTGTGCAGCACATGCCGCCAGGCTTCACAAAATCTTTGGCAAATCGTCTGAATACATTATCTCAGATCACAGTTAAGGAAGCAGAGGATGGAGAGGTTTTAAAAGAGGGTACAGCCTATATTGCACCTGGCGGTTATCATTTAAAGATTATAAAGACAATAACCGGATTGATAGTTGTGCTTGATGATCTTGAACCTCCGAGAAACAGTCACCGCCCAGCAGTGGATGTTATGTTTGAATCGGTCAGTAAGATAGCAGGATATGACAAAATTGCAGTTATTATGACTGGAATGGGTGCGGATGGGTCTAAAGGTCTGGTAAGATTGAAGGAGAGTAGTAGAGTGAAAGCAATCGCAGAGTCTGAGGATTCCTGTATTGTTTTCGGGATGCCTAAGGCTGCCATCTCTACTAATCTGATAGATGAAATTGAAACCGTTGATAATATCGCTGATTGCATTATGAAGTATATGCCCTAGAGAGGTGTGGAAACTATGGAGATGAATCAATATTTAGAAGTCTTTATTGAAGAAAGTAAAGAACACTTACAAAATTGTAATGACCAACTGCTCGAGCTGGAAAAAAACCCGGAGGATCTTTCCATTGTGAACGAAATTTTCAGGTCTGCTCATACGCTTAAAGGTATGGCGGCAACAATGGGCTATGAAGACCTTGCCAGCTTGACACATCAAATGGAAAACGTTCTTGATGCAATCCGCAATAATAAAATCAATGTATCCTCACAACTTTTGGATGTAATTTTCATGTCTGTTGATGACTTGGAAGCTATGGTTATGTCTATTGCTGAGGGTGGTGACGGTAAACGTGAAGTTTCTGAAATTGTTAAGAAATTAGTCCTTATAGAAAAAGGCGAGTCTATTGATAGCTTACAAGCGCAGGATGAGGCGGCCGTTTCAGTTATGGAAGTTGAGTCTGCCAAGTCTCAGGGTGCTGAGTATGACCAGTTTGAGCAAACCGTTATTCAACAATCAAAGGAGCAGGGATTCAACTGTTATAAAATATCGATATCCCTCAGGGAAGATTGCTTATTGAAAGCGGCGCGAGTCTTTATGGTTTTCGAAGTCTTGGAAAAGTGTGGAGAAGTCATAAAATCCGTTCCTGCAGTAGACGTTTTAGAAGAGGAAAACTTTGATCATGACTTCCAGGTGAGTATTGTCACAAAAGAATTACAGGAAGATGTCAGGAAAATGGTATTGAAAGTTTCGGAGGTTCAAAATGTAGTTGTCCATCCAATCGAAATACATAACTCAATGGATACGACATCACAACAAGAACAGGTGGATTATTCTGCTTCCACACAATTAACTTCTGTAGAAGCTCAGCAAGAGAAGAATTCTGTTTCACCTGCTGCCAGCAAAGCAGAAAAAAAAGAAACATCATCTCCTTCTAAACAAACAACCGCTGGAAATAAGACCATAAGAGTAAATATTGAACGACTTGATATTTTAATGAATCTATTCGAGGAGCTTGTTATTGACAGGGGAAGGCTGGAGCAAATTTCAAAAGAACTTGACCACCCTGAATTGAATGAAACGGTTGAAAGGATGTCAAGGATATCCGGAGATTTGCAAAACATCATTCTTAACATGAGGATGGTACCGGTAGAAACTGTGTTTAACAGGTTCCCGCGTATGATCAGACAGCTTGCTAAAGATCTGAATAAAAAGATTGAACTTGACATCGTTGGAGCAGAGACGGAGCTGGACAGGACCGTTATTGATGAAATAGGTGATCCACTTGTACACTTGCTTAGAAATGCTATAGATCATGGAATTGAAACGCCCGAGATCCGAAGACAGAATGGGAAATCGGAGGAAGGAAAGGTAACGCTAAAAGCTTATCACAGCGGCAATCATGTATTTATCGAAATCACCGATAATGGAGGCGGCATCAGCAGGGACAAAGTTTTGAAAAAAGCGATGTCTCAAGGTGTTGTCACCGAAGAAACAGCTTCTGCGTTATCTGACAGACAAGTATATGAATTGATCTTGGCTTCCGGATTTTCTACTGCTGAAACCATTTCCGATATCTCAGGAAGAGGAGTCGGATTGGATGTCGTAAAAGCAACAATTGAATCTCTTGGCGGCTCGATCACAATCGATTCTACACTAGGTGAAGGAAGCACTTTCTCTATTCAACTTCCGCTCACCCTGTCCATAATCTCAGTTATGCTGGTTGAAGTGGAGAAAGAAAAGTTTGCTATTCCATTATCATCCATCATTGAAACAGCCATCATTAAAAGAGAGGACATCTTAAATGCCCACAATCAAAAAGTTATTGATTTCAGAGGCAAAGTCGTTCCATTGATGTTCTTAGAAGAAGTGTTCGATGTGGCTCAACGTGGAGAAGATGAATTCTATTCTGTTGTCATAGTTCGTAAAGGAGACAGAATGGCGGGACTTGTTGTCGATTCCTTCATCGGTCAGCAAGAGGTGGTATTAAAATCTCTTGGAAATTATCTAACAGATGTATTTGCAATTTCAGGAGCAACAATTCTTGGTGATGGCCAGGTAGCTTTAATAGTGGACTGCAATGCATTGATCAAATAATGGGAGGCCGATGATAATGAGTGAAAATGCTGTAATTGCCCAAAATGTAAAAGTAATTGTCTTTCAATTAATGGAAAAAGAATATGCAATACCAGTAAGCCAGGTACGCTCTATAGAAAAAGTTCAACATATCACACGTGTTCCTAAAGCAGATCCCTTTGTAAAAGGTGTTATTAATTTGAGGGGAGTGGTGACTCCTGTCATTGATTTAAGGATCAGATTTTCACTTCCAGAAGAAGCACATACTGATGAAACACGTGTCATTATTGCTGGAGTGAATGACATGGAAGTCGGTCTCGTGGTTGATGCTGCCAATGATGTGCTGGATATTTCGTTAGAAGCAATCGAATCACAGCCTGAAGTAGTAGGTGCGGTGGAAGCAGATTATATCAGCGGAGTTGCTAAGCTGGAAAAGAGGCTTCTAGTACTTCTGAACCTTGAAGAAGTACTGAACTAACTGCTAATAGATAAATCACTGAATGGGTTCATCCCGGAACAGCTATGAAACATTCCTGATGAACCCTACTAAAACTTTCAAACTGGAGTTATGATCTATGGGATTTGAACAACGGATTACCAGCCTTCATCTAGACATCCTTAAAGAAATCGGGAATATAGGAGCAGGACATGCTGCAACGGCATTGTCAACTTTATTGAATAAAAAAATCGATATGAAAGTCCCCAAGGTCAGATTGGTTTCCTTCGATGAAATGATGGAAATGGCCGGAGGGCCCGATAATGTAGTGGTAAGCGTTTTTCTAAGAATTGAAGGTGACGCACCGGGAAGTATGTTCTTTGTTCTTCCTTTATCACAAGCTTCCCGTTTCATTAGACAAATGACAGGTGAGGAAAATTTCTCCTTTGAAGAGCCTCCATATTCTGAGCTGGGATTATCAGCTATGCAGGAAATGGGTAATATTCTTTCAGGATCTTATCTATCCTCATTGAGTGATTTTACGAATTTGAACCTGTATCCTTCTGTACCTGCATTAGCAGTAGACATGGCAGGGGCAATCATCAGCTTCGGACTGATGGAAGTTTCTCAGAAGAGTGACACGGCTATTGTGATTGATACTGCTCTAAAGGAAGATGAAATACCAGAGTCCGAAAGTGTGAAGGGACATTTCTTCCTTCTTCCTGATCCTGCTTCGTTCCATGCTATTTTCAAATCACTGGGTGTGGAATCGTGACTTCTGTTGTACAAGTAGTAAAAGTAGGTATTGCAGATATGAAAATTGCAAGAGAGGGGCAATCTATCAGAACGTCCGGATTAGGCTCCTGTGTAGGAGTCGTCCTCTATGACGAGATGGCAGCACTTGCTGGGATGGTCCATGTGATGCTCCCATCCTCAACCCTTGCCAAGGACAGCCCTTTCAAGCTTGCGAAGTTTGCAGACACTGGAGTCTTGGAATTAGCAAATAACCTTTCGAATCAAGGAATAAGGATCAGCAGATTGAAAGCAAAGATAGCTGGAGGAGCGCAAATGTTTCAATTCACTTCCGGCAGTGATTTAATGAGGATTGGTCCAAGAAATGTCGAAGCTGTAAAGCAAGCCCTCGACACCCTGGGCATTCCTTTAATAGCAGAAGATGTAGGAGGCAGCAACGGAAGGACAATTGAGTTTCATCTAGATACTTCTTTGTTGAATATCAGGACAGTTAATAAGGGTATAAAAGATATATAGATGGGGTTATTTGTTAACATCGCTGGTGATGTCTTAGGTGTCAGCTTGTATTTTTGCTCTCATTCCTTTAAAGATTGATATAAGTAAACGATGAATAGGGGAACCCTGTTATCTCTGTGCTACTGGGGAAGCAGGGGAGAAGTCCTTTTTCTTCAAAGGCTCTTTTCGTAATCTTTGTTGCTATTTTGATAGTTCTCGAAAAATTTGCCATAATTGAGCTGAAATTGTTCTTTCTTTTCAGAGAGATAAAAACTAGTTTCCAGGGGGATCCTGGCTTTGGGATTTTTCCGAAAAGCAACAATTTTTGCGAAAAACAGCCTCTTCAAAAGATTTACTGCTGCTGAAATCCACTAAAACAAAGCTTATAAGAATAAGTTAAAAAGAATCACCCCATAATGAAAAGCCGGGAGGAGGAGTATTATGTCTCAGCCCTCTACAATAGATGAACAAAAGTATTGGGATCTTTGGAAAAAATCAAAAGACCCGCATGCTGGAGACATGCTGGTCAAAAAATATTTGCCGCTTGTTTCTTACCATGTTCAAAGAGTATCAGTGGGGCTGCCGAAAAATGTTTCGCGTGATGACTTGAAAAGCCTTGGACTTATGGGATTGCTCGATGCTTTGGAAAAGTTTGATCCTTCCAGGGACTTGAAATTTGATACCTATGCTTCTTTCAGGGTGCGAGGTTCTATTATTGACGGTCTTAGAAAGGAAGATTGGCTGCCTCGTTCGACAAGGGAAAGAGCTAAGAAGATTGAAGCTAAGATAGAAGCAATGGAACAAGAATTGCTTCGCCGAGTTACCCCTGAAGAAATAGCAGAAGAACTGCAAATGGACGAAGGGGAAGTATATCAAACTATGAATGAATACTTCCTTGCAAATGTACTCTCTATAGATGATCAGCTGTCAGATGAAGAAAATGATGGACAGCACTCATTTTCTATTAAAGATGATCAAACTCTCATGCCCGAGGCACAGCTGCTTAAAAGTGAAAATATTGCAGAATTGACAGAAACTATAAAGACATTAACTGAAAAAGAGCAGATGGTTCTCAGTTTGTTTTATTATGAGGAACTTACCTTGACAGAAATAGGAGAGGTGATGAGCCTTTCAACTTCCAGGATTTCTCAGATTCATTCAAAAGCGATATTTAAACTCCGCAATCTGCTGAGCTGATTACATCAATACTAATGAACAAAGAAATTACGGTGAAATGATGCAGACATTTATAATAACTATTTCCCTTATTTTGAACGTAACAGCTCTACTCGCCATCGTTTTGCTATATACAAGACAAAACAGGCTCCTGGAGGTCGAGAAAAGGCAGGAAAAAGCCGTTAAAGAGATGGAAGACGTAATATCTTCTTATCTTCTTGAAATGAAAGAGGATAATGACAGATTTATTCAAGAATTCCAATCTATCAGGGAAATGAAGCACTTCCCCGGCAAGGGTGATGCTGAAAAACAAACCACGTCAGACCAGACATTGAATCAGGATTTCCCCTCACCTTCAGCCAGCAGCACTGAAAAAACATTGAACAGCTATTCTTATAAACGCCGCAGTGCAGTTAAGGCTTATAAACAGGAACAGTCACCCGACTTGCAGCCTGATGGGGAAAAAGCTCTAACTTCATCGGAGAGCAAAACCTCTTCATTTGAAGATCCTTTTTATAGTCAAATAGTAAGATTGCAAGAACAAGGATATACACTTGAAGAGATTGCCAGTGAATTAGGCAAGGGTGTTACCGAGATTGAGCTGTTATTGAAATTTCGACAGAAACAGAAATAAATTTCTTGATTGCTATAATTGTATGTGCTATAGTAGTTAACGGTGTAATTACACACGCTTATAGGATCCCGGCAGCAGGTGCTTGAAAAAGTTTCTGCCTGGAGACGATCATAAGCGGAGGAATATAAAAACCAATTAGGAGGAAACACACATGTCAGTAATTTCAATGAAACAATTGCTTGAAGCTGGTGTTCATTTCGGTCACCAGACTCGCCGTTGGAACCCTAAAATGAAGAAGTATATCTTCACGGAGCGTAACGGCATCTACATCATCGACCTTCAAAAAACGGTCAAAAAAGTTGAAGAAGCTTATAAATTCGTAAAGGAACTAGCTGGAAACGGTGGAACAGTTCTTTTCGTAGGTACTAAGAAACAAGCACAGGAGTCTGTTAAAGAAGAAGCAGAACGTGCTGGTATGTACTTCATTAACCAACGCTGGTTAGGTGGAACGTTAACAAACTTTGAAACCATTCAAAAGCGTATCTCCCGTCTAAAGCAAATCGAAAAGATGGAAGAAGATGGAACTTTTGAAGTTCTTCCGAAAAAAGAAGTAGTTCAATTGAAAAAAGAGCATGAACGCTTAGTGAAATTCCTTGGTGGAATTAAAGATATGCAGACACTTCCTGATGCGCTATTCATCATCGACCCTCGCAAAGAGCGTATCGCTGTAGCAGAAGCACGCAAATTGAACATCCCTATCGTAGGTATCGTTGATACTAACTGTGATCCGGATGAAATCGATGTCGTAATCCCTGCAAATGATGATGCAATCCGCGCGGTCAAACTTCTTACTTCAAAAATGGCAGATGCCATCCTTGAAGCTAAGCAAGGCGAAGAAGAGGCTGTAACTGCAGCTGAGTAATTTTAAGCATTGAGACCGGCTTATATGCAAGACAGATTATCTGCACCTTGTTTTAGCAGAAACTGCTGTGGATCATACTTGGTTCGGTTGATCTAAAAAAGGTGATGAGAGGATACTCCTTATCACCTTTTTTTAAAAACTCAGTTCAATTTAACAGAGCATACAAATTGAGAGTACAAGCTTTTATAAGCTTACATAATATACTTTAAGGAGGAATATCATTATGGCTATTACTGCGCAAATGGTTAAAGAACTTCGTGAAAAAACGGGCGCCGGAATGATGGATTGTAAAAAAGCATTACAAGAAACTAACGGCGACATGGACCAAGCTATCGACTTTCTTCGTGAAAAAGGAATCGCAAAGGCAGCTAAGAAAGCTGACCGTATTGCAGCTGAAGGTACTACTTTCATTCAGAGTGAAGGGAACACTGCAGTTATCCTTGAAGTAAACGCTGAAACTGATTTCGTTGCTAAAAACGAAAACTTCCAAAGTGTTGTTAAAGAACTTTCTCAGCATCTGCTTACAAACCAGCCTGCAAATGTTGAAGAAGCTCTTACTCAAACAATGGCTAACGGAAGCACTGTTGATGCATTCATCAACTCGGCTATCGCTAAAATCGGTGAGAAAATCACTCTTCGCCGTTTTGAAATCCGCACTAAAACGGACAATAGCGCGTTTGGTGAGTATCTTCATATGGGCGGAAGAATTGCTGTACTTAGCGTTGTTGAAGGTACAACAGACGCTAATGTTGCAAAAGACGTTGCGATGCATGCTGCTGCGTTAAATCCTAAATATGTTTCTCGTGACCAAGTGTCAGAAGAAGAAGTTGAGCGTGAGCGTGAAGTGCTTACTCAACAAGCACTTAACGAAGGCAAACCAGAAAACATTGTAGCAAAAATGGTAGAAGGCCGCCTTAGTAAATTCTTTGAAGATGTATGTATCCTTGATCAGGCATTCGTTAAAAATCCTGACCAAAAAGTACGTCAATTCCTAGAAACTAACGGAGCAGAACTGAAAGATTTCACTCGTTATGAAGTAGGAGAAGGACTTGAGAAACGTCAAGAAAACTTTGCTGATGAAGTAATGAGCCAAGTAAATAAGAAGTAAGCCCGCAGGGTATACTTTATACAAAAAGGGAACACACTGTGTGTTCCCTCTTTTTCAAAGGCTGTTTTCACACCAAGTGTTGCTTGCTTAAAATCCCAATGACCATTTTTTTTCTTTCTGAACTGGAAAGAGCCTTTTCATAAAACGAGTAAAAGAACCTTTTTGATTAGTAATAAAAAATTCAACTACATATGGAGGTTCAAATGAGCATTCCAAAATATAAAAGAGTAGTATTAAAACTAAGTGGTGAAGCATTAGCGGGTGAACAGGGTTTCGGTCTCAGTCCTGCGATTATTAAAAATGTAGCAGAAGATGTCAAGGAAATCGCAGAACTAGGTGTTGAAGTTGCTGTTGTTGTAGGCGGCGGAAACATCTGGCGCGGCAAAGTCGGCAGTGAAATGGGGATGGACCGCGCCTCGGCAGATTATATGGGAATGCTTGCTACCGTAATGAATTCACTTGCATTGCAGGACAGTTTGGAGCAAGCTGGTGTCGAAACTCGTGTCCAAACTTCAATTGATATGCGTCAAGTAGCAGAACCTTATATCCGCCGCAGAGCGATACGGCACCTTGAGAAAAAGCGTGTTGTAATTTTTGCTGCGGGAACAGGGAATCCTTACTTCTCGACTGATACTACTGCAGCATTAAGAGCTGCTGAAATTGAAGCTGAAGTCATCCTCATGGCTAAGAACAATGTCGATGGTGTTTACACAGCTGATCCAAAGTTAGATGCAAATGCAGTAAAATACGAAGAATTATCTTATCTGGAAGTCATCAAGGAAGGGTTGGCAGTTATGGATTCTACTGCATCATCTCTTTGTATGGATAATGACATACCACTCATCGTCTTCTCTATCTCAGAGGATGGAAATATCAAACGTGCCGTCATGGGTGAAACCATCGGAACTATTGTAAGGGGGAAAGTATAATGCCAAGCAAAACTATGTCCAACACAAAAGAAAGAATGACTAAAGCGATTCAAACTTTTACAAGAGAGCTGGCTTCTATTCGAGCTGGAAGAGCGAACGCTTCTTTGCTGGATAAGATTACAGTCGACTACTATGGTGCACCAACTCCAGTAAATCAATTAGCTGGAATTTCAGTGCCAGAGGCAAGAATGCTTGTTATTCAGCCGTATGATAAATCTGCCCTTGGGGATATTGAAAAAGCGATCTTAAAGTCAGATTTAGGCATCGCACCTTCAAGTGATGGAAATATTCTACGAATTGTGATACCACAATTAACAGAAGAACGCCGTAAAGATCTTGTAAAGCTTGTTAAGAAAGAAGCAGAAGATGCAAAAGTGGCGATCCGAAATATCCGTCGAGATGCAAATGATGATCTGAAGAAGTTAGAAAAGAATGGCGAAATCACTGAAGATGATCTGCGAGGATATTCAGATGATGTCCAGAAACTGACGGATGATCATATTACACAGATTGATTCTATAGCAAAAGATAAAGAAAAAGAAATCCTGGAAGTTTAATAACAATACATTCAAAAGTACAGTGCTAAAACCCTCTATTCAGGGGGTTTTTTTCATCTGTACTCATATCAGTTGTTTTATGGCTTTTTAAAAATTCACCATCCCTCAACATAGTCAGAGACACTATCCTGCTTTTTTTCGTATAGTATCTCTGATGGGTTTGATGAGCCTGAAGCGGAAAATATCTGCTTTGTGAATTGCGTGACTATTTCCGGAAAGAGTCTAGGATAAATACATAAATCAAGCGATTTTTGTTTTTTGAAGAAATAAATACATATTTTTGATATGATAGTAGGGAAAAAGTAATTCAAGCCAATTTCAGAGGTTGTCATTAATCTGTTAAACACTTTCCGTTAATAATGCTGCTATCTATATAAAAGTAGTTGGTTTTCGCGACTTTTAGCTGACTATACAAAAACATTTGTAACAGTTTTATGTAGGACCATAATAAGTGAGTTCTGTATTCATTAATTGAGTGTATAAAGTCATGCAGATGAATAGCCTTTTTCGTACCAGGCATTCAAACTGAAATTGAAACTAATGTTTTGTGGAGGATCATTTATGTTAAATAGAATGAAATTATGGAAAAGTCAGAAGGATAAGTCCGAGATTGACGATAAATTTCATGAAGTATTAAAGTATAAAATCCCTGGTCATATCGCTATTATTATGGACGGCAATGGAAGATGGGCTAAAAAGAGAGCCCTCCCAAGAATAGCCGGACATCATGAAGGAATGAAAGTAGTACGTAAAATTACAAGGACAGCAAATCAGCTCGGTGTTAAAACGTTGACACTGTATGCGTTCTCTACAGAAAACTGGAAAAGACCCAAGATGGAAGTTGACTATCTGATGAAACTTCCAGAAGAGTTTTTAGGGACGTTTTTACCTGAACTGATAGAGGAGAATGTTAAGGTCACCATGATGGGATATGAGGACAAACTTCCTTCACATACTGCAAATGCAATCAAAAAGGCCATGAAAGAAACGCAGCACAATGATGGTCTGGTTTTAAACTTTGCCTTAAACTATGGAAGCAGGTTTGAGATCATCGAAGCTGTAAAAGATGTCTTAAATGATGTCAGCAATGGTATAATAGATAAAAATGAAATAAACGAAGAAACCTTCTCGAATTATTTATTGACAAAGGATCTTTCTGATCCGGATCTCTTGATTCGAACCAGCGGGGAAATCAGGCTGAGTAATTTTATGCTTTGGCAATTGGCTTATACTGAATTTTGGTTTACCCCTGTTCTGTGGCCGGATTTTCAGGAAGAACATTTGATTGAAGCGATAGAAGTGTATCAAGGAAGGTCAAGAAGGTTCGGCGGTATACAAAGTGAGGAATTAGAATGAAACAAAGAATACTGACAGGAGTCATTGCAGCGGCTGTGTTTTTGCCGATTGTCTTGTTTGGCGGTACACCATTTTTAATTTTAACCTATCTGATTGCCACAATTGGGCTATATGAAGCTTTAAAAATGAGGAATTTGAGAATACTCTCTATCCCAGGAGTAATTTCTATTGCACTTTTATGGATTTTTTTACTGCCTGATCAATATATTGGAGTTATAGAGGGATTAGGATACAGCAAGATTGAGCTTGCTTTGCTTGCGGTTTTGTTATTCCTTACCTATACAGTAGCTGCTAAAAACCGGTTTTCGTTTGATGATGTGGCATTTTCCATTCTGGCGACTCTTTATGTAGGGATTGGATTTTACTATTTTATTGAAACCAGGAATGCGGATGCTGGAATACAGTTTGTTTTTTATTCACTGTTTTTAATCTGGGCAACAGATTCAGGTGCTTATTTTATTGGACGGGCTTTGGGGAAAAAGAAGTTATGGCCGGATATCAGCCCTAATAAGACCATCGAAGGGTCAGTTGGCGGAGTAGTTTGCGCCATGTTAGTGGCTGTCATATTTACCTTTATCACTGATTTGAACGTTTCCCTTCCCAAGTTATTAATTGTATCTGCCGTTTTATCTGTTTTTGGACAAATTGGCGATTTGGTCGAATCCGCTTTGAAACGTCATTATAACGTGAAGGATTCAGGGCATTTGCTGCCGGGACATGGAGGGATTTTAGATCGTTTTGACAGTCTGTTATTTGTATTGCCTCTGCTTCATTTCTTAAATGTTTTATAAGGTAAGCAAATCACAGATAAATAAAGTATCGAAGAATGTGTCTATACGTAGGAGTGAATTTTTTGAAAAAAATCAGTTTAATGGGGGCAACCGGATCAATCGGAATGCAAACCCTTGATGTCATTCGGGATAATAAGGATGAATTTGAACTTACAGCCATGTCATCAGGCAGGAATATTGCTCAAACACGAAAAATAATAAATGAATTTAGTCCGCAGGTCGTTTCTGTGCAATTTAAAGACGATGCTCTGTCTTTGCAAAATGAGGTGCCTGCTGGAACAAAAGTGCTATGGGGAGAGGAAGGACTACTAGAAGTAGCCTGCCATCCCGATACTGAGATTTTAGTTAATGCTGTTCTCGGCAGCATTGGTCTTTATCCAACACTTCAGGCGATAGAGGCAGGAAAGACGATCGCACTTGCAAATAAGGAAACCCTTGTAACAGCAGGTCATATTGTAATGGAAGCTGCTCGAAAAAAAGGTATTTCGCTCTTGCCGGTTGACAGCGAACATTCAGCGATTTTTCAATGCCTGCAGGGAGAAAATCCTAATAATATCGAGTCTTTGATTATTACAGCCTCCGGCGGGAGCTTTCGTGACCGTACCAGATCTGAACTAGAGGGAGTTACAGTAGATGAAGCGCTCAATCACCCTAATTGGTCGATGGGGGCAAAAATCACGATTGACTCTGCAACCATGATGAATAAAGGTTTGGAAGTAATCGAAGCACATTGGCTGTTTGGGATTCCATACGAAAACATAAATGTTTTGTTACATAGAGAAAGCATTATTCATTCTATGGTAGAATTTCATGATAGTTCGGTTATGGCACAGCTGGGTACACCAGACATGAAAGTTCCTATACAATACGCTTTGACTTTTCCCGAAAGATTTGAGAGACCCATGGGAAGCAGGCTGAAACTTGCAGAAATAGGAAGGCTGCATTTTGAGGAAATGGATTTAGAACGTTTTCGCTGCTTGAAATATTCTATTGAAGCTGGAAAGTCCGGCGGTTCAATGCCGGCTGTTCTGAATGCTGCGAATGAAGCTGGAGTGGCTAGGTTTCTGAATGGAGAAATCACTTTCCTTGATATTGAAACTCTTATTGAACAATCCCTTGCAAAGCATGAATTGATTAAACTTCCGGATTTAGAAACAATCATAAATATTGATACTGAAACACGCCGATTTGTTAATGAGTACAAACTTGGTTGAGAGGTTTCAAGATTAGAAATACAATGACTTTTTAATGAACTCTCTTTTATAGGCTTCGGGAGGGAAGAGCTTGCAGATGCAATGATGAGATTGAAAATTCTCTTGCTGCGAATGATTCATTAGAGAGAAACTCCTAAGGAAAGACCTTAAAGAGTTATGCTACATTTGTTTTTAACAGAGAAAGAGAATTCAGCTACATATACTTTATAAAGGTGGTTTTCTATTTGCAGACAGTGATAGCCTTTATTATCATTTTTGGCGCACTAGTTTTCTTCCATGAATTGGGACACTTAATTTTTGCCAAGAGAGCTGGAATCATGTGCCGGGAGTTTGCCATTGGCTTCGGCCCCAAAGTTTTTTCATACAAAAAATCAGAAACCACATATACCATCAGGCTTCTTCCTCTAGGCGGTTTTGTCCGCATGGCAGGAGAAGACCCTGAGATGATTGACTTGAAGCCAGGGTACAGAATAGGATTGGTTATGAATGCGGATGAAACCATCCAAAAGATCGTTATTAACAATAAAGATAGATATCCTAATATTCGAGTTGTAGAAGTAGAAGAGAGTGACCTGGAACATAAGTTGTTTATCCGCGGTTATGAAGATGGAGAAGAAGAACTGAAGACTTACTCGATCAGTAGAGATGCGGTCATTATTGAGGATGGAGTAGAAACCCAAGTGGCTCCTTGGGACCGTCAGTTTGCTTCCAAGACTTTAGGACAGCGTGCAATGGCGATTTTTGCCGGTCCTTTATTCAACTTTATTTTGGCATTCTTCATCTTCTTAATTGTGGGCTTGCTGCAAGGAGTTCCTGTAGGTGATCCTGTACTAGGAAAGCTAACTGAAGATGGTGCAGCTAGAGAGGCTGGTCTGCAGCAGGGTGATGAAGTGTTGAGTGTTGATGGAAATGAAATCTCTACATGGGAAGATATCGTTACAATCATTCAGAAGCACCCTGGAGATCAACTGGTATTTACGGTTGATCGTGACGGAACTACTGAAGAAATTGCCGTGACTCCAAAGCCGCAAATGATTGAGGACCAGGAAATAGGCATTATCGGGGCATATAACCCTGTCGAAAAGTCTCCTTTAAAAGTTGTTGGCAATGGCTTTACACAAACCTATGAATGGACCAAACTGATTTTCGTCATGCTAGGCAAGCTTTTGACCGGACAATTCTCAATTGATGCACTTTCCGGTCCTGTGGGAATTTACCAGTCAACTGATATCGTGGCAAAATCCGGTATATATAATTTAATGAACTGGGGAGCAATCCTCAGCATTAATTTGGGTATCATGAACTTGCTGCCGATTCCTGCTTTAGATGGAGGCAGATTGATGTTCTTCTTGGTGGAAGCAGTAAGAGGCAAACCAGTAGACCGCCACAAAGAGGGCATGGTTCACTTTATCGGTTTTGCTTTATTGATGGTATTAATGCTGGTAGTAACCTGGAACGATATTCAGCGTTTTTTTCTTTAGGATAAAAAGTAGAAAAGAGAATGAACCTGTTCGTTCTCTTTTCTTTTGCATCACCTCTTGAAATTAGATGGCTATGTTTTTGTAAGCTGAGGGAGAGGATCACTTACAGATGTCAGTAAGTAAAGATAAGGCGAAAGTGATTTTACTAACGATTGATAAACTTTCGCTCCTGCTTATAGCAATTTATTCAGAAAAACTATATAAAGAGGTTTATAAAATTCATTATTGTCGAGGTGGTAGAATATGAAACAAAGTATGACGTTAATTCCAACATTAAGAGAAATCCCAGCAGATGCAGAAGTAAAAAGTCATCAGCAGTTATTGCGTGCTGGTTTCATCAGACAAAACGCAAGTGGTATCTACAGCTTTCTTCCTCTTGGGCGGAAAGTTCTACAAAAGGTAGAGGAAATCATTCGAGAAGAAATGATCAATGCTGGCGGTGTTGAAATTTTGATGCCGGCACTTCAACAGGCAGAACTTTGGCAGGAATCTGGAAGATGGAATACATACGGTCCCGAATTAATGCGTATGGAAGACAGGCATAAGCGAAGTTTCGCATTGGGCGCAACTCATGAAGAGGTCATCACCTCTCTAGTCAGAGATGAGATTAAGTCTTATAAAAAATTGCCTCTCACTTTGTTTCAAATCCAGACAAAGTTCAGAGATGAAAAAAGACCGCGATTCGGCTTGCTGAGAGGAAGAGAGTTCATTATGAAAGATGCTTATTCTTTCCATGCCTCTAATGAAAGCCTTGACGATACGTATGAAAAAATGTTTCAGGCTTATTCCAATGTTTTCAAGCGCTGCGGTTTGAACTTCAGAGCTGTAATCGCCGATTCTGGTGCGATGGGTGGTAAGGATACTCATGAGTTTATGGTGCTTTCTGAGATAGGAGAAGATACTATTGCATACTCCGATACCTCTCGCTATGCCGCCAATATTGAAATGGCTCCTGTTACAGCAACATATAAGGAATCAACTGAACAAATGAGAGATATTGAAAAACTAGAAACACCAGAGGTAAAAACAATCGATGAAGTGAGCCGGCTATTAGAAGCAGGCAAAGATCAATGCATTAAATCGATTCTTTTTAAAGTGGACGAAGAGTTTGTTCTGGTTTTAGTGCGTGGAGACCACGAAGTGAATGATATCAAGGTGAAAAATCTGCTTAATGCTTCTGTTGTCGAGTTAGCCTCTGATGAAGAAATCAAGAAGCTGATGAACGCTCCGGCAGGTTCAATCGGCCCTGCGAGACTCCAGGCAGATGTTAAAGTTATTGCAGATGAAGCTGTGAAATTTATCAAAAATGCTATTTGTGGCGCAAACGAAGAAGGTTTTCACTTTGTAAATGTAAATCCTGGAAGAGATTTTGAAGCCGAACAATTTGCAGACCTTCGCTTCATTCAAGAAGGAGATCCATCTCCTGATGGAGAAGGCACGATCCAATTTGCTAAAGGCATAGAAGTAGGGCATGTCTTCAAGTTAGGAACTCGTTACAGTGACGCAATGGGAGCCCAGTATCTTGATGAAAACGGAAGAGCTCAATCAATGATCATGGGATGTTATGGAATAGGTGTTTCCCGGACATTGGCAGCTGCAGCCGAACAGTACAGTGATGGAAATGGCTTGCAGTGGCCTTCCAGTCTGACGCCATTTGATGCCCATATCATACCGGTCAATATTAAAAATGATGAACAAAGAGAGCTTGCTGAACAACTTTATGCTCAATTGAAGGAACAGAAATTTGATGTGCTGCTTGACGACCGCCAGGAACGCCCGGGAGTTAAATTTACAGACTCAGATTTAATCGGCTTGCCTTTTAGAATCACGGTAGGCAAGAAAGCAGCAGATGGCGTGGTAGAAGTAAAAATTAGAAGTAATGGTGATGTTATAGAGGTTCATAAAGATGAACTTGGCTCTAAATTGCAGGAATTATTTCGCAATCAATAATGACTGAATTTATGGTAAGATAACTCTTGAAGATTAGAAACAGGGTCTGATCATTTGGTCAGTCCCTTTCTTATGTAGATAGCGAAAATAGCCATTTTAATTTCAGGCTGCAGGACTAGATCACTTCCCTCTATGGGAAAGTTTTGAAGAATGAATTGGACTATGAAAGAGCGCCAAATCTGCTGCTGGCCGCTAAAGCCCTCAAAATAGAAGAGATGGATCAACTTCTGAGATGGAAGTAAAACGTTTGATTATAGAGATAAACGCTTTTTAAAGCGCTTTGTATGAATAAGCAGCATAAGAATATTTTAAAAAATTATGGTTTTTCAACGCTTTATTAATGAGCTAAAATCAACTTCTTTTGAAGCAGCAATTATATTTATGAAAGAAGTCGAGATTACAGAATGGGGGAGAAACAATTTGCAGGAGAATTCCGCCGGTAAAAAAGAAAGATTTCAAGTTCTTCTCATGCAGCTTGGATTAACTGAAGATGCAATGGTTCAGCATTTCCAATCTGCTCAAATTGAAAAGCTATTGGTTGACCGCCAGGAAAAGAGATGGCATTTTTACTTTACATTGGAGAAAATTGTGCCGTGTACAGTATGGAGTACATTCTCGATTAGACTGCAGCAAGCTTTTCAACATATTGCCAACGTTCATTATTCAATCAAACTTCTTGATAACTCACACACTGAGGAGCAGCTGCTCGAATACTGGAGCGAGTGCATTAAGGAAATAGACGGAATTTCACCGCCGCTTCTGGCCCTTCTGAATCAACAGGTACCAAGTATAAAAGGAAGTAAAATCATTGTTCAAACCTCCAATGAAACGGAAGCTACCGCTTTAAAAAGGAAGTATGCAGGTTTTATTTCTTCTGTTTTTCAGAACTTTGGATTTCCTCCTTATACTATTGATGCCGAAGTTAAAAAATCAGAGAGTGGAAATGATGATTATCAGAAATTCCTAGAGGCTAAAAGACTGGAAGACGAAGAGAGAGCAAAACAGGCTGTTATTGAAATGCAGAAGCAGGCAAATGAAAAAGATCAGGGCGGTGCACCATCCGGGCCAGTTAATATCGGCCTTACCATTAAGGACGATGCAGATTTCCGTAAAATCGAGCAAATCCATGATGAAGAAAGAAGAATTGCCCTTGAAGGATATATATTCGATGCTGAGACGAAAGAGCTTCGAAGCGGGCGAACGTTATTAACATTTAAAATCACTGATTATACAAGCTCAATCCTTGTAAAGATGTTTTCCCGGGATAAAGAAGATGCGGCCGTTATGGCTAACGTGAAAAAAGGGATGTGGGTCCGCTGCAGAGGCAGCATCCAAAACGATACATTTGTCAGAGACTTAGTCATGATCGCCAATGATGTCAATGAATTCAGTCCTGTCCTCAGGAAAGATACAGCATCAGAAGATGAGAAAAGAGTTGAACTGCACCTTCATACCCCGATGAGTCAAATGGATGCAGTGTCATCTGTAGCTGATCTTGTTGCACAAGCGAAGAATTGGGGGCACAAAGCAGTAGCTATCACAGACCATGCTGTGGTTCAATCCTTCCCTGAAGCTTATAACGCCAGCAAGAAGCACGGAGTCAAAATCCTTTATGGACTTGAAGCTAATTTAGTCGATGACGGTGTACCCATCGCTTATAACGACGCTCATAGAAAGCTTGAGGATGACACCTATGTAGTATTTGATGTTGAAACGACAGGCCTTTCTGCAATGTATAATACGATTATTGAGCTGGCCGCTGTCAAGATTCGCGACGGCGAAATCATTGATAGGTTTGAGTCCTTCGCGAATCCTCATCACCCACTTTCTGCAACCACCATCAATTTGACAGGAATTACAGATGAGATGGTAAAGGATGCACCCGAAATCGCAGAGGCACTGAAATCATTTAAAGATTGGTCAGATGACGGAATTCTTGTTGCTCATAATGCTTCCTTTGATATGGGATTTTTGAATGTGGGATATGGTAAGGCAGGTATGGAGAAAGCAGAAAACCCTGTAATAGATACCTTGGAATTAGCAAGGCTTCTATATCCTGACATGAAAAACCATCGTCTTAACACACTCGCCAAGAAGTTTGACGTGGAACTAACACAGCATCACCGTGCTATTTATGATGCGGAAGCGACAGGTTACCTGCTTCTTAAGATGCTTAAAGATGCTAATGAAAAAGGAATCTTCTTTCATGATCAATTCAACGATTATATGGGAAAAGGGGACGCCTATAAACGATCCCGGCCTTCTCATGTTACACTGATCGCCCAGAATGAAGAAGGGTTGAAAAACATGTTTCAATTGGTGACAAGGTCTCATCTGGAATACTTCTTCAGGGTACCGAGAATCCCGCGTTCTATGTTGCGAAAATATAGAAGCGGCATTCTCGTAGGTTCGGGTTGTGACAAGGGTGAAGTTTTCGAAGGGATGATGCAAAAGGCTCCCGAAGAAGTAGAGGAAATTGCAGGATTTTATGACTATCTGGAAGTTCATCCTAAAGAGGTCTATCAGCATTTAATAGAAATGGAACTAATTCAATCCAATCAGGACCTTGAAGAAATCATCGGGAATATTGTCAAGCTAGGGGAAAAGCTGGATCTTCCTGTAGTGGCTACTGGAAATGTCCACTACATTAATCCGACCGATAAGATACACAGAGAAATTCTTGTCGGATCTCAAGGAGGAGCTAATCCGCTTAACCGTCACAAACTTCCAGATGTACACTTCAGGACAACAAATGAGATGCTTGATTGTTTTTCTTTCCTTGGAAAAGAAAAGGCAAAAGAAATTGTTGTGACAAATACCAATAAAATCGCAGATTTAATTGATGATATTAAACCAATTAAAGATGACTTATATACACCTAAAATCGAAGGTGCAGACGAAGAGATGCGCCGGATGAGTTATGCAATGGCAAAGAGCATCTATGGAGAAGAACTTCCGGAAATCGTTGAAGCAAGACTTGAAAAAGAATTAAAAAGTATAATTGGGCATGGATTTGCAGTTATTTATCTTATTTCAGCAAAGCTTGTTAAGAAATCACTTAGTGACGGGTATCTGGTGGGATCACGTGGATCAGTAGGATCATCTTTTGTCGCGACTATGACGGAAATCACGGAAGTCAACCCGCTGCCGCCTCATTATGTTTGTCCTTCATGCAAGCAATCCGAATTCTTTGATGATGGATCTGTGGGATCTGGGTTTGATCTGCCGAATAAAAAATGTCCTGATTGCGATATTCCCTTTAAAAAAGATGGACATGATATTCCATTTGAAACGTTTCTAGGCTTTAAGGGAGATAAAGTTCCGGACATTGACTTGAACTTTTCCGGAGAGTATCAGCCACAGGCACATGATTATACAAAAGTCCTATTTGGAGAGGATAATGTGTACCGAGCCGGCACGATTGGAACAGTTGCGGATAAGACGGCGTTTGGGTATGTAAAAGGGTATACTTCTGACAACAACCTGCAGGTGCGCGGAGCTGAAATAGACAGGCTGGCAAAAGGGTGTACAGGTGTTAAGAGAACAAGTGGACAACATCCAGGAGGTATTATTGTTGTACCGGATTATATGGATATTTTCGATTTCTCACCAATCCAATTTCCGGCTGATGACAAGAACTCAGAATGGAAAACGACTCATTTTGATTTCCATTCTATTCACGATAATTTGTTGAAACTTGATATTCTGGGGCATGATGATCCGACCGTCATCCGTATGCTGCAAGATCTTTCAGGCATTGATCCCAAAACAATTCCAACGGATGATCCTGAAGTTATGAAAATTTTCAGCGGTACCGAATCTCTTGGTGTTACAGAAGAACAAATCATGTGTAAAACAGGAACATTAGGAATCCCTGAATTTGGGACTCGGTTTGTCCGTCAAATGCTGGAAGATACAAAACCGACTACGTTCTCTGAACTAGTCCAGATCTCGGGATTGTCTCATGGAACAGATGTATGGCTTGGGAATGCACAGGAATTGATTCATAATAAAATTTGTAACCTGAGTGAAGTGATCGGCTGTCGTGACGATATCATGGTATATTTGATTTACCAGGGTCTTGAACCTTCACTGGCCTTTAAAATTATGGAATTTGTTCGGAAAGGTAAGGGACTGCAGCCTGAATGGGAAGAAGAAATGGCCAAAAACGGAGTTCCCGGCTGGTATGTTGATTCTTGTAAAAAAATCAAATATATGTTCCCTAAAGCCCATGCTGCTGCCTATGTATTAATGGCAGTAAGGATAGCCTACTTTAAAGTACACCATGCATTACTCTATTATTCCGCTTACTTTACTGTGCGTGCTGAAGATTTTGATATAGAGGCAATGGTAAGAGGAAGCCAGGCTGTCAAGGCGAAGGTTGAAGAAATCAACAGCAAGGGACTGGATGCATCACCGAAAGAAAAAAATACATTGACTGTCTTGGAATTGGCATTGGAGATGTGTGAAAGAGGCTATAAGTTTCAGAAGGTGGATTTATACAGATCTTCTGCGACTGAATTTATCATTGATGGTGATTCCCTCATCCCCCCTTTCAATGCAATACCAGGTCTTGGAACCAATGCTGCCATAAATATTGTCAATGCCAGAAAAGACGGAGAATTTCTTTCAAAAGAAGATCTTCAGCAGCGAGGACGGGTATCAAAGACCATTATCGAGTACTTGACGAATCATGGCTGCCTTGACGCCCTTCCTGACCAGAACCAATTGTCCTTATTCTGATGCGGACCCTTGGCTGTCAAGGGTTTTGTTTGCAAAAATATGTTGGTTATGGTATATTTTTATTGGAAATACTAATGATAACTCTGAAGAAAGAGTGGGCCACCCCCACTCTTTCGTTGTTGATTAGGGATTTTTGCTTGACTGGATTCTATTTGTTCATCTCATGACAGAATCGAATCTTGCTCTGCCTTTCATCCCTCAAGCCGAAAGTCATCTTGTAGCAGGAATGATTAACTATCTTTCAAGTGGGTTCGGAATAAAGCCGGACAACTGCTTCCCGGATGGGGATCCAAACAAGTGTTTAATGATTGGTATCCAGACTAACGAGAGTTAAGGTGATAGACAGGACCTGCCTTTGAATACTGTGACAGTGCCTGTCTATATTACTGGACGGTACGATATTTTGTTAGCTGGGAATGATTATTCCTGGTCCAAGATTTCTTTTTATAACCCAGGAGGTATGTATGAGTAAAATTACTGAACTCGTAGATGAACTCGTAACACCGATTTTAGATGACATGTCACTTGAATTGGTGGACGTTGAATATGTTAAGGAAGGTTCTAACTGGTTCCTGCGTGTATTTGTTGACAAAGATACAGGAGTCGACATAGAGGAGTGTGGAATCGTAAGTGAGCGGCTGAGTGAGAAACTGGATTCTCTTGATCCGATCACACATAACTACTTTCTTGAGGTTTCTTCTCCAGGGGCAGAACGCCCGTTGAAAAAGGAAAAGGATTTTGAGAAAGCAATCGGGAAAAATGTCCTGGTGAAAACTTATGAACCTATCCAAGGAGAAAAATCCATTGAAGGAAAGCTCTTGTCTTATGATGGAGACTCTTTATCAATAGAAATGACAATCAAGACAAGAAAGAAGCAGGTAGACATTCCGCTTGAAAAAGTAGCTAAAGCTCGTTTGGCGGTCACTTTTTCGTAGAATGGAAGGACCTTTATTAGAAGGGGGATGACATAACAATGAGCTCACAATTACTTGAAGCTCTTAACGTACTAGAAAAAGAAAAAGGCATCTCGAGAGATGTTATTATTGAAGCTATTGAAGCTGCCCTTGTTTCTGCTTACAAGCGAAACTTCAACCAGGCACAAAACGTGAGGGTCGACATTAATCTCGAAACGGGTTCCATGCGTGTATTTGCCCGCAAGGAAATTGTTGATGAGGTTTTTGACTCGCGTCTTGAAATTTCCTTGGAAGACGCTAAACAAATCAACCCGGGGTATGATACCAGCGATATAGTAGAGCTTGAAGTCACACCAAAAGACTTCGGCCGTATAGCAGCACAGACTGCCAAACAAGTTGTAACGCAGCGTGTAAGAGAAGCGGAACGCGGAATCATCTACTCCGAATTCGCGGATAGGGAAGAAGACATTATGACCGGCATCGTCCAAAGGCAGGACGGACGTTTTATTTACGTTGCGCTAGGAAAGATCGAAGCGCTTCTGCCAGTAAATGAGCAGATGCCAAATGAAACTTATAAACCCCATGACAGGATCAAAGTGTTTATTACCAAGGTAGAAAAAACAACAAAAGGACCGCAGATTTTTGTCTCCAGAACCCACCCGGGACTGTTGAAAAGATTGTTTGAAATCGAAGTTCCAGAGATTTTCGATGGAACAGTCGAAATTAAATCTGTGGCTCGTGAAGCCGGTGACCGTTCCAAGATATCCGTGGCTGCCTCGAATGAAGAAATTGATCCTGTAGGCGCTTGTGTAGGTAACAGGGGAGCCCGAGTTCAGGCGATTGTAAATGAACTAAAAGGTGAAAAAATAGATATTGTTCAATGGTCAGAAGATCCTGTAACGTTTGTCGCCAACGCTTTAAGCCCTTCCAAAGTATTGGATGTACAAGTGCATGAAGATGCAAAGGCAACAAGGGTCGTCGTTCCAGACTATCAGTTGTCCCTTGCGATCGGAAAACGTGGCCAGAATGCCCGGCTTGCAGCCAAACTTACTGGCTGGAAAATTGATATCAAAAGTGAAACAGATGCTCGCGAATTAGGTCTCTATCCTAGCAGCGACGAACCTCTGCTACCTGTGAATGACGAAGAGGACTATGAAGATAATCCTTCCAAAGATTTGGAATAAAGGTGATAGCCGATGAGTACTGGAAAGAAAATTCCTTTAAGGAAATGCTTGGCCACAGCGGAAATGAAACCCAAGAAAGAAATGATCAGAATTGTTCGTTCCAAGGAAGGCGAAGTTTCCGTTGATGAAACAGGTAAGAAATCAGGAAGAGGAGCATACCTTTCCAAAACAAAGGATGCCATTCTAACAGCAAAAAAGAAAAATTCAATAGCCAATCAATTACAGACAAAAGTGGATGATTCGATTTACGATGAACTGCTGGCGTTATTGGAAAAGGAGTAATTCTCGATTATATGAATCAGGAAAATCGATGGATGTCTCTGCTAGGATTAGCCAATCGGGCACGCAAAGTGATTTCAGGCGAAGAGCTTGTTATTAAGGAAATCAGAAACAACCAGGCCAAGGTCGTCATTCTTGCAGGTGATGCATCTGAAAATACCAGAAAAAAAATCACCGATAAATGCAGCTTTTACCAAGTTCCTGTTTATCAAGTGGGAGACAGAACCATACTCGGACGGGCAATCGGTAAAGAAGCTAGAGTGACCGTCGCTGTACTTGATACCGGTTTTGCAAGTAAGATTTCCAAGCTGCTCGATGAATCTCAATGGGGGTGAACATATGAGCAAAGTTCGTATTTATGAATATGCAAAAAAACATAATGTTTCAAGTAAGGACGTTATTGCTAAACTGAAAGAAATGAATATTGAGGTATCAAATCATATGGCAACACTGGAGGACGACACTGTTAAGAAATTAGATAAATCTTATGGAGGAAAAACTGAAGGATCTGCTTCAGCGAAAGCTCCAAACAAAGATACAGCCAAAAGTTCAACACCGAATAACCGCGACGGCAAAAAGGCTGGACAACCAAATCAATCAAAAGATAAAAATGTGTTTAACAACAATAAAAAAGGTAAAAACAACAATAAGCCTAACAACAAGAACAATACAAGAAACAATAACAGAGGCAGCCAAACTAACAACCAGCCGCCAAAAAAGGAAAAAGAACTTCCTGAAAAAATCACTTTTACAGAATCACTTACTGTTGCAGAAATGGCGAAAAAATTACATCGTGAACCTTCTGAAATCATCAAGAAGCTGTTCATGCTTGGTGTAATGGCAACAATCAATCAAGAGCTTGAAAAAGAAGCGATTGAACTTGTGGCAGCTGAATATGGTGTTGAAGTAGAAGAAGAGATCCTCATTGATACATCAGATCTTGAAGTGTATTTCACGGAAGACTCGAAAGATGACCAAGTGGAGCGTCCTTCTGTTGTAACCATTATGGGACACGTCGATCATGGAAAAACAACACTTCTGGATTCTATCCGAAATACCAAAGTTACAGAAGGGGAAGCGGGTGGAATTACCCAGCATATCGGTGCTTATCAGATTGTCGATAACGACAAAAAGATCACTTTCCTGGATACTCCTGGACATGCTGCTTTCACAACTATGCGTGCACGCGGAGCTAAGGTTACAGATATTGCGATCATCGTCGTTGCTGCTGATGACGGGGTTATGCCTCAAACGGTTGAAGCGATCAACCATGCTAAGGCTGCTGAAGTTCCGATTATCATTGCTGTTAACAAAATGGATAAAGAAGGAGCGAATCCTGATCGTGTCATGCAGGAACTAACTGAGTATCAGCTTGTTCCTGAAGCGTGGGGTGGAGATACTATCTTCGTTCCTATTTCGGCCTTAAAAGGTGAGGGTATCGATAGCCTTTTGGAAATGATCCTGCTTGTCAGTGAAGTTGAAGAATTAAAAGCTAACCCTGACCGTCTGGCTCAAGGTACTGTTATTGAGGCTGAACTTGATAAAGGCCGAGGTTCTGTGGCGACTCTGCTTGTTCAAAACGGAACGTTAAGAGTTGGTGACCCCATTGTTGTCGGCACAACATTTGGCCGAGTACGTGCAATGGTCAATGATATTGGGCGCAGAGTGAAAGAAGCGGGGCCGTCTACACCTGTTGAAATCACTGGATTAAATGATGTCCCTCAAGCAGGTGACAGATTTGTCGTATTCAAAGATGAAAAAACAGCACGCTCTGTAGGTGAAAACCGTGCTCAGCAGGCTCTTCAGGCACAGCGCGGCGAAAAATCGCGTGTCAGTCTTGAAAACTTGTTCGAACAGATGAAACAAGGTGAAATGAAAGATTTAAATATCGTCATGAAAGCTGATGTTCAAGGTTCAGTTGAGGCTTTGGCTGCTTCACTTCAAAAAATAGAAGTTGAAGGTGTAAATGTTAAAATCATCCATACAGGTGTTGGAGCTTTAAATGAATCAGACATCACTCTTGCCGCGGCGTCCAACGCGATTGTCATAGGCTTTAATGTAAGACCGGATGTTAACGCTAAGCGTACTGCGGAAGCAGAGGGAGTCGAAATTCGTCTTCACCGTATCATCTATAAAGTGATCGAAGAGATCGAATCAGCGATGAAAGGCATGCTTGATCCTGAATTTGAAGAGAAAATCATCGGTCAGGCAGAAGTGCGTCAAACATTTAAAGTGTCTAAAGTCGGGACAATTGCGGGAAGCTATGTAACAGAGGGTAAAATCTCTCGTGACAGCGGAGTGCGTGTAATCCGTGATGGCGTTGTCATCTTCGAAGGTGAACTTGACGTACTGAAACGCTTTAAAGATGACGTTAAAGAAGTTGCCACTAACTATGAGTGTGGTATTACAATCAAAAACTTTAACGATATCAAAGAAGGAGATATCATTGAAGCCTTCGTTATGCAGGAAATCAAAAGATAATGATCGCTTATGTAGAATGTGAGTTTATCATTCATGATTCTCATTCTCTTAAGGATAAAAGAGCGGTGCTTCAGCGGGTTTTGACCCGCCTGAAGCAAAAATACAACGTAGCAGTGTCCGAAATTGATCACCAGGATGTATGGCAGCGGACGAGGATAGCCATCGTCACTGTTTCCTCATCCAGTCAATCGGCCCGCTCAGTAATTGACAGTTCTCTGAAGCTGACAGATTCATTTCCTGAATGGGAAAGAGGAGAAACGATACATGAACTTCTCTAGTCTGCGACGCTTCAGATATTATCAAGGAAGTTAAGAGGTGATATTGATGAGCCATCGTTCAAACCGTGTTGGTGAGCAGATGAAAAAGGAGCTCAGCGATATTATCGGACGAAAAATCAAAGATCCCAGAATCGGCTTCGTTACAGTGACTGATGTAGAAGTATCAGGAGATCTGCAGCAGGCCAAAGTGTTTATTACAGTCCTCGGAGATGAGGAGCAAAGGGAAAACACTTTGAAAGGATTGGCAAAAGCTAAAGGATTTATTCGTTCGGAAATTGGACAGCGAGTTCGTTTGCGAAAAACACCAGAACTCATTTTTGAGTTTGATGAATCGATCAATTATGGAAATCGCATCGAATCATTGCTTAAAAAAATTCAAGATGATCCTGAAGAAAAGCAGGACTGATTTTCCTAGAGGAAGCAGCTGCTTGCTTCATAGATGAACAAGGGGCTGACCAATTGAATTGGGTCAGCCTTTTTGTTTATAAGGAAATTATAAAATCCACCCTTGTGCAAAACTTTAACTAAGTTATCCACGTCCAGCTTCAGCCCCTCTGGGTCAAATGATCGAGGAGAATAAGCACTTGCCTGTCGGGGCTGATCAGGGCGCTTGCGCTTTTGTTCTTGTGGCATATAACCTTAATGCTGTTTTTAAAAAAGTTGCTCGTTAATGAGTGGTAGATTTATTTTCCAGAAGTAAGACTTCATGAGGCATGCAGGAGGCTGTAAACTTTAAAGCTCCAATCAACAAATATAAAGTTGTCTCCAAGCTGTAGGAGCCCAGCCCGATAAAATGTCCTCGAGCCTGCAATAGGGAAACAATAAATAGCTGGGCAGGTAGATTAAAGAATTAAAGACTGTTTTAAAGAGAAAGGCAGGGATAACTTGTGAATGGCATTTTACCGTTATGGAAACCCAGAGGGATGACCTCGCATGATTGTGTTTTTAAAGTCAGAAAAATGTTAAGAACAAAGAAGGTCGGACATACAGGTACATTAGATCCTGAAGTGACCGGCGTTTTACCTCTTTGCATTGGCAGAGGAACTAAGATTGCCGAATACATAATGAAGGGCGGAAAGTCCTATGAAGGAGAAGTCACAATTGGCAGATCCACTACAACTGAGGATGCTTGGGGTGAAACAGTTGAAGAAAAAGGGGTGAATGAAAGATTCAGCCGAGAAAAGATTTTAGAAATACTTAACTCTTTTAAGGGAGAAATCACCCAGACACCTCCAATGTTTTCCGCTGTAAAGGTTAACGGTAAAAGGTTGTACGAGTATGCAAGAGAAGGGAAAGTCATTGACCGTCCAAGCAGGAAAGTGACGATTCACAATATTGAACTTCTAGATAACCGGGAAGTCTTTGAAGGGGACAATATAAGTTTCAAATTTCGTGTTTCCTGCAGCAAAGGAACCTATATCAGAACACTTGCGGTTGAGATAGGAGAAAAGCTCGGGTATCCTGCCCATATGTCCGAACTATGCAGAGTACGGTCGGCAGCCTTTGAAAAAAAAGACTGCGTAACGTTCGAAGAGCTTGAAGAACTAATCGCTGCAGGAGAGGTAGAAAAAGCTCTTTTCCCTATTGAGACGGGAATCTCTCATTTGCCGAAATGGGATTTAAATGATACATTAGCTATGAAAGTAAAGAACGGTGCAGTGCTCAATATGCCAGAAGAGTGGCCTGATAATCAAGTTGCTATGAATTATAAAGGAAAGACGTTAGCGATCTATCAGGCACACCCGGAGAAGCATGGCATCATTAAGCCTGTAAAAGTATTATTCAATGATTAGCGAAAATAGGTGAGGAACATGAAAGTTATTACGGTCCATCATCCCCATAAATATACTCCAATGGACTTCCCTCCTTTGTCAATGGCGTTAGGCTATTTTGACGGAGTGCATAAAGGACATCAAAGGGTAATCAAAACGGCTATTAGGGTAGCAAAAGAAAACAGCATGAAAAGCGCTGTTATGACTTTTGATCCGCACCCCTCCGTTGTATTGGGAAGAAAACATAAGCATGTCCATTATATTACGCCGCTTCAGGACAAGATTAAGCTAATGGAAGAACTGGGAGTTGATTATCTTTTCATTGTCAGGTTTACATCTGATTTTGCCGATCTGCATCCTCAAGAATATGTTGATCAGTATATTATCAACTTGAATGTCCAGCATGTTTCAGCCGGCTTTGATTTTTCATACGGAAAACTTGGTAAAGGAAACATGGAGACACTTCAATTTCATTCCAGAGACAAGTTCACATATACCACGGTGAACAAGCAGACCGAGCATGATGAGAAAATCAGTTCAACTTTGATCAGAAAAGCTCTTAGCGAAGGTGAAGCGGAAAAGGTCAAAACTCTTTTGGGACGCAATTATACTGCCTCTGGTACGGTGATTCATGGGGATAAGCGGGGAAGGAAAATCGGTTTTCCCACTGCCAATATTGAATTGTCCGATGATTACATAATACCGAAAATCGGGGTTTATGCAGTCAGGATATTTGTCCAGAATCAATGGCATAATGGTGTAGCAAATCTTGGATATAAACCAACCTTTAACCACCCGGACGATAAGGCCCTTTCAATAGAGGTTCATATTTTTAACTATAATTCCTCTATTTATGGAGAAGAAGTGAAAGTTGAATGGCATAAATATATTCGTTCTGAGAAGAAGTTCGAGGGAATTCAGCAATTAATCGCACAAATCGAAAAGGATAAACAGGAAGCTATTTTCTACTTTGAAAAAATAATAGTTTAGACTTGATTTATTTCAGAAAAAGTAGTATTCTAATTAACGTATGACAATGAACCTTCACTTGGCAGTGCGATTCACCAACGGCTGCTGGGTCACAGGGGATTTCGAAAGAATATTAGGAGGTGAAATGGATGGCTATTACACAAACACGTAAAAACGAATTAATCAATGAGTACAAAACTCATGAGAATGATACTGGATCTGCAGAGGTTCAAATCGCTATCCTTACTGAAGAAATTAACACTTTGAACGGCCATTTGCGTACTCATAAGAAAGACCACCACTCTCGTCGCGGTCTTTTGAAAATGGTAGGACGTCGTCGTAATCTTTTAACGTACCTGCGTAATAATGATGTTGCGCGCTACCGTGATTTGATCAACAAATTAGGTTTACGCCGATAAGTGACTCAAGAAGCGGGATTTATTTCCCGCTTTTTATTTAGGTTTAGGTGGCGGCTGACTGAAAAATACTGCTAAACAAACAATCAAGAATGAAGCAGCAAAAAAGCTTTTGCTTTTTCATTTTTGATTGTTTACTTTCATACTTGAAAGTTTGCGAATTTTCGCTGGCCGTATTTTTCAATAGTGATGCCGGAGCCTGTATAATTCTGCAAAGGATCGTTATAGAGAATATTCCTTTACAGTATAAGTCACAATACATATAAAAGTCGTTCATTGAATAAAAAAATTGTTTTATCTGCTTCAAGGGTATGAGATAAGTTGAATACTCTTAATTGAGAAGTAAAGAGAGGGGTTTATTATGGAACAAGAAATGAAAGAGTTTTCCATAGATTGGGCAGGCAGGAAGTTAACAGTAGAATACGGTCAGCTGGCTAAGCAGGCTAATGGAGCGGTAATGATCCGCTACGGAGATACAGCTGTATTAAGTACAGCAACAGCATCGAAACATCCAAAACCGCTTGATTTCTTTCCGCTGACAGTCAACTATGAAGAGCGTTTGTATGCAGTAGGGAAGATACCTGGAGGTTTCATCAAGCGTGAAGGACGACCAAGTGAAAGAGCAGTCCTGACAAGCCGTTTGATTGACCGCCCGATTCGTCCTTTATTTGCCGATGGATTCAGAAATGAAGTGCAAGTAATCAGCATGGTAATGAGTGTGGATCAGGATTGTTCTTCTGAAATGGCAGCTATGTTTGGTTCTTCTCTGGCATTGACTGTATCAGATATTCCATTCCAAGGACCGATAGCCGGTGTTCAGGTTGGACTGATTCAGGGCGATTTCATCATCAATCCTAACGTTGAACAACTGGAAAAAAGTGATATCAACTTGATTGTAGCCGGAACCAAGGATGCCATCAATATGGTTGAAGCCGGTGCTAACGAGGTACCTGAAGAAACGATGCTTGAAGCAATCATGTTCGGACATGAAGAAATTAAGAAATTGATCTCCTTCCAGGAAGAGATTGCTGCACAAGTCGGCAAAGAAAAACTTGAAATCGAACTTTATCAAATCGACCAGGATATCGAATCAGAAGTTCGCGGAATTTGTGAAGAAGATATGATTAAAGCGATTCAAGTACAGGAAAAACATGCTCGTGAATCGGCTATTAAAGAAGTTAAAGATAAAGTCATAGCTAAATTCGAAGAGAAGGAAGCGGATGACGATCAAATGAAGCAAGTTAAGCAGGTATTGGACAAGCTGGTAAAAGGGGAAGTCCGCCGCTTGATCACAGAAGAAAAATTACGTCCTGATGGCCGCGGTCTTGATGAAATCCGTCCGCTTGCATCACAAGTAGGACTTCTTCCAAGGACACACGGTTCAGGTCTCTTCACACGTGGACAGACTCAAGCGTTGAGCATTTGTACCCTTGGAGCTCTTGGAGATGTACAGGTACTTGACGGTTTGGGCCTTGAAGAGTCCAAGCGGTTTATGCATCATTACAATTTCCCGCTATTCAGTGTTGGTGAAACAGGCTTCCTTCGCGGGCCAGGACGCCGCGAAATTGGGCATGGTGCACTGGGAGAAAGAGCTCTTGAACCAGTTATTCCTAATGAGAAAGATTTTCCTTATACGATTCGTCTTGTTTCTGAAGTTTTGGAATCAAATGGTTCTACTTCACAGGCGAGCATCTGTGCAAGCACTCTTGCCATGATGGACGCCGGAGTACCGATTAAAGCACCTGTTGCTGGTATAGCCATGGGTCTGATTCAATCTGGGGAACACTATTCGATCCTGACTGATATTCAAGGAATGGAAGACCACTTAGGAGACATGGATTTTAAAGTTGCAGGTACTTCTAAAGGGGTAACAGCTTTACAGATGGATATTAAAATTGAAGGACTTTCCAGAGAAATCCTTGAAGAAGCCCTTCAGCAGGCTAAGAGCGGCCGTATGCATATCCTTGACAGCATGCTATCAACGATTTCAGAATCTCGTGGACAGTTGTCTCAATATGCACCGAAAATCCTTATGATGGCTATCAATCCTGACAAAATTAGAGATGTTATCGGGCCAAGTGGAAAACAAATCAATAAAATCATTGAAGAAACTGGCGTGAAAATAGACATCGAACAAGATGGTACAGTATTCATCTCTTCCATTGATGATGAAATGAATAAAAAGGCCAAAAAGATCATTGAGGATATTGTCCGAGAAGTGGAAGTAGGCCAATTGTATCTTGGTAAAGTAAAACGTATCGAAAAATTCGGTGCTTTTGTTGAAATCTTCAATGGAAAAGACGGCTTGGTTCATATCTCTGAACTTGCAGAAGAGAGAATCGGCAAAGTAGAAGATGTCGTCAGCATCGGAGACGAACTTTTAGTAAAAGTAACTGAGGTTGACCGACAAGGCCGAGTAAACCTTTCACGTAAAGCTGTAATTAAAGAGCAGCGCGAAAAGGCTGAACAGGCAGAAAAATAAGAAATAACTTAGAAAGAGGCTGGCCGTTTTGGTCAGCTTCTTTTGGTGTTTGGAGCCTAAAGAATATTATTTGGCTCTAAAACTAAGTAGCTTTTCAATAGGCTCTCTTCAAAAGGCTGTTTTCGCATATATTGTTGCTTTCGGAAAAATCCCAAGAGCCGGATTTTTCCCCGGATACTAGGATATTTCTCTCTAATCGGGGAAAGTAGCTCTTTTCTTTTCATGATTACCAGGTTTTTCCGGTGAATTATAGTAGTTTTTTTCGGAATTAGTATCAAATAGCAACAAAGTTTACGAAAAGAGCCCTTCAAAAAGATTGTTGTTTAAAAGAACATTTGTACGGATAGTCGTTGAAGCTCCAGAAACAGACCAAGCCGACCAAGCAGAGTAAATTAACAATTCTTTGAACAGCATAGAATATGACGAAAAGCCATTCGATTAGAATATGTAAGGCACCTCCCATTGTATGCAAACAAGAATAGATTCTTCAAGGTTCTACCTTGTCCTTATTTTTCATAAGCTGTTAGGGATAAGAAAGGGTGATCAATTGATGAACTACAAGGTACTGGCCGGCATTGCCGTTTGTATCGCTCTGGCCATATTATCTGTGAGCAATCCAATGACAGCTCAATATGTCAGCGGTTTAAAAACTACGGTGGTCACCGTTGATGCCAAGCCTGAAGAATTGCTTGAAAAAATCAAAACAGCAGCTGAAAAATATGAAATTCCTGCGGTAGATGCGAGAAATGATAAGGTTTGGAAAGGAACACCTGGATATAATGGCTTGAAGGTGAATATTAAGAGTTCTTATGAGAAAATGAAGGAAGAGGGCAGCTTTGACAGTGAACGGTTAGTTTTTGATCAGGTTCCACCTAAGGTCCACCTCTCAGACCTTCCGCCGCTTCCTATATATAGAGGAAACCCTGAGAAGCCAATGGTTTCGTTTATCATTAATGTGGCTTGGGGAAATGAATACATACCAGGTATGCTTGCGACTCTTAAAAAGCATCAGGTGTATGCCACGTTCTTTTTAGAAGGAAGATGGGTCAAAGAAAACCCTGATCTGGCAAAGATGATAGCAGAATCCGGCCACGAAATAGGAAATCATTCATATTCGCATCCTAAAATGGAAACCTTGCCCACTCAAAAAATACAAGAAGAAATTATTAAGACCAATGAAATCATTGAAGCAACAACTGGAAAAAAAGTAAAGTTGTTCGGTCCTCCAAGCGGCGGTTTAAATGAAGAAGTTGTAAAAATTGCAGAAGAGAACAAAATGAAAACGATATTGTGGAGTGTCGATACAATAGACTGGCAAAAACCCTCTCCAAGTGTCATAGTAGAAAGAGTAACTTCAAAATTGCATAATGGTGCGCTCATTTTGATGCATCCCACGGCTTCTACATCATCGGCGCTGCCTGCACTAATAACAGCAATTAAACAAGAAGAATTAAGAATTGGAACAGTCTCTAGTTTACTGAAGGAAGAAAGAATTATAAAAACAGGAAATAATTCTCTCCTAAAAGGAAAAGGTAAAGATAAGAACTAGAAGATGTTGACAACATGAACAGGAGGAATATTTTTGATTAAGAAATATACATGCTCAAATGGTCTAAGAATTGTACTGGAAGAAATCCCGACCGTCCGATCTGTCGCAATCGGCATATGGATCGGTACCGGTTCTCGTCATGAGAACAAGCAAAACAACGGCATATCCCATTTCCTTGAACATATGTTTTTTAAAGGGACGGAAACCCGCAGTGCGCGTGAAATCGCAGAATCCTTCGACAGTATCGGAGGACAGGTTAATGCCTTTACTTCTAAAGAATATACTTGCTATTACGCGAAGGTGCTGGATAATCATGCGAAATATGCATTGGACACTTTGGCAGATATGTTTTTTAACTCTGCATTTGATGAAGAGGAATTGAAGAAAGAAAAGAATGTAGTTTATGAAGAAATTAAAATGTACGAAGATACCCCGGATGACATTGTGCATGATGTGCTAAGCAAGGCAGTGTATGAGAGCCATCCGCTGGGCTATCCTATTTTAGGGACAGAAGAAACTCTTGATACATTCAATGGCCGGACACTAAGGGATTATATGCATAATATGTACACTCCGGATAATGTAGTCATTTCAGTTGCTGGGAATATTGATGCTTCTTTCATTAAAGAAGTAGAAAACCTTTTCGGACAGTATGAAGGCGGCAAAGGTCATGAGAAAAACGAAGTTCCTTCATTCCACCAGAATAAAGTTTCTAAAAAGAAAGAAACGGAACAAGCTCACCTTTGTCTAGGCTATCCAGGGCTGCAAATCGGCCATGATGATATTTATAACTTGATTGTTTTGAATAACGTGCTTGGCGGAAGTATGTCTTCACGATTGTTCCAGGAGGTACGGGAACAGAGGGGACTTGCTTATTCTGTGTTTTCTTATCACTCTGCTTACGAAGACAGTGGGATGATGACAATATACGGCGGTACAGGAGCAAAACAGTTGAACCAGCTGTTCGATACTATTCAATCCACTCTGAACACCTTGACAGCTGAAGGGATTACTTCAAAAGAATTGAACAACAGCAAAGAACAACTTAAAGGAAATTTGATGCTCAGTCTGGAAAGCACAAACAGCAGGATGAGCAGGAATGGAAAGAATGAACTATTATTGAAAAAGCACCGCACACTTGATGAGATAGTCGAGGAAATCGATGGAGTATCAATTGACAGGGTCAATAACCTTGGCAAAGAGATCTTCAGCAATGATTTCTCTGCTGCTCTAATCAGTCCGGATGGTCAAATGCCCTCCAATATTACGAAAGCTTAATTTATAAAAACCTCTGGCCTTTATGGTCCGAGGTTTTTATATTTGGCTGTTTTCGCAAAGATTGTGGCTGTTATTAAAGAATTGGATTTCCGCTCCAGACGTACGACTCCGCGGGGCGGGCGGTGAGCCTCCTCGGCTGCGCCTGCGGGGTCTCACCTGACCCGCTACTCCCGCAGGAGGTCGTACGTCTTCCGCTCCAATCCTTCTAAGTAAAGGGAGAGTAAGGTACAATCGCATTCAAAAGAAACAATTAACGGAGAAATAGCTCTATGCTTCTTGCTTACCAGAATATTGCCTGTGATCATTGAAAAAAGCAACAAAGTTTAGGAAAAAAGCTTTTTGCAAAGATTGTGGCTGCTTTAATAGTAATGGATTTCCGCTCTAGGCGCACGGCTCCGTGGGGCGGGCGGTGAACTATAAAGCGGAAGCGGCCGTTCACCGACGTAGAGATTTTAGTGCTTCCTTATGAGATAAAGGAATCACGGAGAGCGATAGCGATTCGATGTTCATTTCCGTGTGACTTTAAAAATGTCCTGATCGAGGAGATGCATATTCAAAGAAAAAGTCCAGAAGCCGACTTTTTCTAAGAACAGCACTGTATAAAGTTAGGAAATGAACCTGTTGACTTATCGCAAGGAGGAGGCAGGGAAGTCCGCTAGCCGCCTGAGGCCTTGAAGATAGATTAGCAAGGAGAGAGACTGAAATCTGCTAGGCGCTAGAACTTGACGACCGCTAGTCCCGCAGGAGGCCGCACACCTGCAGCGAAGATCCTTCTATGTAAAGAGGTAGGAGGATAAAATAACACTCAAGATTTAACTCCAAGCTTTAGCACACGAGAATCTATATTTATCTGAAATGGGCTTGGCCCTCTGTACATTTGTCTGACGGAGTTGAACAGGTCGCTTGCACTCTTGTTCTTTATTTC
>JBNJJI010000004.1:0-290207 GCA_051750065.1 Bacillota bacterium
GTCGTCTAGTTCCAGCGCCTAGCCCCTCGGGGTCAAACAACCCTCAGAGAATAAAAGGAATGACCACCTTTTTTTCTCTGAGGAACATTTGCCTGTCGGGGCTGCCCAAGGCGCTTCCACTTTTGATGACAGGTGAGACCAAGGTTACGTACCCACTGGAACGTAACCCCGCAGGCGAATCTAGCTCCAGCGGCCAGCGACTAGCAGATTTCAGTCTCTCTCCTTGCGATAAGTCAACTAGTTCATTTACTAATAACATCCGAAGAGTGATCTTGAAAAAATCGGCTCCTGGATTTTTTCAGCTGTCATCACTTTTGAATTATAGGCACTTTCTTCATCTAAGGGAAATGAACATCAACTCACCTTGTTCGTTGTGTTTCCTTTATCTCATACGAGAGCCTTAAAATCTGTACGTCGCTGAACGGCCGCTTCCGCTATTTATAAAGCCGAGGAGGCCGGGCGCACGCCCCGCGGAGTTGCACGACTGGAGCGGAAATCATTATTAAGAACGCGTTCAATAACCACAATATTTACGAATACAGCCTTTCTAAAAGATTGCTGCTTTAGAATGCTTTTTATCCTTCTTCCCATATAGGATGGGGATCTTCGCTGAAGTGGAGATCCATTTTTTTCAAAGCCACAATCTTTGCGAGAAGAGCCTTGTTAAAACAGCACTCAAATAACAACACCATTGACTAACAGAGCAACTTTTTATATTAGTTCTATCATAATTAGGGTATTAGGAAGCTAAAAAGGCGCATTCTATAAGAAGCGGCCGATAATGAGTTCATTGTCAGCAAAATAAGGCGTACATGTACAACCTCATAAGGTAACTTTTTTAGGTTGGAAAGTAATATTTATAAAAAATAAAGAAGCTGATTTACAATAAACGACGTCCCGATTTTAATCTATTTGGTTCTGAAGTCAAACAAATCGGTTGTATAAACGGGATAAGAATATTAATATTAACAAGTAATAAACGATAAAAGGAAGGATGTTGATTAATGTTTGATAAAACTGATCAATTAGCCGTTAATACAATAAGAACACTTTCAATCGATGCGATTGAAAAAGCAAAATCAGGTCACCCTGGTATGCCGATGGGTGCTGCACCGATGGCATATGCACTTTGGTCCAAGTTCATGAACCATAATCCTAAGAATCCTGATTGGCACAATAGAGACAGATTTGTTCTTTCAGCAGGTCATGGGTCTATGCTGTTATACAGCTTGCTCCATTTATCCGGCTATGATGTTTCAATGGAGGATTTGAAACAGTTCAGGCAGTGGGGAAGCAAGACGCCAGGACACCCGGAATATGGCCACACTTCAGGTGTGGAAGCTACTACTGGTCCACTCGGACAAGGACTGGCGATGTCTGTAGGTATGGCCATGGCAGAACGTCACTTGGCGTCTGTATATAACCGAGATAATTTTAATATTGTTGATCATTATACATACAGCATTTGTGGAGACGGAGACCTGATGGAAGGAATATCCTCTGAAGCAGCCTCATTGGCAGCTCACCTTAAGTTAGGACGTTTGGTTGTCATGTATGATTCTAATGATATTTCTCTTGATGGCGAGTTGGACAGATCGTTCTCTGAAGATGTAGAAGGCCGTTTTAAAGCTTACGGCTGGCAATATGTACGAGTTGAAGATGGAAATGATACAGAAGCTATTGCAAAAGCGTTGGAAGAGGCTAAGAGTGACGAGAATCATCCGACACTTATTGAAGTAAAAACTGTCATCGGGTACGGAGCACCAAATAAGTCTGGTAAATCTGATGTGCATGGCGCTCCTCTTGGTGAAGATGAGATGAAGTTGACTAAGGATGCTTACAAATGGACTTTCGAAAAAGATTTCCATGTACCTTCTGAAGTTCAAGATCGATTCCAAGAAAGTATAGTTGAGGCTGGAGAGAAAAAAGAACAGGAATGGAATGAGTTATTTTCTCAGTATAAATCAAAGTATCCTGAGCTTGCCGCACAATTCCAATCTGCAATGACAGGTGAGCTTCCAGTAGGATGGGACAATGAGGTTCCTGTATATGAAGAAGGCAGCAGCCTGGCGAGCCGTGCTTCTTCTGGAGAAGTGATGAATAGCATCGCGAAGAATATGCCTACTTTAATAGGCGGTTCAGCGGACCTTGCCGGATCTAATAAGACGATGATCAAAAACCAAAAAGATTTCACGCCTGAGTCATATGATGGACGAAACATCTGGTTTGGTGTTCGGGAATTTGGAATGGGTGCCGCAATGAATGGAATGGCTCTGCACGGTGGAGTTAAAGTCTTCGGAGGTACATTCTTCGTATTCTCAGACTACTTAAGACCGGCAATCCGTCTTGCTGCCTTAATGGGACTTCCGGTGACATATGTGTTTACACATGACAGTATTGCCGTAGGTGAGGATGGACCGACACATGAGCCAATCGAACAGCTTGCATCTCTAAGAGCAATGCCGAATCTATCCGTTATTCGACCTGCAGATGGAAACGAGACAGCTGCAGCTTGGCGTACAGCTTTAACCTCCAAAGACAAGCCTACAGCATTGGTATTGACAAGACAAAATCTTCCTACTTTAAAGGGAACTGATGCTAAGGCTCAAACTGGAGTTGAAAAAGGTGCATATGTTGTTTCACCAGCAGGTAAAGAACAGCCGGATGCCCTTTTGCTTGCTTCAGGATCAGAAGTAAGTCTTGCAGTAGAAGCACAAAATGCTCTTGCTAAAGATGGTCTGGCTGTTTCCGTAATCAGCATGCCATCTTGGGATCGCTTTGAAGAACAATCCAAAGAATACAAAGAATCTATTATTCCTAAGGCTGTTAAGAAGCGTCTGGCAATTGAAGTAGCTGCTCCTCTTGGTTGGGACCGCTATACAGGTGATGAGGGTGATATTCTTGCCATCAATGGTTTCGGAGCTTCAGCACCAGGAGAAAAAATCATGGAGGAATACGGCTTCACAGTTGAGAATGTCGTTTCTCGTGTGAAAGCCTTGCTTGAAAAATAAAACGTAAAGTTTAATCTTCCAAAAGCTGCTGTTTAACAGCAGCTTTTGGTTTATCAGGTAGCTCATTCTGGCTGCTTTTTGGAATAGGAACTGTTTATAAACGCGTTCGACAAAACTAGTGTAAATTCTCAACAGTTTTCTACAATCTTACTTCCCTTGCTTCTTTATACTTATTTTAAAGGACAAGCTATGGGGAGGAAGAGGGATGAAATCCTACCGGCTCTATTGGATAGAAGATGAGATTGCTGATTTTTTTTATGGCAGGGAGCGCTCTTTTTATAATTTGTTTCTCGAAGAAAGAATATCTACTGAAAAGATGCAAGAGACTGTGAGGAAACAAATTCATTATATAACAAAGCCCATACCATTTTTGCCATTTAATCGTGCTCTTTCACAGGCCCTTTCAGCCAAGAGAGAATACAGCCAATATGATAATAAATATTATATTGAGTCTCCTTGCGGGAAAAATACATCGAGAATCAGTGTTCTTGATAGATATATTGAGGTAGAACTTCAAGGACATAGTGATTGGGAAGCATATATTTTTGAATTGTTAAGAAAGCTGGATGGACGCCTGCTGGCCATTGATCTCGACCGTGAACACTTCGGCTGGTTAAAACCAATTAAAGTAAGAAAGTACGTATGAGGCAGGCTGGATCTTTTCTAGGCCTTCCTACATAAACCTTCCGAATATAACTATTAATAAAATATAGCAGCCACGAATAAGTTAACAATGTTCTGATTAAAGTTAAAGAAATTTAAATTAAAATATTGTATAATCTTTCTTGGTTTAGTACACTTTTAAAAGGACAACATGAAGGAGGAAATAGAACTATGCTTTGGCAATTCATTCTAGTCGGTGTTCTGGCTGCTTTAGCTGGAGTAGCGCTAGGATTTTTCATCGCTCGTAAATATATGATGAGCTATCTAAAGAAAAATCCACCAATCAATGAACAAATGTTAAGAATGATGATGATGCAAATGGGACAGAAACCTTCCCAAAAGAAAATCAATCAAATGATGAATGCAATGAACAAGCAGCAAGGCAAGTAAAACCTTGTCATAATAAGTGTTATTTGTCTATTGCAGGATGATTGAAGTAAGAGGATCGTGATGATTTTCACAATTTACTTTATCTTTCATCGTTATAATAAAGAAGATCACTCTTCCTGTGGGAAATTCAGCAGGAAAAGTGGTCTTTTTTGTTGTTAGCTGACTCTTTGAACGTATTATCAAGAAAGGAAACTGAATTCCATTATTTCTGCAGGGAATTTTACACCTTTAGCTAAGTTAGCGATGGATGAAAAATCATTAATAGTATTGAAAAGAGGAGAATGAATTCTCTATGCTTCTGCAACTTTAACAGCCAGAGGCAGAGTCAGGGAGATTACTGTTCATATCAAGCCTAATTACTTGCATAACCATCAAACTTAAACCACAATTATTTTTACATTGCAGAAATGGTAAGTTGTCTACAGTTGTCTTTATTTATGCTAAAATAGTGGTCGGAGGGAAACCTAAATGAAAAAACGACTAATTACAACTAGTGCAGGTTTATTAATAATACTATCAGGATGCAACTTCTTAGGATTGCCTGGTGAATCCGATACTGAAAATATAAATCTGGTTACTCAACAGAGTACATCTGAAACTGAAACAAATGAGTACTTAAGATATCAAGTTAAATCTTCTGTTTTTAGTGAAAATCGGGAGCTTATAACATATCAAATTAATAATCGTGTCGATATGAATGAAATTGAAACAGGCCTAATGAGCATCTCAGAAGAACACTTTCCTGCAGATAAATACGTCTACCAGGAAGGACAATATCTTGAGGAAATCAGAAGCTGGATTCGGAGGGAGTCAAATGATGAATTAGGACTCAATCCTGCGATTGAAGTAACAGAGGACATGGACTGGGAACAAGTGATGGAGATTAACAAGGACAACCCCACGTATCTTGGTTACGTTCATGAACAAAATTTCGTTGATCAAAATGGTGACTTGAAAGGACTGTCTATTGCTCTTGCGATGAAGTCGGTTGATTATATTACCGTCGATGATAATATGGGTCTAAAGCATTTTGGCACGCAAGAGATCAGTGAACAGAAAATGATTAGTGAAGGCAAAAAAATGGCGGGAGAAATCATTAATAGAGTCAGACAAAAAGAAAATCTGAGCAATATTCCTATTGTGATTTCTCTATATCAATTAGAGAAGAAAAACAGCGTCCTGCCGGGCTCCCATTTCACTTATGCTTATCTGGATTCCAATGATAGATCGATCAATAAGTGGAGAGATGTTGAAAAACAGGATTTTCTTTTCCCGTCTGATGATGCCGAGGAACATGATCGAGTTGTTTCCAACCGCTTTAAAGGTTTGGAAGAAGATATGAACTCATTTTTTCCTGACCGCACCATACAACTGGTTTCTAAGGGAACTTATATCGGAAGCGATATGCAGAAAATGGTCATTAATGTAAATACCGATATGACCAAATATGGGGAAGTCGTCGGTTTCGTTCAAGCCTTTACGCCAGAAATTGCAGACTTCTTTCCACATGAACCTGTATATATATATGTTAAGACGCCGGAAGGGACGGCGGCTACAATAATTGTACAGCCCGAGGAAGAGCCAGTTGTGCATATCCATGATAATAGAAGTTAACGAAAACTGCACTAGATAATACTAAGCTGCACCCAAACTGTTAGAAAGTAACTTTAACAGTTTGGGTGCAGTTTTATTATGGTTTCAGTGTAAATAAACTGCACGTATTGTACGCTGCTTATATCGTCTGAAAATAATTTATTTTATTTTACATTATTCAAAAATTTGTTAAAATTAAGAGTCGCAAAATATTTCTGGATTCGGGGGTAACATCATGAAAGTCTTTCTTGAATTGATGTGGTTTTTTAAACAAGAAAAGAAATCCTATTTAACGGGCATCAGCATACTCTTAGTGGTTGCCGTTCTTCAACTTGTGCCGCCCAAGGTTATCGGCATAGTTGTTGATAGTATAAAGGAGAATGAACTCACTCCTGGTGAATTAATGCAGTGGGGAGGGATCCTGTCTGCAGCGGGGATAGCTATGTACGGATTGAGGTTTGTCTGGAGGATGATGATTTTCGGTTCTGCGGTCAAGCTATCCAAATTGCTTCGTAACAATCTGTATCAACATTTCACAAGAATGACTCCGTCTTTTTATCAAAAAAGGCGTGTGGGTGATTTGATGGCACACGCAACCAATGATTTACAGGCGATCCAAATGACAGCAGGGCAAGGTGTCTTGACATTAGTGGATTCTCTTGCAACTGGAGGATTTGTCATCATTGCCATGGCGGCCACCATCAGTTGGGAACTCACACTGATTGCACTGATACCGATGCCGATTATGGCTGTCTTGACCAATTATTATGGAACACTATTACATAAAAGATTTCATAAAGCACAGGAGGCGTTTTCAAATCTGAATGATAAAACGCAGGAAAGTGTATCGGGTGTGAAAGTTATCAAGACTTTCGGACAGGAAAAAGAAGATATAGAGTCGTTCAGGGAACAATCTGAGGATGTAGTACAAAAGAACATTTCTGTAGCGAAGGTCGACTCCCTGTTTGATCCAACCATTTCTATTATTGTCGGGATTTCTTTCTTTCTGTCAGTAGCCTTTGGATCAAGATTCGTCATTGCAGACGAAATAACAATCGGAGAACTTGTTTCATTCACAACCTATTTAGGTTTGTTAATTTGGCCGATGCTTGCTTTTGGCTGGCTTTTTAATATCGTTGAAAGAGGTCGTGCTTCTTATGATAGGGTATCCAGCCTTCTTGCAGAAAAAGTGGAAATTGATGACAGCCCAGATGCTTTGGATATACAACCCGGCGGGGATATAAAATTTGATATTGACCAATTTATTTACCCTGGGGAAGAAGAGGCGGTTTTGGAAGATATCCATTTTACGTTAAAACGAGGAGAAACGTTGGGGATTGTGGGTAAAACAGGTGCCGGGAAGACCACCCTGCTCAAGATTCTGATTAGGGAATTCGAAGGATATAAGGGTGTAGTCCGTTTTGGAGAGCACTCTATCAAGGATTATAAATTAGAAAGGCTCAGAAACTCCCTGGGCTACGTTCCTCAAGATCATTTTCTGTTTTCAGCGACAATAGCCGAAAACATAGCTTTCACTAATCCCATGACTGATAAACAAACTATTGAAGGTGCCGCTTCTCTTGCTCACATCCACGAGGATATCAAAGGATTCACTGAAGGCTACCAAACAGTGGTGGGTGAACGTGGTGTATCATTATCCGGTGGGCAAAAACAAAGGATTTCCATAGCTCGTGCACTTATGATGGAACCTGAAGTCCTGATCCTCGATGATTCTTTATCAGCTGTTGATGCCAAGACAGAAGAGTCCATCCTTAAAGCACTTAAGGAGAATAGAGAAGGAAAAACAACCATTATTACTTCGCACCGGCTTAGTGCCATTCAACACGCAAATCTGATTATTGTCCTTGAAGAAGGAAGAATCATAGAAAAAGGCACACATGAAGAGTTGATGAAGAATGAAGGCTGGTACAGGGAGATGTATTTGCGTCAACAATTAGAAGAATTAGTAGAGCATGGAGGATAATTTTATGGAAAAAACAACAACCATGTCAGCCAAAGAACAGCGAAAAGTCTTAAATAGATTATTAAAATATACGATACCTCACAAAAAATCTATCTTTCTAGCATTTTTTCTATTGGCTTTAACGACACTCGGCGATGTACTTGGTCCCTACCTTGTCAAAGTTTTCATCGATGACTATCTGACACCAAGGAATTTTCCGTATGAACCGCTGGTGTGGCTGGCAGCAGCTTATATGGGTATACAGATTTCAAATGTGCTTATTTCCTACTTTCAATTGTTGAAGTTTCAGGAAATAGCTTTGAAAATCATTCAAGAGTTAAGGGTAGACGTATTTTCCAAGGTGCAGGACCTGGGAATGAGATACTTTGATAAGACCCCTGCCGGAGGAATTGTATCAAGAGTGACGAATGATACGGAAGCGATTAAAGATATGTTTGTAAGTGTTCTGGTTAGCTTTATACAAGGAAGCTTCCTGTTTGTTGGAATATTTACGGCCATGTTCATTCTAAATGTGAAATTAGCATTGTTCTGCTTATTTATCCTGCCTGTGCTATTCATCATTATCAGGACTTACAGAAAATACAGTTCCGTTTTCTATCATGACTTACGAGAAAGATTGAGTCAGCTGAATGCCAAGCTTAGTGAGTCTTTACAAGGAATGTCGATGATTCAGGTTTTCAGACAGGAAAGGCGTCTTAGAGAAGAGTTTGGAGACATTAATGAGAACCACTATAAAGCTGGAATGCGGAATATAAAAATCGACGGGCTGCTTCTGCGTCCCGCAATCGACTTAGTGTATACTGCTGCCTTGATTGTCGTACTGAGCTACTTTGGGATCGCATCGTTTACTAACCCTATAGAGATTGGCGTTCTGTATGCTTTTATCAATTATTTAGACCGGTTCTTTGAGCCAGTAAATAATATAATGATGAGGCTCTCGATGTTTCAGCAGGCCATCGTCGCATCTTCCCGCGTTTTCACTCTGCTTGATGAAACCGAAGAAGCACCTGCTCAAACTCCAGGAAAGAAAGGAAATATAACAGACGCTGAGATTGAGTTCAGGGATATCACGTTTTCATATGACGGTCAAAAGAATGTTTTAAATAACATATCATTTACAGCGAAGCCTGGAGAGACAATTGCACTCGTGGGGCATACTGGAAGTGGAAAAAGCTCAATTATCAATTTATTGATGAGATTTTATGAATACGAGAAAGGTGACATCCTGATTGACGGTCAATCAATTAAAGAATATCCCATGACTGAGCTAAGAAATAAGGTAGGTCTCGTTCTTCAGGATCCCTTCCTTTTTTACGGAACTGTAAAAGATAATATTAAACTGTATGGAAGTGACATGACAGACGAAGAAGTGAAATCAGCTGCAGAGTTTGTTCAAGCACATACATTCATAGAGAAGCTGCCTGATACTTATTCTCATAAAGTGGTTGAACGAGGCTCTACGCTCTCTAGCGGCCAAAGGCAATTGATTGCTTTCGCAAGAACAATCGCCACGGATCCTAAGATTCTGGTGTTGGATGAAGCAACCGCGAACATTGATACAGAAACAGAAGACGCTATCCAGCTCGCTTTGGCTAAAATGCGAAAAGGCCGTACAACGATTGCGATTGCCCATAGATTGTCTACTATTCAAGATGCAGATTGTATTTTAGTTCTTCATCAAGGAGAAATAGTGGAAAGAGGGAATCATCAGGAGCTTTTATCACAGAAAGGTTTATATCACAAAATGTATCTTCTGCAGAATGGATTGGTAGAAGGAATTGAAGACGCTGTGAGTTCATAATCAAGAAAGGTAACCGTATCCTCGGTTACCTTTCTTTTGTTTAGAAGAAGACTTTGCAGTGTATAGGATACTAGTAGGAAATTAATTGAAAGGAGAATTAAAAGGATGAAAAAAGTATCTTATGGGCTTGGAATTTCTCTGTTATTGTTAGCGGGGTGTGGAACGGCTGAAGAAAGTACTGAGGCGAATCCAGCTGATGCAGAAGCGGTGAAAGAAACACAAGAGGAAACGTTTGAAACCAATGATACAGATGTAAATGCTAATTCAGAAGATGGAGATGCTGAAGACTTGACGAAAGAGAAAGCAAATGAAGTATTAACTGAATACAAAGATACGTTTATGGAAGTGATCGACAAAGGCCCTGAGTTGGAGGAATACGGATCAGAAGATGAAATCATTCAGCATTTTTCTACAATTATGACGGAAGAGCAAGCACGAAGCCTTGCAGACATCTATATTAATGATAGAGATGGAAAACTATCCGTTGTTGCAACAGAAGCGCCGATTTGGCTGAAAGACGATCAGGAATACAAAGTCGAGAAAGTGTCGGAAGAAGAACAACATGTTATCCAAAATTCCAGAAGCCAGATGAGAGGTAACCTGGAAGTGACTTTTGTTTTGGTAAGGGAGAATGACTCGTGGCTTGTGAGTAAAACAGAAACAGATCAGCTAGAAGGAGGAATGGTTAAAAGAGATCAGGAAGAATCATCATCTGAAAATAATGAAGAAGACATGAATTTTAAATAATTACTAGAAACAAAAGGCAAAAGCGAACTTTCGCTTTTGCCTTTTGTTAAGGTTAATGCATTAAAAAAGTAATATTTTAATATTAATGAGTTTGATTTAAGTTCTTTCCCATTCCCAACTGCTGGATAAAATAGGCGGGATTCGTTAAGTTTTTACTTTAAATTCTGTTTAATGTGCTGCGTGTTTAGCAACCAGAGATTTTGATATAGATGAAGATTTAATAAATTGTCGGTTATAATGGTTTAATAAGGAGTCGAGTTCTTGACTGTATTTTATGGCCAGGGGAGAATTAAGACCATTCACAGCTGCAATATCTATTAACTGGGCACGCTTTTCTTCAATTCGATTGAGTAGCTCTTGTTTATACATGGCCTTAAGTCCTTTCTAGAAAAATATAGGAGGAGTACACTAATAATTGCTGCTAATATATAATAGTATAGCGAAAAGAACCTTTTTTTGAAAGAATTATTCACAAAATTTATGAAAAAAGTAAGTTACTGTAAGCCGCATGCAAAATGATTCCTTTTAAATCAAGTCTCAAACTATGTACACAAATTGTTCACAGGAGTTAAGCACCAATCCAGCTATAATGTCTGATACAATAAAAAAATAAGGCTGTTTTCTATCAGATTGTGATTTTCGACCAATTGAAGAGACACATCCACTTATTTTTAGATAGGTAGCAGCTATGTATACGACATGCTGTTTTCTTAGAGCGTGCTGCTTTTAAATGTAATATTCCTTCACCTGCGGATTGTACCGGAAGACGTACGACCTGCTCAGCGACTAGCGGGACGTCTAGTTTCAGCGGAGTCTTGCAGCTGGAGCGGAGATTCACTACTTTTTCAAGTGCCACAACCTATGGGAAACAGCCAAAAATCAAGAAACCTTTTAGGAGTTGGAGTTCATGGGAGATATTAATATATTTTTAGCTTTTGGCGCTGGTTTTCTTAGCTTTATCTCACCGTGCTGTCTGCCGCTCTATCCGGCATTTCTTTCGTATATTACCGGAATGTCAGTGAGTGATTTAAAAGATGAAAATGTTAAGCTGCAAAAAAGAAGTTTGATCCACACTATCTTGTTTCTCATCGGTTTTTCGTCAATTTTTGTTGTGCTTGGATTCAGTTCAACCTACCTGGGGAATTTCCTGTTTCAATATGAGGATATTATCCGTCAGGCGGGGGCTATTTTCATTGTTATCTTCGGATTAATGGTCATTGGAGTTTTTCAGCCGCAGTTTTTAATGAAAGACCGAAAGTTCGAATTTAAGAATCGTCCTGCTGGTTTTATAGGCTCAGTGTTGATTGGAATGGCCTTTGCTGCCGGCTGGACTCCTTGCACAGGTCCTATATTGGGAGCGGTCATATCGCTCGTCGGTTCAAATCCGGGTTCAGGAATGGTATATATGATATCTTACGCACTTGGTTTTTCCATTCCATTTCTTCTGTTATCCTTCTTCGTAGGTAAAATGCAATGGATAAGAAGAAATAATGCGAAAATTATGAAGGTCGGCGGATACATCATGATTGTTGTAGGTATTATGTTATTTTTTGATTGGCTTACGGCTATCATCATCTTCTTCAGCAAAATTACTGGAGGATTTACAGGTTTTTAAATCTAAAGGCCAGCTTTTTCGAAAGCTGGCCTTTAATGTAGGGCTGTTTTTGCATTAATTGTTGCTTTCGGAAAATCCTTAGAGCTGGATTTTTCCTTGAGTACTAAAGCTCTTCTTTCTAAACGGGTAGAGCAGCTCTTTTCTTTCTTGTTTACCGGGAGATTTTCGGTGAACTGTGGCGATATTTCTTGAAATTCCTGCTGCTAGCAACAAAGTTTGCGAAAAGAGCCTAATGTAAAGATTGCATTACATGATTGAAATTACAAGATAAAGAATGCTATATTTGAAGATGATAATAATCAGAAAACTTCATTGCTGTAATAGTATTTTTATCTTATGCTGAAACAAGGGGGATCACCTGTGGCAACAGTACTAATAGTAGACGATGCTAAATTCATGCGCATGACGCTTGGAAATATGCTGAAAAACAGTGAGCATAGAGTAATTGGAGAAGCCGAAACTGGCATTCAGGCAATTGAGAAGTTTCGGGAACTGCGACCGGATATTGTCACGATGGATATCACCATGCCGGAAATGAGCGGAATAGAAGCTGTAAGACAAATTGTGCACGAATATCGGGACGCTAAAGTAATCATGTGCTCGGCAATGGGCCAGCAAAAGCTTGTGGTTGAAGCGATCGAAGCAGGAGCTAAAGACTTCATTGTAAAGCCTTTTGATGAGAGCCGTGTCATCGAGGCAATCAATAGAGTGTGTAATTAATAGAGTACCCCGCACCCATAAGAAGGTGTGGGGTACTTTAGTGTTAATAGATTTTCTAGATTAGCAGGGGTTAATAATAATTGAAATTAGAATAGAATTCACCTTAGTAAAGGATACTAAGAGTGCTGTGGGTATTCTTTCTCCCTTTAGGATTGGATTAGTGAGCCTGTCAAGACAACACTTGCGCTTTTGTGGTATTAGTCTATAATTAGGTTCGACACATGTAAATTATTTATGAAGGATGATGGGTATGTCAATGACGATTGCTTCATCCATTATTGCGATTGGTATGGGGTTTTTTGTGATTTTTATTAGAATGAAGGCACAGAAAAAGCCGGTGACAGCCCGAAAGATTATTCTGCCTCCTATTTTTATGAGTACTGGGGCACTTATGTTTCTTATTCCAATGTTCAGGGTCACTCCGGCAGAAATGGTCGAGGCTTTGGTGGTCGGCATGATTTTTTCAATTTTTCTCATCAAAACTTCACGCTTTGAAGTTCGTGATAATGATATATATCTGAAAAGATCAAAAGCATTTGCTTTCATTTTAATTGCCCTGCTGCTGTTAAGGATGGCGGCAAAACTTGTCTTAAGCAACAGTATAGATTTCGGGCAGCTTAGTGGAATGTTCTGGATTCTCGCCTTTGGTATGATTGTCCCTTGGAGAGTTGCTATGTACAATCAATACAAAAAACTGTTAGATGATAAAGATGAACTGACTACCAATACAATATAGGATTAAAACCGGTACCTGCTGCACGCAGACGGCCGGTTTTTTTGTTGTTTCAGAAATATTCATTTCATACCTGAAGATATCTGTAACCGTGTTATTCATGTCCAGCTTTTTGATAAGGCTGTTTTCGTATAAATTGTAGCTTTCGGAAAAATCCCAAGTGCCGGTTTTTCCCTGAACACTCAGGTTCTTCTCTATAAACGGGTAGAGCAGCTTTTTTATTTCTTGCTTACACGGATATGCCGGTGAATAATGGCAGGTATTTTAGAAATTCTATCGAAATAGCAACAAGTTTACGAAAAAAGCCTTTGATAAAATCCAGCTATAAAGCAGTTGAGGAGCAGTAACCATTGAAGCGGGCTTGGTCCCCAGGGTGGTGAATAGTATGCTTGAACTTTTGCAAAGAAATAAGTATAACTACCAGTGCGTGTTCGAAGTGGAGGACAAAAAGGACCAAAGTTCGAGGCGGTGTAGCTTTGAGTACCGGAACGTATGCTAATAATACGTGAGGAACTAAAAAAGCATTCCAGCGAAGAAATTCAAAGTGTCTTTTTCACCAGGCTTTTTGAACATCCTCTGCCAGTTAAAAATTTGCTTTACAGTATGATTTGTAAGAAGTAATATTACTTAGATAGTACTGCGGGTAGCAGTATCTCCTAAAATACACTAAGTGGTTTTAGTAAATACAGATTAAGAAAGTGGGTAGAGGCTGCTGCTTGAAGGGTTGTAACTAAAACCTTAATTGTGGTTCTAAATTATCAATTTAATAGTTTTTTAATGAGTTCATAAATAACATGTCTTCTTAATAGAAAACAAGGTATGGTGAAATGGAATAAATGCTTTTGATAAATAATGAATCTTATACTTCTTTAACATTACAAAAAGTTAATATTGATTTAGGAGATGGAAAATTTGAATGAAATCATCACCGCGATAATCTTGGGTATTATTGAAGGAGTCACAGAGTTTTTGCCTGTTTCCTCCACTGGGCATTTAATCTTGGCTGGTCATTTGCTGGATTTCACCGGCGAGAAAGAAAAGACATTCAGTATCTTTATCCAGCTTGGCGCCATTATGGCTGTTGTGGTTTACTATTGGAGACGAGTTTTGTCAATCCTTAGCTTCAACTTCAAGGAAGGGCTCAATGTTATTCATATCCTGTTTGCCATGCTGCCTGCAGTCATAGTCGGGTTGCTGCTGCATGACTTGATTAAAGAATACCTGTTCTCACCTCAGACAGTGGTAATAGCTCTTGCAGCAGGAGGTGTGCTGCTGATTTATGCTGATAAGACAAATAGAAGTGTGTCTACTCAAAGCTTGGATGAATTGACTTACAAACAGGCTTTTCGCATAGGGTTATTTCAATGTCTTGCATTGTTTCCTGGTTTTTCAAGAGCAGGAGCGACAATAGCTGGAGGAATTCTGAGCGGAGCTAACCATAAGACAGCTGCAGAATTTTCGTTTTTAGTAGCAGTGCCGATGATGTTTGCGGCTAGCGGGCTGGATTTAGTCAAAAATTATGAGGTAATCACGCCTGGAGATATTGATATGTTTCTGGCAGGGTTTTTAACGGCCTTTCTGGTGGCAATAGTGGCTATTATGTCTTTTCTGAAACTTTTATCAAAGGTGAAGCTGACTCCTTTCGCTTATTATCGTTTTGCCTTGGCAGCCGTGTTTGCGCTATTTTTATTGTGAAAATACGAAGTAGCAAGCGTCCATATCAGCCCCGACAGGCAAATGTTCCGAAGAGAAAAAAGCCTGCCTTTCCTTTTATTCTCTTCGAAAATTGATCCTGAGAGGCTGAGCGCTGAATCTGGACGTGGATAACATAGTTGATTTTTTCCAATGGGCTTGATTTTCAATAAATATTAAAAAGGCTGAAACAGGAATTCCTGTTTCAGCCTTTTTGTTTTTTATACTTTTTATAGATAAAGAGACCTGCACCTAAAAAGATTAAATATAAAATGATAGGGATAATTAAAATGACACTCATTACAAAATTCCTTTCTGATATCAATCCTAGAAGAGATGTTCATAAGGTGCAGCATCGATATTCATATCATCCAGCTTCTTTCTAAGAAACTTATGATCCCTTTTAGGAGTAGCCATAATATAACCACGAATGATGAGTTCCTGAGAGATTGAAGAAGCTTTTTCTTGTATGGCCAGCTCTCCTATCTTTCCTGCGATTTTTTGTTTTGCTACATCTCTGAACAATTCCGGAACAGGAGATACCAGTTCATTCAGAATTTCTACTTCTTTAGGGCCCCACAACGTATAGGTTTGATTGACATAATATTCTTCCCAGTCCAAATCCGATCGTCCATCCTCTTTCGGCATGCGCTTCAAAAATTTTCTGAACATGAAGAAACCACCGATTGCAAACAAAGATATGAGAATGACCACCCAGAAAAGGATGAAGATTAAAAACCAGCCTTCTAATTGCACATTTTCACCTCATAATTCTATAAAAGCCAATTATCGTCTTTTATTATAGACAAGCGAAGGGATAGTGGCAAGCGGCAGTTTATAAAATCCTGCTTACAAGAATATAACTCTTAGATATTTAGTGGTGTAAAGGCAGAAAGTGAAATTGTGAAAAATCCGAAAGTAAAATATTCCTTTTTCTTGAAGAAATGGTATACTAACTTTAAGATAATTGTGCGAATATTAGGATAAAAAACTGATTACGGATCGAAGGGTGACGAAATGGGTCGATTTAAGGGTCGTGTAATATCTTTTATAACTGTTGCTTTATTTGTAATAGCCTGGGATTATATCTTTTATGTTGTGCTCGAGAATGAACTTAACTTAGTTATTGATATTGTCTATACAGTACTAATATTGGGAGCCGGGGTTTGGATGGGTGGATATTATGACCGCCACCAAAGAAATCTTGTAAAGCTTAAGGAAAGTGAAAAAAAGTACCGCACACTCTCCGATGAAATGAGTATTGTTCTTGAGGAAATAGATGAAGTGGTGTTCCGTACTGATGCTCTAGGACATTTCCAATTTCTCAATCCTGCTTGGGAAAAGTTTTCAGGCTATACCGTCAAAGAAAGTTTGAACACCAACGCAATGCACTTCTTACCTTTACAGCAGCGACACGAAGTCCAACCGGTCATTCGGAACAGCATTAAAGAAAAGGCAGGCAGTGCCAAGGCTGAAATCCGCTACAGAATGAAAGAAGGGGGAAATTTCTGGGCAGAACTTCACATTAAACTCAATTACAACGAAAGTGGTGTTTTTCAAGGAACAATAGGTACAATCACAGATATCACCCATAGAATCTATGCGGAAGAAGAGCTCATGAAGATTAATGAGAATTTAGCCGTACAATCACAAAAACTTTCGATTGCAGGGCAGCTCGCCGCAGGCATAGCCCATGAAGTGAGAAACCCACTTACAGCCATCAATGGCTTCCTGCAGCTAATGAAGTCAGATTCACATACCAATAAATATTATTTAGATATTATCTTTACTGAAATTAAGAGAATAGAAATGGTATTGAGCGAATTACTTATGCTTGCAAAACCTCAGGCTGTCCACTTTAAAGAGAAAAATGTCCTTCAAATTATTCAACAAGTCACAGCCCTGCTGCAAACTAATGCTATATTGTTCGATGTAGCCATACATCTGCAGTTTACAAAAAAAGACCTGTTCATAAAGTGTGATGAAAATCAGATCAAGCAAGTATTTATCAATTTGATTAAAAATGCTATAGAAGCACAGCCGAATGGAGGGAATATCTATATATCTGCAAGTGAACTTAGTGGACAGGTATTGCTGACGTTTCAAGATGAAGGAGAAGGGATGAATGAGGAAACATTAAACAAACTGGGCGAGCCTTTTTATACAACAAAAGAAAAAGGAACGGGGCTGGGTTTCATGGTGTGCCTCAGAATTTTGAAAGACCATCACGGGTCTATTCACGTTCAAAGCGAAAAAGGAAAAGGAACTACCTTTGATTTAACGCTGCCTTCTGCTCTTCCTAAGAAATCTAGAAGAGGAAAAGAGGGATCAAAAGAGACGGTGTAAGGCTGTAAAGTAATTTACGGCTTTTTTTATGGAAAAAATTTCTTGAATGGTCATGTTGCTGCTAAAAGTTTAAATAACATAAATACGGGAAAGAAAATACTAAGAACAGATATAAATAATAGTTTAGGAGGATGTTTTATGACACAAACAGTATCGTACAATAACACAAATGTTTCTTCAAATGAAGAAGAAAAGAACGGGAAGTTAGTAAAAGGAATGGTATTAGGTGCAGTCGTTGGTGGCGCAATTGCCATGCTGGACTCTAACACAAGACAGAAAGTTACTTCTAATACAAAGAATTTAAAGAATTCAACTATGGATATGGTTGGACAAGTGAAAGATGATCCATCCGGCGTTAAAAGCGACCTTCAAGACCGATTGAATTCAGCTCAATCTGTTTTAAAAGAAGCAATAAATGATGCTCAAAATCTCTATGAAAAGGTTAATGGAGATATTATTGGCCAGGTCAACCAGGTCAAAGAAGATTCTACAGACATTCTTTCTACCGCTAAAGAAGCTACAAGAGACCTTAAAGACATCGGAGGAAAGGTTAAAGAAGCAGGCGAAGAGGTCATGGACGATAGTAGTACTCAATCTAGCGGAAGCACTGCAAACAGTTCCTCTTCAACCAATAAATCAGGTTTTAACACTGCTTCTTCAACAAATAATAGTGACAATAAAATACCTGGACAGCTTGGATAAAAAACCGGTTTTTTACCGGTTTTTTTTGTGGATCACTGGAAAAGCCTGCTTTAAAACCGCCTCAGTCATTTCTCCTTCTGATGTGTAAATGAGTTGAAAGAAAAGTCTTTCTGCCACGAATGTTGAGTGCAATTCATTGACCTTCCCCTCCTTGTTAAATCGCATTCTCACCAGTGAAATTTTACCCCTAACCAGTACTAGGTAATACTTAAAGAAACAGAGGTGAAAATCGAGTTCCAGCCTTTTTGATATTTTATAAGTTTTGCTTTCCTCTCAAGCCATTGCTCGATTAATGTCATAGGAAGATTGAAATTAAGGACACTTATTAGGATGGTTTTCAAATCTATAAGGTATATATACTGGCTATAATAATCACAGGTTACAGGATAAAAGCTCCTTTTCTTATCTTATTAAAGAAAATTAAGTGGTAAAATCCTTGATCTATGGCAAACTCATTATGTAAAATGACTTTGTTTTACTTTTTACTTTTCCCCTAAAATATACTCGAAATAGTCTGAATGACTTTTTAAACTCAGGAGAAAGGCGGAACTATAATGGGGTTGCTCGTGGACTTATCCGGAATTATTATAGGAATCATTTTATTCTTTGGAGCCTACCGAATGTTTAAGAAAGGCAAGAGCCAGTGATTTATAAAATAAGTCTCATTTGTATAGGTACTTTTACAAATGAATTTAAGACACCACCATTACATTGCCTTGATATCATGATAATCAAGCAAGAATAAAATGCTTTCCCAGTTAAAACTCTCTCTGTTAAGGAAAGTGATTATGTGCAGGGAGATAGTTAAAAGCAACACTTTATCCGAAAAAAAGCTTTCGAACAAAAAGTCCACAGAGGATACATCTCTGTGGACTTTCATTATAGATATGATAGCATTTTTGGAATAGTAAATTTGGCGGGACTGCCTGGGAATCGAACCCAGCGGAGACGGCACGCGCCTCCCAAGCGGTTTTGAAGACCGAGGCATGCACCAGCAACACAATCAGCCCCACAAGAATTATTCGAACATACTCTATTATGTAGAAAATCAAGAAAAAATACAAGTGTCAGGTTTCAAGGTGATTCAATCAGAAATAATGAAATATTTATAAGATTTAAACTTTAGGGAAATGAAGGAATATTCCTTTACCTCCCTGATATTCCCATGATAAGATACAATCGGCTGAGAGATGGAAAGCTGCAGTGCGCAGTGACATAGAATTTGCCAAAACTCTATTCAACATGGTAATTACAGAAAGGATGAAGGACATGAAAAAAATATGGTGGTTAGGATTAGCTCTTTTGTTAGCGGTTGCAGGTTGTTCAAACAATGGAGAAAACAATACGGCTGAAAATAATGCCGCAGATAATGCAGAGGAAACTGAACAAACGGAAGAATCTGCCGATGTATCCGGTTCAATGATGGATTTCTATTTGAACATGACAAGTACTCTTAATTCAGTAGACAAGGATTTAAATGATTATGAGGCTGCTATGGGTGGAGAAGAAGCTCCTAGTGCTGAAATGAAAGAAGCTGCGGCTGAATCTGCTGCTGCATCAAGTGAAGCAGTACAAGGTATGGAAGTCTCAGAAGATCTTTCTAAATTCGAGGAAGAGCTGGAAACTTTCAAATCCACTCTTGCTGAGTCTTATGACATGAAAGCTGCAGAGCTTCAAAAAGAAGAAGTAAACTTTGAAGCAGCTAATGAAAAATTCACTGAAGCAGAAGAACAAATTGGAAGCTTGCTTGAAGAAGCTGGACTAGTAAAATCCAGCCTTAGCAATGACGTTAATAGCTAATAATTAAGTGGAAGAGGATTGTCCTGAAAGTGGGCAATCCTTTTTTATTTTGTTAAAGTGTTCGGTTTTTCTTAATTCACATATCCCTATCATGCCTAGCAGTTTTATATGAAGGTTATCATGAAGTTGCGGTTTAATGACCTATTTTAGGCAGCGTTGATTGAAGCGAAAGGAGCACACCCCACGGAGAATCAATTGAAACAAAAATCGCCTCTTCTTATTAAGCAGTTATGTTTACGAGTAGCAGATTAGCTAGAGTGCCTTCGAGGGTTTTACACTCCCATCCATAAATTCATACCATCCTCAACTACTATAACAAACACCTGGGATTCTCTGATATAATACAAATAGAATATTTGTTCGAGAGGTGACAATTCATGAAATTTATACATACAGCCGATTGGCACCTGGGAAAGTTGGTGCACGGCATCTATATGACTGAACAGCAGCGTGAGGTTTTATATCAATTTGTTCAATTAGTAGAAGAAGAGCAGCCTGACGCAGTGGTAATTGCCGGTGATCTATATGACCGCTCTGTACCTCCGACTGAAGCAGTGGAATTGCTGGATGAAATACTATACAAAATCAATGTAGAATTAAAGATTCCGGTAATCGCTATATCAGGAAATCATGATAGTGCTGAGAGACTTTCATTCGGTACTTCCTGGTATAAACAGAGCAGGTTATATTTGAAAGGAAAGCTGACGAATGATTTTACTCCAATAGAAGTCGAAGGAGTCCATTTTCATTTGATTCCTTATGCGGACCCCGGAATTGTAAGGCAGCTTCTTCAAAATGATTCTATTTCCTCACATCATGATGCCATGCAAGCCCTTGTTGGTGAAATTGAAAAGCATATGGACCCAGCACAGCCCCATGTATTCGTGGGACATGCTTTTGTCCTGGGAGGGAAAACGTCTGATTCAGAAAGAACTTTGTCTGTAGGAGGTTCAGGTTGTGTAGGATCCGAATTATTTGATCCTTTTCATTATACCGCCTTGGGGCATCTTCATAGTCCTGATGCCATCAAGCATGAGCGAGTGAAGTATTCTGGCTCATTATTAAAATACTCCTTTTCTGAAGCCCGTCAGAGAAAGGCAGTTTCCATAGTTAACATCGATTCAAAAGGAGAAATTTCGATTAAGGAAAAAACACTTACACCTAAACAGGATATGCGTGAGATTGAAGGGTTCATGGAAGAACTGTTGGACCCTCAATTCTTCAAGAGTCAAAAAACAGACGATTTTTTGAAAGTGACCCTGCAGGATGAGGGAGCCCTAATCGATCCAATTAATAAATTGCGCCAAGTTTACCCGAATGTTCTTCATTTAGAAAGAAAAATAGAAAAATATGATCTTAAAAAGAAAGAAAAATATTCTACAGTGAGAGATCAAAAGAAATCAGAGTTGGATCTTTTTCAGCAGTTCTACAACGAAATGACCACTTCTGATTTTACTGAAGAGAAGAAGCAAATTTTGATCAATGTCATAGAGAAGTCAAAAAGGGAGGCTGAAAAGAAATGAAACCACTACAATTGACCATGCAGGCGTTTGGTCCTTACCCTGCTGCCGAAACAATTGACTTTCAGCTTCTTGAAAATCGGACGATGTTTGTTATCTCCGGGAAAACAGGATCGGGAAAAACCACCATTTTCGACGGCATTTCATTTGCCATCTATGGAAAGGCTTCTGGGGAAGACAGGAACGGCAACGATCTCCGCAGTCAATTTGCAGATGATAATGATATAACGGAAGTGTCTCTGACTTTTTCGTTGAGAGGAAAAACATATCTGATTATCAGATCTCCTCAACAGGAAAAGAAGAAGGCACGAGGGGAAGGGTTCACAACTGTCAATGCGAAAGCAGAGTTTTATTCAATCGATGAAAACGGTGAGAAGGTTCTGCTGGCAGCGAACATAAGGGATGTGGATGAGAAAATTAAAGAAATCATCCAACTTGATGCGAACCAGTTTAGGCAGATTTTGATGATTCCACAAGGAGAATTTCGTAAACTTTTGACATCTGACAGTAAAGATAAAGAAGCAATTCTCCAGCGGCTCTTTCATACAGAGTTCTATAGACTCATTCAGGATAAATTAAAAGAGGAAAGTGATTTATTAAAAAGAGATGTAGAAAAAGCAGTGGAAGACAGAACGAGAAATTTGTTGGGAATACATCCTGAGCAAAATGAGGAACTGAGCAACCTTCTTCTGCAGGAGCCTTTAAATGACACTTTGATAATTGAGAAACTTCAGCATCATATTACCGTTATGAAAGAAGATCTAACAAAGTTAAGCGGGAATTTTGATGATAAACAGAGAGATAGAGATTCACTGCAAAAACAAATAATGCAGGCACAGGAACTAGTAGAACAGTTTGAGAAAAGAAGAGTGCTTAGAGAAGAAAAACAAATTCTTGCTAACAAATCAGAAGAAATTGAACGATTGAAAGAGGAAATCAAAAAAGCTCACCAAGCGGATAAACTGTTGAAACAAGATGAATATTGCCACAGATTGAATCGAGAATTAAAGACTTTGCAGCAGGAATTAAAGGAATTACTCCTTCAGCAGCGTGAGCTTACAAAGGAAATGGATTCTGCACGGGAAATTTGGGAACAAGAACAGCAGAAGGAAGGGAAAAGATATGAAGCTGGAAAGAAGGTCAATACTCTAGAGAGCTTGCGGGAAGATATTTTCTCTTTCGGGCAAATGGAGGATGAAGTCACTAATCTTGAGGGACAGCGAATGCGCTTGAAGGATGAAATGAACAAAGTGGAGAAAGACCTAGCTGAAAAAAAGAACCTGCTTAATGAGCAGGAAGAAAAAAGAGCCAGTCTCGAAAAGCTGCGGCTAGAGTTGTTCGAAATAGAGAAAACGATTTCTAAACTGCAAAGCGAGGAAAAACTATTTTCTCACTTTCAAAAAATCCGCAATGAAAGTCAAAGATTGAAAAGCAACTTGTCCACTCGAAGTCAACAGCATGAAAGGGCCTTGCGAGAGCTTGAGGATACCCGTTCAACTTTGAACTGGCTCGAGGACAAATGGAATAAAGCACAAGCAGGAATTCTTGCTTCTGAACTTGTTCATGGTAATCCATGCCCGGTTTGTGGATCTGAAGAGCATCCTGCTCCCGCTCACCTTCAAGCGGAGCTTCCTGATGAGAGAGAAATCAAAGCAGCTAAAGATATGGTGGCGGAAAAAGAAAAACATTTAAATGAAGCGAGCAGAAGCTACTTTGAAATTGAAGCAAAATACACATCCATTAAATCTCAAAAAGATGAAGCCTTACGAGAAATTACCAGTATTATGGTAAATTTTAAAGAAGAGGATATTGAAATGGAGATTGAGTCTTTAAGGAACCGTATAAAGACAAAAGAAAATGAAATGAAAGTAAGCAGCCAGCATCTGAGTGGACTTCAAACGCTCATAAAAAATATCGAAGAAAATAAGAATTCATTAGAGATGCAGGAAAAGAAGCTCCAAAAAAAGAAACATGATGAGCTGGAACTATCAGAAGCTTTTCATGCGAAAAAAGGTGCATTAGACAGCAGGCGATCGGCGATTCCTGTAGAGATAAGAACCAGAGAGAAATTCAATATTGCATTGAATGCAGCCCAAAACGACCTGAACATGTTGAAAGCATCCTTTGAAAAAGCTCAGGAATTTCATAATCGACTTAGTAAAGATATTTCAGTTAATGAAGCCCAAGTAAAGGACAGGCAGACTGCGGTCTCAAAGTTGGAAGCAGAGATGAATGAAGAGCGCTCTAAGTTTCTTCAAATATTGGAAGAACAAGGCTTCGAAAGTTACAAGGCATTTCAGGGAGCGAAACGAACAGAGTCAGAGATCGAATCAATGGAAAGAGTTGTGAGCAGCTTTGGGGAAGAAGTTCGTTCCGTAAGTGACAGGCTCGAGGAACTAGAAAAAGCTCTCCAAGACACAGAGGAACCCAGAATTGAAACTCTTCAGCAGCAATTCACCGAAATAAGCGAGGAATTAAAAAAGCTGAACGAAGAATTCAATTCGATGAAGATGAGAAAATCTGAAAATGAAACGATTCTTGAGTATGTCCTTGAACTTAATAATTCAATGAAAGATCTTGAAAATAGATACAGCCTGTCTGGGCATCTCTCAGAAATGGCAAGAGGACAAAATGCCCACCGCCTGACATTTGAACGCTATGTACTCGCATCTTTCCTAGAAGATATCTTATTGGTGGCTAATGAGAGGCTCATGAAAATGACATCAGGAAGATACAGATTAATCAGGAAAACAGACAGAAGTAAAGGGAACGTTCAAAGCGGCTTGGAGCTTCTTGTTTTTGACCAATATACAGGGCAGGATAGACATGTTAAAACTCTCTCAGGCGGCGAGAGTTTTAAAGCCGCATTATGTTTGGCCCTAGGTCTGGCGGATGTTGTACAGCAGTATGCAGGGGGAGTTTCCCTTGAGACAATGTTCATTGACGAGGGATTCGGTACGCTGGATCCAGAATCCCTCGATCATGCAATTGAAGCACTGATGGATATACAAAGCAGCGGCCGCCTTGTCGGAATCATTTCGCATGTACCAGAACTGAAAGAAAGAATTGATGCACGCTTGGAAGTTATCTCGTCACAAACAGGGAGCACTACCGAGTTTCACTTTTTAGCTTAACTTGCAATAAGGATCTGGATTTCCAGGTCCTTATTTAAATTTAGAAAATTGCAGCATTTATCTCTGTAATTCAAATTGTGCTAAAACCATACTAAAGTCCTTATCCAATGAACGACTTGGCCATCCCAAGCTAATCAGGGCGATTGCTCTTTGTCCTTAAAATTCCAGGCTTTCAGCAGAATGGCAGGTATGTGTGATTTTGTTATTCTTGATTTTAACAGTTATCAAAAGCCTTTATGGGAGGAGCCGTTTCTTAATTTTCTTATCTTGCTGATTGGGTCATTATGATGGCTTCTAACTACAAACAGCTCTGATGATAAGTTAACAGGAATTTACAGTGTTTTTGGTCTTTTGGTGTTAAATAGAGCAATATTAGCATTAATATTTTCTAATAGAAAGGATGCACCTTCATGAATAAAATCGGGATCGATGCTGGCGGTACACTCGTAAAAGTGGTTTATCATGAAAAAGGGAAAAGGCATTACAAACATTTCCTTTCCAGTGATCTAAATTCTATAAGTCAGTGGCTTCGCTGGCTGTCACCTCAATCGGAGTTCTGTCTTACTGGCGGAAGGTCCGGATTTATAAAAAAACTTGTTGAAAATGCCAGAGAAATTTCAGAGTTTGATGCTGTTTGTTCTGGTGCAGCTATTCTTCTGTATGAAGAACACAAAATAAAAGAACCTTTTATCTTGGTTAATATAGGTACAGGTACCTCTTTGTTTTATATAGATCCTGAAAAAAGAACACATCGCCGACTTACAGGAACGGGTATGGGGGGCGGAACCATAATGGGTCTTGGAAAATTATTAGCTGGTCCACATACTTTTCCTGAGATTATCCAGATTGCACAATCAGGTAATCGTGAAAGGGTTGATCTATTGGTAAAGGACTTATATGAAAACGATAAGCCTCCCATTCCTGGACACCTCACTGCTGCAAATTTCGGAGGGAATTTCTCTGGCGAAGAGACCCCTGCGGATGCTGTACGGTCCTTAATCAATATGGTTGCGGAGAATATCATTCTTCTCTCCTCACGTGAAGCAGAAACGGGTGAAACCAATACAATTGTGTTCGCCGGCGGAGCGCTGAAAGGAAACTCTTTATTAAGGAAGGACCTGGAGCAATTTCAGGACATCTTAGAGTATAATCCTGTTTTTTTGAAAGATGGAGCTTTTGCAGGGGCGCTTGGAGCCATTTTGAAAGAATAATTATTAGAAGGACTGAGAACATGCTGGCGGTTGACACCTTAAGTGCATGGATACGGAGAAACGCTCGGCTTAATGTATAGAATAGATTAAAAAAGTGTACTTGCAGTAATTTAGGCAGCAAAGCTAAAGACCTTAGGAATTCTTCACAAAATCTTCAAGTATAATCCTCACAACAGATTGTATTTAGAAGGTGTTTGATCTACCATAGGTTAAGAAGAGAATAGTATATTGAATAGTATTGTGGAGGGATTTCCTTGGTTAAAAGAATTATATTGCTCTCCTTCTTGCTCCTGGCTTCGGCCTTCTTGGCTGCTTGTGGAAACGGCGGGTTTCAAGCTGATCATAATTGGAAGGTGCAGGATTTTAGTTATACCAACCAGAACAATGAAACTGTAAGCTTAGAAGATTTAAAAGGAAAAGTGTGGCTGGCCGATTTTATTTTCACAAATTGTGAAACGGTTTGCCCGCCAATGACTTACAATATGACCCAGCTGCAAGAAAAGCTGAAAGAAAAGGGAATTGAAGATTACCAAATTGTTTCCTTCAGTGTTGATCCTGAAGTGGATACCCCGGAAGCATTATCGGAATATATTAGTAATTATGAGGCCGATACAAGCAAATGGGACCTTTTGACAGGTTATACGCAAGATCACATTTCTGATTTTGCTGTAGAGTCATTTAAATCTCTTGTCGCAAATGATCCGAATTCTGACCAGGTCATCCATCAGACAAGCTTCTATCTTGTAAACCAAGAGGGAAGAACGGTAAAAAGTTACGGCGGTTACGAAGAAGTTCCTTTTGACCAAATTGTCTTAGACATGGAAGCGTTAATTAAAGAGGGAAAATAGAAGAGTATCTTTTAAAGGACTGCTGGGTAACAGGCAGTCCTTTTATGTTTTTATGATTCTTTTGAGTCGTCAAATTTCGGGTGGTGACTGTCACTAATCTCTGGGAGGGTAGGTAATCTGGCATGGCGGATACTGTATGTCCCGAGCATAGTAAGACATTTTCTTCATGAAATAGCAGGCTTCCGGAAAATGGTGAATTAGGAATCTGCGGGTAGATTGGTTAACGAGTGATTTTTCATCATAAAGCTTCAGCGTGTGGGCGACAAGGTTATTGAATGCTACTACTGACTCGGCCACTTCATGAGCAAACCGGATTTGAACTGGTGAGTTGGCAGGCAAAAAGCGCAAATAGCCTTTAATGGCATTATTTTTTACAATAAATTGTGAGAATTTCCCCTTCAGGGCGTTTGCCTGCCTGATTATATCGAATTCAATTCCATCGACCAGCCTGATAAGAAGAACCGCATGCCCCAATTGGTCTTCAAGCCATAAAGACAAAAGGTCAACAAGTGAAAGAGGCGGCGGTTCTTGACCCTGCATGAAGTATTGAAGTATACGCAAGTATTCTCCATTTTCGTTTAGTGTTCCGTTGAAATAGGTGGGTGTAAGATTAATATTAATTTCATTTTTTAGTCTCAAGTTTAAAATGTTTCCTTCAAATAAATAATATTTTCCGGCAGTATGATAAGCGTATTGTGCCAATTCGATCATTTCAGGAGAGGGAAGAAGCGCATCTTTAGGGATTGCTCTTAACCGCTGCAAAACAGCTTCAAAACTTCTAATATGCATATTTGCTTCGGTAACATATTTTGTTTCTGCAGGAGACAGGTAATCTCTTACAAAGTAAGCGTGATCCTGGAGCATATTCAACCAAAATTGGTGTTCATCCCATATGGAAATGTATTGTTCAGACATTTTCATCCTCCGTTACTAGTTTGTTTATTAAAAGTTATTATTCAAAAGGAAGAGATATGCTTGAAACAGTCCAGTTTTATATGAGGTTTTCCGTGAGGGGAAAAGGCTCTCTTTGAAAAGCAACACTATTCAGGGAAATCAATCTACTTATTCCCGCCTAACAATACCTAACTTTTAGGGATGATAAAAGTAACATCGAATGAAGAGTGGAGCATAGCGAAAGAAAGCTTGAAAATAGGCCGACATGCATAGACCATTGGGGGTTAGAGGAAGTTTGGGTGAGGAAAAAGTGATGCTTTCTGTGGTATTATTACCAAGTATAACTGTTGAGCGTTTTTAAAACGGCATATAAGATAGCAGCTTCTGAAAACTGTGACATTGCCTTTTCGGGGAGTGAAGAGTTAGATTTTCTAAAATTCATTAGAAAAAGGCAAAAGAAATGCACTTCTATGAGTACCTTCTTCTGCAGAATATAAAAACAAGGTTCTATTCTATAAATTGAAAAGTTTACCTTGCTGCACTTCATGTAGAAGGCTGACCGGCCTCCCAGCAGAATATCAGCTGAAGGTGAAAGATGCTACTCTTAAACAGCTGCAATCTTTTGAAAAATAGGGTCAATAAAATGATTCTACTTATCATTAAAATCAATGAATTGCTTGATAGAGTTTAATTTCTCATTCATTTTATAAATTAAAGACAAAGAAGCTTTATAGAGTCTGTGTTTTGCTGCTGAAAATGTAAGGGCAGGCTTTGAGGTATGATTGAAGAAAGGATGAAGGTTGACTGTGAAGGAAAAAACTAAGAAAAAGTTATTTTTATTTGATATATTATTTACGGTTTTTATTTTTATATGGGTGGTTAAAACATTCATGGAAGGAGATGTCTCAAAGGGCATCATCTTCTTAGTACTGCTCGTGATCATGGCGGCTCTGCTGGTCTACAATAGGCGATTAAGGTAAAAGAGCATAGTAGTTTTCAATTAAGAAGGCTCTTTTCGCAAAGATTGTGCTTTTTAAAAGTAAAGGATTTCCGTTCCAGGCGTACGGCTCCGCGGGGCGGTCGGTGAGCCTCCTCGGCTTTGCCTGTGGGGTTACGTTCCAGTGGGTACGTAACCTTGGTCTCACCTGTCCCGCTAGTCCCGCAGAAGGCCGCACGCCTTCCGCTACAATCCCCTACGTCAAAGGGGAGGAGGGGTATATAACATTCAAAAGCAACAATCTTTTAGAAAAGAGCGATTAAGAAAGAGGGTGTGTAAAAGTGGCAAAACGATATTTTACAGTAGGTATGGCCGGCCATATTGATCATGGTAAAACGGCTTTGGTAAAAGCTTTGACAAATAAAGAAACAGATCGGCTGAAAGAAGAAAAAGAAAGAGGAATCTCTATTGAACTGGGATTTGCTCCTCTTTTAGAAACAGACGAAATGGAAGTATCCGTGATCGATGTCCCTGGTCATGAAAAGTTCATCAAGCAAATGATTGCAGGAGTCGCGGGAATTGATCTTGTCATCCTTGTTGTAGCTGCTGATGAAGGTGTAATGCCTCAGACAAAGGAGCACTTGGAGATCCTTTCTTTTTTAGGTGTCGATCAAGGAATCGTCGTACTGAGCAAAATGGATAACGTCGATAAAGAGTTACATAGTTTGGCCGCGGAAGAAATTCAAGAAGAATTGGTTGGGACTGTATTTGAGAAAAGTCCCATCTTGTTGGCTGATAGCTTATCAGGAAAAGGAGTTCCGGAGATTAAGAAAACGATACTCACGCATTTAGAACAGCTTCCATCGAGAAGTATAACCGGTGATTTTCGCATGCCGATCGATCAAGTCTTTACGGTAAAAGGGCAAGGAACTGTAGTTAGGGGCACTGTGTATGAAGGAAGTGTAAAGGAGGGGGAATCTCTGCTTTTGCTTCCTTCAGGTAAAGAAACAAAAGCCAGGCAGATTCAAGTTCATCACAAGCCCTCTCCTGAAGCATTCGGAGGCCAGAGAACGGCTATTAATCTCGCCGGAATAACGAAAGAAGAGGCTGAGCGGGGAAATGTATTGGTTAAGTCGGAATTCTTCACCGTCACGGATACAATCGATATAAGTTTAAGACTGGTTGAAGATTTGGAACACTCTGTCAAACAGAGAATGCCGGTCAAACTGCATACAGGGACATCTGAAACAATGGGCAAAATCATCTTCTTTGATCGTAATGAAACAGAATCTGAGAGTGAGGATATTCTTTGCCAGTTAAGACTGGACGATCGTATCGTGGTAAAAAGGAATGACAGGCTGATTCTTAGGAGGCCGACACCTGCAGAAACAATTGGCGGGGGATTTGTAATCGATCCTAGAGGAAGCAGATATAAATTCGGCGATGAAACTATACAGCTCTTAATGCAAAAGAAAAATGGATCACCATTGCAAAGAGTCGGAGATACTCTGGGGAAACATAAGGTCTTAAATAAAAAAGAACTACTTCAAGAAACATCGCTATCATCAACCGCTCTTGAAGAGTTGTTGAAAGAAGGCAGCGTGTTCGATCTTCCAAGCGGTGAAGTGACTTCCACATTTATCCTTAAAGAGATCATAAAGTTGATGAACACAGAGCTAAAAACCTTTCATGAAGAGAATCCTTTAAAAGCAGGTTATGATAAAGCCATGCTTATACAATTATACAAAGGTACATTCAAAGAATCTCTCCTGGATTATGCAATTAAGAAAAACCTGCAGACAAAGAAATGGAAACAGAAGGGACACTACCTGTCTTTATCAGAATTTATACCTCACGTACCTATACAGTGGGAAAAGAGATCTCAACAAGTTTTAGAGGAATTGAAGAAAGATGAAATGAAACCTGAAGATATGGCTGCTTATCTGGCACAGGCAGGGATTCCTGCTGATATGCAAGGAAATTTAGTATCATATTATCGGGAGCAGAATCTGGTGGTTTTTCTGGATGAAAAGATTGCATTTCATGCTGAAGTATTTCATTCAGCGGTGGAAAGTCTGCAGACTAATACAGATATGGAATTTGAATTGTCTGTTGCCAAAGATACACTTGGCTTGTCGAGAAAGTATCTGATCCCATTTTTGGAAGCTTTGGACAATCAGGGGTTAACTGTAAGAATGGGCAGTAAGCGAAAGTGGAGATGAGACGCACACTGAGGGAGGTAGAGGAATAGGGTACGGTAACGATAATGAAGGAGTGAAAACATGTACCCTGTTTATCCTTACTATGCCTATAAAAAGATGAGTGAGACTGTTCCTCTACCCTTTCCTCCACAGCGCCAGAGGAGACAGCCTGGCTTGGAGTACTTGATGAAGCCTAGGCCAATTTCCGAAAATCCTCAGTACAAAGGTTCTGATAAACTAAAAGGCAAAGTTGTAATCATTTCCGGAGGAGACAGCGGAATAGGAAGGGCTGCGGCTTATGTGATGGCTAAAGAAGGCGCGGATATTGCTTTTATATATCTAAATGAACATAGAGATGCCGATGAAACTAAGAGAAGAATTGAAGAGATAGGAAGAAGATGCCTGGCGATTTGTGGAGACTTAAGGTTGCCGCAAACATCAAAACTTGCTGTTGAGGAAACTTTAAGAGTACTTGGCAAAATAGATATTGTGGTGAACAATTGTGCTGTTCAATATCCTCAGAAGAGCATTATGAACATTACGGATGAGCAGCTTGAGGATACTTTCAGAACCAATATCTTTTCTAATTTTTACTTAACAAAGGCGGCTCTCCCGTATCTTAAGAGAGGAAGTTCTATTATCAATACAGCATCAATCACAGCTTATCGAGGGAATAAAGAACTGGTAGACTATTCATCCACAAAGGGAGCAATTGTCACATTCACACGATCATTGTCGCTGCAGTTGATTGAAAAGGGTATAAGGGTGAACGCGATAGCGCCAGGACCAATATGGACACCGCTGATTCCTTCGAGTTTCTCAGCAAAGAAAACATCGTCCTTTGGTTTGGATGTACCTATGAAAAGGGCAGGGCAGCCGTTTGAGCTAGCTCCATCGTATGTGTATTTAGCTTCCGATGACTCAGGTTACGTTTCCGGCCAGGTTCTCCATATAAATGGCGGCGCAATGGTGGAATCTTAAAATAACAGGGGGATCAATGTTCCTCTTTACATAATTGGACAGGGTGGTATGAATGAATTGGAAAGAATATGAAACACATCTATATACAATGGTGATGATAGAAAAAGAGGAAAAGTTGCTATTATTGGAAAGAACCTCAGACAAAGGTTTTCCTGGATATATCGCTCCTGGAGGAAAAATTGATTTTCCGGAAAGTCCTTCTAAAGGGGCTGAAAGGGAAGTCAGGGAAGAAACAGGACTGACAGTGAAAACTATGAAATTTAAAGGCATAGATGAGTTTGTCATCCCTCATCAAAACTACCATTATATTGTATACAACTACCTCGCGACGGATATTCACGGTGACCTGCTGGATGACCCTCCTGAAGGAAAGTTGAAATGGATAAACCGGAATGAGGCTATGAATTTACCTATGCAGCCATGGTTCAAAAGAAGACTTCCTTACTTTTTTAAAGAGGGTGTTTTTGAAATTCATTCCAAGTGGGATGGCGATGACCGGAATGAGGCAGAAGTCACTATCAGGGAACTATAAAGAAATAAGCCTGTCCATTCAATAGAATGGTCAGGCTTATTTGTTATAACTAGATTTTGATATCTATTGATGCATTTTCACGAAGTTTCTCTACTTCAGCAGCTAATACTTCCTGGGTTTTCTGATCCTGCAATTGTTGTTTGATTTCTTCTTTCACTTCTTCATATTCAGGCATTTGTGACTCGGCATCTTCAGAGCCGCTGTTTTGTTCTGAAATTTGGTCATAGTATGCTTGGATATCATCCTCTTTTACTTCTTCAATAGTCAGCTCATTCTCAATATAAGCAGTATACTTAATATTCTTGGCTACTTCCGTTTCTAGTTCATCTAGTGTAAGACCGCTGCTTTCCAGCACTTCCTCGAATTGAGCCTCATCTTCATAGCCTTCTTTGAGTGTGGCGATTTCTTGTTGAATCTCTTCATCTGTAGCCTCATATCCATTTTCTTCAGCTTGTTGAAGGAGAAGAGTTTGTCCAATCAGACTGTCGATTGTGCTTTCTTTCAACTGAGCTGCAATTTCTTCAGAAGTAGGATCCTGGCCCATTTGCTGATAGCTCATTTGGCTTTGTGTTAAAAGAGCATTATAAGCTTCTCCTTTAATGTCTTCATCATTAACTACTGCTACAGTAGTGTCTTCATCAACATGCTGTTCTTCTAATTTCTTTTGCATTTCTTCCATTTGAGCAGCTTGGTCAGCCTGTTCTTCTGTCTGCTCTTCAGTTGCATCGGCATTGTTCTCTGCTTCTTCAGCGTTCTCTTCGTTGTCTGCACATGCCGCCAATCCTAGTGTAAGAATGCCCGCAAGCATGGTTAATTTCCATTTGTTTTTCATTTTTTAACCCCTCTTTCCTTCAATAACAAATTGAACAATAATTTTTTTAATCTTACAGAGTCTATTTGTATTTTTTTCTTTGCTGTCCCAATTATACCTCTTTTGGATAACTTAAATTTTGAAAGTACTAAGCAAAGAAGACTCTGTTAAATTAACTTAGTGGCTAGTGTATAACATTCGTCGACAAAAGGAAAGCTAAAAGGGTCACTTTAACTAAAATGAAATAAAATTTAGAGAAAGAATGAGGTGTCAGAAATGTCGAATGGATTGATTGTCATGCTAAACAATCAGCTTTCAAATTGGAATATTCTATACACAAAACTTCATAATTATCATTGGTATGTTACAGGCTCTGATTTCTTCACTCTTCATGAAAAGTTTGAGGAATATTACAATGAAGCAGGGCGATACATAGATGAAATTGCTGAAAGAATTTTAACATTAAAAGGGAAGCCGGTTGCTACCATAAAAAAATATCTTGAAACCACCACCTTACACGAGGCATCATGTCAGGAGGATTCAAAGGAAATGGTGGCAGCGTTGATAAAGGATTTTGAACAAGTCATTAAAGAAAGTAAGAAGCTGATTGAAACAGCGGAAGACCTCCATGATCAGCCGACTGCAGATATGTTCATAGGGATTAAGTCTTCACTTGAACAGCATGTGTGGATGCTGAGCGCTTATAATGCATAAAAACCACACCCTAGATTAAGATCGAGGACTCTGAAAAAGTCCAACAAATCTAAAAGGCAGAATCGTTCACTTCAAGAACGATTCTGCCTTTTGTACTTTGATATAACAACAGTCCCCTCGATTCGCATCTCCGGGGTGTTTTAGTTTTTTTGTGTAACCTGTACTTTATGCTTGGGAAAGTGAGGCACAATACTTCTCTACCATCTCAATTGTTACATACTTTCGTTCTGGAACGATTCCGAGCCTGGCCTCGTCATTGATTCTTTTAGTTACTTCATTGATTTTATCAGTTGTAAAGGGTTCGCCCCTCAAGCAAAGACTAACAGCTTCATCAATATAATTCTCTCTTTGCTGATCCATTCTTATAAAATCTTTGGCAATTGCATTTTGTTCTCTTGAATGATTTGTAATCGCTTTATGTACACTCATCTTATTCACTCCTGTTCAACGTTCTTTTAAGCCACCTTATTATTATGCTCATTTATCTCTATTACCGCAACTATTCCTTAAAAAACAAATCATCATTCATTTTTAACTTGAACAGTAACTCATTTTCCCTGAAAATAGTAATTGACAAAAAGGATAAGTAGTATATTAATTAGCATGGAACATCTTTAATAGATTATAAGTAAATTTATGATAGAAGAAAGAAGGTTTACAATGATAGAGCTTTGGAGGCAATTTGGTTGGGTAATTCCTATATTGGCAATAGTGACCGCTGCACTGGTGATGGTGGTGTATGTATGGAAAGATCATAAGGGTGAAGGGGGAGCAAGATGGGCAGACCTTATTCCGGTTCTATTCACCTTGATTTCATTAGGAGGAATATTTCTTATCACGCTATCTCCACTTGTACCAGGAGTTGCACTTGAGGGAAATACCAATCTACAGCCATTTGATAATCTAAGGTTAAATTTAATTTATAGAAATCACCTCGAGGTTCCGATACGGAATTTAGTTGCGAATATCATCCTCTTCATTCCTTTTGGGTTTTTTTATTCATGGTGGATTCGACACCGTAATTGGAGGCTGGTCAAAACGACAGTTGCAGGCAGTATTTTATCATTAATGGTAGAAGTCATTCAGTATTCACTTCCTCTTGGACGCTCAACTGATATTGATGACTGGATGATGAATACTATTGGAGCGTTCGTTGGCGGTTTGTTTTTCCTTATTTTTATAAAATTATACAAATATTATAGTAGTAAGATAGTAAACAACGGATAATTGGAAAATTGTCCATTTAGCTGAAGGTTGTTAAATATGAGAATTATCCTCCGGATTGCTTATGAACAATGAGGCAGCAGAATAAGCAGGTTGGTGTTTATTACCAAGGAAAACTTACTTTTGAGTGACTCCTTCTACCCGTAAAGTGCTGAACGTTCGCTTTTGAAGCAATGGGTGCCGGATATCAAAACGATAATATAGAAGAAACAGCATTGGAAAAAGTGTCTGGCTGATAGCATATATTCGTGATTATTTGATAATAAAGCGGGAATAGAATTAATGTTATACGACAACCTTAAGGAGGTAATTGTTATTAGTGACTTGAATGAAAAATCTAATGCCCAAAAAGCCAATCAGCAATTGAACGATGAATTTTACAAGAAAGAAAGTGTAGATATGGAGGGTTCTAAAACAGAGAAAGCCAACAAAAAAATAAAGGATCGTTTGGAAAACGGAGAGCATTCAAAAGGCGTTGATCCCGAACATTATCTCGCCAATAATGGAAACTCTTTAGTGACAAAAGGAATACAAAAGAAGAAGTAAAACAGCAGGAGCATAGTTGATATGCTCCGTTTTCTTTTTTATAAGCTCTTTTCGAAAGGCTCTTTTCGCAAAGGTTGTGGCTGATTTGAAAGTAAGGGATTGCACCGAAAGTCGCGCGCCCCGAGGGACTAGGTGCTGGAACTAGACGCCCGCTAGTCCCGGGGGAGATCGTACGCCTTCCACTCCAATCCTATGTAAATAGGGGAGGTGAGGAAAGAGTATTCAAAAGCAACAATCTTTTAGAAAACAGCCTTCTAAAAGATTGTTGCTTTTAAGTTCTAAAATGGTGAATGCATTTAGAGAAAATAAAATAAAAATATTTTTGGTGTCGACAAAATACAACACAAATCGATTACGGGATTTATTACCATAGTGTATACACTTAAGTGGAGAGAGGGATTTATATGTTGTTTCCTGCGTTAGAAACAAAGCGACTTAGATTAGTTGAAATTACAGAGAAAGATAAAGAGGCATATTTCAGAATTATGTCCTTGGATAGCGTGACTAAGTTTTATGGAATGGAAAGTCTCCAAACGATAGAACAGGCTGCTGAAATTATACATTCATTTAGGACTGGCTTTGAGAGCAAAAAATCAATGAGGTGGGGAATTATATTAAAAGAAACCGGAACCTTTATCGGAACGGCAGGACTAAATAATTTGCAGAGTCGACAAAAAAAAGCAGAGATTGGTTTTGAAATTCATCCTGATTATTGGAGAAGCGGATTTACTTCTGAAGCAGCTGATGCCGTTATTCGGTTTGCCTTTGAAGAATTACAGCTGTATAGACTAGGAGCCATAACCTTTCTTGAAAACAAAGCTTCTTTTAAGCTCCTCGAAAAACTCGGCTTTGTAAAGGAGGGAATTCTCAGAGGTTATATTTATCAAAATGGAGAATTCAATGACACAAATATCTATTCCATTCTTCGGCATGAATGGGAAGCCGCAAAAGCCTTACCTTCAAAAAACTGAGAATTGAAACTTTTTGAAATTGATTTACCGAGTCGCCGTCTCCTTTGAAATCTTATGGGAATAAAACCGTCAGAACCAGGCAAACTATTTCCATTAGAAAAATTGGAGGTGGAGGCATGGATATCAACAGAGTTAAGCAAATACTGTCTTCTTCAGCTGATATTGATGTTACCTATCAAGGGGTTTCTGTCTGGATTGATGAGCTGCTGGAGGATCAAAAACAGGCAACAATCCATTTGCGAGGGCCGCTTGAAGAAAGGTCTCAAGTAGCGATTGAAGATCTTATAGAAGGTTAGAACCTAAAAACACCCATTTAAGGGTGTTTTTTTAACAGACAATTAGAATAACGGCTCTCTCTTATAACTTCCTATGGAGAAAAGTCTTTGTTTTCCGTATTATATCAAACGGAGCACCAGCTGCAGAAGATAAGGCGCTTAAACAGCATTGATTCATTTAAACGGAGAACCAGATGCAGTAAAAAAGGCGTTTCAACAGCATCAAATCATCCAAACGAAGAACCAGATGCAGTAAAAAAGGAGTTTCAACAGCAATAAATCATCCAAACGAAGAACCAAGTGCAGTAAAAAAGGTGTTTCAACAGCAATAAATCATCCAAACGAAGAACCAAGTGCAGTAAAAAGGTCATTTCAACAGCATCAAAACAACCAAACGAATAACCAGATGCAGTAAAAAGTCCGTCTCAACAGCATCAAATCATCCAAACGTAGCACCTAGTGCAGCAAAAAGGTCATTTCAACAGCATCAAATCATCCAAACGAAGAACCAAATGCAGTAAAAAAGGCGTTTCAACAGCATCAAATCATCAAAACGAAGAACCAGATGCAGTAAAAAAGGCGTTTCAACAGCATCAAAACAACCAAACGAAGAACCAGATGCAGTAAAAAAGGAGTTTCAACAGCAATAAATCATCCAAACGAAGAACCAAGTGCAGTAAAAAGGTCATTTCAACAGCATCAAAACAACCAAACGAATAACCAGATGCAGTAAAAAGTCCGTCTCAACAGCATCAAATCATCCAACGTAGCACCTAGTGCAGCAAAAAGGTCATTTCAACAGCATCAAATCATCAAAACGAAGAACCAAATGCAGTAAAAAAGGCGTTTCAACAGCATTAAATCATCCAAACAGAGAACAGAGTGCAGTAAGAGGGCTTTTTATAAGATTATAGCCCCCGTTCAAGTAGGGGAGATTGGAGCTGAAGGCATACTCCCCTTCCCGCGGAGTCGGGCGCTTGGAGAGGAAACCTTATTTTTTTACTAGCTCTAAGTTGGGGGAAATCCTTAAGCATCAGTTCAAACACGCCCCTTCTTGTAAAACTTAATATTACAAAAGTAAATCTATTATATTTGGTGTATAAGAGAAGTACTAGAAGAAGAAGGCCTTATAACACAAATTAAGAATAAATAGAATTACAGGAACATTACAATGCTGTTAAGATGGCTTTTATTTGTTTAATAGTCTGGTAGGGTGGAACTATACTAACAAAGGTTAAGATGAAAAGTTATTACTTCTCTTTTTACAAGAAGAGAAGAAAATTGCACGATCAACTGGTATTTAAATGTGTTTGGAATCATCAAGAAAATCGCAGCAAGTAATTAAACATCTTAGAAAACAGCTAGAGTAATTCAACTTAATGAAAACTATTTTAAGGAGGAATTAATGATGGCTAAAAACAACAATCAAAACAACAATGGAAAAATGAGTTTGGAAGAAGCAGGACGTAAGGGCGGACAAACAACTTCAAATAACCATGACAAAGAATTCTATCAGGAGATCGGACAAAAAGGCGGAGAAGCTACTTCCCAAAACCATGATAAAGAATTTTATCAAGAAATTGGTGAAAAAGGCGGAGAAACCACTTCCCAAAACCATGATAAAGGATTCTATCAAGAGATCGGTAAAAAAGGCGGAGAAACCACATCCGAAAATCATGACAAGGAATTTTATCAAGAGATTGGTGAAAAAGGTGGAGAAGCCACTTCTAAGAATCATGACAAAGAATTCTACAAAGAAATTGGTGAAAAAGGCGGAAACAGCAGACAAAACAATAACAACAACAGATAATTTCTGCTGCCCATAAATATAGTTACCTTAAAGAGCTTGCACAATTATGTGCAAGCTCTTTGCTTTAGAAAAACTTGTCCAGAAACAGTGAGGAGAAGGAGGGGAAAATAAGTTAATCGACAACCTTTCAGAAGATGCTGAGGTAAATGCACGATGGCAGTAATTTTCATTTGTGAGCTGTTCTTTGAGGTAATTCATGAGAGCCACTTAGCTCATTTTTTTGTCCTCTGGGGTCTCTGAGGATGAGGTTGATAAGAGACACCGAAGCTCAATCTTCCTCCCTGAAGTGTCTCTAAAGTTTCTTGTGAGAGGTTTTAAAAAGTAGTCATTGATGTAGTTTTATATTATCAAAACTTCGTGTGTACGGTGAGGGATGTAAAACTGAATAAGGCAATCGATCTCTTCTCACTGAACATTTGGATTTTCAGAAGGAAGATTCAATGTAACTAACCAGCTCTTTCCTTGAGAACAGCCCTAGGAAGAGCGTGCTTAAAATTCGGTTGATTCATTTGTATTCATCGGAGTTCAGACTTCTTCCAGAGAATCCATCTCCCCGACATTTATTACAGAGTTTCAATCCCCATCTCTTTTAATAGATACAGTATGTAATAAAAGCCCCTTAGCTTATAAAGGTTTTAAACTATTATCTTAGTGGGTATCGGTATATTACAAAATTAAATTACCAGGTTGCTCTTTATTGAAAGTAAAGATTGTAGCTGTTGACCAGTAATAGTATTCTGCTCCAGCAGCACGCCTTACGTACCAGCTAGTTATGTAAAATGGAATGAATGTCAAAAAGCATAACAATGCAGAAAGCTTCAAGAAAATAGAAATATCGAGAAACCTGCTGATTGGCATAATTTTAATTAAACACATCATATTTCTTTACTATAATTCAAACACAATTATTGGTTTTTTAATCCACCAATAATAGCTTAAAGAGAGCAGGAGGAAACCCTATGAGTAAAAAAGATATTTTTAAAAATCAAAAATACGAACGAAATGAAGATCAATTTAAAGCAGTGAGCGATTTTGGAATGACGTCCAGCGCTACAAGGGAGTCGAGTGATGTGGGTGCTGAGGTTCTGCGGAACGGAGGTACAGCAGCTGATGCAATAGTAGCCATGCAGTTTGCCCTCGGCGTTTCTGAACCTTTCAATACAGGAGTAGGAGCCAGCGGTTTTATTGTTTATCACCATAAAGAGTCAGGCGAAACCAAAGTTTTCAATGGCCACTCTCAAGCACCTGAAAGCGCACATCCTGAAATATGCCAGAATGAGAATGGTGAAGTAATGCCTTTTGTGGAAAGGACGATGAACGAAAGTTTTGTAGGGATACCTGGAATGATGAAGGCGTTGGATTCGATTAATAAGACTTATGGTTTAAAGGACTTCGGGGAACTGATTGATCCGGCAATCGATTTAGCGGAGAATGGCATCAAAGTTAACTTTCTTTGGGATACAGCTCTCAAACTATATGGAGACAGGGTCGGTCATACTGCAAAAGATTTCTTCTTTCCTAATGGAGTTCCGCTGGTTGAAGGAGACCATGTTAAAAATAAAGCGCTGGCCAAGGCATTTAGAATCTTGAAAGAGAAAGGTACTGATGCCTTGTATGGAGGGGAAATCGGTAAAGCGATTGTTGATAGACTGCAGTCCCATAACGGGCATATGGAAATGAGTGATTTGGAGAACTATGAGTGTAAGATTCAAGAACCTGTTATAAGGAACTATAGAGGGTTTGATGTTGCTGTGCCGACACCGCCGAATGGTGGAGGAACTAACTTACTTCAAATACTAAAGATAATTGAGCAATTTGACATGAGTAAATATCGAGCTTCTTCTTGGGAAAAATATTTTATTCTTTCAGAAGCGATGCGGCTGGTATTCTCAGACAAGTTGGCATACATGAGTGATCCTGATTTTCATAATGTTCCAGTAAACGGTCTGCTTGATCCTGAGTATATTGCTGAAAGAGCGAAGTATATCGACTTTAACGGCAGAAATCCAGATATCGACTTTGGAAACCCATGGGAATATGATAAAAGCGGTATGAAGGCAGGGGCTGTTTCTCAAAAAAGAACGGAAGGAAAAGAAACAACTCACTTCACTGCTGTAGATCAATGGGGCAACGTCGCTTCCTGTACATCTTCTCTGGAACACTATTTCGGTACTGGAATTATGATCGAAGAGTATGGGTTTTTATTAAACAACGATTTAACAGACTTTAAAGTGGAGAAAAAACATGTCAATGAAATGCGCGGAGGAAAATATCCGGTAAGCGCAAAGTGTCCGACAATTATCCTTAAGGATGGAGAGCCGTTTATGACTCTCGGTTCGCCAGGAGGACCAACAATTGTCGCTTCAGTTGCACATGTGATCATGAACGTAATTGACTTCAATATGGATCTCTGGGAAGCAATCGAGCACCCTCGTTTATATAACAGTACAGCTCCTGAGGTATGGGTGGAAGATGATTTCGATGAAGGGGTAAAACAAAAACTCAAAAGCCTGGGAATAGAAATCCTTGATGACACAATGCCAATCGGAAATGTTCAAGCTATTTTGATTAATAATGAGGAAAATACCCTATATGGAGTTGCTGAATCCACTCGTCCCGGCAAAGCTTCTGCTGTGTGGAAGGAAGATGCTGAAAGGCTATAAAGGCTGCATTTTTGCAGTCTTTTTTGGATGCAAATAGAAGATAACTAATAGCTAAAAGCATATAAATATTTGAAAACGATGCATAAGCCAGCTTTTATACTGTTGCGTAAAGCAGTTAATAGAAAGTCTCATTCATTTTAAATTCTAAGGTATAGAGTGTTTTGGTAAAACGTTTACAGTGAAAGCGAAAGGGTATCTGAAAAATGAAGATAGCGAACAAAACAAGGACTACTAAGTGATGGAGGGGAACTAATGAGAAAACCGGATCCTGCTAAAGATATTAATATGAATGAAAAACCAAAAGTAACCAATAAGGAGCCTCAAATTGGAGCAGAGAATGATATTGCAGCTGAAGTAAAGACGGAAATGCCTGTTAAGGAACAAAAAAATGGAAAGGATATTACAAATCCTTACCTAATTGCAAAGCAATTGATTGAAAGGGCAGCAGAGTCACTCGAACTCCCGGAAGGTGTTTATAACATTTTACAGAAACCGAAAAGAGTAATGAAGGTTTCAATCCCGGTCAGGAAAGATAACGGAGAATATGCTAATTATACAGGTCTGCGCTCGCAGCATATAGATATTCTTGGACCAACAAAGGGAGGTATTCGTTTCCATCCTGCAGTAAATGAGGATGAAGTTGTTGCTTTGTCCATGTGGATGTCAATAAAATCAGCTATTGTTGGATTGCCGTTTGGAGGAGGAAAAGGCGGAATCATAGTTAACCCGAAAGATCTTTCTGAAAGAGAGCTCGAAGAATTGAGCAGGGGTTATATTAGAGAGCTTGAACCAATTATAGGACCTGAAAAAGATGTGCCTGCCCCCGATGTTAATACAAATGGACAAATTATGGGGTGGATGCTCGATGAATTTGATAAATTGCGAGGCAGAGATGTTTCAGGTTTCATCACAGGAAAGCCTGTCATTATAGGTGGTTCAGAAGGTCGTATTGAAGCGACAGGCCGAGGAGTAGTCATCAATATAATGGAAGCAGCGAAACGCATGAACCTTGAACTAGATAATTTATCTGCCGTCATTCAAGGATTTGGCAACGTAGGATCCATCACGGCTAAGCTGCTGCAAGAGCAGGGAGTCAAAATTGTCGCTGTAACAGATGCTGGGGGTGGCGCTTACCAGCCAAGCGGACTGGAAATAGATAGCCTCATCGATTATGTAAATAAGAATGGCACGGTAAAGGGTTTTCCCGGAAGTAAAGACATTACAAATAAAGAAATGTTCGCAGAAGAATGCGATATTCTTGTGCCAGCGGCTCTCGAAAATCAAATCACATCTGATACAGCACCGTCTATTAAAGCGAAGATTGTAGCGGAAGCAGCCAATGGGCCGACAACTCCACAAGGAAATGCAATCTTAGAGGAAAAAGGTATCTTTGTGATTCCGGATATTTTATGCAATGCTGGAGGAGTGACCGTCTCTTATTTTGAATGGGTGCAAAACACTATGCATTATTTCTGGAAAGAAGAAGAAGTGAACGAAAAACTTAAAGAAAAAATGGAGAATGCTTTTGATGGTGTGTACCGCATGAAAATGGAAAAAAATTCTTCTATGAGGGAATCTGCTTATCTTGTAGGCGTGGGCCGATTGGCCGAAGCTATGAAAGCAAGGGGGTGGATCAAAAATTGGAAGATGCCGATTGATTGTTAATGGAAGAAGACTGATTCAATTAGTTGAATCAGTCTTTTTTTCGCTTGTGAAAATATATGACTTTAGTCGCGGAGATAAAAAGATCATGAACAAGTTCTGTACTGTGACCCAAAGGAAGGTGGTCCGGCTGTTAATAATCTTTTGATGTGAAAGTGAACAGTTTAAGATCAACATTATTGTTATAGCTAGTAAGTTAATGGAAGACCGATTTCTGATTGCCGGCAGAAGTGCAACTCCCGAAAATACAAACATATAAAGAGGGGAAATCAGAAAGTGCTCTCTCCAGGTATGAAGCTGACCTATTCCGATTTTTCCTTGCTTGTAGATATCCAGAATGAAGCCAATTGTTTTTGTAATGACTCCTAATGATAAGTAAGTAGAAATCCATAAAAATTTCTTGTTATTTTCAATGATTTTCTCATTCCAAAAGTCACTCCATGCAAAATAGATAGGCAGCAAAAGGGTGGTGTAAACAGGTTTCCACCAGTTCAATTTGTAATTGTTAACCTTGAGAAAGTATAGTTCTATGAAATGAAAATAAACAACGGCCAGGATCTTCCATGTAATTCCCAATTTAAATACAGAAAAAAATGTTCCTGTAATAGGAATATATATCGCTTGTGAAAGCATCGCTCCCAAAGCGTTATCTAACTGCCTTTTCTTTAAAATTTTTGGATTATAACGATAAGATTGAAACACGTTAAATACAAAGTACTCAAATATATAAGCAAAAGCGACATTCGATAATAACAAGGTAATGGTCTTTTTATCATGTTTCTTATAGAAAGTAAAAAGAAAAAGGGTGAGATGAGCTACTAAAAGCACAATAAAAGGAAGAGAGTTTTTATTAATTCGTTTCAAAACTTTTGGATACCTCCTTAAGTGAATGAAACTTTTAAAACGCATGAGAATTTGTTTCCTAATTATACTTTGAAGAAAGAAGCGTATTTATACATAAGCAACCGGGTAGTTTTTGAAAAATGGGTGTTTGTGGATTTATTTTTTTCATTCATTATGCTATCATTAATTTAAATAACATACCTGAGTATTCTTATCGGGTTTGTGAGAAAAAAATAAGGGTGATAAAAATGAGTCGCGAATTTGTTGATTTGTTCAATAATTGGGCTCCGTCATATGACCAAACAGTTTCTGAAGATGGAGACATCGAATACAAAGAGGTTTTTGAGAACTACGAGGACATACTGCAGTCGGTTGTTCGAAATACCAAAGGACCGAATGTACTGGAGTTTGGCGTAGGAACTGGAAATCTTACAAGAAAGCTGGTCAATACGGGTTACAATGTTTATGGAATCGAGCCTTCTGAAGAGATGTTAAAGATCGGGCAGCTGAAGGTACCAGAAGCGAAGATTAAGGATGGAGATTTCCTTGATTTCCCGATGCCGGAAAAACAAATAACATCGATTGTCAGTTCTTATGCTTTTCATCATCTTACAGATGACGAAAAAGATAAAGCTTTTGAAAAATACAGTAATATTCTTCCTAAAGAAGGAGTAATCGTTTTTGCTGATACCGTGTTTCAAGACAAAGCGGCAAAGAGAGAGATCATGGAGCATGCGATAGCCTCTTATTATAATAATCTAGTGAATGACTTGAACAGCGAGCATTACACGTATCTGGATAACTTAAAAGCAATGTGTAAGAAGCATGGTTTCTCAGTTGAATTTATTCAGAAAAATAAGTATGTTTGGATTATGACGGCAGCTAAAAAGTGATTCAATGAACAAGTTTTGAAGTGTGTTACCGGTCAGTGGAGTGGATGCGCTTCTTCTAAAATGATTTATCCTGTCTCGCTTCAGCAGAGAATAAACGATGAATTTGCGGGGAGAGGTGTTGGAACATAAAGCTGCAAGCTTTGTCCAACTAATTCCCGCCCCTTTTAGGATTAAAACAACTTATGAAAACCTAAATTACAAGAAAGTGAGAGATGGATATGCCAAAAATGAATGTTGAAAGTTTTAATTTAGATCATACAAAAGTAAAAGCTCCTTATGTGAGATTGGTAGGAATTACAGAGGGGCAAAGCGGAGACAAAATTTACAAATATGATTTTCGCATAAAACAGCCTAATAAAGAATACATGAATATGCCTGCCCTTCATTCACTTGAACATATGATGGCGGAGTTCAGCCGTAACCATCATGATCGAATCGTCGATATTGGTCCTATGGGCTGCCAGACAGGTTTTTATATTACAATTCTGAATGATGACAGCTATGATAGTGTACTAGAAGTTATTGAAAATACACTAAAAGATGTTCTCACGGCAACGGAAGTTCCTGCTTGCAATGAAGTACAGTGCGGATTCGCAGCGAGCCACAGCCTTGAAGGAGCTAAGGAACTAGCTAAAGATATGCTTGACAAAAGAAATGAGTGGACGGAAGTATTCGCTTGATAAGGGGAGTTTTTCTTGAATTATGTTAAAAGTGTACATGAGCTGATCGGAAATACACCTTTAGTCGAACTGACTAAAATTAACCTTCCTAAAGGAGTTCGATTGTTTGCTAAGCTTGAATATTTTAACCCTGGCGGAAGTATCAAAGACCGTTTGGGAATCAAGTTATTAGAGAGTGCAGAGCGTTCGGGATCACTAAAACCCGGGGGGACAATTATTGAACCGACAGCAGGCAATACGGGAATAGGAATTGCACTTGCTGCGGTAGGAAAAGGATATCGTGTGATCTTCGTAACACCTGAAAAATTCAGCATGGAAAAGCAGACACTAATGCGTGCTTTGGGAGCTGAGGTGGTCAATACTCCCACAGAACTTGGAATGAAAGGTGCCATTGAAAAAGCAAAGAAGCTTAGTCAGGAAATTCAAGGATCCTACTGTCCACAGCAATTTGATAATCCCTCTAACCCTGAGACCTATTATGAAACGTTGGGGCCAGAATTATACGAGGCGCTTGATGGCGAGATTGATGTCTTTGTCGCTGGTGGAGGAACCGGCGGCACCTTTATGGGAACAGCTCAGTATTTAAAAGAAAAGAATTCATTGGTAAGGACAGTCATAGTCGAACCAGAGGGATCCATCTTAAATGGGGGAGAATCCGGTCCTCATAAGACAGAGGGGATTGGAATGGAGTTTCTGCCATCCTATATGGATACAGATTACTTTGATGAAATTTACACGATCATGGATGAGGAAGCATTTAAAGCGGTGAAAGAGCTTGCGCTGAAAGAAGGGTTATTGGTTGCAAGTTCCTCTGGTGCTGCATTTGCAGCAGCTCTTAAAGAAGCAGAAAAGGCTGAAGAGGGAACTAACATTGTTACGATCTTTCCTGACAGCAGTGAACGATATCTTAGTCAAGGAATTTATGAGGAGTGAAATCATGAGAAGAAAAACAAAATTAATTCATGGCGGAATTACTGGAGACGAACAGACAGGCGCAGTATCCGTACCAATTTATCAAGTCAGTACCTACAAGCAGGATGGAGTGGGCCAGCATCGGGGCTTTGAATATTCCCGTACTGGAAATCCCACAAGACATGCCCTTGAAACATTGATTGCTGACATTGAAGGAGGACACGCCGGTTTTGCATTTGGTTCTGGAATGGCAGCGATATCATCGTTAATGATGCTCTTTAAATCAGGAGATCATATCATCTTTACTGATGATGTTTACGGCGGTACATACCGTCTGCTTTCCAAAGTGCTGAACCGCTTTGATATTTCCGTATCTTTCGTGGATACTTCAGATGCTGAGAAAGTGAAAGCAGCTATTGGGCATAACACAAAGGCGATTTATGTGGAAACACCTACAAACCCTCTGCTCAAAATAACCGATCTGCAAGCAGTAGCTGCAATCGCGAAAGAAAACGACTTGTTGTTTATCGTCGACAATACATTCAGTACACCGTATTGGCAGAATCCACTTGATCAGGGAGCAAATATTGTTCTCCACAGTGCAACTAAATATCTTGGCGGACACAGTGATGTAGTGGCAGGGTTAATTGTCGTTGATTCTGAAAAACTTGCTGAAGATATGCATTTTGTCCAAAACTCAGCAGGTGCCATTCTTGGACCGCAAGATTCCTGGTTACTTATGAGAGGGATAAAAACACTCGGAATCAGAATGGAAGAAATCGAAGAAAATACCAAACGTTTCGTAGAATTTCTTCAAAGTCATCCAAAAGTCAGTTCGATTTATTACCCTGGGCTCGATTCCCACAAGGGGAGTGATGTACACAGTAAGCAAGCACGTGGTGCCGGCGGGATGATATCGTTTGACGTTGGAAGTGAAGAAAACGCTGAGAAACTTTTAACGAATGTACGCTATTTTACCCTAGCTGAAAGTCTGGGTGCTGTAGAAAGTTTGATATCCGTTCCTGCGAAAATGACACATGCTTCAATTCCTGTAGAACGAAGGACGGAATTAGGTATTACCGACGGACTTGTACGAGTGTCAATTGGTCTTGAAGATGTAGAAGATCTTATTGAAGATGTTGAGCGTGCGTTGGACAAATAATAATGTGGAATAAAGCGAGTGCAGCTGCACTCGCTTTTTCTGTTGAGAAGAGGTCATAAACTTATCTTTCTTACAACGGCGAAATAAGTATAAATAAAGGTTGATTCGCAAAGTTTTTCTATTACTAAGGCTCTTTTCGTAAACTTTTTTGCTAATTTCGAAAAAATAACTCTATTTGAAGATGAAATCTGGTAACACCGAAAAGAAAAGAGCTGCTCTTCCTCGTTTAGAGTTAAAACTCTTAGTATTCGGGAAAAATCAGGCGCATGGGACTTTTACGAAAGCAACTATATATAGGGAAACAGCCATTACTAAAGAGGTTAACTATAATAGAGAGCGTTATCTTACCAATCTCTCGAAAAAATTGAATTGGAATTGAAACTATTTCCAATTCTGGTCGTAATAAAGAATAGTCACTATCTTTGAATGGCTGTTTTCTAAAAGATAGTGGTTCTTACACCCCTATTTCGAGAGCGTTGATTGGAGTGGAAGGCGTACGACCTCCTGCGGGACTAGCGGGCAGGTGAGACCCCGCAGGCGAAGCCGAGGAGGCTTACCGCACGCCCCGCGGAGTCGGGCGCCTGGAGCGGAAATCAACTTCTCTTCAATCAGCAACAATATTTACGAAAAGAGCCTATTGAATAGATCTTTCTTAAAGATTGATGCTTTTGTATAATGTTTTTCCTTCCTCTTCTTTTTTCAGGGGAATTTCTATCCTTCTCAACAGCACAATCTTTGCAGAAACAGTCTAAATTTAAGGAGGCAGTAAGGTGTATTTCTACTGGAATGTTGCGTTAACGATTATTCTCTTGGTCATCTTGACATTATCTGCTTTTGTATTAGACTTCATTATTAAGGCTTTGGAGAAACGAATTAAACCCAGATACTTAAATATTTTAATTGTTTTTATTCTTCTTGTACTGATGGTAAGCGGGTCATATGTAATCAGTCAACTGGGAAGCTGGAGCTTTATCGATACTGTTTTTGTTTCAAGCTTGTGCTTTTTCGGACTTGGTTGGATCACTAATATTACAAATAAAGCAAGCATTAATTCACAAGGCACCGTAGCTAAGTTTATTACTAACAATTCTTACAAACATCAATATGAAGCTGCTAGTACTTCCGGGGTCAGCTTGTATTTTCTTTCTAGTTTAATCTTTCTGGTTGGAAGCTGGAGTTTCGCTTTTCTCGTGGCGTATTAAAGAAATCCAGTAGTTTGTTTGATGCCTTCAATAGGTTTGAAAAGTGAACTATTAAGTCTTTCACTCATCCAGGAGGCTGGTATTGCAAGGAAAAGTAAACAGTCTATTTTTGTGTGTTAGAAAACTATTTATATAGAGATAGGGTTATGGTAATATAGGTGAAAATTTCAATAGGCAGGAGGGCTTGGTGATGGAGAAAAGAGCAGCACTCATCATACCAACCATTGAGTTTCAAGAACAATATATGGATTTTTATTTCGAGTGGAAACAAAGTGGAGAGGATATGATTCCTTGGGTGATACAAAAAGATCCTTCTGACTTCACAGCAATGCTGGAATTCCTTGAAAACAATTCAAAAGGAGAGAAGCTTCCAGAGGGCTGGGTTCCGGATTCGACGTTTTGGCTGGTTGATTCGAAGGAAAAGGTTGTAGGTGCGGTGAACATCAGACACTCTTTAACGGAAAATCTTCTATATACAGGCGGCCATATTGGTTATGGCATTCGTCCAACAGAGCGAAAAAAAGGATTTGCGACTCAAATTCTCTCATTATCGCTAGAAAAAGCGAGAGAGCTTGGAATGGCGAGGGTGCTGGTTGTCTGTGATGAAGGTAATATTGGATCGGAAAGAACCATATTAAAAAATGGCGGAGTGCGGGATGAAGATTACATTGAAGAAGATGGTAATGTGATCAGAAGATACTGGATTAGCTTGTAAGAGAGGATAAAGAAATAAAAGGCTGCAAATTATAATGGGTTCTGTTATAAGTGAGGGTAATTTAAATATTAATATCTATTGAAGGACGAAATCGCTTATGATTTCGTCCTTCTCACTTGGTTAATAGTAAGGTTTTTTATTCGAAATTAGTATTAAAGGAATTAGCAGAAAAATAACTGAGTCCGTTTTTACTAAAAAATTACTTCACTTCGAGGACAATTGATCCTTCATCATTTCCATCATATTTTACATCAACTCTCCATTGGCCTTTCTCGGGAAACGTGATAACAAATGGCGAGCGGCCTCCTATCGTAGTTACCTCAATGGGTTGAACCATTTCTCCGCTTTCAGAAACAGGTGAAAGAATCACCTCTTTTTCACCACCGCTGTCTGGAATGAATAATTCGGATTCAAAGGGGGTGTCTGCATAGGGAAAAGATTCATGCAAAATAGCAGGTCCGTCTTTTTCGCCAACATAAAGTTGAGAATCTACTTCAAACATTGGACTGGTATACCACTGGATTTTCGAAAGGCCATAAAAATGGCCGGCTATAATGGTTAATGAGAGCAATAGTAATGCAATTTGTGTACACCAGAAATGAGAAGTTTTTTTGAAGCTGTTGAGAAGCTCAGACTCAGGAGCGAGCCATTTGGCTAAAAAGAAAACCAGGTTTATAAGAAGTACGGCTAAACCAACATATAATAACATTTGTCCTCCTTTAATTTTTTGACTATTCTTACTCAATGTATATTAAGTATAGCATATGTTATTAAAGTTTTTTGAGTGTTATAAATGGTCTTCAAAATTTAAAGAAGACTGCAGCGAAGATCTTTCTACGTAAATGGGTGAGGTGGGGAAAAGAAGTATTTAAAAGCAACAATCTTTTAGAAAACTGCCTTTTGAAAAGAGCCAAACGGAAAGAAGGTCTCTAGAAGCGCTTAGAGACCAATAAATGAATAATAAATTGTAGAAATAAGATATCCTGACAGTTAAATCATCCTGCAGTTTTTTTCATTCAAGTTGATTAGGGGCGTTTGGAATATCATCAAGGTCGATATCTTCTGAAGAGAACACCATGATTATCATTTGTCCATTCATTACCTTCGATCGAATGAGAAGAGGTTGATTATGCTGATTGCGAAAAGTAAAGTCGGGACCGTACCAACTGACAGTGGCATCCCTTTTGGGCGGAACATAAGGGACTCTTCTGCTGTGAGAGTATCGTTCTAAAACTTTTACACCAGCACGATCCACGGCATTAAAAAGAGTAGAGGAAACCTGGCAGATACCTCCCCCGACTCCTTCTCTCAATTCACCTTTTTCAATGACAGGGGCTGGGAGATAACCCTTTGCAACGGTTCTTTTTCCAACTACATGATTGAAGGAAAAAGTTTCTCCTGGAAACACGACATAATTGTTGATTGCTTCTGAAGCGAGCTTGATATTATGAACTCTTTCTTTGTTACGAGCGTTAAAGTATGTGACATAATGGCTGATTCTTTTACGTTTGATTTTCTCCAGAAGTTCGCTGTCGACCTTGGGGTAAACGAGCTTAGTCGGAATTTCCAACACTGTAGTGCCTCTGTTGTAAAAGGCTTTGTAAAACGCTATCTTGAATTTTGTATGATCTATTGTCCTGCCGTTTTGTTCTCCAACAATTACCCCATGTTGATCAAGCGAGGCATCTACAGGTTCTTTTGACAATTTCACATTAAGGTTGGAGGTCAATTCTTCGAGCTTTGTGTCGTTGATTAAATATTCTGGATAAGGATTCATTTCAAAATCTTGAAAGTTCGTTTCTAATACTTTTTCTCCGTCATACTCCAAATGGACCTTTGACCCGGGAGTATTAATCCCGATAGCCATTAATAAAGCCAATAATAATCTCATGTTATCACCTCCAGTTCATTCTCTCAGTAACTTCAGAAATGGAGAAGCATCAACTCTCCAAGGGGAAGTAGGAGAGGTTTTTACTACTGTAAAAGTAATACTTAAATTTAGCGGACCACTGTCCTTCAGATAGAGTTTTAGTTCAGCGTCTATTTCTTTAACAAAAGGTTGTTCGCGGCTCTTCACACCACTTGTTTGCCATCTTACAGCTTCAACTTCTCCTAAGGTTTTCAAGTTTTCCTTGGGGTTTGTCATGGTTTTTCTGACAAGTTCTTCATCGCCATTTTTTACGCCGGCCAAAAAAGTATTTACCAGAGATATTGGTTCCAGTTCCTGAATGAAGGAATCCAACTCTCCGCCAGCTTTCAAGATCATTAGGTGATGAGAAAAATCAGGAGAATGGGTCTTATGTGTTGTGCTTCCTTTAAAGTGGATGCAGAAATGACCTGGAAAACCGTTTTGTAATGCTCCTGCTCCATGAGGCATTCCATGCATGGATGAGGCTATAAGGAGGTTACCAGATTGAACAAGTATGGCTCTTCTCTTCCAGCTCCAATCTCCTCCATAAATCTCCTTCATAATTTTCGTGTCTTTATCCTTCAAGGGCTGCACATCTGCATGGCTGCTGCCAGCTCTTCTTTGGACTGTGAATCTTTTGCCCGTTTCAATATCAATGACGGTAAAAATGGAATTCCTGGGGAGGACCTTATCAACCTTACCCCAAGGCGTCATCTCAATATAAAAATCAATATTAGCGAAAGTCACGCCTTTCAGTTTAGGCGTATGCATTATAAGGCAAAAAGACATGATAAAAAGGATTACAGCAAGCTTCTTCACTGTTATTGTCAACTCCATAAGAACTGAATTACAGTTATTTTGTGCAGAATGTTCTTAGACAATAGCTTCAAATAAATGGAATAAGTATTAGCGCTTTAGTCCTTCACCGTGCTAAGAGGGACTGTCCCTCTTAGCACGGTGAAGGACTAAAGTATTTGTTTTCAATTCAAATATTTTTAATTTGAGATAATTAACGTTAAAATTGATTTAAGATAATTTTTATTACGTTAGGGAGGATTTATATGGAATTGAAACCATTGAAAGGTCAGCATCACGTCTCAGCCATCACCGGCAATGCTAAGGAAAATTACAAATTTTATACAAAAGTATTAGGTATGAGGCTTGTAAAGAAAACAGTCAACCAGGATGATACATCTGTATATCATTTGTTTTATGCTGACGAAAGGGGAAATCCGGGAACTGATCTGACTTTCTTTGAAATCCCGCATGCAGGTCGCACTCATCAGGGTACCAATAGCATTTCGACTACTTCATTACGTGTTCCTTCAGATGAAGCTCTGAATTACTGGGTGAAAAGGTTAGAAGCACATGGAGTGGAGCATGAAGGAATCTCCTTAGAGAGTGGAAGGGCAACTTTATCTTTCAGGGATTTTGAAGGACAGCGCCTCATGTTTGTCTCTGATGAAAATAATCTCGGTGTAGAGGGCGGAAAGCCTTGGGATAAGAGTCCTGTACCAGAAGAATATGGAATACGAGGATTAGGACCTATACATTTGACGGTCGCCAAAAGGGATAACACCGAAAAGATTTTAACAGACTTAATGGGTTACCGTAAAAAGGGAAACTACTCCACAAAAGTTGATGAGAAGCAATTCGAAGTAAACGTTCTCGAAACAGGTGAAGGAGGTACAGGGGCAGAGATTCACATCATTGAGCGCCCTGATCTTCCTGTTGAGCGACCTGGCCGCGGCAGTGTTCATCATGTAGCGTACAGAGTAGAAAACGAAGAGGAATTATATAAATGGGTTGAACTGCTGAAGGAGCTTCGTGTTCCAAGTTCAGGTTTTGTGGAGAGATACTATTTCCGTTCTTTATATTTCAGGGAAGCCAATGGAATCTTGTTTGAGCTTGCTACGGACGGACCTGGTTTTGAGGGAGATGAAGACTTCGAACACCTGGGGGAAAGCCTTGCTCTGCCTCCATATTTTGAAGAACAACGTAATCAAATTGAAGCTCGTTTGAAGCCATTAGAGACAAAAGAGTAAAAAAGGAGGACTAAATGATGGAGCATATTTTTAAGCAAGGAAAATTAAAGAATGGACCAACTTTACTACTTCTGCATGGTACAGGCGGAAATGAACACGATCTACTGCCTCTTGCCGAGATGATTGCGCCTGAGTGTTCGATACTGGGGGTAAGAGGGAATGCCTCAGAACATGGAATGCCAAGATTTTTCCGCAGGCTGTCAGAAGGAGTCTTTGATGAAGAAGATCTTGTTTACAGAACGAAGGAATTGAAGGATTTCATTGATGAAAGTGCGGAAAAATATGGTTTTGACCGTCATAATGTTCTTGCGGTCGGATATTCAAATGGAGCTAATATTGCCGGAAGTATGATGTATCATTATAGTGATGCCGTCCGTGGGGCCATTCTGTTTCACGCCATGGTGCCTTTACGGGGAATCGAGATGGCAGACTTAAGTGGTACTCCAGTGTTCATCGGGGCTGGAGAGAATGATCCATTAATCCCTGCTCAGGAGACAAAAGAGCTTGCGGAGGCATTGAGGAATTCCAAAGCCGAGGTTACAGAGTTCTGGACAAGTGGTGGACATCAGCTGACAAAGGAAGAAGTGGATCAGGCTGCTGTTTGGTTTAAAGAGAAATATCCAAATTAATTTTTAAGGGCATCCTTTTGGGTGCCTTTTTTTAATGGTATAAAAGAAAAAATTAAGGCTTGAAAGTAACTAGAAGTTCTGAATCAAGGTCCTGGGCGTGAGGGCTTTACACACTAAAGAACAGACCCACTGAGTTAAATAACATAAAGAGAATAAAAGAGAAGATTGCCTTTTTCTGCTTTGATGTTAGGCAGGATAATAAAGACTCATAAAAGGTATATGGGTGCCAACCAGATCCACATAAGGAAAGGATAACGACCCGTAAGAGAATATGTGGCCAACGAGATCCACATTAAGAAAGGATACCGGCTAGTAAAAAGAATATGCGCGCCAATAAGATTCACTTTTATCTACTGTATTGAAGAATGCCTTGGTTGCAGTTACTACAATGTACGAAAGCATCACATCTTTGTGCTCCACTAATCATGGAATATGGCTTGTAGAAAACATGCTGGTATTTTCATGTAAACTTAGTGAAAAAAGGCTCATCCGCCAATCTGCAGTTTAAGATAATTCCACCTTTTCAGAATAATGTAATTTATGGTAATATAGCAAGAATACATGAATATAAAGCCGGGGGTGGATGAAGTGAAATTAGCAGAAGCGTTGTTGGAAAGAGCGGACTTGCAAAAGAGGCTTTCCCAAATGTCCGGAAGATTAGAACGTTCAGCCGTTATTCAGGAAGGGGAAGAGCCGCCGGAAGATCCCCAGACCCTCCTAAAAGAAATGAAGCGCATTTTTAAGAAACTTGAAGAGTTGGTAGCGAAGATTCAGACAGCCAATGCATCAACAGATCTGGAACCTTACGGAAAACTATCTGATGCTCTTGTAAAAAGAGACTTGCTCATGCAAAAAAGGCAAATGCTGCAAACTTTGGCTGACCAGGCATCCATTGTTGAAGCGAGATACAGTATGTCAGAGATCCGCAGGGTTCCAACTGTAAGTGTTAGAAAAATACAGAAAGAAATAGATGAAATTTCAAAAGAATATCGTTTGCTCGATACAAAGGTTCAGCAGGCAAATTGGCTTACAGAAATAGAATGATTCGTAGAATATAGTTATTGAAGGAGTTTCAGCCTGGTGTCATGAACATACAGCCAGTTGGCACTCCATTCAGTGAATTTTTACTTAGGTGTAACCTTATGACTATAGCGGATGCAATTGTTTTCTTAGATGGCAGGGCTGGGAGAGTGCCTATCGGTTCAAGTCCGATTGTACAATTTTTTCTCAGAACACAAAACCATTCATTAATTATCATTCATTGTCACTACCACGCATCGGATAGAAGTAAGGTGAGGGCGGGAAGCGGGATATTTACACTGAAATAATTTCGAAGTTTTTGATATATTACTGGCTGATAAGAATTCCTTGCAGTGAATTTAGATTGTGAGTTAAGTTTAAGAGCTATGTCAGTTAATGAGAAGAGTTTCTATTAAAAGTGACACAATTGGTTTTGGGATTTTTCATAAGGTATCTCAATAATTTAAACTTCACCTCACACGTGGGAAAAGGTTTAACAGTATGGAAAACTTAAGTGATGTAATTCCTTAGTTTAAAAGAGATAGGAGTAGCTGTTATGTTTACATATATTATAGATGAAATTATTTCCCTTAAACTTCCTGAATTGAAAGATGCTGAAGAGTTTTATGCTTTGACAGACTCCTCTAGAGAATATTTGCGAAAGTGGCTTCCATGGCTGGATGGCACGAAATCTCCCCAGGATACTAAGGAATTTATTCAGAATTCTTTGACAAACTTTGCTCAGCAAAAAAGTCTTTCAACTCTCATTCTCTTCAAAGGTGAAATAGCGGGAACTGCGGGTTTTAATCTCATTGACAGGAACAACGGAATAGCTTATATAGGATATTGGCTTGGGGAAAGTTATCAAGGGCAAGGTATCATGTCCCGGGTTGTGAAAGCATTGACCGACTATGCTTTTAACGAGATGAAATTGAACAAAGTAGAAATCAGAGCCGCTGTTGGAAATCTGAAGAGCAGAGGCATACCTGAGCGACTTGGATTCACTTATGAAGGCAGAATCAGATGTGCTGAAAAACTTTACAATAAGTACGTCGATCATGAAGTATACGGTGTGCTCGCAGATGAGTGGAAGAATAAGTAGAATAGAGGAAAAAAGAATGGATCTTAAAAGCAGATTACAAGATGTACAAGAAAATAACTTCAAAGAAAGCAATCTTGAAGCAGTACTCGAAGAAATGATGGAGAATATTGGACATCCTGATCCAGAACTAAGAGATCAATTGATCTATACAACCCTGTACTCTTGGGTGGAAAAAGGATTTTTGTCAGTTAATAGTTTAAGAAGGTTATTGAGTGTCTCCCTTGACGATAACCATCTCTTTTATAAGATAGGTGAGCGATCGACGGATACTGTATTCACGAGGAGCTTTTCTTCACTTGCAGCCGCATTGGTTCTGAAAAAGGATACTAAATCCCAAAGATTACCAAAAGAGGAGATTACAGAAGGAATTGAAAAGTCGGTACTATACTTAAAGGCAGAGCGAGATACCCGCGGATTTGTGCATGGAAAAGGCTGGGCCCACAGTATAGCACATGGTGCCGATCTTTTGGCTGCGTCAATTGGGCATCCTCATTTTCCAAAGAGGATGATTTCTGACTGTTTAGCAGCTATAGCAAGTTGTTATGAAAAAGAAGCGGTTTATATGGATGACGAGGATGAAAGGTTAATTTTTGCTGTTGAGTCACTTCTTCTAAAAGGGATGTCAAAACAGCAGCTCCTTGAATGGATTCAGTCAATGAATCAAAATCTTAAGAGCCAGTTTGAAGAAACAGGTTATTCCGTACCCTTTTTCAAAAGGAAGAAAAACTTTTCCGACTTTCTTAAATCTCTTTACTTCCGATTAGGTTATTTACAAAGATACGAAGATGTTCAGGAAGAGATATCCTCTATACTGAAAGACTGGCATAAAACATTATACAGAATATAAGAGGTGCTATTCATGAAATACATAGTTAAAGAAGCGGGAATAGAAGATTATACCAGACTTAAAACACTTCATAAAGAAGTTCATGATTTACATGCCGAGGCGAGGCCGGATAAATATAGAAAGACAGAAGAAACACTTGATAAGACGTATTATGATGAATTGATTTCCTCTCCTGATGGAAGGGTTTTTATTGTGGAGGATCTTGGTGAAATTATTGCGTTTACCATAGTGAAAAAAACATGGCCGCCTAATTGGGATATCAAAGTACAAGACCCTGTAGTGTTTATGATGGATCTGGGAGTGAGTGACTCCTACAAAAGAAAGGGCCTGGCCAGGCTTCTCTTTGAAGAGGCGATTGCTTTTACTAAAGAATGCGGTGCTAACAGTTTGGAGCTGGGCGTGTGGGAATTCAATCAAAGCGCAATGGAGTTTTATGAAAAGATGGGGATGACAACGCAGGCAAGAAAAATGGAAATAAAGGTAAATTAAGAAGTTATCCGGGGATAGCTTCTTTTTTATTGAGAAAAATAAGTGTAGAAGGCTTATATTGCAGAGAACTGTGAGTACATTCAAATGTTTCGTCCGCTTTGAAAACAGGAAAAGAAATAAATAAAGTTTAATGAACAGTTGTTTGGAATGTGGAAGCAATGTTTTTGACCGTACAGGTTACCAGATTGACAGAACAGTTTATCATATTAAGAGGAGGAGAAGTAGAATGAGTGAAATTCATAAAAGCAGGAATAAATTTTATAAAGGCGAGGATGAAAATGCTCCTGATGCAGAATTAGTGTATTCTTCTGAACAGGAAGCCATTTTGATTGAGCATACGTTTGTTTCTGAAGATTTAAGAGGACAGGGTGTAGGCGAGAAGTTGGTCGAAGAGGCTGTACAGTATGCAAGAGAGAACAATTTGAATGTGGACCCTCAATGTCCCTTTGCTGAAAAAGTCCTTCGCAATGATAGTAAATATAAGGATGTTTTGCAATAGGTTAGAGGGAATAAGAACCTTATAACAAACCTGACTTTTTAGTGAGCCTGGAGCAAGCCTATAAACATTTGTGAAGAGGGCGTAATCTTGATTGATTGCGTCCTCTTTATTATGGGAATGAAATCTCATTTTCTATGAGGCTTAGAAAATTCAGCTTACCTTCTCATTTTTTAAGGGGAAATGATTACACGCGTTCCTATTGGAATTGTTCTGGCAAGTTCTTCTACATCTTTGTTGTACATTCGTATGCAGCCTTTTGATACGGCTTTTCCAATAGAGGAAGGATTATTGGTTCCGTGAATGCCATAAGACTTTTTTGATAGTGACATCCACATAGATCCATAAGGTCCTCCGGGGTTGGGGGCTTTATTTATAATCACAAATTGACCCATTGGAGTCGCAGACAACATCTTTCCTACTGCGATAGGATACGTTTTAACAACAATTCCATTCTTTTTTAGTGTTAGTTTTCTTCGCTTAGTCGAAACCTGAATGCTGTAAGGAATTCCATCAGGATTGGGAAGACCCGGAATAATGATACTCTGTCCCACAAAAATCAGGCCAGGATTAGAAATGTTGTTAGTTTTCACCAATTCAGTAAAAGGCGTACGATAATCTTCTGAAATCGACCATAATGTTTCGCCGGGTTTTACTATATGTTGGTACATAAATTACCTCCAAGTCTTATTTAGTTTAGAATATGTCGAACCTATAAAAATGTGGCAAGAAATAGATATTTAAAGCTTGGGAAATTATTTAGGTATTGCTTTTATAGTAGTGAAATAGGAGTTTAATGGAGGCTAAAGTACTAAATTATTATTTTAGAAGAAATAATACTTTCGTAATATTTAGTGAATTGGTAGACTAGTAAGAACAAACTTAGGGGGGACATAATGGATAAGAAGCAGAGAGATGCAGTCATAGACGAGGCTATCGGAGAAAAAACGATCAAGCGGCTGGAGTTCAGAGGTGGAGTGTTCGCGGCCACCATTCCGCTTGTATTCTTTATTGTTTGGGCGATATCTTTAAGTGTATTTGAGCTTGTTACAGAGGAAGCTCTGGTCCTCGGTATGGTTATAGGGATCGCCATTGGTCTTTTTTTCTGTAAATCAAAATGGGCTGATTATGCTCAAAGTTTATTTTCCGGCATGGCACAGCCTATAGGGGTCATAGCTGTAATTGCCTGGTTCTGGGCTGGAATGTTCGCTAAATTGCTTTCTGCGGGAGGACTGGTAGATGGATTAATCTGGGTCGGTTTTCAAACCAATTTGGAAGGCGGTCTTTTCGCAGGATTGACATTCTTGCTTGCTGCCCTATTTTCAACTGCAGTAGGAACAGGATATGGTACGGTTGCGACGTTTGGTATCTTGATGTATCCAGCGGGAATCATTCTTGGTGCCGACCCTGTCGTCCTGTTGGCAGCTATCTTGAGTGGAGCAGTATTTGGGGACAACCTTGCCCCTGTGTCTGATACAACAATTGTTTCAGCCACAACACAGGAGGCGGATGTTCCTGGTGTTGTGCGGTCAAGGTTTAAATATTCCATAGCAGCGGCTATTCCGGCACTGTTTCTGTTCGTCCTGTTAGGTGGGGGAGGAGAGACAACGGGTACTGAAGCGATGACTCAGTTGCAGGAACAAGTGTCTCCGAACGGTTTGTTATTATTAATTCCGTTTGTGCTGGTTTTATATTTAGCATTATCAGGGCACCATTTGCTGACTTCTCTTACTTGGGGAATCGTAGCATCCATAATAATCATCATTATTTCAGCTACACCATTAACAGAAGTAATTCATATTTATAAGGATGAGGCAGGAAATCCAGTGGTAGAAGGTGCATTGATGAGCGGGATTGGCGGTTATTTCAATATGGCAATTTTGATACTATTTATCCTGGCTGCCGCTCATTTGATGGAAGTTGCCGGCACGATGGAAGTAATTAAGAACTTCTTCCTGAAACTTATCAATAATATTGTCCGCCGGGCGGAACTGTCTATCTTTGGGATTGTAGCATTCTTAAATATCTTTATTACGATCAATACGGCCGCAGAAATTGCCGCTGCTCCGTTTGTCCGGAAAATCGGTAAAGAAATGAACATTCATCCTTATCGTCGGGCAAATTTACTTGATACCGTCTCCTCTTCATTGGGCTATATCTTTCCTTGGAGCGGGGGCGTATTACTCGCCTGGGCAACCATAAAAGGTGCTGCAGAGGAGTATGATTTCCTCCCGATCGTCAGTCCGACCGAAGTAGTTCCATATGTATTCCAAGGGTGGGGCTTACTGATCGTGATGCTGATTGCAGTCTCTACTGGCTGGGGACTACGTTATAGTGGGAAAAATGGAGAAGAAATCAAACCAAAAGATTATAAATAAGCAGTAAAGAGGTGCTGGTGGATGCCGGCACCTCTTTACTGCTATAACACACGAAAAGGGTCAGTCCCTTGTATTAAGGTTACGGGCTAAAGCACTCTTTAGACGAATAGAAAATAACATGTGAACAGAATACAGAGTGCATACATGATCGGGTGCACTTCTTTTAGTCGTTTTTGGGAGAGCAATGCTAATGGATATAAAATAAAGCCAAGCGCAATACCGGTAGCAATACTGAAGGTCAGCGGCATCATTAAGATGGTAATGAAAGATGGGATGACAATTTCCATACGACCCCAGTTGATTTTGCTCATCTCGGCTGCCATCAAAGCCCCAACAATAATCAAGGCAGGTGCCGTTACTTCTGGTGTGATTACTCCTAAAATCGGAGAGAAAAACAATGCAATAAAGAAGCAGGCAGAAATCACGATCGATGTAAAACCGGTCCTTCCTCCTACAGCAATACCAGCGGAGGATTCAACGAAGGTCGCGGTGGTTGAAGTCCCGAGAACAGCTCCAACTACGCCAGAAGTGGAATCTGCAAGCAGTGCACGCCCGGCGTTTGGTATTTTGTTGTTTTTCATCAGTCCAGCCTGACTGGCAACAGCGATCAACGCACCGGCAGTATCAAAGAAGGCAACAAACAGGAAAGTGAATATGACGGTCAGTACTTGAGGGGTGAAAATGTCCCCTAAATGAAAGAATACAACTCCGAACGTAGGTTCAAGACTTGGGACACTTCCGACGAATGAAGCTGGAATACCGACCAAACCGGCAATCATACCAATAATCGTCGTTAAGACCATCCCGATAAAAATGGCACCATGAATGCCCCTGACAAGCATTAGAACGGTAATTACAAATCCACCGACTGCCAGTCCAGTCAGTGGAGATGACAACTGACCGATGGATACAAAAGTGTCAGGGTTAGAAACAATGATACCTGCATTCTTCAAACCGATAAATGCGATGAAAAAGCCAATTCCTGCTGCTATCGCATGCTTGAGATCTTGGGGGATGACATTAATGATTTTTTCCCGGATTTTCAACAAGCTTAAAATCATAAAGATGATCCCTGCCACAAAAACACCAGTGAGGGCTACTTCCCAATCAATTCCCATGCCGATACATACAGAAAAGGTAAAAAATGAATTCAACCCCATACTGGGAGCAATCCCGATTGGATAATTGGCCAATATCCCGATAAGTAAAGTACCTACAATGGCAGATAGGGCTGTTGCTGTAAACAATGCTCCTTTATCCATCCCCGCCTGACTTAAAATAACGGGATTAACCACTAATATGTATGCCATGGATAAAAAGGTGGTGATCCCTGCCAGTGTTTCTTGTTTATAGGATGTGGTGCGTTCTTCAAATTGAAAAAATTTTCTCATGATGATTAACCTCCTGGTGTCAAGTGGTGAACAGTTGACCCGTAATGTCCTCAAGTGTTAAATATCGTTTTGGGAAAAGACCAAGCCTCTGTTTCATCACAAAATGATTCCTTGAGTACCTGCGATTTTTAGTCAGTGGCACTAGTGTAATTACAGAACGAAATAAAAAAGCCCTGGAAGCTGCCGCCGCCAGAGCAAATATCTATAAGAATAGAAATAATTAAAACAATCATCACTATCCTTGTAGACAAGCTATTTAAGGTAGCTGGTAGAAACGCTCAGGCCATATTCCTGAACTTATACAAGGTGTTATTATTCAAATATAATAGTAGTCATCTTACCAACATAAAAATAAACCGTCAATAGAGAATTAAATAGTCAATTTAATGAAATTATTTCTTTAGTGCTTTAACGCACGAAGAGGGACAGTCCCTCTTCGTGCGTTAAAGCGTTAAAGTTTCCATAATTTGTTTACAGTCAGTTTATCTTGGCCGGTCCAGGGGAATTTAAAAGTACAATTAAATTCACGTTTCCCGGCGCAAGGCTTCAGATATAAAACAAACAAAAAATCTACTGTGCACAAATGAGGGTACCATGCATACTATTCATAGAGCTTAAATAAACTATCAATAGCTTCATCATTTTCAGAGTGTGATTGAGATTGAAAGATAGAAGAAGACATAATGTGATTATGATAAACAACTTCTTCATTCCTTTAAAGCACTAAAAGGGACAGTCCCTTTTAGTGCTTTAAAGGGATGAAGAGTCAAGGGGGGCGGTATGTTGAGAACTGTATTAAATTTTGATAGCGAGAAATATCCTTTTGTGATTTTCTCCATGTCCCATTTGATAGCTATCGGTATGTCGATTCTTCTTTTGTTTATTTTTTACATAGCTCGAAATTGGATATTGGCTCATGGGAGGCAGTTGACAAGATATATCCTGGTTGTCTTGCTCATTTTTGGAGAGGTATCATTTCAATTTTGGTATTTCATCAATGACAAGTGGGACTCTGCCATTAATCTTCCTTTTCAGTTATGTTCTCTATCACTGTACTTATGTACCATTATGCTTCTTACAAGAAGTTACCGGATTTTTGAGATCAGCTTTTTCGTGAGTATGACTGGTGCTTTTGTCGCGATATTAACGCCTGAATTATTCTATGGCTATCCTCATTTTCGTTTCTTTCAGTTTTTTATAGCGCATATAGCTATCGTTCTCTCCTGCTTATATATGGTATGGATAGAAGGGTACAAACCGACATACTCATCTGTATTAAAGTCGCTCGCCGCTTTAAACATCATTGCGTTTTTTGTGTTCCTGCTTAATATTGCAATCGGTGCCAACTATATGTTCCTTCTTCATAAGCCTGTAAATGCCAGCCCAATCGATTTGCTTGGACCCTATCCATGGTACATTTTTTCATTGGAAGCAGTCGCTTTTATCTTGTTTTCCTTGCTGTATTTACCTTTTTATCTTTCCAAGAAAAAGATGTTTGCAAGGAATTTATAAAAAATCTATAGATAACAAAATGAAATCTCTTTATTCCTTTAGGAAGAAGGGATTTTTTTGTGCTGATCTTCCTCCTGCTTATGACAATGAAAAACTCAGCATTTGGGATCAACTATCACTTCTTCAAAAATTTTTCCAAAAAGTCAGGAAATAAATGTATAATAAATTTAGGCTATAATTGTATCTCTCCCCGGTATCTGATGGACAGAAGATTCTCAAGGTCGGTGTCGCATTTAAAATTAGGTTGCAGAACCTAATAGAGTTTAAATATAATGTAGTTAGGAATATATACCCATCTATCCTTGTTTCACAACTTATAAAGCTAGTTATTTTCGGGAGGAGACTATTGAGTGAGCACCGAGAGTTTAACCTTATTTATTTCAGTACTGATGATCAGTATTTCAATCTATGCTTTATTAAAGTATAGCCACCTCTTTAAAGAGACACAGGCTGTCATAATTTATTCTTTTTCAGCTTCGGTTGTGACCTGGGTTATCTTCTTTCTTTTGGCAGCAGAATATGGCTTGCAAGAGCATTTAAGGAAACCAGGCATGTTCATCTTGCTTATAAGTCTGTTTGTCTTTACAATTCTGGCATTCAGCCTTGTTTTTTATAATCTGAAAAACATTGCACAGGATAGGAACTCTCTAGGCTATTTCTTAAGCAGTATTGTTTCAGGGATATTTCTGGTCGCTATTCAGTGCAGCCTCTACCTGGAACTTACTGGTTTTAGTACATACATATTGAACAACACTCTTCTTTTCGCAGTGCTTCATACCGTTGTAACTTTATTTTTGCTGACAAGGGTGCTGCAGCAGGTCAGATTCGATCAGATGCACTCGCCTGTTAAAGTCAGGAATCTTTCTTTAGGAATCATCTCTCTTATTTGCGGTTATTCTTTATTTGGTTCTTTTATTACGGTTATAGAGGCATTCAGTCTGACGGTTGATTACGCTTTATTTAATGTTGAATATATAAGTGCGATTCTTTTGTTTGTTATAACAGCGGCAAAAGGAGAAAGACAGTACATGGATGAAAGAGAAAAGTTGAATTATATAGCCTATCATGATTCTCTTACAGGCTTATATAATCGGTCCTATATGCAGGAGGCTCTTTCTGAAAAGACAGAGAAGAGGGACCAACCTTTTTATCTTTTACTGCTGGACTTGGATTATTTTAAACACATCAATGATACTCACGGGCATTTCTTTGGAGATGAAGTCTTGATAAGAGTCTCTTCCTTTATAAAAAGTAAATTAGGGCCTCATGATCAGGCTGGACGGCTCGGAGGGGATGAATTTGTCATCTTTTATCACCAGAAAATCGATGGATTATCTATAAAAGAATTTTGTGGTAGTATATTGGATTACTTAGCAGAGCCGCTTGTCATCGATGGCCGTCAAATAACAGTGACGGCTTCAATAGGTGTCGCTTCCTATCCTGATAATGCAGAAACACCAGGAGAGCTGTTGGTCAAGGCAGATATCAGCATGTATAAAACCAAGGGCGATGGTCGCAATTCTTATACGATATTTAACCAGAATCTAGAGGAGCAGTTCAACAGAGATGTTACTCTGCAGTCCGATTTAAGCAAGGCTCTCTTAAATAATGAGTTCGAAGTATATTACCAGCCGGTAATTTCCCTGAAGGATAAAAAGGTAGTTGGTTTTGAAGCTTTACTACGGTGGAATCACCCTGAAAAAGGGATGGTGAGCCCAGGGGAATTCATACATATTGCAGAGGAGACCGGAATGATTGTCTCCATTGGTGAATGGGTGGTCAATGAGGCATGTACCCAGATTCATGCATGGAATGAGCTGTTGAATCAGGAATATACCATTTCTGTCAACCTGTCTTTAAAACAATTTTCAAAAACAGATATCTTTGAAGTGCTTTGGAATATTATTAAGGATTCAGGTATATCGCCGTCACTTGTCACTATCGAGATAACAGAATCAATGGCTATGGTCAATACCGAACACACTCTTTCTCTTTTAGAAAAGTTCAAGGAGAAGGGCATCAGCATTTCAATTGATGATTTTGGAACAGGTTACAGTTCACTCAGTTATTTAAAAGATTTTTCGATTCATAGCATTAAGATCGATCGTTCTTTCATTAAAAGTGTGAATGAGAGCGGAAAAGATGATGCAATCGTAAAAGCAATCATGTCTATCGCCGAAAATCTTGGAATAGAAGTTGTTGCAGAAGGAGTAGAGCTGCCGCAGCAGGAACATTTTCTATTAAGAGAGCAATGCAGTTATGCGCAAGGATATCATTATAGTAAACCTCTTAACAGCAGCGATTTGCTGAAGTACCTTCAAGGAAACAACATTCGACATTTGGCCGATACGGTGCTGCCTTGCTGAGTGATGAGGCAAAAGGTAGGCTTCTACAATCCTAATGTGTCAAGGAATCTTGAAGGGCTAACTCACCAATCGACAATGATATGAAGAATAGATTTTGTTTCTTGGCTGCATTCATAAAAGGATTTTATATGAAAAGCGAGCGCAGATACATAAAGTATTTTACGCTTAAAAAGAACATGACTTAGTTAATTAAGATAAAAGATAATACATAGTAAACAGAGGGCGAAATCGTTAATGATTTCGTCCTCTTCTTTTGGTTGAAATTATGCGTACATGAAGTATTGTCTTGTTTTAAAAAGGCTGTTTTCACAAAGATTGTGGCTGTTGTAATCCACACCACGGGGCTGTGCGCTGAAACTGGAGGACGAATAGTCCTGCAGGAGGTCATACGCCTTCAGCTGGAATTCCGCAACGTAAAAAGAAAGGAAGGGAAGAAAGAATTCAAAAGCTACAATCTTCTTAAAAAAGAGCCATTTAAATTCATATCTTTGTAAAATAGGTCTTTTTGATTATCTACAGAAGGATCAACCTCGAATCAATGTGCTGTTATCCTAATTAATATTCACGCGTTCCTTGGAAGGTTAATTACTAAATAAATTTATATTTTATTTTCGGGAAATTTAACTTGCTTTTAAAAGTAATTTTAATTACTATTTAAAGTAAATGAAGAAAGAGGTGTTTTAATGAATCCGAATGTGGGAAGTGCAAGCGAATTTAAGTTTGATTCTTTTCAGGCAGACTTTGAAAAACTTCTAAATGAATTTCACCAAGTTAAGGAGTTAGTAACTTCAGAGAGGATACTAAGAGAAATTAATAATCTTCGTTTAGAATATGAAGCAGCAAAAAATCTTGCAACTCTTATTCATGTGCAAGATTACCATAACCTGCAAGCATCGGCAGCATACCAGAAGTTCATGGCTAATGAACCCATTTATCTAGAACTAGTGAACAAGTATTATCGTTCTCTCTTGATTTCACCGCACAAAGAGGAGCATGAAAAGAAATGGGGAAAACAGTTATTCAGACTTGCTCAAGTGAAAGTAAATTCTTACCGAGAAGAAATTACGGAAGAGCTCGATCTTGAAATCAATCTGATGGAAGAGTACGGTAAATTACTTGGAACTGCTGAGGTGAATTATCAAGGAAAAAAGATGCCATTATCTGCTTTAGGACAGTATATGGCTAGTTCAGACAGGGAAATTAGGAGGTCAGCATGGCAAACCAGGGGAGAGTTTTTTGAAAACAATGAAGAAGAGTTTGACAGAATTTTAGATAGCTTAATTAAAGTCCGGAATACAATCTCTAAAAAATTAGGAAGGGAAAGCTTTATTGAAATTGGATATGAGCGGATGAACCGCACGGATATTACACCCTTGGATTTTGAGATTTACCGAAAACAAATCAGAAATTACGGAGTAGGCTTTGTTACCACTTTGAGAGAAAGGCAAAAGCATACTCTGGGTCTTGAAACATTAAAGTATTATGACGATAAAATAATTTTTGAAGAAGGCCCTCCATCACTGAAAGTCAGTTCAAATCAGTTTTTAGAATCGATGCAGAATTTATTTAAAGAACTTTCAGTTGAAACCGAAAGCTTTTCTAATGCTCTATTAGGAGAAGGCTATCATGATCTCTATCCAAGAACCGGAAAGCAAGGCGGTGGATATGCAACCTACTTGGGAAGAGAAAAGAAGCCATTTATATTTGCAAACTTTACGGGTATTGCAAATGACGTTCGTGTTTTTACTCATGAAGCAGGGCATGCATTTCAATTTTATATGAGCAGGAAGCTGGATTGCCCCGAATATATAATACCTGTTGATTCTGCTGAAATTTTTTCTTTTTCGATGGAACGGTTTGCGTGGCCCTGGATGGATAAGTTCTTTCATGAGGATGCAAGAAAGTATATATACTCCCATATGGCAGAAGGTTTTATGTATATGCCTTTAGCAAACGCTGTGGATGAATTTGAACATTATATATATCAAGAACCGAAAGCTTCACCGAAGGAAAGAAGACAAAAATGGAGAGAACTGGAGAAAAGTTATTTGCCAGAATTGGATTATGATGACAATAAGTATCTAGATAATGGAGGTGGTTTTCATGGCATTGCCCACATCTTTCTCAGTCCTTTTTACTTCATTGATTATGATTTAGCCCATTTCGTCGCAGTGCAGTTATGGATAAAAGCTCTACATGCCCCTGAGACTGCATGGAATAGCTATCTTGAAATGTGTAAATCTGGAGGAAGCAGGTCGTTTAAGGAGCATATAAAGGCAGCCGGCCTCATCTCTCCTTTTGAAGAGAATTCACTAGCAGGTATTATAGAATTCGTTGAAGAGTGGATGAATCACCAACAAAATCTTACTGAATAAATCGAAAATAAACTATTGAATCTCATAGTTTACTGGTTGTCATTTAAAAAGATATTAGATTGCGAGGAGGTTTGTATAAAGTAGTACATAAAAAAACAAAGGAAACAGATTGCTTCCCTTGCTTTGAATCTAAAGAAGTTTCTTTACAGCCTTTTCCAGTGAGCCGAGGGTCTCAATATCTGGAAGGTGGATTCCTTGCTGTATGATTTTCTGCGCCATATTTGGAAGGATTCCAGTAAGTATTACTTTGATTCCCAGTAATTTAAGAGACTCAGCAATTTTGATGATTTCTGACGAGACCATATCATCCATCAAGGTGACGCCAGATAGGTCAATAATCAAATGTGTAAGCCGGTATTCTGCAGCTTGATTCAATGTTTTTTCGAGAATAATGCCCGCACGCTCTTCATCAATATCGCCAATCAGAGGCAATATCGCAACAGTTTCAAAGATTTTCACGACTGGTGCAGAAATACTGAGAAACTCCTCTTTTGTATTCTTTAAGACGTTTTCATGATGTTGTACATAACTCAATCCGAAGATCATAACTGCTTCATCCAATAGTGGATCGATTATTGAGGCTGCATCAAAAACGGTCTCAATAGATAAGTTGTTTTCTATTGCTATTTTCCGTATATACTTCCAGATGTATTTTCTGTATAACTTGGATGTACTTAAAGTGCTTTTCATCGGTGCATTGAATTCGATTGCCGCTTTTCCTGCGGATTGCGCCCATTGGATGATGTCTTCTATAAGAAACTCAGGTTTATTCTGCTGCAAAGAATGTCCAAGTAGCTGAATAAGATGAGCTCTTCCATCAAGCAGTCCATTAATTACAGTTTGATCAAGCTTAAACTCTTGATAGGACTTAATATCAGTTATTTCTCTGGCTATGTTATATTTGTTTTCAATCAATTCTTCTGATAGCAACTGTAATTCATTCATACCTATACCTCTTTAGTCTTTATGTAGTTAGATTTCTAGTTAATAGTACATAAATATAAATATTCTTACAAATAGAATGACTTGTAAAAAGAGAATTTTATTCGTCACCACAGTTTGAATAACAGGGAGAAGATACTTGTTTTGGGATTAAGAGTTTGTTAGAGGTAGGAAACTGTCTAAAAAGGACGTTTAAGAGGAGAGAGTAGTAATAAGAAAGTATATAAGGAACAAAGAAATAAGGTCCTGGTTTACAGGACCCTTATATTAAAGTATCTCAGTCTTGTCTTGATTTGGCCTGTCAAGCTTCATACGTTCCAATTCCAATTTCATCATTTCAGTTTCCATGACAAAGTTCTCTTGCTTAAGCTTTTCCAGTTTAAGTTCATCTTTTAGGATGGACTGCTTGTACTTATAGCTTTTCTGAAAATGGTCAGTTACAATGGCGATAATCGGGATGGAAAAAATCATGACAACAGCAATAGTGCCAGTCATAATACCCCTCCTAACTTTAAAAGTAATATTGTTTCATCTATTATATAAAAGTTTAATCTGAATTGATAGATTATTAACTCGGTCCTAAGACGGAATTCAAGAAGCGGAGGCAGGGATTTTAATATTCGAGCGTACTGAAAACATTTCTTGGTTGTTCACGTCCCGAAATTTAAAGAGCTGCTTTGTTTAAGGTTCTGGTTCTTCATCATATTTTGAAAGAGGAAATTATCTTCTCTTTCATTTGCAGCAAATAATAAATCTTTAACCATGGACAGCGAAATATTAAAGATAAAAAGCATAAATGTATGTCAGTTTCTTTGTATGATATACGTACCGCATGGAGAAAAGGTTTCATAATTTTCACTATAAACACAAGTCTTGAAGTAAAAGATCATTGCAACAAAAAGATTTTTTCTTAAAGTTTGTCATCTTAGAAAGCTGTACCCACATCCTTTTACAGAATCATATATGTGGTTGGAGCGAAATTCATTACTTTTTTAGCAACCACAACTCTTTGGGAAAACCTTACGAAAAGAGTCTGTAAAAAACCTCAGAGTCTTACTTGGCAGAGATCTACTCTTGGTAACGGGAATAATATTTTGCTTTTCATTATAAATGGGTTGCGACATTGGCATACTTTAAGTAGTATAGAAAAGTAGAAAAAGGCAAGTATTCGAAATGAGGGTTTACAATGGGAAAAAATTCAATATATGGTTTAACAATAGATCAGCTGACATCTTGGATTGTTGAAAAGGGCGAAAAAAAATTCCGTGCTTCTCAAGTTTGGGACTGGCTATATAAAAAGCGTGTAAGCAGTTTTTCTGATATGAAGAATATCGGAGGCAATCTTATTGCATTACTAGAAGAAAATTTTCATATCAGCACGCTGGAGCAGGAAATTAAGCAGGAGTCCAAAGATGGAACAATCAAGTTTCTTTTCAAACTGCAGGACGGCAATCTTATTGAGACGGTTTTAATGAAATTCAATTATGGATATTCCGTTTGTGTCACGACTCAGGTTGGCTGTAATATAGGTTGTTCTTTCTGTGCGAGTGGTCTGCTGAAGAAAAATAGAGATCTTTCCAGCGGAGAAATCGTAGAACAGATCATGAATGTTCAGCATCACTTGGATGCTAAAGGAAATGACGAAAGAGTTAGTCATATCGTTGTAATGGGTATTGGCGAACCATTTGATAATTACGAAAATCTGATGGATTTCATTCGTGTTGTGAATGATCAAAAAGGATTATCAATCGGTGCCAGACACATTACCGTATCAACGAGCGGCCTGGCAAACAGAATATATGACTGGGCAGATGAAAACATCCAAGTAAATTTGGCTGTATCATTACATGCTCCAAATAATGAACTCAGATCAAGAATCATGAAAATCAATAAAGCCTATCCGCTTGAAAAATTGATGCCGGCTATTGATTATTATTTAGAAAAGACAAATCGAAGGATTACATTTGAATACATCTTGTTAAAGGATGTAAATGACCATAAAGAAGAAGCCTTGCAGCTTGCAAAGCTTCTGAAAAGCAAAAAACATCTTTCTTATGTGAACCTGATTCCATATAATCCTGTTGATGAACACGGCCAATATCAGAGAAGTACAAAGGAAGCAATCGTGGAGTTTTACGGCACACTCTTAAATCAGGGAATTAACTGCGGCGTCCGTACTGAACACGGTACAGACATCGATGCAGCCTGCGGGCAGCTGCGAAGTAAACAAATCAAAAAAGATAAAGACAGCGTCCGTTCCTAAAAGAACATGAAGTAAAGGGAGCCAACAGATTAGTGATTCTGTTGGCTTTTTTAAATTGATTCTGGATAATGATAAATAAATCGTTTTTAGTTTTAAAACAACAATTGCTGTAAAAAAACTTTTCAGTCTTATAAAAAAGCTAGTGCCTCAACTAAAAAATTGTTCTATACTTGCTCACCTTAGATCCGGCCTATTGCCTTTGAATCTCTAGAAATGCCCGGATGTCCCGGAATCCAATTGGCAGGTACACCCTCCCCTGTTTCACGTCCATACTGTATTCCTTGAAGAAGCCGAAGAATTTCATAGACATTCCTGCCTACCTCCAATGGATTGACCAGCTTCGAAACAATAATTCCATCAGGATCGACAATGATAGTTGCTCTATGGGCCGCACCAGTTTTTTTATTCAAAACTTGATAGGCTCTTGATATTTCTTGATTTCTGTCACTAACCAGAGGATACATAACTTTTGAAAGGGCAGGTGAAACTTCTGTAAATACTTTATGGGCATAAACACTGTCTGTACTAATGGCGAGAATTTCAGCGTTTAGAGATTGAAAATCAGGGTAAATAGCAGCGACCGCTGCTAGTTCTGTAGGTCACACAAATGTAAAGTCACTTCCATAAAAAAACAGAATAACCCATTTGCCTCTGAGTTGTTTCAAAGAAATAGTTCTTATCGATTTATCAGAATTGAAAAATGCTTCTGCTGAAAATAAGGGAGCAGGGTCAGTAGTCTGTGCGCAAAAGTTAGAATGTTCAGATTGATTAATATTGAAATCCATTTCCTCACCTCTTTTCTATAAGTAAGCTCATATAAATATATTCTCTAAAACCGAATTATATTAGAGTAGCAGAGTCAAAACTCAACATATCAGGTTAAAATCTTGAAAAGATAAAGAGGTCTTTCGGCAATTATATTGAATTTTTTTACATAATTAAGATTTTTTGAAACTTTTTACTCGTTTGATTCGTTATAATATTGGAGTTTTTTACTAAGATATATTCTAAAATTGAGAGTGAAAGCATAATGAATGCATATTTACTAATAGCAGTCTGTCTCCTTTCCTATGGTTTTGGCTGCTTAAATGGAGCTTACTATTTAATCGGGTATTATTTAAAAGACGATATCCGCCAGTATGGAAGTGGAAATGCCGGAGCTACAAATGCAGGGAGGATTCTCGGAAAGCAGGGGTTCACTCTGACTGTAATCATGGATACGGCCAAAGTATTAATTACATTAGCCATTGTTTATGGAATTACAGAAGGCGATTCTCTGTCTATGGCACTGAGTGCGCTTTTCCTGCTTATTGGCCATATCTTTCCTCTTCAGCTTGATTTCAGAGGAGGAAAAGGTGTTGTGGTCTTTCTTGCAAGCTCCCTTTTTCTTGTCCCTATAAGCATACTCGTATGCGGAGCAGTCATGGGAACTGTTTATTTATTGCTAAAGGATTACAAAAAAACAGGTTTTCTTTCCATGCTGTCAATTCCAATCACAGCTTATTTTTCTAATAACCCCACAGAATATTGGTCAGTATTAGTAATCATGTTTGGTATAGTTTTGCTTGTACATATAAAATCACCGCCGCCACAACTTCATAACCGGTAACATTAGGAGGTTTGAGAAATGAAAACAGATTCTCTTCACTATAAGATAGCAAATGAGAGAGAAGAGTTTAACCAGATTCATAGAATGAACTATGAAACATTTTCAGAAGAAATTCCCCAGCATTCAAGAAATGAAGATAAGATGCTCATTGATCGTTTTCACAATGAAAATACCTACATTATAGCTAAAAAAGGAAATGGGCTGGTTGGAATGGTAGCCGTCCGGGGGAATCGGCCTTTCTCTTTAGATCAAAAAATTTCCGACTTAGATTCCTATCTGCCAGAAGGAGGTAATCTCTGCGAAATTCGTTTACTCTCTGTACGAAAAGAGTACCGGAGCACTATTGTTTTTTATAAATTGGTAGACAAAGCGTTATCTCATTGTTTGAAGAATGGCTACAATATAACACTAATATCCGGCACCGTAAGGCAGCTGAAATTATATAAGCGGATAGGTTTTGAGACTTTTGGACCGTTGGTTGGGGAAAGTGAAGCCCGTTTCCAGCCTATGTATATCACGAAAGAAAGGTTTACCAAAGCAAGTAAGGCTTTCAACAGGTTAATGGTAAAGAAAATTACCCTACAGGAACCAATGAATTTCCTGCCAGGTCCTGTGCCGGTAAACAAAGAAGTAGAAATGGCTTTTTCCAAGAAAGCAGTCTCCCATAGATCTCAGGAGTTCATAGAACAGATCAGTACTGTGAAAAAAAAGCTGGGAGAAATAACCGGAGCTCCTTTCGTTCAAGTGCTTGTAGGTACCGGTACCTTGTCTAATGATCTTGTTGCTGCACAATTGCAGCGACTGGGCGGCAAGGGACTGATTTTGGCTAATGGAGAGTTTGGTTTGCGGCTCGTTGATCATGCCGAAAGAATGGGCCTGCATTACGATGTTATGCAAAAGAAATGGAATGAGGAGATCTTATTAGAGGAAGTAGATGAGTTCTTGGCCTGTCACCAAGATATCTGCTGGTTATGGATGGTACACTGTGAAACTTCTACCGGCTATTTGTTTGACTTGGAAGGGATAAAGGTGATTTGCAAGAAGTATGGGGTGCATTTATGCGTCGATGCTTGCAGTTCAGCTGGCGTCACAGAGTTGAACTTGAGAGGGACTTTCATGGCAACAACTGTCAGTGGAAAAGCACTTGGATCCTACCCAGGCCTGGCAATTGTCTTCCATCAAAATAAAGTAGAGGAGGATAAGTCTCTTCCACGTTATTTAGACCTTGGAATGTACCAGCAATACGAAAGCGTTCCCTTTACCCATTCATCCAATCTGATCGCTGCTCTACATGCAGCATTGGGTAGATTGGATACTCAACGCAAGGCAGTGCTAAACAATCAGGTGAGGGATATCTTAAAGAATGCTGATATCGCTTGCATGGGTGACGAGTCCTATTCACCTGGAATCATAACAATTCCTCTGCCAAGGATAATTTCCTCTCGAGATTTTGGTGATAACCTAAAAAAGAATCGTATTCTTATCAGCTATGAAAGTGACTACTTACTGGAAAGAAATTGGGTGCAGCTTGCATTTATGGGCCAACATCAATCCCGTGAAGTTATGCTGGCTATGGAACAGTTTATTGCTGAATACCAAAAACATAAAAATAGTTTAGCTGCAGTTCTATGAGACTCAACAAAATTTCTTCAATTAAACTAGTCATTTTAGCTGTTACAGTCATTTGGATTAAAACCATATCTGTACTATTTTTAGGTTTTGATTTAAAAATCAATTCCTTGTTGGAAATACCAATTATTTTAATGAGTCCTATCGGGTCTTTGCTTATATTATTTGGTATTAGTTTCCTTTTCACAAAATCGTTCAAGCCTGTTCTTTTTTGGACGGCGTGGGTGGCGGCCAATGCTTTATTATACGGAGATTTACTGTATTATAGGTTCTATACGGATTTTGTCACCCTGCCTATCCTTTTTCAGTTCGCAAATGTAGGGGGGCTTGGACCCAGCACTCTTGAATTAATGAGCCCTTGGGATCTACTGTTGTTCATCGACTTAATTTTACTTCCGTGGATCCTTAAAAAAAGAACAAGAGATGAAACATTCTATCGCATACATAAACAATGGTATGGGGCAGCCGGTGCCATACTGGTTCTGCTCACAATCACTATCGGGCTGTTACGCTCTCCTTACCTTTTCGCTGCTTCATATGACCGTGATGCCTTGGTGAAATCGATTGGTCTTTATAATTATCATCTTTATGATTTTGCTTCAGGGGCGGTAATACCTTTTAATCGGACGCTTGCCTCTAAAGCGGATGCTGAGCCAACAGCAGAGTATATGAAGAATAAGGAGCCTGCTGAAACCGGGTTGTTTGGAGCTGCGCGCGGCAAGAATGTTGTGCTGATCAGCATGGAATCCACCCAAAACTTCGTGATTAACCAGAAGATAAATGGAGAAGAAATCACACCATTTTTAAACGATCTGATCGAAAACAGTTTCTATTTTAGTGATATTTATGATCAGACAGCTCAAGGGAAGACCTCAGACTCTGAATTTATGATTGATACAGGACTTTATCCACTGGCCAGTGGTTCGGTATTTGTACAAAAACCAGAGAATACCTATTACAGCCTGCCACACATCCTTAAAGAAAAGAACTATTATACTTCTGTTTTTCATGGAAATGAAAGAACCTTCTGGAACCGTGAAAATATGAATGTTTCATTAGGCTATGACCGATTTTATTCAGAACGTGATTACAAGGTTACAGAAGAGAATTCAGTAAATTATGGCATTAAAGATAAAGAGTTCTTCGACCAGACAGTTAAGAAGTTGGAGAAGCTTCCTCAGCCATTTTATTCAAGGTTGATTACATTGACGAATCATTTTCCTTACCTTCTGGAGGAAGAAGACAAATACATTAAAGAAGCTGATACAGAAGTAGGCGTAGTAAATCGTTACGTTACAACTGTTCGTTATCAGGACGAAGCAATAAAGGATTTTTTCGAGTCTATGAAAGATGCAGGACTCTATGATAATACAATGTTCGTCCTTTATGGTGATCACTATGGAATATCTGAAAAGTATGAAGAGGGTATTTATGAGATTCTGGGAAGAGAGACATCCCCAGTAAACCATGTTTTATTGCAGCAGATTCCCTTGATTATTCATATTCCTGGACAGGAAGGAAAAGTGATCAATAAGATTGGCGGTCAAATTGATATTCGGCCAACTATACTTCACTTACTGGGAATCAGGACAGAAAATAAACTATCATTCGGCCATGTGTTATTCACCCGCAGAGAGGACCACCCTGTAATTTTTCGTGACGGTAGTTTTGTATCAAAGGATCTGATATTTAATGACGGAGTCTGTTACGAAGCCAGTAGTGAAGAAACTCAGCCAGCTAAATGTGCAACTTACCAGAATAATGTACGTCAGGAATTAGAGCTTTCAGATGACATCATTTATGGAGATTTGCTAAGGTTTATAGAGTAACCATTTTCTCTTGAAAAAGGTATGCTGTTCAGGAGATTAGAAGAAAAAGAAGAATATATCACAGCAGTGGACAGAAGTTTGCTTGTTGTTGTGAAGTGTATGACATAGTAAAACCCTTTTGCAGAGTGCAAAAGGGTTTTTTGAGTGAAAATATTTTCACTCTCCTTTCTATTAAGGACTTCGCAATTAATGATTTCATTCATAATATATTAACTTCATCAATTAGTGGGAATTTTAATGAGAATAATCAATGTAACATAGTTTTGTTATTCTAATTCTCTTCTGACTTTCATAAAATGTACAAGCTGTTTTTGAAAAAGGTGGAGAGAAAATTTGAGTATCAGCATTCTTTTTAGCTATGTCCTCTTAGGTTTGACCCTTGCGGCACCCATAGGACCGGTGAATTCAGCACGATTGGATAAAGGGTTGAAAAATGGATTTTGGCATGCATGGATAGTCGGAGCCGGCTCAATGGCAGCTGATGCTATATTCATGTTTTTAGTCTATTTGGGCATGGTTCAGTTTCTAGATATCCCCGCAGTTCAAATATTTCTTTGGTTATTCGGCGGATTTGTCCTGATTTATTCAGGTTTGGAAAGTATGATGAGCATGAAGTCAATTTCTATTGAAAGTCTTAGAAATAGAGATTCTTTGGGTAAGTGTTTTTTAACGGGTTTCATTATGTCAATATCAAGTCCGCTTTCAATCCTTTTCTGGCTGGGTATTTACGGATCTATTTTGGCAAAAACAGCGTCTGAAAATGGAACAGCGGACCTTTTGTTGTATAGCTGTATGATCTTCTTGGGACTGACCATTTGGGATGTATTTGTCGCTTTGCTGACTACTTCTTTAAAAAAGTATTTTAATTCTAATGTCCTTACAAGTATTTCGGTCTTATCCGGCTCATCTTTAATTGGATTTGGAGCTTATTTTGGGTATCAGGGCATAAAGGCGTTAATAGGTTAGAGAGAAGAAAGAGAGTTTACTTCATGGTAAAGCAAAAACATTAAACTCAGCTATTGGTGAGATGTGCTTAATGTATAGTATAATAGGGATATTCTGTGAGTAAGGGTGAAGAAAGATGAAGCCAATCGGAGTATTGCCTGAGAAGATTTCTCTATTAAACGCATTAAATAGTATCGGAGAAAACATTATCATTGCAGACGTTGAATATAACGTTACCTGGATGAACAGTCATGCCGCCAAATTGATGACTGACCTTGCACCGCTGTATAACTTTGTAACTGCAGAGGACATGATAGGATTGAATATGAGTGCATTTCACCATACGCCCTCTCGCCAAGAAAAAATAATGGGTGAACTGACAGAAGTACACAGAGCAAGAATATCAATTCGAGATAAATTTGCTGCTGATATCGTTATCACTCCCATAAAAAACGAGAGAGATAACATTGACGGTTATGTTGTCATGCTTATGGACGTTACGACTCAAGCTATAGAGGAACAAGAAAGAGAAAAACTGATCAAATCTTTGTCTGTACCTATTATTAAAGTATGGGACAAGACTATTGCACTACCGCTAATCGGTCACTTTGACAATGATCGTGCAGAAAGCATGATATCTTCTGTACTATACGAATGCACGGTCAATAAAATCGAATATGTCCTGGTGGATTTGAGCGGAATTTACGAAATGGACATGAATATTAAGTTTCATATACAAAAGTTATGTGATTGTTTAAATCTTATTGGTTCTCAGTGTGTGATTGCTGGCATCACTTCAGAATTTGCATTAGCAGCAGGTGATTTGTCAGGGAAGCTTCGCATTTTCAGAAACGCCCATGCAGGTTTGAAGTATGTAATAGAGAGGATTAAATAAGTTTTTAAAAATAAAGTAGTGTTTCCCTTTCATATTTTCCGGAAACCTGTTATGATAAAGAGGAATTATTTTTGTTCGGTATGTAAGAAAGAAAGAGAATAAAATCTTTAGTTCTAGATACCAATGAGAGCAAGGATAGTATTAATAATGTGTGAAACGCACTAGGAGGCAACAAACATGGAAAAAGGTACAGTAAAATGGTTCAACGCAGAAAAAGGATTCGGATTCATCGAAGTTGAAGGTGGAGAAGACGTATTCGTACATTTCTCAGCTATTCAAGGCGAAGGCTTCAAATCTCTTGACGAAGGTCAAGCAGTAACATTTGACATCGAGCAAGGTCAACGCGGACCTCAAGCTGCTAACGTTAACAAAGCATAATTATAAAATTACTGATTGAACTTCGAGCCAGCAGGCATGCCTGCTGGCTTTTTTGCAGTTTATTATTAAATTATCCTTAGAACCATTTCCTTTTTTGCCGATCTAGGAGTATCTACTATAAATTCGATTGTGATGAAGGTTGATAGAACTTTCACTTCAACACTTACCTCCATCTTTAAAGCAATCATAAAGAAAAGTATTAATTTTTCTTAAAAAATTGAAACTTTTTTGTCTTCAGCCTCGTAAAATTACTATACCCTCTAGAAAAAATAGCAGAGGGGAAGATATGAAAAGGGGGATAATAATGGAATTATTCGGTGCGCTCATGATTTTGATACCTGTTCTTGTGGTTGCAGCTATTGTCGGAGTTGCCTATTTCTTTTGGGTGAGATTCCGCTACCGTACAGCAAGGTCCAATCAAGCTTTGATTATTACGGGTCCCAGATTAGGTGATCCGGAAAAAGAAACCAATATTTTCACAGATGATGAAGGAAGATCCATGAAGATTATTCGCGGTGGAGGTTACCGTTTAAGAAGGTTTCAGACTTCAACGCCAGTAAATCTGACTTCTTTTCAACTAAAGCTTGCCACACCCAGGGTATACACTAACGGTGGAGTACCTATCGTTGCTGATGCGGTGGCAATGGTTAAGGTAGCAGACTCTCTGAATGGCATAGCCAATTATGCAGAGCAGTTCCTTGGGAAAGATCAAGATGAAATTGAATCTGAGATCATAGAAGTACTTGGAAGTAACTTAAGAGCAATTCTTTCGAAAATGACGGTCGAGGATATTAACAGCGATCGAGAAAAATTTAATGCAGATGTTGCTGAAATTGCTCAGAAACAATTGGACTTGATGGGATTCAAAATCACTTCCCTGGGGCTGACGGACTTAAGGGATGCTGATGAAGAGAATGGATACTTAGAAAATCTAGGACGCCCTCGTATAGCAGAAGTCCGTAAGCTGGCTGAAATTGCTGAAGCTGAAAATGACCGTGAAACAAGAATTCACAGAGCGCAAACAGATCAGCAAGCCAAAGAAGAAGAATACAAGCGCCAAATATCCATTGCTGAAAGCAAAAAAGAGAAAGATATTAAAGACGCTTCTTTCAAGGAAGAAACAGAAAGAGCACGTGCGAAATCTGAACAATCATATGAACTTGAGAAAGCAAAGTTATCAAAAGAGGTTAAAGAAGAGGAATTAACCTTGAAATTCCTTGAGCGTGAACGAGCTGTTAAACTTGAAGAAGAAGAGAGCAAGGTCCGTAAGACGAAGGCAGATGCCGAATACTATGAAACCACTAGAAAAGCAGAAGCGGATGCACGCAGAGCCGAGATTGACGGAGAAGCTAAAGCCAAGATACGTCGTGAAGAAGGTTCTGCCGAAGCAGATGTTATCCGTGAACGCGGTAAAGCCGAAGCAGAAGCTCGTAAATTGCTTGCTGAAGCAATGGAAAAGCATGGAGATGTCATTATTACCGAGAAACTGATCGAAATGCTTCCATTATTTGCAGAGAAAATCGCTCAGCCTCTGAATAACATCGAATCTGTCAAAATCATTGACTCCGGCAATGGAAATGGAATACCTTCTTTCGGAAGAAGTATTACAAAAACGATGGTGGATATGCAGGAACCACTGAAAGAAATGACAGGCATAGATATTGGGGATTTGCTTAAGTCTTATGCATCCAGATCGAACTCCAATTCTATTCCCAACCATTCATCCAGCTATGGCGGTACGGCAGTCGCAGCTGCTCCTAAGGTTGAGGATGAAAGAGAGCCTGAGCCCGCTGAAGAAAATAATAAGGATCAATAATGATAAAGCGCATCCTGTGAGGAGGATGCGCTTTAGTTACTCTGGAGGTATAAAATGAAAACTGAATTCACCAAAATAATGGAAATAATTAAGCTGGGCGAAAAACTTAAATATGAGCTTCGCCACAGCTGGTTATCAAATGGACGAAGAGAAAGCGTTGCTGAACACACTTGGAGAGTGTCGCTTATGGCTGTATTGATCACACCAAAACTCTCTGTTGAAGCCAATATGGAAAAACTGTTAAAAATGATTATCATCCATGACTTGGTCGAGGCAGATGCTGGTGATATTCCTGCATTCGATACTTTAAAAAGTGAAAAAATACGGATCTTAAAAGAACGTAATGAAATCAAAGCCATTGAAAAAATAAGAGATACTCTTGGTGGAGAAACAGGAAAGGAATTTTATCAATTGTGGATGGAATTCGAAGAGAAGACTTCAGTTGAGGCAAAAATAGCAAATGCTCTTGATAAATTGGAGGCACAAATTCAGCATAATGAAAGTGATCTCTCGACCTGGCTCACTATTGAACACGAAATGTGTTTCAATTTGGGCAGGCATGTTGAGTTTAATCATGAGCTTGAAATTCTGAAAGACTTAATTCAAGCAGAGGCAGAAGAAAAGCTTTTGAAGGCAGGTATCGATACTGCCAGCTTGAAGTACTAGTTGTAGGCAGGTTACTAGTTTGAAGAGAAACGTGTACACTAACATAAGAAATGACATGTCGAGATAATAGTATCAGTTTTGGCAGAGAAGAAGAAATTCGCACGGTAATAATTTGGTTTTACAAAACGGAAATTCAGAATATTACATATGTTATTATAGAGAAAGAACTTTTAAAAGGGAGATCATTATGGAATTTGTAATAAAGGGAGAAAAATTAAAAAAAGCCTTGAGCATTGTCGGAAGGGTAATATCAGGAAACCCTTCCGTTCCTGTCTTGAGTGGAGTCAAAATAGAAGCATTTAAGGAAAGTCTTGTTCTGACGGGAATGGATTCTGACATCAGTATTATCAAAACAATTGAATTAGATGACAGAGATCTAGAAGAAATAGTAGAAGCAGGAACACTTGTAGTACCCGTAAAATATTTTCATGAGCTTATCAAGAAAATGCCGACTAAAAGCCTTATCACAATAAAAAAAGTCAACAAGCATGTGCAAGTTATATCAGGGGACATCGAAACAACCATAAGCGGGCTGAACGAAGAGGACTATCCAGCATCTCCTTCTATAACAGCAGGGAAAGGAGCGAAAGTTAAGGCCAGCCTGCTGATTGAAATGATAAAAGAAACTCAATTCGCAGCTGCTAAGTCAGAGGGGCGTGCAGTATTGACTGGCGTGAACTGGATTTTTACAGAAGAGGATTTGACTATGATTGCAACTAACTCTCAACGTTTAGCTCTAAGGACAGCTTCTCTAAAATCAAATATGACCGGGTCTTTCATCTTGCCTATAAAGGCATTGACTGAATTAGGTAACGCTATTGATAAGCACGACTTTATTGAGGTTTATCAGAGTGAAAATATGATCACGTTTCAATCAGAAAATTTACTTGTGCACTCTCGTCTGATATCGGGAACTTATCCGGATATCAGTAAAATTATACCTGATCAAGTCGTTACAGAGGTGATTGTTTCGAGGAGTGGGCTTCTCGAGGGGGTAGAAAGAGCTAATCTGCTTGCCTCTCAATGGAAACATAACAACGTGACCTTGTCTTTGGATGACGAAGGTAAGATGAGATTGACGTCAAGTGCATCAGAAGTTGGACAAATTAGTGAAAGGCTGCATCCAGTGGAAGTTTCAGGAGTTAGAAATTTGCAGATAGCCTTTGACGGGAAATTCTTCGCGGATGCTTTAAAAGCCATCCAAGAAGAACTAGTATCACTTAATTTTGGCGGAAGCCTGAGACCGATCATTATCAAGCCTTATAATAAAAAATCCACCATTCATTTAGTTTCTCCAGTAAGAGCATCACCATAAAAACTTCAAAATCTTCAAGATGAAGAAGTTTAAAGGAGAGTGCTATGAAACAAGAAAGTATTAAACCAAAGGTAATCATGGTATGCTGCGCAGTCATAATCTTATGTGGAGTAATAGCTTTGTTTTTTTCTGAACATCTTTACGGAGGGTATGCATTTGTAATTGGGTTTCTCACATCCGTTGTGTTTTCAATTGCGCTGATGGTTGAAGAATAAGGTTGAATAAGAAAAAACTTCCATTTACATGGAAGTTCAGCTTGTAGAGAAACCCCGTGTTTTTTCTCTACAAGCTTTTTTTGTGTCTTTTTATAATGGTGAAATGAACATTATTTTTAAGTGAAAACAGGCTCCCACACACCTAGCTCATCTTGGCTAGGTGTGTGGCAATCTTTTTCATGTTCTGACAAGCTGCGGTGAGTAGCACCTGCTCGCTTGCGTTTTGTATTCCCCTCAACCGGCAATAGCGAAGCCCATGCAGCTGTTTTGAATCTGCAAAGCTTCGCTCAACTTTTTCTTTTCTGAATTTATAAAGCATTTTCCCCGACTTGGATAGCCGGTTCAGTCGTACTTGTTCTTTGTGTTCTTCCCAAACATGGCGTGTTACTACCTTTTGATGGTTTTTAGAACGAGTACAATCTTGTAAAAGAGGACAATGTGCACATTGTTTAGGATCAGATTTGTATTCTCTATAGCCTTCACGGGTTGTCGTACGGTAGGGCAAAATTTGACCGTTTGGACATGTATAATGGTTTTCTTCTGCATCATATATAAACTTCCATTTTGGAAAGAGACCCTTTGTAGGATGATATCTTCGATGAGCTATTACTCCAAAAATGTTCCGATCAGCTAACCCCTTACAAATTGGATTTGTGAGATATCCTGAGTCTAATGCGACAGCTTCTACTTCTAATTTGAATCTCTCAATCTGCCTGTCAAGTCGTTGAAGATAAGGGACCGAATCATGAACATTGCCAGGAGTGACAAAGGCATCCGTAATAATGTTGAATTTCATATCAGTTGTCCGATGATCTAGATAACAAAACATTTCTTGTTTCTGATCCCGCGACATAAACCCACTCTCTGGGTCTGTACTGCTTTTTCTTATTTCTTTTGTCTCTTTCACCTCCTCTCTATTTTTCAGTTCTTTTTTCCGTTATTCTTCCTGTCTTCTTCAATGGCTTTGTTTAAATCTTCAACGTATTCCCGTGTTTCTACTTCAACGATTTCCTTGGTGAATTTGTGTTTATTGGCATTAGCCTTTAAGTGGGTAGAATCCGTAAACAGTACCCTTCCACCGACCATTTTATGATTGATGGCAAGAAGAACCATTTCATCAAATATTTCTTGAAAGATATCTGTTCCGTGAAACCGATGATGACGATTCCAACTGATGGTTGAGTGATGGGGAACGGAGTCAGCGAGACGGAGTCCTAAAAACCAACGATAAGCTATATTCATTTGAATTTCTTTTTCAAGTTGACGTTCAGAACGAATACCATACAAGTAACCTATAAACATCATTTTGAATAAAACGAGGGGATCTAAAGAAGGACGGCCGTTGTCTTCACAATAGTAAGGGCGAACTTTTTCTAGGATAAAGGAGAAATCTATGTATTGATCAATTTTTCTTAGAAGGTGATCTTGGGGAACTAAATCTTCAATTGAGATAAACTCAACTTCATTTTGCATGTCTTTTCTCGTATTAAACACGTTAACACCCACCTTTATTTTATATGTTTATTTTAACATTTTAACGCGGTGAATGACTAAAGTAATTAGATAAATGAAAAGGCTGTCGAGACTTTTTCGACAGCCTGAACTTCCATTTACATGGAAGTTTTTAGTTGGTTCTTTTATTGTCATTAATATAATTTCTGAGAAGCTCTTTTAACTCTCTTACCTCGATCTTTAATTCCTGGATTTCTATTGTATCTTCCTTAATCTCCTGTGTTTCCTTTTCCATTTCCTCTGATAGCTTTTGAGCATTATTAACAATTTCCCCCACTATTAAGTTAATCATGATAAAAGTAGCGATTACAATAAACGATACAAAATATAACCATGACCATCCTGCCTCAATAAAAATGGGCCTGAAGACGCCGCTTGCCCAAGATTCGAGCGTAAATACTTGAAACAAAGTCAAGAAGGATAATTGAAGATCTCCAAAGTATTCAGGAGCAATATTAGCATAAAAGGCGGTGCCAATTACCGCATAAACATAAAAAATAATCGTCATCAGCAAAGTGACACTGCCTATTGCTGGTATGGCCATGAAAAGAGCCGTGACAATTCTCCGAAGAGACGGAAGTGCGGAGATTGTCCGCAAAACCCTCAACACCCTGAAGATTCGAAGGACACTGACGAAACTAGTATTATAAAGTATTAAACTTCCAGTTACGATAATAAAGTCAAACACATTCCAGCCGTTATTGAAGAATTTCATTCTTTCGGCAGCTAGTTTTAATACGATCTCCACACCGAAAATTATCAGAATGACATAATCGACTATCATAAATGCCGTCCGGTTTGGCTCGTATATAGAAGGATAAGTTTCCAGTCCGACAATAATGGCATTACAGATAATGAGAAAAGTAATAAAGCTGTTAAAATTGCGGTTATATACTATACCCAGCAGTTGATTATTTTTGGTTGAATTGTTATCCATATTAAACCCTTTCAAGTGGTTCTATTAAAATCCGACACCAATCCATCATATACAAAAATGACCCGAGTTACAAAGAAAATCTTTTTACTTCTGAAAATTTGTCTCTCAACTCCGAAAATATTGAAACAAGCCTGAATATAGAATGATTAATAACGGTTAAGCACAAAAAGAGTTTGTAAACAATTCATTGATTAAGAAGAACAGAGTCTCTTACTGAAAACTTTATAACTGTTTATCTCTGTGTGACGAGGATGCTGACTCTTACTGGCAATCTTTTTTATTTTGTCATTCTTTAATAGCGTTGAATGTTTGACTTCCCTCATAAAAGGATAATTAGCAATTAAGATAATAAAATAAATGATGATATGAAGATTTAAAAATTAAAGGCGGTGTAGATGAATGAATAACATGAAGAGAAATAAAGTGAACGTAGGTGACTGGGTTAGAGGTTTTGCTAAGAATGGGGCCTTGATACAAGGATATATGGAAGCGATTGATCCTATTGATCCATTATTTAAAATAAGAGTGATAGACAGTGATGATAAAGACTTGGTTGGTTACACTCTCAATATGGATGATAGTCTTATGGAGAAAATGCAGACATCAAAATCACTAACAGAGCCGCAGCTTCAATATTTAATTGATATAGCGCTGGAAACAAAAGATAAGGAATGGTTTTTTGAACTTTCAAGCGCTTTGGATAAATTCAGCAAAAATACAGGAGACAATCTTTCCGAGGAATTTATTGAATTTTCCATAGAACGATGACCTAGAAGGTAAGAGTGCCAAATACAAACATAACTAGAACTTGAGTATGTAAATAAATACATCCTGAAACAGCTTCCGACTGATAAAGAATACAATAATAGCTTATGCTTGAAGAAATAGTGAAAGAGGCTGTCGAAGACTTTATATGTAAAAATAGTCACAGCCCAAAAACCTGCAAATAATTGAAAGAAGATATACATCAATGTTTGTTAGAAAAATTTTCATCAATAAATTGTTTAAGAGCAGCCGGGTATTAAAATTCGGCTGCTCTTTAATGTTTATCGTACAGAAGTGGGTGGCTGGTAGGAGTTTTCTCAGAGTTAAAGTACATACACCCTGCACTTTCAACTTTTATAACCTCACCTACCATGCTTTCAGACGGATTACGATTAAGTGGATCTTGTAGTAAACTGGAATTACAGTTATATATGAGAAACATGAATTTTTAACGATAGAATGAGGAGAGAGAAAATGGCAATTAAACTAAAGATTATATTTCTAACGTTCCTCTTGTTTGTTGTACTCGCAGGCTGCAGTTCAATCGATGCACCATTGATAAAGAACACTCAAGATTCTTCAATCACTGTGGAAGAATCTTTTGCTGAAGGAGAAGGAAAAGAAGTTACCATCAAGGGGTACATTATTGGGCAGCCAATCTCCAATAGCACAGTAGTAAGAAAGGAGTTCCCGAATGACTATGCGCTGGCTATAGCTGATTCTCGAGAAGAAACTGACCTCTCAAAAATGCTATTTGTTCAAATTACTGAGGAGTTTCGTGCATCCTATGGTCTACAAAGCAACTCTTCTTTACAGGGCAGTAAAATAACAGTAACAGGGCACCTTGAAAGCTATTTTTCACATCCCGGCCTGAAATCTATTTCTTCTATTGAAGTTAATCCGAAAAAAGAAGAGCAGGTCAAAGAAGAGGATAAGGGAAACGATGCCGATTCACCAGAAATCACTGATCCCTATTATCAAGCGGCAGCAGGAAAGACCGGAAATGAATTGAAAACTGCACTGCACGAGATAATCGATGATCATATTACCCTTTCATATGGAGAGGTGTGGGATGCGTTAAGACTTACAGATGAAGATCCAGAGAATCCTGACAATGTACTTTTATTCTATACGGGACGTTCTCAATCAAAACTTCTAAATGGTGGTGGTGCTGATGATTGGAATCGTGAGCATGTGTGGGCAAGATCTCATGGAGGGTTCGGCACCTCTAAAGGAGCAGGAACTGATTTACATCACTTGCGTCCGACCGATACGACTGTTAACTCTTCAAGAAGCAATCTGGATTTCGACAATGGTGGCAGTCCTCATCAAGAAGCTAAAGGGAATTTCTCAGACACTGACTCTTGGGAACCCAGGAATGAAGTTAAAGGTGATACTGCACGTATGTTATTTTATATGGCTGTCAGATATGAGGGAGATGAGAGTGAATTGGATCTCGAGTTGAATGACAAGGTTGACAATAAATCAATCCCTTTTCATGGGAAGGTGTCTGTATTGTTAAAATGGCATGAGATGGACCCTGTAGATGAGAGGGAAAGACGGCGCAACGATCTAATCTTTGAAGAGTTTCAAGGCAATAGAAATCCTTTTATCGATCAACCAGCATTTGCGGAAATGATTTGGTGAGCGGGATGAAAATCTTTGAGTAACAGTATTGAATTAAGATGTTTAATTATAAGAGAGAAGAATAGATCTTCTAATAATCCAGCTGGTGAATTAGCTATTAAGTACGTCATGATGACAACATTATAAAAAAGTGTTTTCCTTATTTGCCTTTTGAAATTTATAAAAATCTTTACTAATAGTGCGTGTTCAAAAAGGATGATGAAAAGGAGTTCGAGGCTGTGCAGCTTTGAGTACCGTACCGGAACGTATGCAAATAATACTGAGGACCTAAAAAAGCAAGCCAACAAAGAAATTCAAGTGTCCTTGTTGCCGGACTCTTTGAGCATCTTTTGAAAAATTGCCATTGATTGCTAGTTTTTCCCCATCTTTTTTGTACAGAGGAGAGTTGGAACAGAAATCTATTTTTTACAACAGTCACAATCTTTGTAAAGTATGTACATTGCAGTATATGAAGAGATTATTTTTCAAGCAAAAAGGGGACCTGGCAGGGGTCCCCTTTGTTAAAATTATTCGATGTGAGTCCACTTATAAGAGTAGTCAGCACCGAATGAGTGACGATAAAGATCTTTAACGTATTCTCTTTGAACATATGCAGAACCATCTTGGAACATCGGGCTGATTGCTTGTTCTTCTAGAAGAATACGCTCAGCTTCCAAGAGTGCTTCCCAACGTTTTTCAGGATCATCAAGCAATGTTGATTGAGCATCGTTGATTAACTGGTCATACTTTTCATTAGAGAAGCCTGTTTGGTTATAAGAGCTTCCTGTTACGAACATGTCCAGGAACGTCATTGGATCTGGATAGTCTGGACCCCAGCCAGCATAAGAGAAGTCATAATCTCCTCTTTGCTCAACTTCCAGCTTTTGCGCAAATGGCTGTTGAGAAATTGAAACTGTCAGGCCTTCAAGAGTGTTCTCAAGCTGCTCTTTTAAGTATTCACCGACTTTACGGGAATTTTCACTGTCATAGTTCAACAGTTCAAGTTCAGCTGTCTCAATACCAAGTTCTTCTTTAGCGGTATTCCAAAGGTTTGCTGCTTCTTCTTGATTGAATTCGCCAAGCTGTCCATTTGTATCACGGAAATCATCACCATCTGGTCCTGTAACGAAATTATCTGGAACCAAATAGTAAGCAGGGATGGAACCATCATTAAGCAGTACTTGTACAAGACCTTCTTTATCCCATGCCATGTCAATTGCTTTACGTGCGTTTTTGTTAGATAGAACTTCATTCTCCTGGTTAAGGCGAAGGAAGAATGTAGAAGTACGAAGACGTGTATTGAAGTTAGGGTCGTCTTGATAAGAGTCTACATATTGTTCAGACAATACAGCTACATCTGTTTCATTTGTTTCGTAAAGATTAACTCTTGTCGAAGTATCTTTTACGATATTAAAATTGATTTCTTCTAGTTGTACAACATCTGCTTCCCAATAGTCAGGGTTTTTCTTCATTTGGAAGCTTTGTTCGTGATTCCACTCTGATAATACGAACGGGCCATTATAAACGGCTGTATCTGCTTCTAGACCATATTGGTCTCCTTGATCTTCAACAAACGCCTGATTCTGAGGAAGGAAAGTTGCAAATGTCAGTAACGACTTGAAGTAAGGAACAATGGTTTCTAACTCTACTTGAAGTGTTTTTTCATCAAGTGCTGTGACTCCTGCTTCGTCTAGAGAAAGTTCACCATTGTTGACTTTCTCGGCATTCTTGATATCAAACATGATATAAGCATATTCTGATGCAGTATCAGGATTTAATGCTTTTTTCCAAGCATATTCGAAATCCTGTGCTGTCACTGGATCACCATTAGACCACTGAGCATCACGCAACTTGAACGTATATGTTTTGCCATCTTCTGAAACTTCAGGTTCTTCGGCAGCGATACCAAGAACTGGTTCATCGTCTTCACCTAAACGGTAAAGTCCTTCGAACACGTTATTCATTACGTTAAATGAAACAGAGTCTGTTCCAAGTGTAGAATCCAATGATGGGATTTCTGAGCTTTCCAGCAAGTTTAGTACTTGCTCATCTTTACCGCCGTCAGTACCGGCCGTATCATTGTTGTCGTTGTTACCGCCTCCACATGCTGTTAAAAAAGCACTTAAAACAAGCAGGATAGACAGTAAAATTAATGACTGTTTCTTCATATGAACATAACCACCTATCTGTTTTATTTTATGTATCCCCTTTCTTGAGGACCAGTTTCAATGTTAATCAATAGTTTTAGCGAATGCAACTATAAAACCTTATATCAAAATAGTTATTATATTGCAAAATGAAAGAAATCGAACAATATTTAGAACATTATCATAATTAAAAATGTTATTTCAATATACTTAATTTCATTTCGTAACCATGGTTAAGAAAAGTTTGCCCGAACTCTTTTCAATTATTCATTTAATTCATATAGAAGAGTAGATCAAGGTTTTTAACTTGGAGAATAGAAGCATTTTACTGCTTAGAAACAAAACTGCTTTGGCAATGCCTTTTTTACTACAGCGCTATTAATTCAACTGGGTAATGATTATTTCCGCTTATTAAATTCATTACTTTTTACTTGCCCAATCTTTTGAAAACGATCTTTTCGTAAAGATTGTGGCTGCTTTGAAAGTAAGGGATTTCCGTTCCAGGCGCACGACTCCGCGGGGCGTGCGGTGAGCCTCCTCGGCTTCGCCTGTGGGGTCTCACCTGCCCGCTAGTCCCGCAGGAGATCGTACGCCTTCCACTCCAATCCTCCTACGTAAATGGGTGAGATGGGAAAAAAAGTATTCAAAAGCAACAATCTTTTAGAAAACAGCCTTTGAAAAACAGCTTTTAAAAAAATAATTGACAGACTCTTAAGAATGTTATATTCTTGATTTACAAGTTGAATAGTTTCTCCTTAAAGGGGAGTAGCTTTTACAGCAAAGTCGTCATTACAGAGTGAAAACTCTCGGCTTTGTTGGCAGCAGAAATGTTGTTAGCAAGACCTTTACCTCGTTGGTGCAGGTCTTTATTTATGTTTATAAAGCCTTTACCACTTTGCTGGTAAAGGCTTTTTTTGATGAAAAAATGGTCTAAGGGAGATACATTGATGATAAATCGGTGAAGGGAGTGAGCGATTTGAAAAAAGGTCAAATGACAATAGAAGAACTTGTGAAAAGAAATAAAGAAGAACTTCTGAAAGATAAGTTGAAAATTGAAAGAATTGAATTGCGTCTTGAAGAAAAATATATAAAAAATTAAATTACTTCTTATGGAGGTTAATGAATTGAATTTAAGAAAGTATATGTCTCTGTTGGGTATGGGCGCAGCAAGGATCGACTTGAAACTGCCTAAAAGTGATTATCGCCCAGGGGAAACAGTCAAAGGGATATTCTTTATTGCAGGAGGCAGGATCGAGCAGCGGATTAATAGGATTGAATGTGATTTGGTCAGAATCGACAGGCTGCAAAAAAAAGAAAGCTTAGTAGATTCCGCGACAATATTAACTTCCACTATAATTAATGCTCAAGAAGAATCAGAGAAGAATTTCACTTTTAAGATTCCTGAGGACCTGCCAAATTCAACAGAGTCGATTATATATCAATTCAAAACAAGGCTTTTATTCAATGAAGGTGCAGAAAGTAAAGATCAGGATATTATTACAGTTAGTTAAGGCTGTTAATGATATAAGAAGAGGAGGAAATGTAAGATGGATTGGGCAATATTAATGGAGTATTTATGGGTACTGCTGCTGTTGATTGGGATTGAAGGTCTCCTGGCAGCAGACAATGCTTTAGTTATGGCAATCATGGTTAAGCACTTACCGGAAGAACAACGGAAAAAGGCATTGTTTTATGGTTTAGCAGGGGCTTTTGTATTCAGGTTTGGATCGCTTTTTGTCATCAGTTTCCTTGTGGATGTATGGCAGGTTCAAGCTATTGGTGCTCTATACCTTCTCTTTATAGCAGCTAATCATATTTTCAGAAAGCTAATTGTGAAAAAACAAAACGAAGAGGTTGCTGCACTTAAGAAAGAAAAGAAACCATCTGGATTCTGGACAACTGTTATTAAAGTGGAACTTGCTGATATTGCTTTTGCCGTAGACTCTATCTTGGCAGCCGTAGCTCTTGCTGTTGTTCTGCCAAATACTTCTCTACCTCAAATAGGAGGATTAGATGGCGGGAAATTCCTGGTTATCTTTGCAGGAGGACTTATAGGGCTTATCATTATGAGATTCGCGGCCGGCTTCTTCGTTAACTTACTGCAAAGAAGACCCGGTTTGGAAATTGCAGCTTTCTTTATTGTAGGCTGGGTTGGTGTAAAGCTAACAGTTTATACTTTATCTCACCCGGCCTTGGGAGTCCTGAGCGAGAGCTTTGCTAAATCACCGGAGTGGAAGATCACTTTCTATACAGTTCTGCTTCTTATCGCTGCAGGAGGATGGTTCTTATCTAAAGAAAAGGAACCGACTGACAGTAAAAGCCTAAAAGAACAAAGTCTTGATATGTAAGGTTATTGTAAGACCGGCAGAATTCCTCTGCCGGTCTTTATAGTAAGCAGAAATATAGTAGTTGAACAAAACTGCGAGCAGTTCTTATTTCGCAACTAAATTTCAAGCAGTGTAGAAGTATCTCTTAAGCTAGATTCTTTCTACTCCGGATCGCTGACTTTAACTAGCTGCTTTCCAAGGTTATTGCCCTGGAACAATCCAAGAAATGCTTCAGGTATAGATTCAAAGCCTTCTGTAATGGTTTCTTCATAAGAGAGTTTGCCTTCTGACAACCATTGCCCTAGTTGAGATGATCCCTCTTTGAAACGGTTTGCGTAGTCATTGACAACAAAGCCTTTCATTAGGGCGCTTGACTTGATAAGAACAGTTTGCACTCGGTTTCCGATGTCCGCTTCTGTATTATTGTACGCTGAAATCGCTCCGCAAACTGGAACTCGAGCAAACTTATTGAGCAGGCTTAGGGCAGCATCGCCAATTTCGCCTCCGACATTTTCAAAGTAAACATCGATTCCCTTCGGACATGCTTCCTTCAGTGCTTCTCTTATATTTCCGCAAGTTTTGTAATTGATCGCTTTATTGAACCCGAGTTTCTTAGTTAAATATTCTACTTTTTCATCTGTTCCTGCAATGCCGACTACATAGGCACCTTTAATCTTGGCAATTTGTCCAGCTGCGGAGCCGACTGCACCGGCGGCACCCGATATTACTACAGTTTCGCCTTCCTTAGGCTGCCCTATATCCATCAAGCCAAAATAGGCGGTTAGACCTGTCAGACCTAGAATTCCAAGATAGGAAGATAAAGGAGCGATTGAAGCATCTACTTTTCGTATTTCTTTTTCGGAAGCTGCACTATATTCCTGCCAAGGAAGCATTCCAATTACGTAATCACCTTCATTAAATCGTTTCGAATTCGACTTTGCTACCTTAGAAATGACTCCTCCGTTAATTGGTTCTCCGAGTTTGAATGGCTCTACGTACGACTTGGCATCGGACATCCTTCCCCTCATATAAGGATCTACCGAAAGATAAATCGATTTCAGGAGCACTTGATTTTCTCTTGGTTCAGGTACTGATACTTCATCATACTGGAAATCCTTACTTTCAGGCCGTCCATGCGGTCGTGACGCTAAGCTGATTCTCTTACTTTTTTCTGGTATCATATTACTCCTCCTCAAAGCAGATATCTTTCTAAAGTAAAGGTAGCATACTATTCGTAAAATTTGAAAAGTTATTACTCATTTATATATTAAATGACACCAAAGAAGGAACTTATTTTTTATTGTCGAATTAAAATTCAGCAGGGGCCGGGAACTTTCGTATGTGGAAGCGAAAACTTATGACAGTGACAGCAAAAAGGAGAGACGAAGATGAATGGTAAACTGGTGGTTGCTTCAAATAATGAAAAAGAAATTCTGCGGAAGCTAATGCAATATTATTTCTATGACTTCTCCGAGTTTAACGGAGCAGATATTCAGAAAAATGGAATGTATGGCGAATATCCTAATCTGGACCTTTATTGGTCAGAGAAGGACAGATATCCTTTTATAGTGAAGTGTGGAGATAAGTATGCTGGTTTTGCTTTGGTAAGGTACATGAAAGAAGGTGAGAAGCAGTATTACTCGGTTTCTGAATTTTTCGTTTTGAAAAAATATCGGCGTTCGGGTTTGGGGAGAATGACAGCACTTCTTTTATTTGAAAGGTTCAATGGAACCTGGGAGGTTTCTCAGATTAAGAATAATCAACCGGCAAAGATGTTTTGGAGATCAGTAATAGAAGAATATACAGATGGTTCTTGGACTGAGACAGAAGTTGATGGAATGTTGATACAGCAATTCAGCTCTAAATAAAAGGAGAGATACGAGACAATGCAAATTATTGAGCAATGGAATCAGGAAGATGCTGACTTCATCAGAAAAAAAGTAATCGAGCATAACATGAATAACATCAGTGAAGAGGTTAAGACACCTTTGGAAAATCTTAGTTTTATTATCCGAAACGAGCAGGAGGAAATTGTCGGAGGAATAACAGCCACATTGTTCTGGGGTCACTGCCATATTGATTATTTATGGATAGAACAGAGCTGCAGGAAAAAGGGGTATGGAAAAGAGCTTCTGGCAAAAATGGAAAAATTGGCGAAAGATAAAGGATGCTATTTAATAATCTTGGATACATTCAGTTTTCAGGCTCCGGAGTTCTATAAAAGCCAGGGATATAAAGTATTTGGAACTGTGGAAGATTTTCCTAAAGGTAACCGGCAGTTCTACCTTGAGAAACGGCTGGAAAATTGATGCTCAATTTGTTAAGAGGATAGATTCCTGAGAACAGGGTAACATAATCTTGCTCAGGAGGTGATTTCAATGTCTAATCAAAACAGTCAAAATGAAAAAGATTCTATAACAAATAACATTAAAGATGGAGCAGGTGCTGTATTTCATGCGACACATAAAGCTTTGGAAGCAACTGAAAATGTAGCAATGGGTGCGGTTGATACTACATCGAAAGCTATTAAGAATGTAACTGGTAATAATGATAAAGATGAGTAAAAACGCCGGTGACGGCGTTTTTTTTGGTGAAGTGATGATGGACATCTGGATTCTCCCATAGCTGAATGCCGAAGAACATTAAAAGCAGACATTCCTCTTATAATGCAATCGCTCAACCAGCAAAATGGTAACACTCTCTTAGAGATTTCATTTGACCGTTTTGGGGTCAGATTATGGTTTCAGCCAGCCCATTTCAATTCCTTTATTTACCCATTCTTCAATCTGGTTGAAGATGGAAGGAGAAAAATCTTTAATCCAGTTATTTCGTTTTAAAACCTGATGAGAATGAATCCCATGTTCTTTCCACGAAATACCCGACGTAGCTATATTCAGCATTAGAGGCTGGATATGATCGATGATGTGAGCAAAAATGGCTTCTGGTGATTTCGCTTCTTCATACTCTTCCCAAGTGCTCATGTAGTCTTCTCTAATTTCAGGAGGAAGCAAGCCATAAAGCCTGTCAGCAGCCAGCTTTTCACGCTGAACTTTATCCTTATAACCCTCTTCATCAAATGCGTATGTATCTCCAGCATCTATTTCTACAATATCATGGAGGAGCAGCATCTTGACACTTTTAAATAGCTCCACATTCTCTTTATGTTCATAGCTATCCCAAAGGGTCATCGCCATCATAGCCACGTGCCAGGAATGCTCTGCAGTATTTTCATTTCTGCTGCCATCTGATATATAAGTTCTCCTAATTATTTTTTTCAATTTGTCTATTTCCACTAAGAAATCAAAGTGCTGATGCATGGGCAGATCTCCTTAAACTGTTTTTTAGTTATATGAAAATTTTAACATAATCAAAAATGCGTGTAACTGTGATTATTCATTCTCATTTATTCTCATACTAAATTGAGTAGCTATGTAAGTAGACACCCAAGAGGAACATTAGCTTTTTTGGGGGTTTCTTTATGTGTGAAAGATTTATTGATGGTAGAGGCTTTTGGACAAGAAATTAAAGTGAGTACAAAGGGGGGGATCCCTTGAGACCCCCATTGAAGAACTAGTGAGCAAAACTGTTTTACACAACATTATTATAATTTTGCTATAAAAAGAAGGGATGGATACAGATGAACTTAGAGTGGTTTGACAGAGTTAGCGGAGAACTTCAAGATCATCTAGAATCAATATGTGTGAAGTATGATAAAGTAGGCCAGATGAATATTGATAGGGGAGCAAAGCATCCCAGAATTGAATTTTATGTTGAAACAACTGATGCAGAAAGAGACTATTTCTGTTCGTTGCTGTTTGATCCATACAATGAGGAATTCTATATGGAATCTTATGATATTGATTATGGACAGAGTCTGAAAATCATTCTCCCAGATATTGAGGATATCATTGATGCTGTTCATGAAAGCCTTCACGATTATCTTAATATGGAAGAAATTGATCTTGATGATGAAGCTGGTGAATACGATGATGGACATACCGATTATATTGTAAATGATGAAGACGAAGAAGTTCCAGTACATTATGTAATTGACGATTATGATTATGAGACTGAAGAGGATGATATACTCGAAGAAGTTGATGTGCAATGGGAAACACCTGAGGTCACAGCATTCATTCATGGAGATGAAGTGGAAGTTACTTATCAGTTCGGAATCCTCAATGAAACAGGTGATGGAGTATTGAGAAGATTGAATAGAATCACAACAGAGGACGACCAACTGATAAAAGATGAGTCTCATTTCATTTTTAGTAAAGAAGAAGCAAATACAATCATAGCGATGATCGCCAGCCACAGCGATAAGCTGAGCGAATTTAACTTCGATTGATTGTTCAGTAGGAATAGTTAATCCAATATGTTTATTCCAGGTTTGCAACAAGTTTATAAGGCACTTTTTATAAACTTGTTACGATAATTCTCTAAAAATATATCCTTGTAAGCAAGAAAGAAAAGAGCTGCTCTTACTGTTCAGAGAGAAAAAACCTAGTATTCACGCGGAAAATCCGACCCTTGGGATTTTTCCAAAAGCACAACAATTTAAGCGGAAAAGCCTTATACTAAAACCACAAGTACTAGTCCATATGAAAAACGAACTGTGAGCAGCTCTAGGGCACTTAAAAAGTCTAACATAAACTCGCAGAACTGTTTACTTCAAAGAACGATTCAGACTTTTTAGTTTCAGATATTAAAAAAGTGTTGAGATCTGTTCAAGACACGCGAATCCGCTGGTCAGGCAGGTAAAGTGGGCTTTTTAGCGAAAGCAGTCTATCATTTGCTTAATTAAGATATCCAGCGGTAAAATTAAGGGGAGTTTTTCCCGTTAATGGCAATTTTCAAGATCATTTGGGAGTAAATAAAGGGATTTTTTCCCCTTATTATAAAGATAGCACCTATTTTCTAGTGAATTAAGTTAAATAAGGGGGATTTCTCCCTCTATTTATGCTATTTATAATACTTTTTAGTAAATAAGGGGAATTCTTCCCTATAAATGACTAGCCAAAGCACTGAACCTGGTTGATAAGTCCACTGGTCACAATTCCAGACCCTTGAATCAGCCTCTTTCCATCGACTAGGTGAGAGAGTACCTTTTCAAGTCCGGCCCCGCAGTCAAAAGTACCAAAAAGCTCTAAAAGGATTTCAAAGCTAATGTGATAAAAAGAGCAACATATTCACTGTTTTCAAAGAAAAAAGTCAATTTTCCTTCCTATTTAAGGAAGGAGAGTTGACTTTTTCTTTGTTAAAGAGAATTAGATTCAAATAAGCTAGATTTTAAGTGCCCTCGAGCACCTCCAAGTCGTTTTTTCTTTTATAAAGTTGGTACATCACGGTAGACTTACCAATCCTTAGGCAACCAAAAGATCCTGATATATAGTAAACTTTTGGTACAGAAAGTTAGGAGTTGGTATTCATGAAGACATTGGATCTTACTATTGGGCAAGTGCTTGCTATTATTGCTGTTACACTATCGGGTGTTTTGGTGTCTGTCAGCCTGGACATTCCTTTGTTCTTTGGTTTTCTGCCAGGGTACACGATCCTGATATTTGTGGTTCTTAAAAAGGGAGCACGGCTAAAAGAGGTTCTTAGTATTTCTTGGCACGGAGTCAAAAAGACAAGAGGCGTTATATATATCCTGTTGTTGGTGAGCTTTCTTCTTCCATCTTGGTATATTTCAGGTGTGATTGATCAGCTTGTCGCCATATCGCTGCAACTAATCATACCTAATCATTTTTTTCTTCTTTCCTTTTTGATCGCCCTGTTTTTCTCAATGATTCTTGGTACTTCTGTAGGCACATTAAGTGCTGTGGGCATCCCTATTATGAGCAGCGCGCTTGCACTTGATCTTACTCCCGCCATTACCGCAGGTGCATTGGTTTCGGGTGCTTTTGTCGGAGACAGGACTTCGCCGTTTTCTAGTTCCCATCAGCTTCTTTCCCACACAGTGGAAATCAGGGTTGGGAAGCAGTTTATAAAATTCCTTCCCACCACAATAACCGCAATTGCTGTTTGTACAGTTTTTTTTCTGATTATGGATGGAAATAGTCACCATGGTACAACTGTCTTTATTAATGAAATGTTTGTATGGGAAAGTGTTTCATTAATCAAATTTTTGCCGCCCTTTATCCTTGGCGTTTTTGTAGTTTTGAGGATTAAAATTTTATATGCCTTCATCTGTAGTGTATTGTCTGCAGGACTCATTGCTTTTGCAGGAGGGACTGAGGCGGCTTCTATCATTCATGCGCTATGGTTTGGAGCAGGTGAAGTGGGAGGCGGGCTTTCGAATATGTACTTTCTGCTCCTATTTTTAGCTTTAGCAGGTGCTTATAATGGAGTATTGGAAGGATACCGGATTATTCAACCGCTTCTTGACCGGTGGCTGAGCAATTCAAAGGGGTTGTTCTATGATTCACTGAAAACTATTTTTGCTACATTAATCATTTCATTGATTTCTGCGAACCAAACACTGCCTATTATTTTAACAGGACGCTCTTTTTTAAACCATTGGAACGAAAAATATGATAAGTCAGAATTGGCCAGAATCATGGGAGATTCCACAATGGTATTTCCAGCGATGATTCCTTGGAGTGTGCTTGCTATTATGTGCAGTACGATTTTAGGGGTTCCGATTCTTTCCTATCTTCCTTTTGCAGTCTTTTTATGGATTCTGCCCATTATCACGATGCTGCTCTCTTTGTTCAGGCAATATAAAAAGGTACCTCAGGGAAAAGATGAAGCAGTAGGGTGGGAGCATTAATTGTATCTTTTTTGAGATTCTTGGGGTAATATTAGGTGGTAAAAGCTGTTGAAAGGAGTAAGGCTATGCATTTGAACCAAGAATTGCATGAGTTTTTCTTAAGAAATGCAAAAGAAATGAGTGAGGAATGGTATCAAACCATTGATAAAAAAGATTCCTCCGGTATTTATGTGACTACAGATCAGGATTCAATCTTAAAATTGAAACAACAGAACTATGAATTCTACGTACATATGGCTAATCTCTTCTTGGAAGAAAAGGATGATTTTCTTGATGATTTCAATAATTGGATACATAAGATAGCGAATGATAGCGGTCATATTGAAACACCCATTCATTATGTAATTCGTGAGTTTCTTAGAGTGAGAGATCAGTACTTTGGTTATATTAATCGATTTGCTAAAGAAAACCTTCATAAAATTGAACAGCAAAGAATTGATCAATGGAAAGATCTAATTCAGGATGTTTTTGATCACGTTGTTCTTCAATTTGTCGAGGGAACTCACAACGCTTCCTTGAAACAACTAAAAGCGCAGCAGGAAATGATTAACGAACTGAGCTCGCCTATTATCTCAATAAGCTCAGATACCGCCTTGCTTCCGCTTGTAGGAGATATTGATACAGCTAGAGCGAGGGTAATATTGGAAAACACCCTTCAGCAATGCGCCGCCAGAGAAGTTGATCAACTATTTATAGACCTTTCAGGTGTTGTCATTATTGATACCATGGTTGCGCATGAGATTTTTCAGCTGATAGATGCCCTTAATCTCATCGGTGTTAAAACGATCCTTTCTGGAATTCGTCCTGAAATAGCAGTCACAGCTGTTCAGCTTGGCATTTCACTGGACAGGATTGCAATCGAGTCGACGCTTTCTAACTCAATCGCCAAACATGTCGGAAATCTATCGAGTAAACAATAAAAAAGGACAGCCTGGACAATGACTTAGTCTTGTTCATGGCTGTTTTTTTGTTTATGTTAGAACTGAACTTTTCCTCCAGTTTTACGGAGTGGGAATAGGGTGCTAAAACAGTTTTCATATTATCGGACCTTACCTTCTTCTTTGATTTTCAACTTTATTCAATAATTCTGTTCGAATTCAGCTTTTTTGTTGATATCTCCCCTTATTAGTCTGAGTAGATTGAAAGTGGAAGGCTAGCGGCCGCCTCATATATTTAATATCGAACTAGCCGGATATCGAGGCAAAGGACCTTGCAGATCGGATTAAGCCAATCCAAAGAGGATACATGGAAAGATTCCCTTATTTTTCTCAGTACCGAAAACAGACAAGCTTTAAGAGAATCTTATGCAAAACTAGCTCAGCTTTACTTTAGGTTATTTTTGGCATAATTGTTGCTTTTGGAGAAATCTCACTGCCGGATTTTTCCCAATGGATACTAGGTTTTGTCTCTCTGAACAGAAAGAGCAGCTCTTTTCTTTTTTGCTTTCAAGGATATTTATGGTGAATTATGGCTGGGTTTTTTCGTAGTTCGATTGAAACAGCAACAAAGTTTACGAAAAGATCCTTATTTTAAGAAGAGTTGATAGTAGAGATAGGTGATTTCGGAATTATTCAACTTAGTTGGTTTTATTGGTGTTGAGAATCCGATTTTTATTTAGTACAATCTACGAAAAGATATTCAGAGAGTGGTGTTTAGATGAAGAGTGTCATAATTATAGGGGGAGGAATCCTTGGTGCTTCCACCGCCTACCACCTGGCTAAGCAAGGTGCTGACGTCCTAATAGCAGATAAATCTCATACTGGACAGGCTACAGATGCTGCTGCAGGTATAGTCTGTCCATGGCTGTCGCAGCGGCGTAATAAGGCATGGTACAGCTTAGCTAAAGGAGGCGCCCGATATTATCCTTCTCTTATTAAACAGCTTGAAGAGGATGGAGAAACAAATACCGGCTATAACAAAGTTGGTGCTCTAAGCCTTCATCAAGATAGGGGGAAATTAGAGAAGATGGCTGAAAGAGTATTAAAAAGGAGGGAAGATGCTCCTGAGATTGGAGAGGTCAAGATTTTATCCAAAAAAGATACGCAAAAAATGTTTCCGCTTTTGTCTGAAGAGTTTGGTTCAGTCTTTATAAGCGGAGGTGCCAGAGTTAATGGCAGGGCTTTAAGAAATGCATTATTGAGTGGTGCGAAAAAGCATGGTGCCCGCCAAATACATGGACAAGCCTCTCTGCTTTTTGAAGGAAACAAGGTCTTTGGTATCGAACTTGGAGGAGATTGCTATCTGGCTGATGAAGTTGTCCTAACTGGAGGAGCATGGGCCTCGGAACTCTTGAAACCAATGGGAATTAACTTGAAAGTAACCTTTCAAAAAGCTCAAATTTTGCATATCCTGATGAACGATTTCAACACTGAGGAATGGCCTGTTGTTATGCCGCCCAATAATCAATATTTGCTTAGTTTAGGAGAGGGCAGGATCGTCGCTGGATCCACTCACGAAGAACCTTCAGGCTATGATGTTCGTCCCACAGCAGGAGGAATTCATGAGATATTAAACAAAGCCTTGCAGATTGCCCCAGGTATCCATGATGGGGAAATGGTAGAAACAAGGGTAGGATTCAGACCCTACACACCAGGTTTTCTTCCAATAATAGGAAGGGTTCCTAAAATTAAAGGGGCACTAATTGCCAATGGTCTTGGTGCATCGGGGTTAACGAGTGGCCCATACTTGGGTGCAGAACTTGCAAGACTTGCATTGAACATAGAGACAGAACTGGACTTGAATGATTATCCCGTCCTGGGGGCTCTGGGGGAATAAAACGGGAGTTTCTTATTATCCGGTTCAATTATCAAAGGAGTGAAGTGAAAAGCAAAACACTGAGAGGACGATACCACAATAGGTTCGTCCTCTTTTTAAATGGGTATTTTTGCAAGAGTTGTGGCTGTAGAATGTTATGGTTTTCGCTTCAACCCCAGCCGATTTTATAAATGGGAGGAAGGTAAAATAGCGTTTATAAGCAATTTTTAATGAATTTTTCTGGAAGGCGAAGGCGATTTCAGTTCCTGCAATAAAGATTTCGGAATGGAAATTGGGTTTAGGTTTAAGGTGGAACCATCATAAGAATTGTAAGAAAATATCTTCTTTTCTTGTGAGGATACCGTCAGCTGTAAGATGAAATCATTTTTCTCCCCTTTTGTTTCCAACTTAAGAAAGTAGGGAAATAAGTTCAGCTCATATGTATGATAGCTGTTTTGAAGGAGCAGTTGGGTTGTATGTTTTGTTTTTTCGTGCCCAATTATCAACACAGCCATCTCTGAGAAGGGAATTTTTTCATTAGTATGCTCTTGGATCATGGCACTAATATCATTTGTTAAATGAGTAGAAAATGTTTTGATCTTTTCAATAAATTCGTTCATGGAAATCCTCCTTTTGATTTAAAGTGCCCTCTCGGAAGAAATTCATTCAAGCCCCAATATATGGGTATAGAAATCAGGTTTACTCTAAATTTCAAAGGGAAAGGTTATGATATATTTCAAACTGGAGGGAAGAGTCATGACAGATAAAAAAAGACCAGATTCGGTACCTGGACAAGAACAAAGCCATCAACCTGGAATTGAATCAGAAATGGATCCGAGACCGGATTTCACAAGCAACCTTGCAGGAGTTTCCAAAAGACTTAAGGGAAAAACCGCTTTAATAACCGGTGGTGACAGTGGTATCGGCAGAGCGGTCGCTGTTGCTTATGCAAAAGAAGGCGCAGATGTATCCATAGTTTACTTGGAAGAAGATAGTGATGCAAAGGAAACAAAGGAATATGTTGAGAAAGAAGGATGCAGGTGCCTGCTGATCTCCGGTGATGTAGGTGATGAGAAATTCTGTCAGCAAGCGGTCCAAGAAACAATTGATGAATTTGGCAAACTGGATATATTGGTTAATAATGCGGCAGAGCAGCATCCACAGGATTCAATTGAAGATATTACGAAGGAACAATTGACAAAAACATTCAGCACAAATATCTTTTCTATGTTTTACTTGACGAAAGAAGCTTTAAAATTTATGGGAGAAGGTGGAGCGGTTATAAACACTTCTTCTATAACAGCTTACCAAGGAATGCCTCAGCTTATAGATTATTCAGCGACTAAAGGGGCAATCACGACCTTTACAAGATCACTTTCTCAGTCATTGATCGACCGCAAGATCAGAGTGAATGCAGTAGCACCCGGTCCAATTTGGACACCTCTCATTCCCTCTACTTTTTCCAAAGAAACAGTCGAAGGATTCGGCGGAGATGCGGTTCCTGTGCCAATGAAGAGACCAGGACAGCCTGCTGAGCTTGCCGGAAGCTATGTTTTTCTTGCGAGTGAGGATGCATCCTACATTACAGGACAAATGATTCATGTAAACGGCGGCACAATCGTGAATGGATAAGACAATGGCACTCTCTTTGAAAAGGGAGTGCTTTTCTTGTGTTTGATTTCCTCACCAAATGGAAAGATAAGAAGAAAGATGTATACAAGAACCATGATTTTTTTAAGTAAGGAGGCGTAGCTGGTGTTCATTGTTCCACTGCTTGCAGGTCTGGCCCTTTTAATATTTGCTTTTGTAGGGCTGAAGGATAAGGATGCAGATAATGTTCAAAATAAGATTGTTAAAATTGGGTTTATTCTGTTGGGGTTGTTCCTCATTTATGTAGGTGTTATTGATATCATTTCTCTGTTTACCGATCCCTCGGGTTATCTTGAACAAAGAAGCTGAGTAAGAGAAGTTGATACAAGCTGCATTGGGTCTGGAATGGCTGCAGGGGGTGAGAGGTAATGCAGTCACACCAAGTGTTAGGAAAGAATGGTCTGGGCACAAGGATGATATTTAGAGAGAAGAAAAAAGTTGATTCATCAACCTATTTCTTTCAGAGTGAAGCTGCAATTTATAAAAAAAAGGCAGAAAACAATAGATTTTCTGCCTTTAGGTTGCTTAGAAATATAGAATTCACTTCTGTGTATTCTTACTTTTAAAAAGGTTCATTTTATTTAAGTCCAGCTTCATACATTCATTATTCCAGCCATTGATCTACTAACTCACGATTTTCATCAATCCATGATTTTGCACCTTCAGCGGGATCACCTGAATCTTTGATTGTAGCCATCAGACTTCCAAGCGTTTCATCATCCATATTCCAATTATTCATCCAATTAATTACCTCTGGGTGGTCTTCTTCAAAGCCTTTTCTCGTCATATAATAAATGTCATCAGGGTCTCCATATACTTTTTTAGGATCATCCAAATATTTAAGGTCATATTCAGAGAAAGCCCAGTGAGGGTTCCAAAGTGTCACTACGATAGGCTCTTTATCTTTATATGCTTTTGACAATTCTGCCATCATTGCCGGTCCAGAACTTGTTACAAGATCCAGTTGGAGTCCATATTCTTCTAAAGCATCTTGAGTCATAGATGTTAAACTTGCACCGGGATCGATACCGACAATTCTCCCGCCAAATTCATCTTTTCTTGCATTAAGTTCTTCTATACTTGATATGTCTTCCATATAAGAAGGCACTACCAAACCAAGCCCTGTATTCTCATACCAGATTTCATGCATATCCAGATTTTCTTCGTATTTATCCATCAATGGTTTGTCTGTATGAGGAAGCCAGACTTCAGGTGCAACATCCAGTTCGTCCCTGGTTATCCCAAGCCAAACCGGTGCTTTTTCCATAGATTTCAATTCAACTTCGTATTCTTTTTCTTCAAGTAATACTTTCCACATGTTCGAAACAGCAACATTTTCTGCCCAGTTATTCAATCCAATGACAAGTGACTTATCTTGTTCATCCCCATCTCCACCGTTATTACAGCCAGATAATAAAACTGCTGATACAACTACTGTTAATAATAAATTCAACCATTTCTTCAATTGTTAACACCTCTAATTTTTTGTCCTAAAAACATTCTTTCCACTGCAAGAATGGAATATTCAAAAGTCGCGATTTTGAAATTAAGCTATTAGAAAACTGTTTAAATATGCTAGATAAATAATTAAAATCAACGAATACTGAGTAATTAGATTTCCAGCGAATTAATAGGAGTTGCACTAAACTCTTTATATATAATTGTTGACTTCTATTAAAGAAAGCATTGACTTTTCCGAAAATTCCACCTAATATTTTACATGGGTATTAAGTTGTTACATTTTTGTAATATGAATTATTGAGCGTCAAACCGATTTTCACCCCTTATTAGGTAATCTCCTTACCAGATGGACAAGGTTTGAGGTATAAGAAGGGCTCTTTAAAAGATTGTGGATTTTAGGCTATTTAAACACTTAGCCTCTTCATTAAACTTTTTTTGATTATTAGTATGTTTTCAAAAAACTCTTTTTATGAAAAAGGCATACTGCAATCTGAAAATTAATAGTTAATCCTCTTAATTTCATAGAAGTGTACTAAATTTGCTAGTCGCTGGCCGCAGAAGCTGGATTCGCCTGCGGAGTTACGTTCCAGTCGGTACGTAACTTTGGTCTCACCTGTCATCAAAAGTGGAAGCGCCTTGGTCAGCCCCGACAGGCAAATGTCGAAGGGATAGGCGCTGGAACTAGACGACCGCTAGTCCCGCAGGAGGTCGTACGCCTTCCACTAAAATCTACGCTCTCAAAATGGGGGGGGGGTAAAAACCACATTTTTTTAGAAAACAGCCTTACGAATAGAAAAGAGGTTAACCAGGGAATTGCATCTAAGACAAGCCGGATTCGAAAAAAATAATAAAGGATGTTTCCATGAAGCAAAAATTTAAATCTTTTGGAATACCACTACTTGTGATTACTTTACTAATTTCAGCTTTATTCTTTCATCAGCTTTCAACTATGACTAAGCTTCCAAATGAAGAGTGGAGCCGCTCGCTTCCGTTTGATTATGAAGGAAAAGAAGTTCCTATTACCTTTCAGCGGGAAAATGAAGTTTATCTCACTAATATTGACGAAGTTAAGAAATTCACATTTAATCAAGGACTCACCATTGAAAGTTCTGAAAGTATATCGATGGATGTCCCAAGAGGATACCCTTACTGGACAGATGGAAATCAATTTATTACTCTTTCAGGAGGTCAATTAACCTTGTCTGCAGACGGTGAAATCGCAGTCATAGATGAAGAAGTCACCGGGATTGCAACGGAAGAAGAGAAGGTACTTTATTGGAAAAAAGGAGTAGTATATGAGTATGTACCTGCAGATAGAAAATCAAGTGAAATACATAGTTTCTCACAAGAAATAATAGATGTGGTATTTGGTAACGATGGCAGTTATGCGATCATTCATCAAAAAGATGATGCCAATGCTGAAGTGTTTTTGGTAAGTACAACTGGAGAATTGACCAATACGCCGGTTATAACAGTCAAAAATTCTACATATGACCAGCTTGGCAGCCTGGTTTTTTACACAGCAGAAGAGGAGCTAACTTTGGTGTTTGGAAGGAAGATGAGAACAGGCGGCTCGCTTTCATTTAATATGTTTAAAGCTACCGGTAGCATAAGCTCATTGGAAACAACCCCTCTTACTGTGCAGAAACTGAATTTCACTAATGAAGAAACAGGTTCAACACTGCAATCTCCGGATTATGCGAAGTTGGCTGTCCTTAATGGAGAGCTGAATCTTGTGTTTACAGCTGAAGGTCAGAGAATAGGAGACAGTAGAAATCGGCGGCTCTATGCAGGGAAATTGGTAGAAGGTGATCGCTTAGAATCCAGACCAATAAACACAAACCAAAATGTTGCACAAAATCCCTTGAAGATAGATGAAGAGTCACTTTTATGGGTTTCGTTCGATGGGGATTATTATAGGCTCTTCGGCGCTTCACAAAACAGCGAAGTGAAAGAAGCGAGCACTGAGTTGACAGCGGAGGAATGGAAACAGAGTGCCTATAACGCTTTCTTGATGCTCTTTAGCAGCATGATTACGCTGTTAACCTCTTTTTATTGGTTATTGCCATCTCTGACCTTATTGCTGCTTCTTTATATCTTGAGGCCCAATATCTTTGAAAGAGATGAAATCAACTGGGTAGAGTACTCTTCGATCTTGTTATTCGTTATCATGCCTTTTACTTATATGAACAGAGCGATGAATTCTTTCTTTTATGAAGTGGCGCCAGCCTACTTGACTTTTAATTACAGTGGGACGATATTGTTAGTTATCATCAGTATTGTTGCAGCCATCATTTGGAAGGCAGGCAGAGATCCAGAATGGGGAACATTTGCCGGAGTATTTTATTATATGCTCCTATACATGATGCTCTACATCTTCTCAATAGGTCCATATATCTTTAATTTATTTTAAGGTATTTTTTGATTGAAGCCTGGTAGTTTTCTTCCAGGCTTTTTTAATTTGTTTAGAGAAAAAGAATAGAAGCAGGGGAGCTGAGAGTAAATCAAGAGGAAGTGATATGTTTTTGTGACATTTCGCAGGAAGCTGTTTCCTATTACATTATTGCTATTATAAGAGTAGTCGATTTTGTTTTCAGGTGTATGACACCGCGGGGAGGGAGGTGAACTGTAAAGCGAAAGCGGCCGTTCAGCATAAGTATGAAGGGCTAACCCATGAGATATATTCGCAAAGAGGAGCCTGGAAGTCCATTAGCCGCCATAGGTCTTTTAATAAGGCTCTTTTCGTAAACTTTGTTGCTATTTGATACTAATTCCGAAAAAAACTACCATAATCAACCGGAAAAAACTGGTAATCACGAAAAGAAAAGAGCTACTTTCCCCGATTAGAGAGAAATCCCCTAGTATCCGGAGAAAAATCCGGCTCTTGGGATTTTTCCGAAAGCAACAATATATGCGAAAACAGCCTTTAATAATAATCGCAAGGAAAGAGACCCAAAACATTCCTTGCGCCGGCCGATGGAGCTGCATTGAGCCGCGGTATTATAAAATGTGCTATGGCGTAAGAACTCGACAGCCGTTAGTCCAGGGGCAGCACCCTCCAAATCAATTAAACCTGCAAAAATCTTAGAAAAGAGCCTAAGTAAAAAAACTACCAATATTATTCCTTTTGTAATAAAGGTTGATAATATTGGTAATAAAGCAGATTATTTAGTGTTTTTATTTGGCGGGATGGTTTTGCCACATGAGCGCTACAGTACCTTCTCCAGCATGAACGGCAATTGTAGAGCTGATTTCACCTACCACAATTTGCAGTGAAGGATACTTCTCCATGAGCTCCTCTTTGATCTCAGCAGCTCTTTCAGGAACATTGCCGTGCATAAGTTGTATTTCATTTACATCAAATTTATTGAAGGATTCTTGAAATAATTCTAGAATTCTTTTGGTTGCCTTTTTTTCTGAGCGAACTTTTTCGGAGAGCATAAATTCACCAGAAGAATTGATACGGATAATGGGTTTAATTTTAAGAAGATTACCCAAGAGGAATTGAGTTCCGGACATCCTGCCGCCTTTATAAAATTGCTCAAGGCTTCCTAAGAGGATAAGGTTTTCATGCTTATCGGCTTCCTCTCGAAGATTTTCAGCTATTTTCGCATAATCCGTTCCAACCTCAGCCTGCTCGATTCCAGATAAGAGAAGAGAGGTAATTGCATAGCTCATCGACTTGCTGTCAATAATTTCTACCGGAAATTGTGCGATTTCTGCTGCCGACCTTGTTGCCTCTAACGTTCCACTCAGCTTTCCTGATATATGAATTGCTATCGCTGCATCATAGTCGTCCTTCAAGGAATGAAGCAACTCAGTTGTCTTACCTACAGAAGGCTGAGAGGTTTTAGGAATCTTTTTCTCTTGGTTGATTTTCTCATATAATTCCTCGGTAGTTAAGTCCACACCATCTTCATATGCCTCTTCACCAAAGATAATACTTAAAGGAAGTACAAATACATTCTGGTTATTCTTAAGATCTTCTGTTATATAGGCAGTACTGTCTATAATCCATGCTATTTTTTTCATTGAATCTTCCTTTTCTTCTATCATGATATTTTTCGGTTCCTATTCCTTACAGTGCTCATATAAAATATAGTGATACATAATATTTTATCAATAATTTCTTCAATATACTATAAAAATCCACATCATTTAATCGTTTACAAGTCATTTGGGAAGTAATAATTCACTTATAACTTTTCAAGGAGTCCTTATATCATAAAGCTAACGTATGAAGAATGCATAAAAGTATGTTAAGAGTGTTTAGAAGCGCGCAGTGTCTGTTTCGACAGCTGCTTAAATGAAGTTAATGTAAGAATGATGACGAATTTGTAACCGGCTGGACGAAAAAAGAAGCTGTTCAACATGTTTTTTAAATATGTTGAAGAACTTTAAAATACTTATTGCTTCAAATTCAAAAGTAGAGCCGTTCTCAATTAGGAGAAACGGCTCTATTTCTTTTAAAAGCGGAGAGACAGCTTTTTTGTTATAGCACTAATTATACTTCTTTTCACTCGATGATTGATCTTTCGTATTTGTTTTATTTCTTTCTTCTCTCGCTTCTTCCTTTATGTCTTCTAAAGGAAGAGGATCTACATTTTGTTCACTTTCAAATTTGTCCAGGATGCTCTCTTTGTCGCTGTCATATTGTTCAGGATTATCAAATACATCAAAAGCTTTACCTTTTGAGTCTTTATTTTTATCTTTTTCTTTCATTCTTCTGCCTCCTTAAATTCCTTATTTTTTCTTAAAAATTCCCTATTGATAAAGCTGTCAAACATAAAAGTTTAACTTCCTTAAATTTCTATTTTCCTTTTTACTCAACTGGGGTAAAGAAGAAATAATCAGAAAGGAGTGAATGTGGATGAGCAATCAAGGCAGCTGGTACGCTTCAAAAAACGGAAAGTATGAAACGTGGAAGGGTCGGCAGGATCGAAAAGTGATGAGTAAAAGCTTGCTTTACTATGGAATACCCTCTTTTTTTATGATAGTATTACTAATTTTAGGACTCTGAAGCTCTGCCCCATTAGCAGAGCTTTTTTTTAGTTTAGGCATTCATATAATTCATCCTTATGGAACTTTAACTAAGTTGCTTATCAATAGGCTTTATGCTACAAAAACCTGTTTTTTAACTCTTATTAAGGTGATGGGAATAAATTAAATTTAAATAGCAGAAATATTAAAGTGCTGAGCTCTACCTAAAGAGCAAAGCATCTCAGTCAATGTATTCAAGGCCTATAGAGAGCAGCAATTAATCGGCCTTTAATTAAAGTAATAAGTCCTGCGGCTTTACGGAAATACTAACTTAAGTTAAATTAGAAGTATAAAAAAAACGGGGGTCCTTGAACAATGACGAAGAACGACACATTACATAATGATCAAATAAATGTTGGGGGGCTGGACTTTGCCTGGGACCTAGAGAATGGTCTTTTCCAATTTGAAGGAGACGATGCTGTCTTATTTTGGATTTCAACTGCCATGAAGTCTTTTTTCGATACAATTGAAGAAGTTTCTGGTAAAGAAGCAGCCAAAGTAGTTATGGAAACTACAGGATTCAGGCAGGGGCTTGTGGTTGGCGAATACTTTCAAAAGCTGGATATGCCTTTGGAAAAAGTGGCAGAAGCTATTCCAGCTACATATGCATCAGCTGGTTGGGGGAAAATTGAGATAAAAGAGTTGAACAAAGGTTCCAAATCAGCGTTAGTAAAGTTAAAAGACAGTTGGGAGTTCAAAATAAACGTCGCTCAGGGTAAAGAGCAATCTACCACTTTCCTGGCCGGTCATTTTTCTGGGATTTTCTCAGGATTGTTTGGTACTAATGTGTGGTTTACCTTAAACAAAGACCAGATACAAAATGATGATTATTGTGAATTTCAGTTTGCTCCTTCTGACACTACTATAGAAGAAAACATCCACGATCTAACTAGGAAGTCAGAATCAGAGAGAATAGTAAAACTTGAGAGCATGGTAGAGGAAAGAACACAGGAGTTAACGGAACTGGTTAAAGAGATTTCTTCTCCTATCATACCCGTGCTTGAAGGGATAGTCGTTGTTCCTTTACTCGGTAAATATGATGAAAACCGATCAGAAGACCTTATTACCAAAACGTTGAATAACCTTCCAAAACACAAAGCAGATTATCTTGTCATTGATTTGACAGGACTTCATCAATACATCAGTCAATTTACTGTTGAGTTCTTAAGCAAGCTTGCTTCAGCTGCTTCATTGATAGGAACAGAAACGATTCTAGTAGGAATCTCACCTGAACTGGCACAGGAAATCACAGGAACTGATATGCAGCTTTCCCGCTTCAGTTGTTTTTCCACATTGAAGCACGGCATTTACTATGCAATTGGACAGCAAGGCAGACAACTATATTGATAAAGTGAGCGGCTTTTTGCTGCTCATTTTTTATTGAGAAGAATCTCGCCCCCCTTTTAAAACCTTATCTTCCACACCTCATTTTTAAGGCTCCACCGGGATTTGAACTCATTGGAACGCCATTTATCCCCTTAGAGTTATATCACTCGATTGTAACGATAAGAATATATCTTTCTTTTTTTCTCTTAGTAACAGTTACGTACCCAGAAGCAAAGAAGGGTTTTTTCTGATTATTCTTAGCTAAAGCGAAATGAGTAAAGAGGGAAATTTAGTAGTGAGTTTATAGGAGAAGTGTGGAGGGAAAAGAAGGAGAAGGAGGGGTGAGGTATGACTAGAAAAATTATTGGAGTATATAGTACTAGTACTCAACTGCTTGCCGATTTAGAAGAACGTTATATAAAGCAGTCGAATTCAAAAGTTATATTAATGACTGCAGAACCCGAACAGCATCAGATTATGAAAGAAAGTACCAACATGAAGGTGATCTTAATGGAAACATCTTCACATAATGCTGACAGCGGTATTCATAATTTAGCAACCGCATTCGACGAGGATGATGGTTCGCTTGAGTTAGTTAAGTTAGAAAAAATGCTTCTTGATGAAGGATTTTCAGAGGCTGATGCCCAAGAATGTAAGACTTATTTACATAAAGGCATGATAGTTGCGGCAGAAAAGGTTTAAGAGATAGAAGGCAGTGGTAAGAATCAATTGTAGCAAGATATTATTTTAGGAGGTAGTACATATGAATAAAACAGATTTAATCAATGCGGTTGCTGAATCAGCAGAATTAAGTAAGAAAGATGCAGAAAATGCAGTTAAAGCTGTATTAGAAAACATTGAAGAGACACTTTCAAAAGGTGACAAAGTGCAATTGATCGGATTTGGGAACTTTGAAGTTAGAGAACGTTCTGCCAGAAAAGGGAGAAACCCTCAAACAGGAGAAGAGATGGAAATTCCTGCAAGTAAACAGCCGGCTTTCAAACCAGGTAAAGCATTAAAAGACAGCGTGAATAATTAATAAATTTTCCGGACCAGCCCTTGCAGCTGGTCTTTTTTTTAGGATTTCTTTATGTCCTGGTCAGCTCATTAAAAATTCAACCTCTTCAAGCGGATCAGAATTGGGTGCTGCTTTTAATGGTCTCTATGCGGCATGCCAAGTCTACTTTACAATTAAAAGTCATTTTCTTAATTTAAATTTTTAAGTGTTAAAGAAAAATGATTTTGATTGCTTCCCAGCCAAAATAGAAACCAAAGGCTATTAAGGAAAGTCCAGATACACATGAGATAACAACAAGTAATTTGTCGGTAAGAAATTTTCTGAAAGAACTAGAAAGAGCTGCCATACATACGTCCCATAAAGTGATGCCTATAAAAATCGCACCACTGTACAAGACGAGATGGGCGTGATCATAAGCTTGCGCAGTTTTGGCAAGAACTGATCCATAAATACCCAGCCAAAATAAAATGGTTAACGGGTTGGACAGAGCCATTAGGAAACCGGTTAAAAATGTTTTGAGATAAGTATCGCTGTTTTGTCTAGTGGAAGAACTTATCTTTCCAGCTCCAAGAAGGCTTTCAAACCCTGTGTAGACAAGTACAAAGAAGCCGAATGACCAAAGAAATGTTTGGACAATAGGGGTATGTAGAAAGCTGACGACACCAAAATAAACAACAAGCATATAGAGAAAGTCGGCAGCTACTGAGCCTATTCCTATGAGCCAAGCATGCCAAAAACCATTCTTGATGCCTCGATCAATCTGCGCAGCATTAATAGGTCCTATTGGAGCAGCGAGTGATAAACCGAGGAAGATATAGCTTAAAAAGACAGCCATGATTTCACCCCTAAATAAGATAACTTGTACATCTTATTCAGAAGTTGTCCTATTTATTACCTTAAAGAGGATGTTTAAAAAGTCAGGTGAAAATAACACTTCGAATTTTTTCGTTGACTTGCTTTTTAGTTCCTCACGTATTAGTAACATACGTTCCGATACTCAAAGCTGCACCGCCTCGAACTTCTCGCTCCTTTTTATCCTCCTTTTAGAACAAGCATTTTAAAAAGGCAATCTTACTTCTGTTTAACAAAAGTTTAAAGAGTAGCGTGCGTTTCTTCTAGAAGCCGCATCATTTCCTGGGCCCGGTGATATTGATGCTGGTCTTCTTGTGAGGCGTTTACCATTGAATCGCGGATACTGTTAAGCAATGATTGAGCAAAATGGATATCAAGTGCCGCACGCTGGTAGTGCTGGGGGTCATTGCTTCCTTGAGCATCCAATAAATTTCGTTCTGCAATTTCAACTTGTTTTAATGCTTCTTGCAGTTCATTATTTATCATGGGTAAACCTCCTGAGTTGATTTGAGTAAAAAGGGAATATCCCGATTGGGATATTCCTTTTTAAGAATTAACAGTCTTCATTTTTATGCTGATGGAGAGGGGGAGGAATGAGCCAGCCTTTTTCTTTATTCAAACGAAGAAGCTTACCTCCAAGTGTTACCTTTTGCATATGAAATTGACCAAACATCATAGCAATATCTTCTCTTATCGATTGACCGATAGCTTGACTGCATGCAACCAGGCCGCTGGCAATATCTCTTGAAATCGTTGCGGATATTTCAGGGTCCTGATATCTGGCACCGACTGGAATATCATCAATGCAAGCATTAGGACGTTCTGGAGGAGAAGGAGGAAGGCCGACACCATTCTCTTTTAATAGTTCTTCAACTTGCTTAATTTCCTGTAGGCCGTTTTGAATTAGCTCGTCAATAAACTTATTGAGTTCTTCATCGCCTGCATGATTCTTCAGAGTTTGGTAACCTGCCAGCATTCCTTTAGCAGCCAATAAAAATGACCAAGTACCAAAGACTTCACCGTAATGCATCGGTTCTTCTTTTGGATTTCCGCTTAAAATACCCATAGTAATCCTCCTGAAACCATTCATTTTTGTGCCACCTCTTTCAATATGCACATCGTTATTATTTTCTTTGGTGAAGGGTAATATACAGATATACAGTTCTTCAATAAAAAATGCCCTTTTCTAAAAGATTGTTGCTTTTGAGTACTATCATATTCACCTACCACTTTACATAGTAGGATTGGAGCGGAAGGCGTTCGGCCTCCTGCGGGACTAGCGGCGTCTAGTTCCAGCGCCCAGCCCCTCGGGGTCAAATGATTCGAAGAGAATATAAGGAAAGGCCGCCTTTTATTCTCTTCGGATCATTTGCCTGTCGGGCCTGACCAGGGCGCTTCCACTTTTGAGGACAGGTGAGACCAAGGTTACGTACCCACTGGAACGTAACCCCGCAGGCGAATCCAGCTCCAGCGGCCAGCGACTAGCAGATTTCGGTCTCTCTCCTTGCGATAAGTCAACTAGTTCATTTACTAATAACATCCGAAGAGTGATCTTGAAAAAATCGGCTCCTGGATTTTTTCAGCTGTCATCACTTTTGAATTATAGGCATTTTCTTCATCTAAGGGAAATGAACATCAACTCACTGTGTTCGTTGTGTTTCCTTTATCTCATACGTGAGCCCCAAAATCTGTACGTCGCTGAACGGCCGCTTTAACTTTTTATGAAGCCGAGGAGGCTCACCGCACGCCCCGCGGAGCCGTGCGCCTGGAGCGGAAATCCATTACTTTTAAAGCAGACAAATTTTTTGCAAAACAGCTATTAAAAACCAGTTAAAGGTGTAAAGAGGAAGCATAATCCTAAGTAACAGGTGCTGGTCGCAATTTGCTAGCAAAAAGATACCAACATGAAAGCATGTGCTAGCTCTTTCGAAAAGTGTGATGTACTTGCTTAGTCGAGGGAGGAAGGAAAGGGAGACAACCTTATGGAGAAATCAGGGGAAAATAAATAGGAGCAACGATTGCTCCCTTTATCAAGAAAAGGCTTTGAGTCCTATGACACTTAAAACGATGCATGAAATAAAGAAAATTCTTCTGAAATCTCTTTTTTCATTAAAAAAAAGCATGCCAACGATGACTGCACCAGCGGACCCTATACCTGTCCAAACAGAATATCCAGTGCTGATCGGGATAGATATTAGTGCAAGAGAAAGCAGGTAAAAACTTACCCCGCCAGATAGAAAAGCAAGGATAGTGGGAATGATTTTTTTATATCCTTCTGAAAGTTTCATAAAAGATACGAGAAGTACCTCGAACATACCTGCTAAGATAAGATAAAACCAAGCCATCACTCTGCCTCCAAATTCTTTTCGTTTTTTTGCTCTTCGTCTTTGGAACTGAACTTAAGGCCCAGCACTCCTAATATAAGCAGACTGATGAAGAATATCTTGTTTAAACTGACTTCATCTCCTAAATATATCATACCGATTATTGAGGTTCCTCCCGCTCCTATACCAGTAAAGACTGCGTAGGCTGTTCCAATCGGTATCATCTTCATGGACTTTGCAAAGAAATAGAAACTAATCAAAAGAAGGATTATAGTCAAAACGCTGGGTATGGGCTCTGTAAAACCTTTTGAAAAGGATAACCCAATGGCCCATCCAATTTCTAAAATACCGCCAATAACTAGATAAATCCAAGCCATTCTTGTCACCCTTTCTCAATAATATAGTATTCAATACCATTACCATTATCCATACTGACGGATAAATCGCAAATAGAAAGCATTTTGTTTTTTAATGTCCACATAGTCACACAAACCTTGCTTTTTAAGGTAAAATTAATTACCATTTAAAGCAAAAGGAGTGTCTGGATGAAAACCAATATTAAACTGAATGTCGCACTTTTGCGCCGTCGTGTGCCAAACCTTACTTCTGCAGCGAAAGCAGTAGGATTAAGACCTGCAACAGTCTCGAATCTTTGTACAGGAAAGATACCGGTTGGAAGAGCAGAGGTAAAGACGATTGTAGCTCTAGCATCGCTGGCGAACTGCACTATAGATGAACTGCTGATCCGTGACAGCGGTGGAGAGATGATAGAAAGCGGAATTAAAGTAGTGGATTTATTTTGCCCGATTGTCAAAGGAGGCAAGATCGGCTTTATAGCCAGGGCGCAAATGGGACAGCTTGTCTTGTTGAATGAATTAATTATCAGGCTGAAAGATAAGGGCTTCCAACTAATCTTCATTGATGAAGGTTCAAGTGTCCCTGATGTTAAAGAGGCCAAAGAAGCTTGTGATCATGTATGTCATACAACACAAGATGTGTATGAGCTTTTGAAGAGTTTTGAGAGGAAAGAAGACAGCATCATCATTGCTGATCGCACGATTGTTCAAACAGGTGAAATGTTTACAATGAGTGAAAGATTTGAGCAAGCCGGCTTCCCACAAATCACCACCTTTTTGTATGATCCCAGCGGTGAGGCAGTCGATGCTGAAGACCCTTATGGACCTCTCGATTCTCTTATACCTTTTGACTTGGACTTGGCAACAAGGCATATGTATCCGGCAGTACATCCAGTGAAGGCAGCCTCGACTTTATTAGAAGACGCCCTTTTGGATAATAATCATTTGTCGATTCAGCGCAGAGCAAAAAAACTGATGAGAAGGTACAGGGAAATTAGAGTTCTCGTAAATAATATAGGTGAAGAGAGAATTCCGGAAACAGAAACACAACTGTATCATCGAGGTCAAAGATTAGAAGCCTTTTTAACACAGCCATTCTTTGTGGCAGAGTCTTTAACGAATAAGAAAGGTGAATATGTTCCGGCAGAAGCTATGTTGGCAGGAGTTCAAAAGATTATAGATGGAGGAGCTGACAGCCTTTCTCCAGAAGAGCTAAAGTATGTTGGTAAACTTTAACCCTTTTAAAGTAAATTCAGATTAAATAGCAACAAAAATTACGAAAAGTGCCATGCTTAAAGAGGCTTACTCATTCCAATTAATGAGTAAGCCTCTTTGCTATTGATATCCTTTTACTTTCTCCAGTGTATCTTTATCTTGCTTGTCTGAGTTTTTGATGATGGAAATTGATCCGTCAGACTCCAGCACAACTGTGTCAATTTGTTTCATTGAGGCAATGCCCTGTGAACGGGCGGCTTGGAATATTGCTTTTTTTGGTACTCTTTCTTTCTTCATGGGTTTATCTTTGAAATCTCCGTCCTGATAAAGCACTTGAGGTTCTGATTTAATTATTTTATCAAACCAGTCAATATGTACAGCGAGCTTAGCAATGACATATTGCAGGGCAATTAACATGAAGAAAGCTGTTGTGCCTTGTGCCCAGGTGATATTTTTGTCCAGAAGTATAGCAGAGAGGGTGGAACCCATTGCAACGGTGATGACTAAGTCAAATGCGTTTAACTTTGAAAGGGTTCGTTTACCTGATATTCTCAGCAAAACGATAAGTGAGATATATGAGCAAATAGCGATTATTATAGTTCTTTCAATAATGTCAAAACCTGAGAAAAACATTGCAGGTCTCCTTTCTTTGTCTATATTGCTTGTTTTTCCTCATTTGCAGGCTGCTAAACAAATAACCCTCTTCAACAAGAAGAGGGCTGAATAACCAGAATTAACTGTTAGATTCGAGAGATGAAGACACTGCTTCACGCTGTTTCTTTTTCATTCTTTTTTTCATTGCTTTAACGAGGAAGCCGCCTTTGAATCGGCGTGGTTCATATGAAATGATGAAGGCTCTTGGTTCATGTTCTTCTACAATTTCAAGAAGGTCTTCTTCACGATTTCGCTTAGTCAGTATTTCGAGCTGGTAACGTTTGCTGTCACGTCCCATCCCTTCGAACACAGTAACCCCAAAACCTTCGTTTCTGAGGATCTCGATTAAATTTTCATTGATGTCCATCAGGTTTACGACTATGCTGGTATACCCTATAGCAAGCTTATTTTCAACCTTGCTTCCGATATACAAGCCGATCCCAAATCCCAAGGCATACACCAGCATACTGGCTATACTTTGATCGCCAGAGAAAACCAGGGCCAAACCAAATACATATATTAGTGCTTCCATAAACCCAAATGTAGAAGCCGCCACACTCATGTTTTTAACAAGAAAGATGGTTCTTAAAGTCAATATGGGGACGTAAATCAACTGCAAAGCAAAAATCAATAAAATATCTATCATGAAAAGAACTCCTTTTTTTAAAGATAAGTCAAAAAATACTTTCCAAATATACCACTGATATTAGTCAGAAAGGAAGAGTTTTTTTATGATTTTTTTTTGTTGTTATCAGAATCCTTATTTGTCTTTAATGGGTGGTTGAATTACACTTTTGTTGCAGAATGCGAAACATCAGATAAAAGGGAGTGAATCCTTATTTCTTTTCCTCAGATGCAAGAATCATCTGGATCTCTTTTTTAGGTTTGCATAAGCATTTCTCTTCAGGCTAAATACGTTGTCTTTACTTACAAGGTTAAAATAATCTTGTGTTATAGCACTTGCTGGTAAGAAAAGGGGTTTGTTCAAGCTTGGCCCCCTCTGAATATCGAAACAAACTTCCTAAGCATATACATATGTATGTGAGAAAAATCATTAAAAACAGGGAGTGTATGTTTTGTTACCATATAATACTTTTAACAGGAGACAAAATTTGTACGGTTATCCATCTGGGGGTTACGGGCAAGGTCCTTATGGGAATACTGGGTTCCAACCCGGATATGGCGGAGGCTACGGTCAAGGATTCGGCGGATATCAAGGATATGGCCAAGGGTTTGGCGGAGGATATGGAAAGTTCCAAAGTCCAGGTTATGGAGGCTACGGTTCCCCAGGACTTGGAGGATATCCAGGCTACGGAACCCCGTATGGCGGACAGGGATTTGGTGGTCCTGTTGGCGGGCTGTCCCCTTTAGGAGCGGGATTATTGGGTCTTGGTGCAGGCTATTTAGGGGCTGAATTGCTCGATGACAAACGAGGATATTATTACTAAGCCGAAATTAATGCAGAGGTAGCAAATATTTTGGTAAATAGAGCGTTAAAACAAAAAGGCAGAATCTCAAATTAAGCCTATGAGATTCTGCCTTTTTGTTTATGCTGTTGCGCTGTTATATTTTTCAGCCATCCTTTTGATGAATTGTCCATAGTTAACGATCCAGGTGGCAGTGAGGGCGAGAATGGAATTAATGATAGCGGTAGAGATGATGAAGCCATGCAATTGGTTAGATGCAGTAAAAATATATCCAGCCATGGAGCTCAACACTATTATAATGGATATTGGAAATTTTGGTGAAATAAAAGCTATAAGGCCGCTAATAAATAGTGTGGCAGCCCCAAGAATAAAAAATTGCAAAATCAATGATATTGATAATTCCATGATAAACCTCCTTAAAAGTAGTTCTCAGTACCATACCCTAAATGACTAAGAGATAATCACTAAGCACAAAGAAACACGGAGGGAGAGAGTCCCTCCGTGTTTCGCTGCGAGTAAATTCAGTGGTATAAAGAAATATTTAAGGAATTGACTAGAAGGCGCTTTACCGCTTTCAGCATGAACTTTAAAGTAGTGAATTATTCTCTTCTTCTTTGATGATTGGCAGGAGGTTCTCGGTACGGTCAGAACCATAGTTTCTGCCTGCATTTTGCTTTAAGTGTTTATTTCCAGGGTAAGTGGACTTATGTTCGTGAGATAATTTTGCAACTTTTTCAGCATCAGTATTAACCATTTAAACTCCTCCTTAAGAAAAAAGGACAAAGTTGCCCTTTTTTATAGCATTTAACGGGGCAGGTCTATATCCTTGCCGTTAACATGATCAATTTTACCGTCAATGGTTCCTTCAGTCAGGCTGTCACTAACTTGTTCATGTGTCATTGCCAGTCCTTTGGACAACTCATCACTTTCTTTGTAGTCGGATACTTCATATGTTCTGCCTGCAAGTTCAGTTGTTAATTTCTGTTGTTTTTTCGTCATTTCTTCACCCCTTCATTATCAACGTATGGATCATGCTCGAATGCGGACAAATCACCAAAAGTTGTCATAGTTCCTTCTTCATCAAGAGCCTGTTCATACATTTCATGTTGTTTATTGGGATACACTGTCACGTTTCTGCCATCAATATCATTTCCAACAAAATTTTCAAAAGCCTCTGTATAGCCAACATTTTCTTCATAATCGGTATAAACATCATTATAATCATCAGGAGGATTCATCAATGCAGAAGGCGATTCAGAGGTACCCCATTCCGCAACAGCCTGCCATGAGTCTTCTGCATCAAACGCCGTATCCTCATCTTTTTCATCCATGAAAAACTTACCAAAAGGAGGCATCAACACTCCTTCTTCTATAGGACGGTTATGAGAAACGGTCTGGTCAGGGCTGTGTTCTTTACAATATAAGGTAGTAGGAATGGCTTCAAGTCTCTCTAAAGGTATATCCTTACCGCAAGTATGACATTTTCCATAACTGCCTTCTTCCATGGCAGCCATAGCTTTTTCAATATTTTCAAGCTCGTAATCAAGATGCTGATGGAGAGCTATATCCTTTTCTCTTTCATAAAGGGCGGTTCCCTCATCACCTGGATGATTATCATAACTGGAAAGTTCACCAATTGTATCATGAGGGTGTCCCTGGTTAAGATCAAATTTGTCGTTATCTTCCTGTCTTTTAGTAATGTTCTTCTCCAATTGAGCTAAAGTTGAGCGGAAGGCAGACAGTTGTTCTGTTGTTAGTGTCATTTCATCATTCCTTCCAAGAAATTTTCTTTATTAGTATGGAGCAGAAACTGTTATTCATGATTGTTAAATGATACCGGTTTTTTGAAAGTTTACTGTAGTGTAATGATGGTAGATGGGTGGTGAAAAGACTTTCTAAAAGGCTCTTTTCGTAAACTTTGTTACTATTTAATGCAAATTTTGGAATACACGCCCTACTGGAAAAAATTCTTTCTAGTCAGAAAGAAAAGAGCATAGAGAAGAAGACCCAGTATCCAAAGGAAATCCTGCTTTTGGGAATTTTCCGAAAGCAACAATTTAAGCAAAACATCCTTCTAAAAAACTCTTCTCGAAAAAATTTGTGGCTGGTGAAAGAAAAGGGTTTTCAATTTGCTTTTTTCGCCATATCTTCTTGTCATAACTCTCTGCCAAGTGAATATTCTAAGATGCTGAATATTTATCAGGGGAGAGTTAGAAATGAATAAGTTGGCCATTAAACTCTGTGTAGTCTTCATTCTGTGTGGAATATTAATTTGTATGATTGTGTATGAAAAAAAAGATGAGAAAGAATTTGAAGAGAAAAAAGTGACGCTTGTGGAAAAATATTTTTCACCTAGTCAAACAACCGTGGCTGAAGGGGTAAAAACAAAAAAACAAATTACCTTAAGAGATAGAAAAGGTAAAAAATGTGCCATGGAATTCAGCAACAAAAAAATATTCGAGGTTGATTGTGACAAATATCTTGATTTTACAATAGGAGATAAAGTTATTATTACTTATAGAGATGAACAACTCATAAGACTCGGAAAAAAGTAAGGAGAGAATTTAAATGAACTTAGAAAGTATACCTGTAATCGAAACAGAGAACTACTGTTTGATTGAAATGAGTGAAAGTTATGCACAGAAAATGTATGAGTTTTTGGGAGATAAAGGGACAATGAAGTATTTAACTCCCCACCCTGCTAGATCTGTAATAGAGGTAACGAAAGGAATTCAAGAATCACTGCAACAGTTCAAACTTCAAAAGGAAATACCCTGGCTCATTAAAGAAAAAGAGAGCGGGAAGATTATCGGTATGTTCCGTCTTCATAAGCTTAATTTATGGCATAGTAAAACAGAGATGGGAGTTGTGATTTCAAAGGGTTATCAAAAAAGAGGAGTTATGACCGAACTATTGCCAAAGGTATTATCCTTCTGCTTCGATGAACTGGGCTTAAATAGAGTGGTGGGGGATATCTTTGCAGAGAACGAAGGATCCAGAAAATTGCTTCTTAGCCAGGGTTTTCAGGAGGAAGGGGTGCTTAGACATACAGATTTCGATGGAGAGAGATATCATGACACGGTTGTTTATTCCATATTAAAGGCGGAATACTCTAATAAGAGACAATAATAATATTATGTCGACTCTTTAAAGAAATAATAAAACACCCGTTGAAAAAACCTAACGGGTGTGTTGTCTTACTGCAAATTATTTGGCGGTTCTTCCATGTGCCCCTGATTACCAACTTCATCAAAAATATTTTCCTGCGGAGAAGCAGATGATGCCGTATAACCACCAGGCTGTTGGGCAGGTGTACTTTTATATGCCGGCACAGGAACTGGCATTCCGCCCAGCTTACGGTTGACTATTTGAGTGAGCAGCTCCACTTCTTGCCGCAGCAGAATGATATCTTCTTTGGCTGCAGGCTGTTTATCCTGCTTTAAAATAATGCCGAGCTGGCCATTTGGTTCCAAAGTAGCATAATGAACATCTGAAATCTTGCTTACTTGAGACTGTCTTAACTTCATCTCCAGCTGATCGACAGTCAACCTCATTTTCTTTAAGGCCTTTTCCTGAAGAACTCCATTATGAATTACTACTTTGGATCGGCCAGTAACGAATTTTTCCAATGAATCATTCTTGATCTGGACGAATTCCATAACAACCAATGTGAGTACTAAGGTCAGTCCAACCAGTAGTGTGGCCCACACACCTTTACCCACTATGGGCTGTACAAGTAAAGAGCCTAAACCAATCATGATGACTACTTGCGCAAGAGTCATCTGTGAAATAGACTTTCTTCCTGCTACCCTCAAAAGCAAGGTCCCGCCAATAACAATCACGACTGCTTTCCAAAGTAAATCATAATCCATTTCCCTTTCACTTCCTTTGTAATGCCATCCAATTTAGGAAAAAGTGGTATCTAAGCTGTGTATCAGGAACACCTATCGGTAATTAGGTTGTGAAAAAGGTGGAGAGAATATACTATTGAAATGCTTAGTTATTCAGTCAGTTTACAGATGAATCTTCTGTTTCTGGGGCCATCGAATTCACAGAAATAGATTCCCTGCCATGTACCAAGCATAATTTTTCCTTTTGAAAGGAGGAATGTCTGAGAGTGGCCGACCGTGCTCGTTTTTAAATGGGCAGCAGTGTTTCCTTCTCTATGAAGATCTTTAATATGGTTCCATGGGAAAGTTTCATCAAGTCGCATTAAAAAATCTGTTTTCACATCCGGATCGGCATTTTCATTTACAGTAATTCCCGCTGTGGTATGCATGGACTGCACGATTAACGTGCCTTCTCCAATCCCTTCATCCTCTATCCAATTCTGTATCCTGTCAGTTATATCAACCATCTCATCTCTGCTTTCAGTAGTGATTTCAAATTCCTTAAACATGTAATCTCCCCTTTCAAATTTCTGTTTTCCATACTTTAATATAGCTGATTTTAACACCTGTTAAACCTTCTTGGTGAGATGTGCGATACAAACTTTTGGAAAAAAGAAGGAGAAAAAATCTGTAACAAGAATTACTTTAAGAAGAGAAAACAACTGAATCAGGGGTGTTGAGAAATTAGTGAATTTGTAGAAAGTGAAATTATAAGATGCACTTGAAGGGTACCTCAACGTCTTATTAGGGAGAGGAAAATGGGGGAAGTACTGTGAGGCATCTTTGAGCATGTATTAAAGAGAATATATTGGGACTTAAGTTGTTAAATGAAAGAGTTGATTAAGGGGGGATTTGTTTGAAGTACATAAGAGAAATCATGATGGTGTTTGCCGGCTTGGTGTTAATCAGTTGTCTTCCAGCCTTGTTTTATGGAGGGCTGGGTTTGAGTTACGTTTTTCAAGTGCTTATTCCAAGCGGAGAAAGTATAGGATTTTATCCTTTAAGATATCTGCTTGCATTGAAAGAACAATTAATTCTGTTATTTAATCCATATTCATGGGAGGTTGCCGCTAATTTCGGAAAAACTTACCCTTTAGTGGAGGTGCTATGGAACAGATACAGTTACTCAATGAGAATTTTTTTGATGTCTTTGACAGCAGCAGTAATCATCACTTTTTTGATAACAATCTTACATACACTGCTTTCGTTAAAGTTAAGGAAAATGTTGAATTTCTTCATAGATATTCTTGAGTCACTTCCGGATGTATTTATTATTGTAGGTCTTCAATTGGGAGTGATCTTAATTTTTAAAGAAACAGGAACATTAGTGGCAGAGATAGCAATGCTAAATGAGGAAATATACTTTCTGCCAGTCATCTGTCTGACAATCGTACCTGCTGTTTTTCTGTTAAAAACTTCAATATTGCTGTTAAATGAAGAAGAAGGTAAGCAGTATGTCGACTTAGCAAAAGGAAAAGGAATGTCCCCCATATACATATTACTGATTCATAGCTTTAGAAACGTAATGTTCAGCTTGTTTTACCGATCGAAAATTATTTTTGCCTTCATGTTGTCCAATTTATTTATAATTGAAAGACTTTTTAATATGAAAGGCATAATGGATCTTCTGGTAGGATCCCATGGCTATACATTTGTGTTGATTGTATTGACCATCTTTCTCCCTTTTTATATTGTTTTCTCATTTGTTGAGTACGTGTTGTTGAGAAAAACAGGGCAGAGAGAGGAGGAAATTTATGTTTAAGCTGTTGTTGAGAAAGCCGAAGTTTGTTTTAGGAAGCAGTTTTCTGCTTTTCTTATTGATAGTTAGCTTTCTGTATGAACCTTTAATTGAGATCCATGTAGACAGATACGACTTTTTTATGAAAGATGGCGAAATGCTCGGACCACCTTTTTCCCCGGGCGAAGTACCTCCATTTGGAACTGACAGACTTGGCGGGCCATTATGGTCGTATATTATTCAAGGAGCCAAGTTTACCATTTTAGCAGGTGCGTTCATTAGCGTTCTACAGGTCTTAGCGGCATTGCTTTTCTCTATTTTCCTTATCAACTATTTCAAAAAAATGATTGGCTGGGTTGAAGGTCTTGTTGACTCCATGATATATGTTCCTGTTGCCGTTATTGCATACATGTTGTTAATTCCCTTGGAGCACGTAATGGAAGCAGAAGAAAATACCATAGGATTTCTATCCATACAGGTGTGCTTTCTTATCTTGATTGGCATCCCACCTTTAATAGCACTATTAGCAAAGGAAATAAAAAAGGCATTGAACGAGGAATTTGTTCATGGAGCAAGAACTTTGGGAGCGAGAGGGTGGCACCTATATAGAAAACATATTCTTAATAACCTCACCCCAAGGCTTGTTCTGTTATTTGTGCAGCAGAATGTCAAAACACTCGTTCTGTTCGCCCATTTAAGCTTTTTTAAAATTTTTCTCGGCGGATCATATGAAGAAGAGATTATGATGGGAGTTGAAAGAACCTTCTCTCTGTCAAACGAATGGGCAGGAAATATAGGAAAAGCCTACTTTGAATTAATGCTTGCCCCTTGGCTGGTCTTTACACCGCTTCTTGCCTTTTCCGCCGTGGTCCTCTCATGGAATTTCATTTCTTCCTCTATTCAGGAAGTGGCTATAAAGAAGGGATATCCCGCAATTCCTAAAAAGAGAGAACTTTATGGTTCAGATGAAAAAACATCCTACTCAAATCTCAAAAAAGATCAGTTCGAATTTTATAACAATCCGAAGAATACACCAATGTAGAAAAAAGGAGAGCCGCCGTTCGAATAGGTACAGAGGACAGGACGAGGTCACTATGAGATAATGAAAGAAGCGAGATGTGAGCGTACTTGTAAAGATAATTCGGGTAAGGTAAAGACAGGGGGGATGAAGATGAACATAGAGGAAATTCAACGAAAATTCTCTAACCGAACACCAACCATTCTAGGCAGCGGGCAGTATTACCGTTTTTCTGTTCTTTTACCACTAATTCAAATCAATGAAGAAATTCATATCTTATTTGAAGTAAGGTCTAAGGAGATGAGACGTCAGCCTGGTGATGTCTGCTTTCCAGGCGGCAAGGTTGATGAAGCTGATGATACAGAAAAGCAAACAGCCATCAGGGAGACTTGTGAGGAGTTAGGGATCAGCGAAGAAAACTTATCAGGCATCTATCCGATGGATTATATAGTTTCATCTTTTGGAACTTTTATTTTTCCATATGTCGGAATCTTGGATAAGGATGTAAAAATTATAGAGAATCCTAGTGAAGTTGCTGAAACTTTCACAGTTCCTTTGTCATTTTTCATTGCCCAAGAGCCTAATGTCTATAAAGTAGGCTTTAAGATTGAACCAGAAGAAGACTTTCCCCTGGATTTAATTGCCGGAGGAGAAAATTACAATTGGCAGACTAGGAAACTTGACGAATATTTTTATTTTTTTGAGGACAAGGTCATATGGGGTTTAACGGCAAGAATACTGAAGCATTTTATTGATGAAATAAAAGGAGAAAAGTAGATAATGAATATTAGGGTTTACTCTCAATTTAGGTAACAAAATGGCTGAACCCTTTAAGAATAATCAGAATCTAATAAAGCTAAGTGGATACAATAATTTAGAAAATTATAAGAACAATGATGTTGACTATAATAGGAGGGGAAATTATGTTTAATGAACAGGTAAGGGGAGTCCTTGGAAAGCTTGCATTGATGGACGATGAGGATCCCCGTATGGAGGATTATCTTCAAAGATTACTCGAACTGCTTCTTCAAGACGAAGAAAAGACGATTGGATTTTTGGAGCAAGGCAGCCGTAAAGAGCTTCTTCTGATAAGTGAACTATTTCCTGAGGTAGCTTATTCTCTAGGAAGTGAACATTTTTTAGAATATATATTCAAACTCGATAAAAAACACCCTGAGCTAGATTTGTTAAGACATATAGAAACGGATCCAAAGTATTTGAATTAAAACTTTCAGGAGGAATTTATGAGTATTATCATTGCGCTTGGAGGGGAAGGTTCCATTGAACCAGAAAATGGCCTCCTTGATACATATATATTAGAACAAGCATCAAAGATGATACCCATTATTAGTTTTCTTCCTACAGCAAGCGGTGACTCGGAAGGGTATATAGACCGATTCTATCAAAACTTCAATAAGCGTGAATGCACTCTTTCACATCTATCCCTATTCAAGCCTCAACACGGCATATCGAGGGTATTTATTAGAACAAGATATCATTTACGCAAGAGGAGGGGATACCAAAGATTTATTAGTATTATGGAAAGAATGTGGAATTGATGTCATTTTACGGCAGGCATTGATGAACGGAGTAATTCTTGCAGATTAAGCGCTGGTTCCATTTGCTGGTTTGAAGAGGGAGTTACAGACTCTTTTGGAGATGGCTTGGAACCCATCAATGGTCCAGGGTTTGTAAAGGGAAGTCACTGTCCCCATTACGACGGAGAAATTGAACGACGCCCTTCCTATACAAAACTGATAGCACAATCGAAGTTAAAAGCCGGATATGCCGCTGATGATGGTGCAGCATTACATTTCTTCCATGGTGAACTTGTGAAAGTAGTCTCTTCACGCCCTCATGCTTCCTGCCTATTTTGTAGAAGAAGGTGGTGGAAGAGCTGTTGAAAGAAAACTGAAGGCACACTATTTAGGTTGAAAAAGGGAAGCTGATGTTCAGTTCCCTTTTTGTCCTGGAAAATTAGGCAATCTATAATGAAATTTCAACTTCACCATCTTCTGAAATGGAAACAGTGGTGTAGCTGTAGAAGGAATTCATTGAATCAATTTCGGTTTTCTCTTCAGATAGGGAATTCATGTATCGGTTATAACCATTACCATCTTTTACAATATGATAGAAATAAGTTGTAATCCCATTTATGATATCTTTTTCTCTGAAAATAAACTGACCTCCAAACTTATTTCCAAACCATTCGCTTGCTTCTTGGTGGTTATCGAATTCAGGCATCTCTTCAGCAAGCTGTTTAATGTTTAAATCCATGCTTTACCTCCGTTATTTTCTTAATCATTTTTAAGTTCTAAGATAAATTTTATGATCTTCATTGCTTCCTTCAACTATCAAATCCCGAATTATTCTAGCGAGAACCATATTATATACCGTGCCATTATCTCCGTAACCCATAAGGTAGAAATGGTTGGGCCTGCTCTCATACATTCCTATCATGGGTAGACCATTGTGAGTTCCACCATAAAAAGCTCCAAGAAAGAATTGGGGAGTTATTTCAATGTGAGGAAAAAGTTTGTTGAACTCACTGATCAATTTATCTCTTTTGTTAAAAATCTTTCCGTCTCTCTCTTCCGCTATATTGGTTGTTTCGTCTAATCCTCCGATGATTATACGATTGTCTGCAGTGGTACGCATGTAAATATAAGGTCTGGCAGTTTCCCATATAAGAGAGCGGTTATGCCATCCGCATAGATCGTCAACCGGTTGTGTAACGATGCTGTAAGAAGAGCTAAGAACAGCGTTTTTTTCTTTTTTAAATTCAAGACTTTCATAACCTCCTGCCACAATCACATATTTAGCGGTAATGGATGAGGAGTGATCTGTAAAATAGATGCTTTCTGTGTCTGTAACCTTTTGACCAGTAATGGTGGTTTCTTCAAAAATTCTGATACCGTTTCTCTGTCCTTTTTGCAGTAAGCCGTGAGTGAATTTAAAAGGATTCAACTCGGCATCCTTTTCTCCGTAGATGGCTGCTAATTTGGAGAAAGAATAGTTGCGGGCTATTTCGTCCTGTTCGATGTATTCTACAGGGAAGCCGTGTTTTTTCAACAGATGGAAATCTTTCTGAAGCTTAGGAAGATCTTCTTGACTGCTTGCATAATAAAGGGTATCTCTTTCTTGAAATTCAGCGTCAATTTCTAGAGACTGTGCTGCTTTTTTTATTTCTTCAATCCCTTGTCTGCATAGATTTAGGTGTCGCATGGCGACTTGTTCACCAAGCGAATTAACAAGTTCGTGGACCATTTTATCACCCATGTACTGGATGAGGGCAGTGTTTGCGGCTGTACTGCCATAGCCTATTTTTCGTTTATCCACTACTGCCACACTCATTCCAGATTCGGAAAGAAAGTAGGCGCATTGAGCACCGGAACTTCCACCGCCAATAATCAGTACATCACATTTAATATCATCTTCCAGCCTGGGATAGGTCGGGGCATTAGAGAAGGTGGTTGGCCAATAAAGCTTTCCTGACTGCAAATTCATCTTTTACACATCCTAGTTAATAAACTTCATTCGTTATTTTTCACAATAAATCAAGAATCATGCACCAATAGAGAGGAGAAGCTGATGAAATGACTGAACTATTACCATATAAAATTCTGCCCAAAAGCTTTTATGAGACGCCGACTCTACAGTTGGCCAAAAATCTGCTTGGCTGTCTGCTTGTTAAAGTGACAGAAGACGGATTAACTTCAGGATATATTGTGGAAACCGAGGCCTATATGGGCCCTGAAGATAGAGCGGCACACAGTTTCAACAATAGAAGAACGAAAAGAACAGAAATCATGTATGAAGAGGCACGAAGAGTCTATACGTATGTAATGCATACACATTGTCTGGTTAATGTCGTAAGCGGCCCTGTAGGAAAACCTGAGGCGGTACTAATAAGAGCTGTTGAGCCGAGAGATGGCATGGATCTCATGTTGAGGAGAAGACCGAAGAGAGGCAAAGAGCTCACAAATGGACCAGGTAAACTGACAAAATCCATGGGTATCACTATGGAAGACTACGGAGGGTGTTTTGATGAAGGACCATTATACATTGCTGAAGGGGTCAAGCCTGAAAGTATCGAGATGGGGAAGAGAATTGGTATAGGTAATTCCGGCGAAGCACGAGATTATCCATATCGGTTCTGGATCAAAGAGAATCCATATATTTCTCGTTAATAGAGTATAAATGACCTCCCTTGCTCATTGGTGCATCCCATGAGGAGAACAACTACGATGAAAAATCAATTCAAAGTAATAACTTAAACAAAAGAATATAGAGTTCTATAAATGAAATACTAAAATGTTCTTCTTCTCATGACTTGAGTTGTACTATGAAACTTCACAATATGTTCAGTTGAGGGTTTGATTGTAATCCAGAGCGGGAATCTATTAATGAACGCTATTTAAAGGAGGAATTCAGATGAGTAAAGAACAAGAAGAACAAAACAACCTCTCTTTAGAACAGAAAGAAAAAAAGGAAAACAAACAGGAAATCGATCCTCAGAAAGATCCGGAGAAGCCAAAGCACCCGGAAGATTGATTTCATTTAATATCTGAATAGGATGGTAAGGGATAGAATCCATTTGGGTTCTATCCTTTTTCAAAATCCTCTGTACTTCGAGAATCACTTTATTAAATGTTTTGAGGTGTAGAATGAAAAAAACTGTTTTGCTTTTGGGTCCCACCATCATGATATTCATTGGGCTGACCCTCTTTGGAAATGTACCTATGACTTTTACGTTATTCTATGGCTGGCTTCTTCTTGTGCCAGTGTATTTAAGTTGGAGAAAGCAAAATCATTCTAAATGGAAATTCGCTATAACCTCTCGCTCAATCATATTGGGTATGATCAGTGGAATTCTTGTTCTGGTAATTATCTTTGCAGCGGTTTCTTATTTATTTTCATTTCTGATCGACCTTGAACTTATTCGATCTCTTTTAAAAGAGTGGAATTTCGATGGTGAGAAGATATGGATGCTGATTGCTGTCCTTCTTGTTTTAAATCCATATTTAGAAGAAAACTATTGGAGGAATTTCATCTTTGAAGAATTGAAAACTTCTATGTCAGCAGTGAAGGCCATAATCATTTCATCCTTTTTCTACAGTCTGTATCATTTACTTTCACTTGTGGAATTATTTAATTGGCCTTTTAATGTGGCTGCGGTTGTTCCAATATTTTTAGCAGGAATCACTTGGGGAATCTTTCGACATAAGTCAGGATCGCTGGCTGCTTCTATTCTCAGTCATGTTTTAGCTGATTTGGGAATAATTTTGATTTATTTAGTATATATTCATGCTTGGTGAAACGCTAGTTAATATTTGCGGAGTTCATCTTCAACCAAAAAGCAGTGTGATTTAAAAAATCACACTGCTTTTTAGTCAAGAATAGGCTTGTAATACGATATATTTTCCTGGGTTTTTTAAACTTCGCTGTTACTAATATGGCAGCCTGAAATCAATTCCAGGTATTTCAACTGGCGTTGTGGAGGTAACAGAGAATCCAATGTTGGTTATTTGAAAGGGTCCGGTGTTTCCAGATCCGGAACCCGTTGTACTTTTACTGCTGGAAATCGGTGACTGATAAAGAGGAGCACCGAATGAAACCTCTCCACCACTTATTTCATTAATGTAAACATTTTTTATAAAACAAGGCATGATTGAGACTCCTTTCAGAAGGTATTACCAGAAGAAAGCAGCAAGCGCCAGGCCAGTAATGGCACCTAAAGCGATACCATACCCAAATCCATAATTACCAAATCCCCAGCCCAGATAGCCGTAGCCTTGATTAGGTCTTACAGGACGGATATAAACTTTGCTTTGGGTAACTCGAGTGATTTCCCCCATATGGCTTTTTCCAAATCGATCATTGATTCTAACGACTTTGCCATGATAACGACAGCACAAATTGTAATAATTCATAATTCATTTCTCCTCTCAGATTATGTTAGTATAGTGTTATTTTATTCATCAATGGGACAGGTTGATTGTTCATTCACCTATTTCCTCTTCTTTTCATTAGATAATTTAAGAAGGACCTTACTAATTCACCGGAAGTACCTTAGTAAAGATGAAAAAAGAGATGCTCTTCCTGTTCAGAGTTTAATACCTAGTTTAAAGGGGGGGAATCCGCCTCATGGGATTTTTAAAGCAGCAATTTATATGAAAACAACCATGGAGGAGGGTTATAGAATCAATGGAGATAAACATAAACAATAATGTTGAGTGATGTTGTAGATTAGAGCGATAAAGGGGATAGAACTATGGGAAGGTATCTTGATTTTTTGGCTTTATACGGGATTGGCGGAGCGCATCCAGGAGGTATTTTGTTAACAAAAGAGCTTATGTTCCGAGAAGAGATTACTGAAGACATGTCACTATTGGATGTAGGCTGCGGAACTGGACAAACAGCTTCCTTCATGAAAGAAATGTTTGGAAGCAGGGTAGTGGGGTTAGAGATTCATCCTGTTATGCTTGAAAAAGCACGCAAAAGAATAAACTCTGAGGAAATGGATGTGGAACTAATAGAAGGTTCTGCAGAAAATATGCCCTTTGCTAATCAAGAGTTTGATTTCATTATAAGCGAATCCGTTTTATCCTTCGTTGACAAAGAAGCCGTTTTTGAAGAAGCCAAGAGGGTTCTTAAACCAGGTGGCCTCTTCCTTGCAATTGAAATGACGCTCGAGAGTGAGATTTCTAAGGAAGAAAGAGAGGACCTAATCAATTTTTACAGTGTGAGGCAATTGCTGCAGGAAGAAGAATGGAGAAGATGTGCAGAGGAAGCTGGCTTCAGGGAAGTACAAATAGAAGTGCCTGATTTTCCACTACTCTCTCCAGAGCCCGTGATAGAATTTAATTTATCCGCTGATATTTCCGAAGAGATTCACGAGATGCTCGACTTGCATGAACAGTATCTAGGAAAATATAAAGATAAGTTAGGTGTAAGAGTAATTCGCTGCAAGAAATAATGAAAGCCCAAGATGACTTGGGCTTTTTGTGTTTGATGCGATATTTGAAATTAACAGATCGAAACTGGGTGAGATTCAAAAACCGGTTGTAGGACTTATGGCAGCAAATGCTTTCATAGATGTAAGCACGAAGAGGGACTGTCTCTCTAGTGGTTTAAAGCGATGGTGAGCTTATGCTTTTACTCGCGGAGCTGTTGGATCACATTCAGGGAGCTCCGTTCCTGCTGATTCATAAAGTTTGATAAGATAATAGCATTCTTCACGTCCCATATGGTCAGCCATTAAAGCTGAAAATGACCCGAGCAGTTTGTTGTTCATTTCCCATTCCTCTAACTCATCTAGAAAGCTTTTGAAGATCTTCATTTCTAATTCAACATCTTCATTGAATTTTGAAAGGGCAGGAAAGTCCATCAATCCTGTTCTCAAATAGCCGGCAAGTTCAATGGCCTTTAAATAAAAAGCTTCGAAATCTTTTTGAAAAGCGGTCCCTTTGTGTTTCAGATTCTTTTCGCTCAAATCAAGATTATCATTGATGGCACCCGCATGTCCTGCAGCGTCGGCAAGCCAGAGCAGGTGATGGTGAACAGGGTGAAAATCAGGGACTTCCTTGTTGGTCAATAGATGGTCAAGAATCTTTAAATATTCTTCCAATTCATTGACCATATGATTAATGAAAGTTTCTCCCAATCCGATGATGACCTTACCTGTTAGTTTCTTTTTTATTAAGGAGAGCTTGAAAGTCCTGAATTTTTCAGTTTGTTTTGCAGCCATTGAGGACATATCATCCAGCTTCTGACCAGAGAGGGGCTGTCTCGATAGTTCAAGAAGCTGATCCATGACTGTGATAAAATGTTCAGCTTTTTCAATCTCTTCTTTCTCGACAGGAGATAATGTGTCTCGAATAAATCGAGCGTGGTCCCCTAGTATTTGAAGCCAAAAGCGGTGTTCGTATAGTGCTTTTTCCTCAAAATTCTTTTTGTTCATTCACAATGACACTCCTTTATATTTACAGTTAAGAAACAGCCGTAAGCTCAAATGAGACTCTCCGATTACATAGTGATGCAGTCTGAAACTGTTAAAGAATTAATCGGACCTGTCTGAATCATTTCGATTAAATATATGAGAGGATGTCAGCAAAAATTAGTAAAAGTTTGTTCCATAGTCAGCCTGTATAATTTCACCCATTACGTAAAAAGTGATAAAGTGTTTGTATCAATCTTTTAATAAGGCGCTTTTCGTAAACTTTGTTGCTATTTGATACTAATTCCGAAAAAACTACCATAATTCACCGGAATAACCTGGTAATCATGAAAAGAAAAGAGCTGCTTTCCCCGATTAGAGAGAAATTCCCTAGTATCCGGGGAAAAAACAGGCTCTTGGGATTTTTTCGAAAGCAACAATATATGCGAAAACAGCCTTTAATAAGGCGCTTTTCGTAAACTTTGTTGCTATTTGATACTAATTCCGAAAAAACTACCATAATTCACCGGAATAATCTGGTAATCATGAAAAGAAAAGAGCTGCTTTCCCCGATTAGAGAGAATTTCCCTAGTATCCGGGGAAAAATCCGGCTCTTGGGATTTTTCCGAAAGCAACAATATATGCGAAAACAGCCTTTAATAAGTAAGTAGAGAGGGGTTTATTATGATTCGTTTTGGAGTTGTTGGAACCAATTGGATAACTGATCGATTTCTGGATGCTGCCCGGAAAGTGGAAGGATTTGAACTTGCAGCCGTGTACTCCAGGACAGAAGAGCGAGCAAAAGAATTTGCTGACAAATATGGAGTGAGGCAAACGTTTACTGAATTGGGGGAAATGGCAAAAAGCGACACAATTGATGCTGTCTACATAGCCAGTCCCAATATATTGCACGCTAAGCAATCGATTATCTTTATGAACTATGGAAAACATGTACTTTGTGAGAAACCTGCTGCCAGTAATATCAAAGAATTGAAGATAATGATTAATGCTGCAAGAGAAAATGACGTTCTATTGATGGAGGCTTTAAAAACGACTTCCATCCCTGGATTTCAGTCCATTAAAGAAAACCTTTCTAAAATTGGTAAAGTAAGAAGATTTGTTTCTGTTAAGAATCAGTACTCTTCACGATATGATGCATATAGAAACGGCACAGTGCTTAATGCCTTTAAACCTCAACTGGCTAATGGGTCCTTAATGGATATAGGTATATATTGCATTGTGCCAATCATTAATTTGTTTGGAATGCCTAAAAGTATTTTCGCACAGGGAATGCTTTTGGAAACTGGAGCAGACGGTGAAGGAACAATTCTCTTTGACTATGATGAGATGGAAGCGGTGGCGATGTATTCCAAAATCACCAATTCCACCATTCCTTCAGAGATTCAGGGAGAGGATGGAAGTATCATCATAGACAGTATATCGGACCCTAAAAAGGTGGAAATTCACTACAGAGACGGCTCTGTTGAAGATATCAGTACATCTCAAGAGGAAAATTCTATGTGTTATGAAATCCGGGAGTTTGTCGATTGTATCGAAAAAGGTAAAACAGAATCAACAAATCAATCCCTTCAGCAATCCTTGAATACTATGATGATTATGGACGAAGCAAGGAAGCAGATCGGGATCAAGTTTCCAAGTGATGACCACAAATGAAAGTAATTGCAAGTCATCCATACTATGTGGTAACAAGGAAAATCGAAAGTAATGTCCAAGCTTCACATGAATCAGAACATGAGCTATTGCTGAATGGGGAATGTATAGAATGTTCCAGAAAGTCTTTCTGGTTAAAAGATGTTTTCGATATGTCTTACAAATCATTGAATAAGGGAAAGGGATTTCTTTATTTACACACCAATCAAGGTGTTTTTAGCTTTTATGTAAAACAAGATCCCGGTCTGTTCATCCAGGAATATAAAAAACTTCAATAATTCCTAAGTGATGAAGATAAATACCTAAATTGATAAGGAATTAACAGATGAAGGAAGGGTCCATGTAAAAAGGGACTCTTCTTTTTTTTAAGGCTGTTTCGCAAGAATTGTGGCTGTTGAAAGGTAGGATTTCCGCTCTAGGCGCACGACCCCTCGAGAGGAAGGTTACGCTCCAGTGGGTACGTAACCTTGGTCTCACCTGTCATCAAAAGTGGAAGCGCATTGGTCAGCCCCGACAGGCAAATGTTCCTCAGAGAAAAAAAGGCGGTCTTTCCTTTTATGCTCTGAGGGTTGTTTGACCCCGAGGGGCTAGGCGCTGGAACTAGACGACCGCTAGTCCCGCAGGAGGTCGCACGTCTTTCGCTACACTCCCCCCTACCTAAGAGGGAGGAAGGGAAAATAGCATTTAAAAGCAACAATCTTCTATAAATATTATTTAAAAACCTTCGTTCCCTCACCAGAATCTGCCTGTTTTAATACTTCTATGAACCTAACATTACGTGTTTGTTAAATCCACTAATAATAAGCTTAGAAAGGAAGACTTCAGGCAATAGACAGAGGAAATAAAAAATCGGGGGTTTAGCAGATGTTTACATTAAATGATATGTGGATTTTTTTTCTAGCCTTTTTCTTGACACTGCCATTGGTAACATTGGTTCATGAGGCAGGACATGTCATGGCAGCCAGAGCCTTTGGGGCTAAAATAAACTTCACATTGGGGGCAGGTAAAACACTATTCAGGATAGGACCTTTGGAAATAAAAAGGTTATATTTTATGGATGGCTGGTGCCAATATCAAAGTTTAAAATACGACAGAAAGTGGGTTCATATCTTAATCTATCTCTCTGGCAGTCTTTCAAACCTGTTAGTTATTTTGTTAATTAACTTTCTGATCTATCAAGGTACACTGCCTGTCCATATTTTCTTTTATCAGTTTGTATATTTCTCAGTCTACTTCATTTTCTTTTCTCTGTTTCCTTTTAAAACAGGAGAAGGGCAGCCAAGCGACGGACTGGCCATATATGAGGTGCTTAAGTATGGGAAAAAAGCGGATCCTATAAACTGATAAAAGACAATTGCATTTTACTAGATGATGCATTATACAAGCTAGAACAAGCCACTTTTGTATCCCGTCAGCCTAAGGAATAAGTGTGAGAAATGGAGCTTTGGTAGTTTACGAGTCTGATATTAAGGGAAAAATACTATTAGTAGAAATACTGGGGAGGGAATGGCATGAAACGACTTATAAAATCTCTAATAAAATGGGGACCAATTCTTTATCCGATGTATAAAAAGTTTCGAAATAAAAAGAGAAGTTCAAAATCTTACTGAAGAATGCACTTTACAAAAACCTGAGAATTATACAAAACCCCCTTATCAAGGTAAGGGGGTTTTGATGGATATTAAAACTATTAAGTGGTGAGACACCAGCCGATGCAGCTGAATTTTCGAACACATGTCTTAGTAATTGAGATATGGATTCAAAACTGTCTGCGAATTCTAACTCTAGGAGCAGGCTAAGGGCAGTAACTTCAAAGAACTGACAGTCAAGTTAAACTGTATTCACTGCTTCTTTCTTTAGTAAGGTTGGTCTGCACTATCACAACTATTTTAAAGGAAAACTTGTAATGAAGACAAAATGATAGAGTAAAGAATAGACTAGTATATCGATATTAGAAACATGAGAGTAAAAACGTTCAGCAACAAAACAGCAGCATGAAAATCTGCTGCTGTTCTCTTTAATATTTTGCTTTCATAACTCCAAGAAGCTTTACGCGGTAAAATTCGACTTTTTTAACCTGTTATCAAGCAGAATATTCCCGAATGGTACAAAGGCGACCAACACAGAGCCAAAGATCCATTTGAATGCCCAGCGAACCTTGATTGTGGTGTAACCGATGACCAACAGATATAGAATGAAAAAGAAGCCATGTAATGCTCCAACTATAGATACAGCTTCCGGAATGTCCGCTATGTACTTAAGAGGCATTGCTATGAATAATAAAATTAAAAGTGAAGCTCCTTCTATAAACCCCATTAACCTAAATCGACCAATATCTGTTTTTAGCATTGTCTGTCCTCCAATAATAATATCTTTCACTTTATTATAGTATATTCAGTCAAGATAAATCCCTTCTTTTAAGTACTTTTCACGAAATCTTCACTTTGTTTCTTTACTATGAATTTATGCAGCTTGTTACTTTAAAATATTGTTAGCCGTTTTAAAGACCAATTCGCAGGACAATTCAACGGATTTTAAAGAGAAAAGAGCCTTGACTTTTTAGGCCTCAAATATTCCTGGAAATATCAGGAATATTAAGAAAATTAAACATCAGACACACTGAGTCTTGAGCTTCCTTAAAGGCAATAATAGTATCAAAAAACAGTTTAAAGATTGCTTAATTTAGTAAACATTTATAGAATATAGATATAATTAAGACGAGGTGAAACCCTTATGCAGGAAAACAATAATCAATTGCTTTTTCAATATATACTTGATAACGCTGAGAATATGACAAATGTCTGGCTCGAATCACGAGAACACTCTAACGGTTATTCTGTGTATGCTAAAAACACTTCGACAGAGATAGAGAGTAAACTGAGAAGCCAGAATTCTGAGTTCATTGAAAGCCTTGCTTATGTATTTATCTGTAAGGAAAACTTTCGGGGCAGAGGAGATAAGTGGGCCGAAAAGATTGCTCATGACAGGGTAGAACTAGGCACATCTATTTTTGAGGTTGTTCAGCAATTCAGTAAATTCCGAAGAATAGTATGGAGCTTTATCGAGAAGTTTATATACGAAAACAAAACCGAAGTTTCAAAGGTTATTGAATGGAGCAAGGAATTAAATTATGGTTTTGATTCTGTCATTGAGAAATTCACCAAGCTCTACCATATTAAAAATAGAGAAGCCTTTTCAAAACAGGAAAATCTTATTAAAGCCATAACTTCTCCTGTTATCCCAGTCACTGAAACGGTTGCGATCTTTCCTCTTCTTGGCAATTTGAATATTACCATTGCTGAGGGATTGGCGGATTCAGTACTACAACAATGCACAAACTTTAATGTTTCAAAATTATTTATTGATATTTCCGGAGTAGGAACAATAGATACTATGATAGCCAATCAAATTTTCCAAATGATTTCAAGCTTAAAATTAATTGGAGTCGAAGCATATCTTTCAGGCATACGTCCTGAGTTAGCAATGACAGCAGTACATTTAGGGATAGATTTTAAAGAATATCCCTCTTACAGTAGTCTGAAACAGGCTTTGAAGGAGAACGGTCTCCAGATTGAAAATTACATACAAAATTGACTAAAAACCGGCTGAAAAAGCCGGTTTTTTATCTGCATCTTTGGTTAACTTTTAGCTATGCGATCTTCATGAGTTAATAAACACGAGGGCAGTTACCCAACGGAACCCATGTGATCGCTCGGGGTTCTTAAGGCATTGAACTAATTCGCAGTCCCTTCATCATTCAGCAGCAGAAGTCATACGGATGGTGCGGTGGTGCAGCTTTATGACACCAGTTTGGTTCGAGGTAAGGGTCCCCCCAATACCACGCTCCTAAAGCTGCAGCGCAGGCATCTACAGCATGGGTAGTCGCTTTCACTTCTTCCGGCAGCGAGTTTAAATCTGTTGTTTGCAGAAAATGGAAGATGTAATTAAGCGAGTCTTCCCTTTTTTTGTACAGCAGAAGATGGGGAAGTAAGTCAGGAGAAATACAAGACCCCATTGTTGCACCTGGGTGAACCTCCACTATCTTAACGGGACTATTTGTTTTCAATAATTGAATGGTCCTGGTTAAAGAAATTCCTCTTAAAGTGAGATAAGCCATTCGATTCATGGTGGGTGACATAATTGAAGAGGTCTTCATACCTAATTTTTTTATATAGTCACGCAAGCTTTTGTCTGCCTGTCGATCTCCGCCGCCGTCCTGATAGGAAAGAGGCGAGTCAATTCCTATAAAGACAGAATCAGTTTCAGCTTCTCTTTTAACTCTCGAAAGAATCACTTCATCGGTAGCTCCAGAGATCAGCTCTCTGAATTTCAATGAACCGTCAACCTTGTCAAAAATTGAAATTACAGTATCTTTTGGATTGGATGGACCTGATAGATCTATTCCTATAACAATCATTTTCTCACCTGCTTCCCAATAAATCTAAAATTATAGCGTTGGCAAACAATTAATTACCCATAAGCGCTAAAATTTATAGTTTGTTTCTTTGGTGTACTCTACCCTTATTAAATAGGTTATAAATCATATTTTTAAGGGTAGTGATGCTTAAAGTTTTAATGCATTACTCAGCAGAAGTTGAAGTATGCAGAGATGATCATTGAATTGCTAATTTACCGGAAATAATTTACCAAAAAGAAAAAATCCGTCTTATAGAAAGACGGATGAGGTACTTATACAGAAATAGAAACAGAGCTTAATGTTTTAAGATATTTAAGAGTGACAGAGTTGAATTTATCTGGCTGGTCGATATTGCACACATGGCCGGAATCCTCAATCAAGTGTAAGTCGAGCTCTTTTTGCTTTTCTACAAGCTGCTTCACTGGTGTTAAAAACAAATGATCTTCAGCACCCATAACGAAGAGCGTGGGAATTCCTTTACAATCGATTTGTAAATTTTTCAAGTAAGGGTTTATTGATTTAGTTAAACTGAACCAGCGAACGAATTCCTTTTGACACATCTTTCTAGCTTGTTTAACGAAAGTGTATCTTGATTCAGTGTGTCTTGGCCTCGGCATTATAATCCAAGCAAACAGCTTGTAGAGCCACATGTAAGGAATAAGGAATTTAAATGCATTCCCGACGGCGAGTAAAAATTTCGTGCGAAGGTTCAATTGAATGACAGCTCCTGCCAGAATCATGGAAGACAGTCTATCAGGGTGTTTGCCTGCCAGGGTTTGAACCACAATGGTACCTAGTGAAATTCCAATAAAATGGGATGTGTTTATTTTCAGGAAGTCCAATACATCGATAACTTCATCGGCGACATTAACAAAGGAGTCGCCTTTGTTCCAAGAACCTTTGGAACTTCCATGACCTCTCAAATCAATCAATAAAACATTAAATTCTTTTTTGAAATCTTTTATTTGTTTGTACCATATACTGGAACTTCCGCCTGCGCCGTGGATAAAAGTTACCCATGGAGAAGTAGTATCTTTGACATATGTTCGATAATGTAACATTTCAATGCAACCTCACAATCAATGATAAAAAGGGATATGAATCATTTTCATAGATTACAATAGTTGATCTTTATTCTTATTTAAGAAGATTACTAAAGCGACTCTATTATAACCTATTACCCTAAATATATCACCTAACACTATAATAAATATTATAAAAAAGTGTTTCCAGTTCCAAAATAATTGGAGAACACCTTTATGGTGAATAATGCATGTGTTCGTTCTTTGAAGAAATCTTTAAATTTATCTGCTCACTTAGCTGGTCTTTTGGATAGCTAGGATTGTGTTCCTCACTGACTTCTGTGTCTAGGTTGGTTTTGATGACAAGAGCAAGAGACGGACTTGAAGACACTGAAGCAATTACTCTGTCAACTATACTTTAAAAATCAGGATTTTGCGACTTTTTTATACTAAATCACCTCCACTATACAGGGTGGGGGTGAACACTTATTTTACATAATTGTGTACAATTCCCCCACTTTAAAACAAAAAAACTGACCTGGATTAACCAAGTCAGAAAAACGAGGGGGTCTAATGGTATTTCAAAATGTTCCTCTTAAAGTTACATGGGATTTCTATAAAAGCCAATTACAAAGAAAGTTCACAGCTGTACAATCAAGAAGGAAAATCAATTGAACCCGCCTTTTTAGTAAGAAATTCATAGAAAACTATAACTTTAAGCATATTCAGTATTTTAGAATGAAAAGATTACCAAATCTTATCCAAAAATGATATTATATAGTTGCTAGAAAGGAGGGCCGAGTTTTGGGATCGATTATTCTATTTGACGGTGTTTGCAATCTCTGCAATACTATCGTTCAATTTGTTATTGAAAGGGATAAGAAAGGCTATTTTAAGTTCGCTTCCTTGCAGAGTGACACCGGAAAAGCCTTGCTGCAGAAACATGAAGTGGATGCCGATACAGACAGCATCATCTTGATAGATCAACATAAATGCTATATGAAATCTGCAGCGGCCCTGAGAGTTAGCAAGAATCTTGACGGATTATGGAAGATCTTCTTTTTATTTATGTTGGTCCCTGCACCGCTAAGAGACAAAATTTATGACCTCATCGCTAGAAATCGATATAATTGGTTTGGTAAACGTGATAGTTGTATGCTTCCATCACCTGAGATAAAAAAAAGGTTCATCGATGGACCTTAATTTTGAATCTTTTTTTGTGTTTGTTCGTAAGTATAAGTAGTACATAATTTTTTTATAGGAGGAACTTGTAATGATTAAACGCACAGCAGAAATAGTATTAGGAATCATTGGAATCATACTGAGTGCATTATTTGCCATTATGGGCTTCGTTTTAAATGCAAACAGCGGAGCTATGCAGGAGATGATGGAAGAGGAATTCAGCCGCGATCCTTCTCTCACTGCTGAAGACACAAATTTTATTTTACAGTCAATGGAATCGGTAGGTCCTTTCCTTATAGGCCTCGGATTAATCAGCTCCATTCTTGGATTGGTCGCTGTACTTCTTATTAAAGGAAACAAGAAGCCGGTTATCTCAGGAATTCTCTTTATCCTTGCTGCTTTGGTTGTAGGTCTTGGAACCATCGGTGTAGGTTTCCTTCCTGGCCTTCTCTTCTTGATTGCCGGTATTATGGCATTTGTTAGAAAACCTAAAGATCCGGTTTCGGTAATGTGAAATCGGCAGATGATTCAAAGAGCTATTGGCCGCCAAGGCCGATAGCTCTTTTTATTGAACAGATATTTCCAAGATTAATAGGCGGAATGTTTCGCCTATTTAAGAAAGAGTGAGATAGATGTCCATACCTTTGTAATTTTGAATCATACCCTATAGTAAACCAACCCTTTTTTAATTAAAATTCAAAGGGTTGCTAAAAGGAGGGGAAAGTTTTGTCTGAAGAAAGAAGACGGGTAATCAACGCTGACAAAGTTCTAATTCGAGCTAATGAAGTCATCATTTTGGATGAGAATGATAAAAAAAGACGCCATTATGATGATGTCGCGGGTGCTGATGACAGAAGAAAACATAAAAGAGACAGAGATAATGTTGGCGGTCTGGATGACAGAAAAGATGATAAGCGCCGAGGATGGTCTTGGATTTAATAACATTAAAAAAACAGTCCTAATGATAACGGGTTCTGCTTTCGAGTACAAAATTAACAATTGCACATCAAAAGGAGTGTCAAATCACATTGATTTGACACTCCTTTTCTGTTGATTTAACGGTATTCTTGCTGGTGAATTTGTTCATTTGGTAAAGTGAAATGCACACTAAATAGCAAATGACAGAACTTTATGTTCTTCAAAATTTATGGCACAATTTCCTATACATTTCAATCCTAATATTAATATGAAGGAGAGTTGTAAATTATAGTTAATAAAAAATCTAGCAATGATTTGATTGGAACGGAAGGTGCGTGATCTCCTGCGGGACTAGCGTGACAGGTGAGACCCCACAGGCGAAGCCGAGGAGGCTCACCGCACGCCCCGCGGAGTCACGCATCTGGAGTGGAAATCAATAGAGGTTGTTTTTGAGTGTGATACAATCTACCATTTCTTTGGCTAATTAAAAGTTTGTACTTCAAAACAGTACCCGTTATCCTCTTGAAGTGCTGTTTATTTTACTGTGGTGCCAATTTTTCAAAATGTTTATCGAAGTCTAGATACATGGAATGTCCCCAAGAATTTAAGTTTGAACACTGATTTCTAAGGATAAAAAGATATAAATCTGGTTTTCATACATACAATTTTTGAGGAGGTCATAAATATGCTTGATTCCGTGGATTTGACGAAAAAAATAGAAAATAAAAAAGAATACAGAAAGCGATTAAAGAAGCAGCAGCTGATATTACTTGGGTTGCAAAGAGCTCTCCTGGATGAAAAGATTGGGTGTATCCTTGTCTTTGAAGGTTGGGATGCTGCAGGAAAGGGAGGAGCGATTAAAAGGACGACACAGAATATCGATCCCAGGGGATTTGAGGTACACGCAACAGCTGCTCCGACACTTGAACAAAAACAATATCACTATCTTCAAAGATTTTGGAACCGTATGCCCAAGTATGGAAAGTTAGGAATTTTTGATCGTTCCTGGTATGGAAGAGTACTTGTTGAAAGAGTGGAAGAGTTTGCCAGCGAATCTCAGTGGAAAAGGGCGTATGGAGAAATCAATGACTTTGAGAGAATGTTATCTGAAGAAAATTTCATCGTCTTGAAATTCTGGTTTCATATTTCAAAAGAAGAACAAATGAAGCGGTTTAACGAGCGTCAAATTGATCCAATGAAATCCTGGAAACTGACAGAAGAAGACTGGCGTAACAGAGAAAAATGGGATCAATATAAACAAGCGGTAGACGAAATGGTCAAGAACACCGACAAAGATAATGCACCTTGGAACATAATAGAAGGAGAAGATAAAAAATATGCCAGGGTTAAGACTCTTGAAATCATTAACGAAACCATTTTTAAAAAATTGGAAGAACGAGATATAGATGTCAGTAAGTACGTTAAAGCCAAAAAGTAGATTAAGAGTTTAAACTACTTGTTTTTTTGTTTACTGTTAAAAAATTTTTTTAACTGAACTACGCTTCATTAGAATGTGCGATTGGAAGTGTTTTCCTTTCTGGGTATCAATGAGGTTATGTACTTAAAGAAGAAACAAGCAAAAGGCATGCAAAAAAGTAAGTGCAATGACATGAAAAGAAAAATTGCATGTCTTTTGCTGTGCAAAAATGAGGGTGAAACGGCCCGCAAAATTAAAATGCGGTCCATTTGGCATGCAAAAAGTCGATTTACGCCTCTGTAGAAATATTATATTAAAAAAGGCAGCTCCTGGTTAGGAGTTACCCTCATTAAGGTTATTTATCAGCTTTAAGCTGCTGTTGAACTAGTTTCTTGTACAAAGCGTTTGTGTTTAAAAGTTCCTGATGACTTCCACTTCCTGAAATAGATCCATTTTCGATAACAAAAATAGTATCTGCTTCTACCACAGTAGACAACCGATGCGCTATAATAAGAGTAGTTCTTCCCTTCATCAAATTCTTTAAGGCTATTTGAACAAGAAGCTCCGATTCACTGTCCAGATTAGATGTCGCTTCATCCAGAAGCAGCAGTTTTGGGTTTCGAAGCAATGCTCTTGCAATGGCTATTCTCTGTCTTTGACCTCCTGAGAGCTTGACGCCTCGTTCACCTACCTCAGTGTTAAAACCTTCTGAAAGATTGGAAACAAAGTTGAAAGCATTTGCCTGCTTTGCTGCCTCGATCACTTCTTCCTCTTTCACTTCCCGTTGTAAACCATAACAGATATTTTCCCGAATAGTCCCGGACATAATAGGGCTTTCCTGTGAAACATAGCCGATGGATTCTCGCCATTCCTGTAAGGGTATTTTCTCTATTGAACTATTTCCTACTCTAATATCCCCTTTGTTTAAAGGATAAAATCTCTCAATCAAAGAAAAGATTGTCGTCTTTCCTCCGCCGCTGGGACCGACAAATGCAGCCGTTTTACCTGAGGGTATTTCAAAAGACAAGGAGTTGAGAATATTCTCCTTGTTGTTATAACTGAAGGATACATCCTGAAAAACGAGATTTTCTTCTGAAAAGATTCTTGTTTCCAAATCCTTTCTTCCTTCTGCTTCAACATCCAGAAGGTCTTGTATCCGTTCGGTAGCTCCTGCAGCTTTTTGGAAGGCGGTAAAAAAAGTGGCAAGCTGGGTAAAGGGTACAATGATTTGAAACATGTAGATGATAATGGCCACCAAAGATCCTGCAGACAGTGCCCCTGCAGACACTCTTGCGCCTCCGTAACCTATGATGACTACAAGTACAACCATCATGATAGTCGTCATAAAAGGAGAGACCACGGATTGGATTTTCGCTTCCTTTAAGCCGAATTTAAACAGGTTTTGAATTCCCTTTTGACCATTAAGCCTTTCAGCAGGCTGTCCATTATAGGACTTAACTAGTCTGATTTCAGATAAGACCCTTCCAAGATTGCCGCTGAAGTCCGCCATTTCATCCTGTGTCTGACGTGAAATGGTGTGCATTTTCTTACCCAAAGGCATCATGATTAATAATGATACAGGAACTGCTACAAACATAATGATTGTCATGCTCCAATCGATGGTAAGCAGGATAATGACAGAACCGATTATGGTAATGACACCTGACACCAATGTGACCAAATGGTTGGTAATAAGAGTTTTTACTGTGTTGGTATCTTGGGTGATTCTGCTCATGGTCTCGCCTGATTGATGGGAATCAAAGAAAGAGATAGGAAGTTCGAGTACATGATTCCATAAAGTTTCCCGAATCTTTGCAACAAAGGTCTCTCCGATGTAAGTCATGAGATAGTGGGAAAATCCGCCGGCTACGGCTTGCACAATGAATGCTGCCAGGAGCAGGAAGATAAGACTCATTTCTATTCCGGCACCTGATATCTGGTCCACCAATGATTTAGTGAAGAGTGGAACAATAAGAGACGCTGCTGTTTCGAATAAGCTTAAGATAAGAGCTCCGGAGAAAATCCATTTAGAGGGCTTTCCAATTTTAAGTAAACGTAAAAACCGATTCCATTTAGATGGATTGTGTTTCTTGTCTGGCATGTTTTTTCCTCTTTTCTGATTTCTGTATCAATTTCAATCTCGATGTTTATTTTATCAGAAAATCCGCTGGTTTACTCTTGTGTAACCAGCTCTCTCTCCAAGAACCTACCTGTAAGTTCTTCTCATGTGCTACAATGGAAAATATTTAATTGCAGTAGAAAATTTAGAGTTTGAACAAACGTTTAACTAATGAAAAACGACGGTGTAACCGATTCATTAAATCAGCTAAACAAAAAGGAGTAAACAATGAAAGTCATTATTGCTGAAAAGCCTGATCAGGGAGCTGCATTAGCAAAGCCTTTTCCCCATAAGAAGGGTCAAGGATTTATTGAAGTTCTGCCAAATCAGCTGTTTCCAGAAGGTGCCTATATAACTTGGGCAATCGGACATCTTTTGCAGCTTCAGTCTCCTGAAAAGTATAATTCACAGTGGAAAAAATGGAATGTCGAGACACTGCCGATGATTCCCGATAAATTTAAGTATGAGGTGACCCGCTCAAAGTACAAACAATTCAACGCAGTTAAATCGCTATTGCAAAAACCGGCTGTGAAGGAAATAATTCATGCTGGTGACGCTGGGCGAGAAGGGGAACTGATTGTCCGCAATATCATCAATATGTCCGGCATAAAAAAACCGATGAAAAGACTATGGATATCTTCATTGACCCCAAAAGCGGTTACGGAAGGATTCTCAAAACTTTTAGATGAAAGTGAGACAAGGAGCGTTTTCTTTGAAGCGTATTCAAGGGCTTGCGCAGACTGGATCATCGGCATGAATGCATCGAGAATTTACAGTATTCTTTTAAAGCAAAAGGGAATCTCCGACGTTTTTTCAGCTGGAAGGGTGCAGACTCCGACGTTAGCTTTGATTGTTAAGAGAGAAAGAGAGATTGAAAGTTTTATCAGTGAACCTTTTTGGGAGGTAACCGCAGATTTTGATGTGGACGGCAATGTATATCAGGGGAAGTGGGAGAAAGATAAACAAGCGAGATTGAAAGAGAAGGAGACCGCTGTAAAAATCGCTGATTTCTGTAAGGGGAAGCCGGCAGTAATCAAGGATCTTTCCACTGAAAGAAAAGAGTATCAGCCTCCATTGCTGTTTAATCTATCTTCCCTGCAGGCTACAGCTAATAAACTCTTTAAGTTTTCTCCTCAAAAGACTCTGGACACGTTGCAAAAGCTGTATCAAAAAGGAATCGTGTCATATCCGCGATCTGATTCTAATTATGTAACAAAAGGGGAAGCAGAAACTTTTCCTGAAATCATGGAGAAATTGAGCAGACTGTCTTGCTATCAGGAACTGTTTCCACTGCCCGTAAAATCGCTGATGAATAACAAGAGGTATGTCAACGAACAGAAGGTAACTGACCATTATGCGATTATTCCTACAGAACAGGTGAAAAATCCTGAAAAGCTTTCTGCTGATGAGCAGAAAATCTATGATCTTGTTGTCCGAAGGCTGATAGCTGCTCACTTTGAAAAGTCGATTTTCGACTATACTACATTAATAACGCTTGTGGATGGAAGAGCTGAATTTGTTTCTAAAGGGAAGATCCAGGTACAAGAAGGCTGGCGAAAAGTAATATTTCTAAACGAGAAGGACGATGAACAACTGCTTCCAAATGTAAATGCCGGTGATGAAGGCCGTGTAAAAGATGTAAAGGTGAAAGAAGGAAAAACACAACCTCCTAAACGGTATACTGAGGGGCAGCTGATTACATTGATGAAAACCGCTGGAAGACATCTTGAAGACGAAGAACTAGAAAAAGTTCTCTCTAGTACTGAGGGGCTCGGAACGGAAGCCACGAGGGCAAGTATCATTGCAGGTTTAAAAGACAGAAAATATATAGATGTAAAGCGTAATGCTGTCTTTGCAACGGACAAAGGAAAAGTATTAATAGAAGCAATCGGTGAAAAGATACTGGCCTCTCCTGAAATGACGGCTAAATGGGAGCAGAGACTGCGTGAAATTGGACAAGGCCGGGCATCAGCACCACAATTCATGGAACAAGTAAAGAAACTTAGTGGGAAAATCATTAGTGATGCCATAGCGTCTTCTGAGGAATGGTCGTTTGAAGGAATCAATACTGAAACCATCCAAAGAACAGGTTCTCGTGCTTCACTTGGGAAATCCATAGGTTCCTGTCCTTTTTGTAAGGCAAGCGTCATTGATAAAGGTGAATTTTATGGTTGCAGTGCTTATAAAAAAACAAAATGCAGTTTTACCCTTTCTAAGATTATTATGAAGAAGAAGATATCAACGACGAATGCTAAAAAGTTGATTGCCGATGGAAAAACAGATGTAATCAAAGGATTCAAAAAGGGAGAGAAATCTTTCGACGCCATTCTTAAATGGGATTATGAAAACAGTAAGCTGCTGTTTGAATTCCAAAACAATACTATATCACAATAGTTTTGCTAACTTGGTCTTATGAAATTACGAAATTAGTAATCTAAATAAGTAAATAACTAGTATGGATAAACAGACAGAAAATATTTTCGGCTAAAACAGTTTCAACTTCAGCTGAGCGGGTACCTTTAGAATAACTACTTATTCATAATTATTCATAAAGGAGTGAACTGAAAGTGGATATTGGTCTATATAAAATCGAGAATATGTCTGATGAAATTATTACTTTATCATTATTTGAAAATGAAGAAACAGAGGTTATGGAGAGCGCCATGCAGCACCTTCCAAGAAATTTATTTCCTTTTCATGTCACCAACGAAATCATGATTGAAGTTTCCGAACGTGCAGGTCAGTTGGAATTTACACCAATCAGCACCGAAAATGTTGAAGCGCGCATTCAGGCAGAAGAACTTCTGAAAGACTTCATTGGTACAGCTGAAGTATAAGTATTAAAACAACACCTTCTTTCATCATTGAATAGAGGGTGTTTTTTAATGGGAAAAATAGATATAATAACAAAAGCATTTTTCTCATTTTTTTACATCAACAGCATTATCGGTTGACATTAAAGCATTTCTATTAAATCATTATAGATACATAAGTATGAATTGGAGTGTCGCAGAATGAACAATCGCATTGGAAAAATTCAAAAATGGCTAGAGGAACAAAACATCGAAGCTGCTTTTATTAACTCAAAAGAAAATGTTTTTTACTTATCGAATTTCCTAACTGACCCTCATGAACGTCTTATGGGCTTGGTTCTATTTAAGCAAGCGGACCCTTTATTCGTTCTTCCGGCAATGGAAGAAAATCAATTAAGAAGTGCAGGATGGCAGTATGAAATCATTGGATACGCAGATCATGAAAACCCTTGGGACCTCATCGGGGCATCTTTAAAGAATAGAAATAACAAAAATCCTGAAAAGCTCGCAATTGAAAAAGAGGTACTTTCTTACTCGAGAAGTGCAGCGTTTTTGTCTCTTTTTCAAGAAGCCGAGGTAATAAACGTTGAAGATAAATTAAATGAACTGCGTGTGGTTAAGGATGAAAGAGAGATTGAGATTATTCGCAGGGCAGCGGAAATGGCAGATTTCGGAGTTCAGACTGGAGTAGAAGCACTTCGTGAGGGAGTCTCAGAAATGGAAGTCCTGGCTAAGATTGAATATGAATTGAAGAAAAAAGGAATACGCCAAATGTCATTCTCCACTATGGTTCTGTTTGGTGAGAAATCCGGAGAACCTCATGGAAACCCTGGCAGCCGCCAGCTGAAAACAGGCGATTTTGTTTTGTTTGATTTAGGTGTTGTCCTTGATGGATATTGTTCGGATATTACCCGCACAGTGGCATTTAAATCGGTTTCAGATAAACAAAGAGAAATATATGAGACCGTGCTAAAAGCAGAACTGGCTTCTCTTGAGTTGAGCAAACCTGGTACTAGAATCGGTGATTTGGACAGTAGTGCACGTAAAATCATTTCTGATGCAGGCTATGGAGACTATTTCCCTCACCGCATTGGTCATGGAATGGGAATTAATGTACATGAATTTCCGTCCATGAGCCACTCTAATGATGGTATTCTTAAAGAAGGAATGGTTTATACAATTGAACCCGGCATTTATTTACCAGAGGTCGGGGGAGTTCGTATTGAAGATGATATCCTCGTCACCGCAGATGGATATGAAACGTTAACGAAATATCCAAAAGACTTACAAATCATTGAATAAATGCAAAAAGCTTGATGCTTAAACAGCAAAAAGCTTTTTTTAGTTTTCAAGAGGATAGCTCCATGCACTTAAGCCCGATTGTAAATTATAAACTGAAGTAAATCCATTGGTTTGTAATAAATCTACTGCTTGAGACGACCTGTTACCTGTTCTGCATACCACCAAATAGGATTGATTTTTATCAAGCTCATCTAAACGACCATCCAGATCATCTAATGAGATCAAAAGGCTGTCTTTTATATGCCCTTGAGCATATTCCTCTTCGGTCCTGACATCTAAAACCTCTACGTCTCCAGAGTCGATCATTTGTTTGGCTTTTTCGTTTGTCAGTTCTTCATGATTGTTAGAGCTGCAGGCCAACAGAAAAAATGGCAAAAGTGTAAGTAACAGGATAAGGGCGAATTTTTTCAAGAATGAATGCTCCTTTTTTTTGAATTTACTCATGATTGTTATTATTCTCTAGTTAATATTATTAAATGTTTGTTCCTTAGTATAAGCTTTTTTTACTATCTGTCCTTGAAAAGGATTGAATGCAGACTGCTTCCCCTGAAGTGTCACTGAGAGCTTTCTTGAGAGACACTTGGGCAGCTTTTTACGCCTGAAGTGTCACTGAGAGCTGTCCTGAGAGACACTTGGACAGCTTTTTTTGCCTGAAGTGTCACTGAGAGCTATTCTGAGAGACACTTGGGCAGCTTTTTACGTCTGAAGTGTCACTGAGAGCTGTCCTGAGAGACACTTGGACAGCTTTTTTTGCCTGAAGTGTCACTGAGAGCTATTCTGAGAGACACTTGGGCAGCTTTTTACGTCTGAAGTGTCACTGAGAGCTTTCTTGAGAGACACTTGGGCAGCTTTTTACGCCTGAAGTGTTACTGAGAGCTATTCTGAGAGACACTTGGGCAGCTTTTTACGCCTGAAGTGTCACTGAGAGCTATTCTGAGAGACGTTTGGGCTGTTTTTTACGCCTGAAGTGTCACAGAGAACTATCTTGAGAGACACTTGAATTTGTCGCACAGAAATTTCCAAGCGAAAACACAGGCTGAAATAAGAATGAAGAGGTTCTAACAGGTAATTAGGATTTCAATTATCCATAATCTAGATGCAACGCTGAGAGTAACTAATTTAAACCCTACAAGTGATAAAAGTGTCTCGGTGTCTCTGAGGAGAGTTCTTAACTCATATGTTTATGCCCGGATTTTTTTAAGGTCAATAATACAAAACTTGTGATCCCCATTTAGTTTATTTTTCTTTCTTCAGGGATAAATACAAGTTAACAGACTAGAAGGAGGAATGTTTCTTGAAAAAGATATTAATGGTTCTTACAAACACTGGACAAATCGATAAAGATCATAGCACGGGTTTATGGTTATCTGAATTTGCTGAGCCCTATGTTCAATTTACAGAAAGAGGCTACAACGTGAGTGTTGCCAGCATAAATGGCGGAAGAGTTCCAGTAGACCCGAAAAGCACCACGGAAGGTGAAATGCCTCCTGAAGAATGGGAAGGAGCTATTCGCGAACTGGAAAGTACTTTTGTCTTGTCGCAAGTGAATGTGAATGATTATAATGCTATCTTTCTTCCTGGAGGACATGGAACCATGTTTGACTTTCCAGGAAGTGAAGCACTGCAGCAGGCATTAGCTCATTTCGCAGAGAATAATAAACTTATAGGGGCAGTCTGCCATGGACCAGCAGGGTTTGCAGATGTAAAGTTGTCTTCCGGCAAGTATCTAGTTGAAGGAAAACGAATCACAGGCTTTACGAACGAAGAGGAGCAGCAAATGGATATGGACGGACTAGTGCCTTTCTTGATGGAATCCCGGTTAAGAGAAAATGGGGCAGATTTTCAAAAGGGCAGCCCGTTTTCAGATTATGTAGTTACTGATACAGGATTTGTCACCGGACAAAATCCACAATCCTCATTAAACACGGCAAAAGCGTTTATAGAACAGCTTCAATAGAATGAAGACCAGCCGGCGTTCAGCCGGCTTTTCATATGTAGATTTTTCTGAAAAAATTAAAATTAAACTAAAAAAGCGCTGCGAAAGGGTGATTCGTTGAGAAGTTTATTAATTAATTTAAAAGATAGAATATGGTTTGTTCCTTCTTTATACAGTCTGCTGTCATTGATTCTTGCATTCGTGACTATAACAATCGATTATTACTGGTCAGCTTCGGTGAAAGAGTATCTGCCCGGTTTTATGATGACCAAAGTAGACCTGGCTCAAACCGTTTTAGCAACTATAGCCGGCTCGCTTTTAACAATGACTACTTTCACTTTTTCAACAGTAATGGTTGTATTGACTACATACTCCTCTCAATTTTCTCCAAGGACTTTGAAACATTTCGTTAATGATAAGAAGACTGTCCGAGGCCTAGGGGTGTTTATGGGCGGATTTATTTATTCTATAACCGCATTGCTGTTTATGAGGGATTCGTTGAATCAAGACTTTGTTATTGCCTCGTTTTTTGGGGTGTTCTATGCCTTTGCATGTTTGGCTTACTTCGCTTACTTTATACATCATGTCGCTACTTCTATTCAAATTAGCAGCTTAATAGGCCGGCTTGAAAGAGACGCCATGAAAGTGTTGGATTTTTATAAGAAGCTGCAAAAGAATAATCTGGTTCAAGAAAAGAAAATGGTCCCTGGTTTGTACTTGCACAAGAAAGAAGTGTGCAGCGAGAAAAGCGGCTTTCTACAATTTGTCGATTTTCAAGGTCTTTTAGAGTATACTGCAAAAAATGACATCATGGTTGATTTTGAGATAAGGATAGGGGAATTCATCCCAAAGGGGCAGCATATATACACCATTTACAGTCAGGATGAGAGCAATGAAAGTTTATCGGAATACTTATCCTTCGGCAGTGAGAGAATGGGGAAGTATGACTTAGAGTTCTCTCTTCAAAGAATTTCCGAGATAGCAGTGAAGGCTGTATCTCCTTCCATAAATGATCCGAATACAGCAAGAGACTGCATTCGGTATTTGGGAGTCCTGCTTGGAGAAACAGCGGGTTTAAACGATGGCCATCTGACCATGATAGATAAAGATAGCGAACAGCGGGTTAGGATACCATTTTTTGTTTTCGAAAGAATGCTGTACAAATCTTTTTATCAAATCGTACATTATGCGGAACAAGATATTTCAGTCATTCTCGCTCTTCTAGATGCGCTGGTCACCATTCAGGAGGAAATGTCCGAAGAGAGGAAGGAAGTGGTTTTCAGTTTTCATGAATATATTCTACAAAACATTGATCAGGAAAAAATGCAGAAGTGGGATCAAAAATTCCTGGACGAGAAAATAGAAAAACTACAGAAGAAATAAACTGTTTGTTGGTTTTAAAGGCAACATTCTTCTCAAACAGTCTTATTTCTGTATAATGTAAACAGACAACTACTTAAAAGAAGGAAGATATTATGATTATCAAAAATGACCAAGAATTACAAGCGTTGAAAACAATTGGCAGTATCGTTGCCTCAATCAGGGACGAAATGAAAAATGCTGCAAAACCTGGAATGACTACTAAAGAACTGGACCAGCTGGGAGCAGATCTTTTCGAAAAACATGGTGCGATTTCTGCTCCTAAACAAGAGTATGATTTTCCTGGCTTTACTTGTATCAGTATTAATGAAGAAGTGGCTCATGGAATTCCTGGCGAGAGAGTAATTCAAGAAGGCGACTTAGTCAATATTGATGTTTCCGGTTCAAAGGACGGTTACTATGCAGATACAGGAATTTCATTTGTTATTGGAGATGGAAATGATAAGCTTGAGGATTTGTGTAAAGCAGTTAAGAAGTCTTTTGACGCCGGCCTAAGAAAAATCAAAGCGGGGTCAAAATTGAACGGAATAGGTAAAGCGGTTCATAATGAAGCTCGTAAAAACGGCTATACTGTCATCAAGAACCTGACTGGGCATGGAGTAGGAAAGTCGCTTCATGAAGAACCTTCTCATATCATGAATTATTTTGATCCATGGGATAATGGTCTTCTTGCTGATGGAATGGTAATCGCATTTGAGCCCTTCGTTTCAACGAAAGCAGAACAAATTGTTCAAGAAGATGATGGTTGGACGTTCGTAACAGAAGATAAAAGCTTTGTTGCGCAAATTGAACATACCATTGTTGTAACAAAGGGAGAACCTATCATTTTGACACTATGATACCGTGCAGGAACTCTCTCTTGCTCTTAAAAATATCAGCTAAACAGCCTGTGAGGTATTCGCAGGCTGTTTTTGCATTTGCAATTCCCTTTTTAAATAATTTTTGAACCTTAAGAGGCTGTCAACTGTTTGCAGTATCTCGTGCAGTTTAGAGGTATATTGCTTTAGTTAATATGCTGTAATAGTTATAACAAAAAGATTTATAAGAATTCCCTGGCTTAATATAATGTGAATCGCTGCATGCTGATTCAAGTTTTGCTCAGAATTCGCTATCTGTGGTGGCACAGACTACCTATTTACAAATGCAATAATTATAGTTATAGAGGAGAAAAGCGAATTTTAATTGGAGGGCGAAATCTATGGTTTCCTCTTCTTAAGTGAAAAAAGTATGTACTATCGAGAAGATATTGAATCAGCACTAATTTTTATAGTTTAAATGAATGTGTAACTGACGATAGATCACATTTAATTGTCTCCATGACACTTAGGAATGATAGGAGGTTATCTGGAGCGGAAAGCAACTACTCTTTTAAAGAAGCACAGTATTCTGGGGAAATTTCCGTTAATAAAGTTCCTTTATACTATTGAAGATGAAGTAATAATGGAGTAATATAATAGATAGTAACATATCTATTTACCAATCAAATACCCTCGTTAAACATCATCTAAAGCAATTCATTCACCTTACTCTTCTAATTACCAACTCTTTCTTTTTAAGGAATAAAACCCCATTACAGCGTTGAAATACAATTGTATTGACTCTATTATACTCTCGTAATTGCATTGTAGTACTCGTATGTTAGCATGAAGACTGTGAGTAAAGATATCGTACCACTTACTAACAAAGGAGAGGATTACTACAATGAAGAAAACAGTTATCACTCTTGCAACGGCAGCAAGTTTAACTCTAACTATGGGCGCAAGTGCCTCCGCAGAAAAAGTAGATGTTAAGAAGGGCGATACTCTTTGGGGGTTATCAAAAGAATATGGTACATCTGTTGAAGATCTACTAAGATGGAACAACTTGAACTCTGATTTAATTTTCCCTAATCAACAATTAAGAGTATCATCTACTGAAAACTATACAGTAGAATCTGGAGATACCTTATGGGGAATCGCAAAATACTATGGTGTATCAGTGAACGAATTAATGGAAACCAATTCACTAACTTCAGATATAATTCACCCAGGTCAAAACCTGACCATTGATTTGGACAACCGTGGAATAGCTACACTTGTACAAAAACAAGAACAAGCATCCACAACGGAGCAGGCCACAACCACAGAAGAGCCAGTGGCTGAACCAGCAGCGGAAGAAACTGCAACTGCCGAACCTGCAGCAGTTGAAGAATCAGTCCCTGCTCAACCAACTGAAACTCCTGTGAATACTCAGCCAACTCAAGAAGCAGCGAATGCTATTACTGTTTCTGCTACAGCTTACACTGCAAGTTGTGAAGGGTGCTCAGGTATTACTAAAACCGGTGTAGACTTGATTGCTAATCCGGATGCAAAAGTAATTGCAGTGGATCCTAATGTAATTCCATTGGGAACAGAAGTTTATGTTGAAGGATATGGTTATGCGACTGCACAAGACATCGGCGGCGCAATCAAAGGAAATAAAATTGATGTATTTATCCCAGAAAGACAAGATGCTCTTGCTTGGGGAGTACGTTCTGTAAAAGTTACAATTCTTGATTAATACTATGTAGAAGAAGCAAAGGCCTAGGCCTTTGCTTCTTTTTCTCGGAAAAGAAATAAACTAAGGACGCGTTTTATAAGTGAACATTATCTTTAATATTAATTGCTATTTTTCATAGATATGAAATAACTTCTTCAGAGAAAAAGATTTGGGAAACAGCCTCTAATAAAAAGGGAAAGGTGCATTTATCGCGCCTTTCCCTTTTATCTATGAATATATTTCTTCTACTACTTTTTCCTCTTTTTCGTTTAAAAGGTTTTTCTGAATGACCTCATCAATTCTCTTGTTCATATTCTCACTTAAAAGATTTCCTGTTCCTTTATCACTGAGAATTATGATTTTCTCCCATTTTTGATCACCTGCTACTTTGTCGAGCTTACTGCCGAGACTTTTGAACCAGCGTTTTTGGTTTGCCTCTATTCTTTGGTGATAGTGGTCATCCTGGCTGGCGCTGCCCCCATTGCTGCCAATATTAATGTCGGCTGGCTGAGGGCCTGCATGTCGGCGCCATTCCTCTGTATTTAAGTCGAAATTATACCTTTCTGAACTCTCTACGTGTCCCAAGGTTGTTTCAATCCACTTCACTTGATTTTGCTGGACAAGAATCAATCCGGTAAGTGGTTTTTCCGAGAGAAGCTGCTTCATTTGATCCAACACAGCGTATTCTTCCCAATAGAAATTAGTTTCTACTGGAATTGGGAGCTCAAACGTTTCCCAGATAGCGCTGTCTTCTGAAGCGAAAACAATAATACTTCTTGGAAGATCTCTTTCCAGGCTGTTAGCATAATCTTCAACTTTTCTACGAATACGATTAAATCTCTTTTTTTCTTCTTCATCACTTAAATGCAAATATTCTTCAAAGCTGTTTAGACCATTCTTTAGTGCAATTTTCCACTTGCCGCCTTGCTGATCAGGATCTCTGCGGTCGGTGTTTAGATACATTGTCAAAAGCTTATCGGGTTTGTGTAACTGAATATTTTCCAGCTTATTCATTGTTTTTTCTAGATTCATCTGTTCATCCTCCTTAAGATTGCTTTACAAAATTAAAGAAATAAAGAGAGTTAATTAGAAATTTCTCCCTAATTGTATTATCTTAATTGAAATATGAATAAACATTTACATAGTAAGATTTTGAAAATTTCACTGGAAGATTACAGAGATCTTTCTCTTTTTTGGATTGCATGTGAGATTATTCCTAAATAATTACATAGTGTAATGAAGTGTAATGTGTTCATCATTCTTTTGTCACCGGCATGAGATGAGCCTATGTTACTATTTTCTTTGTTGGTCTAAATGGCCTTAAAGGAGGAACACCATTGAAGAAACTACTTTTTGTAAAACTACTCATTCTACTTATAATTGGATTTTATACAATATCTGTTCAAGCGGAAGTAAATAATCAGCCTGTCGAACAATCCACTCTAGATAGCTATCATAATCTTGCAGAGGGTGACTTGCTTTGGGAATTAGCAGCCAAACAGGAAGAAGCAGGCCTCTTAGTAGTAACAAGGCAGCAACTATTAAATAAAGGAAAAGAATCATTTACACCAAATCAACCAGAAGAACAGCAGGATGTGCATGAGGAAGTTATCATTAAAGAAGTCGACGTTAAAGCGACTGCTTATACTGCTTATTGCGAAGGGTGTATTGGAATTACAAAAACGGGTGTGGATTTGCGTGCCAACCCCGATGAAAAGGTTATCGCTGTTGATCCTGCAGTTATTCCTCTCGGATCAAAAGTATATGTTGAAGGATTTGGTTATGCCACAGCGGAAGATACAGGCGGGGCAATCAAAGGGAATAGAATCGATATCTTCATACCATCAGAAGAAGAAGCCCTGGAATACGGCGTGAAAAGCATAACCGTAACAGTCATTGAATAAGAGAAGAAAACCACTTATCTAAAATAAGATAAGTGGTTTTTGTTTAGTGCTTTAAAGCGCTAAAAGGTACAGTCCCTTTTAATGCTTTAGTGTGTTAACGTCCCGGTTTGGTGTTCGGGTTCTTAATGGACTGGATTTCTTTTCTATCGCTCATTTGTCTTTCTGCCAATTCTTTTGCAGCTTCGTGTTGGGAGTGTTTGTCTTGTTTACGCATGCTTTCCCTCCATATAGTACTTCTTTGATCTTTGATAGCTTTTGTAGGATTGGGGTGTTTCATTCATTACTGTTTCTAATAAGAATGAATTTTAAGTATCATTTTGTTATTCAGGGAGAAAATAAATCAAGTAATAATAATGTAAGTGGATTCATGTTCAAGGTTAATAGTAGAAGGCATATTGGTTGAATAGGATACTTCAGTCTGTTATGGTTAAAAATGTTGTTTAAAGTGCGGTAGCTGGGATATTACATGTATAGACAAACAAAACATGTTAGCCATTACATACGAAAGGGGAATAATAATGAAAAAAATATCAGGAGTTTTTTGGATTACTGTAGCCATTGTGTTCGCTGCACTGGTTTTTGGAGTGTTACTTCCTGAGGATTTTGAAGAAGTTACAGGACGGATTCAAACATTCATTAGCACAAACTTTGGCTGGTATTACCTGATTCTCGTTACTGCGATAGTAATTTTTTGTATCTTTCTTATTATCAGCCCAATTGGCACGATTCGTCTTGGGAAACCTGATGAAAAACCGGAGTACAGTACTACCACTTGGTTCGCCATGCTGTTCAGTGCAGGAATGGGTATCGGTCTTGTTTTCTGGGGAGCAGCTGAACCGCTGTCTCACTTTATATCGCCTCCGATGGCCGAGGGTGGGTCAAATGAAGCGATTAAAGAGGGGATGCGTTACACCTTTTTCCATTGGGGCATCCATGCATGGTCGATTTATGCTCTAGTTGCACTTTCTCTAGCCTACTTCCAATTTAGAAAGGGAGAGCCGGGATTGGTCTCAGCTACGTTGAAGCCGCTGTTTGGTGACCTAATGAAAGGTCCACTTGGTGTCGTAGTTGATGTCTTGGCAGTTTTCGCTACTGTCGTGGGTGTTGCAACAACCTTAGGATTTGGAGCAGCTCAGATTAACGGCGGACTCTCCTATCTTCTCGGTATCCCAAATAACTTTACAATGCAATTTATCATCATTGCTGTTGTAACAGTGCTATTTATGATTTCTGCATGGTCTGGATTGAGTAAAGGAATTAAATATTTAAGTAATACAAATATGATTCTTGCTCTGGCCTTATTGCTCATTATGTTCATTGTCGGACCGACACTGCTCATCTTGAACTTATTCACTGATACTGTTGGTGCTTATATTCAAAATTTAGTTAGGATGTCCTTCCGGATTGCTCCTTTAAATGAAGACCACCAAACTTGGATTAATGGTTGGACAATCTTTTACTGGGCATGGTGGATTTCCTGGTCTCCATTCGTTGGAATCTTTATTGCCAGGGTTTCACGTGGAAGAACCATCAGGGAATTCCTGTTTGGTGTATTGTTGCTGCCTTCAGTTGTAAGTTTGTTCTGGTTTTCAGTGTTCGGAACTGCTGCAATAGATATTCAGCAATCAGGTGCAGTGGACTTGGCAACTTATGCAACAGAGGAAGTTTTGTTTGCCGTCTTTAATCAGGTTCCGTTATCTGCCGTCCTTTCGATAATAGCCGTTATTCTTGTCAGCACCTTCTTTATTACTTCTGCTGATTCTGCGACTTTTGTTCTTGGTATGCAGACAACGAACGGTTCGCTGACTCCGCCTAATACTGTAAAACTGACTTGGGGAATTGCTCAGTCAACGGTAGCTTTGATTCTGATGTACAGCGGGGGGCTGGAGGCACTCCAGAATGCCCTTATCATTGCTGCTTTTCCATTCTCCATGATAATGATATTAATGATGGTATCCCTCTACCGGGCGCTGTCAAAAGAAAAGAAAGAATTGGGATTATTTTTTAAACCAAAGCCGCCTAACAAAGTTAGGTAAGTGAAAAACAGGTCTTCTCAGAAGGCCTGTTTTTTGTGGTTCCGGGCGTTTTTACCAATCATCATTTCAAAACTGGCATACTTTGTAGTAACCAATGTACAAGGAGGTGGTACTGAATGTACGGTTGCGGCGGAGGATACGGCTATGGCGGTGGCGGTAATAGCTACGGTGGAAGCTTTGTGCTGATTGTGGTTCTATTCATTCTTTTGATCATTGTCGGTGCGGCTTATGTAAATTAATTTCTTGGTTTAAAGGCTTATAAACCTAGCTGTGCAGCATGCAAGGAAAAGATACTAGCTGCTGGCAGCGGGCAGCAAATAAGCGAACTAAACAGCTTCAGAAGGGATATTCTTCTGAAGCTGTTTCTAATTTACCGATTTTCCAACATACCTTCATAATTTCTTGGTGGATTTCTGCTCCAAGTGTTGTGCTCAAATTTACGTTGCATAAAAAGGAACAATTATAGGCTTTCTCTAAAACTCTGTTGTATACCTCTAAGAATTTTTAAACTCATCCTTCCAAATTTTTAAATATGTTTTAAATAAAATTTGAGAGAGACAAAAAGTTGCTAATACATACAGGTTTTCTTAAAATAGAAAGTAGACTGAATTAAAGGATGATGCATCCTAATGGCTAAAAAGAGACCGAAACGGAAACTAAAGAAGAATTCACCAGTTAAGATATTATTGATACCGATAACAATATTACTTTTATACTTTATTGTATATGGCGGTTTTTTGACCTATCAGGAAATATCAGATGAAGGAAAGGCAGAGATACCTTCCGAATTCATTCCTATATATAAAGAAGCAGCACAAGAATATGGAGTGCCATGGAATCTCCTGGCCGCGCATCACAGAGTTGAGACTAGGTTTTCTCAAATGGAAACGATGGTCTCCCCAGTGGGTGCAGAAGGTCATATGCAATTCATGCCTTGTACTTTTGTAGGCTGGTCTCATCCAACTTGTGATGGTCTTGGAAAAGGAGATATACCGGATAAAGAGCTGACAGATCCTGATGTGATAGCTGAATATGGTGGTTATGGAATAGATGCCAACGGAGACGGCAAAGCTGACCCATGGGATATTGAAGATGCTGTCCACAGTGCAGCCAATTATCTTGCGAGCAATGGTGCTGCAGATGGAGATATAGCGAGAGCTGTGTTCGCCTACAATCACAGTGAGGAATATGTAGAAGATGTGTTGTACTACGCAGAGAGATATCAAAGTGAGGAAATGTAAAGTAGTTCATAATAAAGGGCTGTTTTGCATTAATTGTTGCTTTCGGAAAGATCCCAAGAGCCGTATATTTCCCCTGGATATTAAGGCTCTTCTCTCTAAACGGGTAGAGCGGCTCTTTGCATTCTTGTTTACCAGGACGTTATCGGTGAACTATGGCGAATTTTATGAAATTCTTTTCGGGAATTAACTAATTTTACAAAAAAGCCAAATAAAAGAAACAGGCTGCTAATTTCTTCCAACAGCAGCCTGCTATTTAATACTCATTTCAAGATGAAAAAAACATTAACTTTTCTTCTTCATGCTTTTCATGATAAGGCTCAGCAAGAATACCAGAATGATGGCACCAATCAATGCTGGAATGATGGCCATGCCCGCAATTTCAGGCCCAAGGTCACCTAGGATTAATCCTCCCAGCCATGCACCTATAATACCCGCGATAATGTTTCCGATGATTCCTCCAGGTACATCTTTTCCAAGAATCAACCCTGCAAGCCACCCAATAATACCACCTATGATTAAATACAAAATGAAACCCATTATTAATTCCTCCTTTAACCTACTTTTTAAATTACTTAGTTAAAATATACACAGAACACTCGAATGTTAAACCAACTGATTTTTTGGGTAAAGAATTGAGTTTTTTTAAATTTGGTCAACTAGTTAAAACTAAAGAGAGAAAATAATCCACAACCATACTATTTAGGAGTCTAAATAATGAATGCAACTAGAAAAATGATACAAGAGTGGAAAACAGCCTTGATTGCTGAAATCCACACGTTAAAGGAATATGAAGGTAGGGGGATATTTGTTCTAAAGGGACGGTATCTGGCCACTGGTGAGGGAGGAGCTGTCTATTGGCTAACTCTTGCTTATCCGGCAAATTTGTTCCCGGGTGGATCCATAGTGTTCGAATACAGAGATCAAAAAGCAGAAGGAAACATTCTTTCTTCAGAAGGCAGAGATATCATTGCAGAACTGGATACCGATTTAGGAGATGAAATAGGTAAAGGTGTTTTACACAATGAACCTTGGGATCTTCTTAACAAATTAATTGAGCATCTGGAAGAAATCGAAGAAGACCCTCTAAAATTGAAGACGGTAGAAAACATACTAAATCCTCCAGAGAAGACCTATCATCCAAGAGATAAAGCGCAAAGCATTGTCCATGAAGCAGTATTAAGAGCCAAGTATAATCCGGTCACCTTTATTTGGGGGCCGCCCGGTACAGGTAAAACATATAATCTTGCCAGGGCAGCTGCATATCAGTACGTCAACGGCCAAAAAATTCTTTTGCTTTCTCATAGCAATGCTGCGGTAGATGTATTGACTTTGGAAATGAGCCGCTTTTTGCAAAAAAACGGAAAATGGAACGGAGGAGAAGTAATCCGCTATGGACATCCAGAAAAAGAAGAACTTCTATCTCATCCAGAACTGAGTGTTACAAAGCTTGCAGAGATGGAAGATGTCCCTTCAGGAGAAAGAAAACGAAAATATGAAAAGAAAAGATTTTCTTTGAAAAAGAAACTTTCAAAGCGATTTAATGCAGATGATTCGTCACAGTTGACGAAAATAGAAATTGGATTGGCGAAGGTAAGAGAGAAACTAAGAAAAAAAGAGAGTTCATTTGTGGAAGAGGCAATGGTTGTGGCTACGACTTTATCTAAAGCAGCAATGGATCCTCACATATTTAATAAGAGTTTCGATTTGATCATCATAGATGAAGCAAGCATGGCCTATGCGCCACAGATTGCTTTTGCAGCGACGCTTGGTACAAGAGTTATGATATGCGGAGATTTCAAACAGCTGCCGCCAATAGCGGTATCCAGGCATGGACTAGTAGAGAAATGGTTGAAACAGGATATCTTTCATCTCTCAGGAATAACTGATTGGGTCGAGAGAAAGCAGTATCATCCTCAGTTAATGCTGCTGCCTGTTCAGAGGAGGATGCACCCTGATATTTCTGCATTTACCAATAAACACTTCTATCATTCACTGGTAAGTGACCATCCAGAGACTCTCACTCAACGGGCACACATTGCAGATTTATCACCCTTTTCAAAACAGGCAGCTGTAATGCTGTCTCTGATTGATCAACAGCCCTGGTGCAGGACGGATAGAGGCTCGCGCTGGAATCTTATGACCAGCTTGGTATCAATACAGCTAATGCTGTCTGCCAACGCTTCGGGAATTGCTTCAGTAGGGTATGTAACTCCATATAGGGCACAGGCCAGGTGGATCAATCGGATTCTCCCTGTCTTTCTTAATCAGAGAGATATATCTGTCAATACAGATATATTCGCCTCGACCGTTCATAAATTTCAAGGGTCGGAAAAGGACATGGTTCTCTTTGATATAACTGATAGCTATCCACAAGAAACAGCTGGCATACTTCTCACCAAAAAGGAGAGTGGAAGGCTCATCAATGTCTCGGTAACCAGGGCAAAAGGGAAGTTTATTTTACTCGGTGACGACGATTTTATAAAAAAGCATGTTCATAAAGAAAAGCCGGTTAGGAAGTTGATTCAGTATTTAGAGAAAAGTGACACCAAGATCAACGATGATCATGCTTCTATCTTTTTAATCAATTATACCAAGCGGCTGAGGTGGTACGGAGAGAATGCGATAGAAAAACTGATAAAAGATATTGCTGATGCAAAGATAGAAATTACTATCTCTTTTGAGAAAGCGGAAGATGTATCTGAAGATATTTGGAAAGCTATCAAAATTGCAAGTGAAGAGAAGATGATAATATTGTTATGTAAACATACTGAAGGTATTCCTTTAAAAAGATTCAAGAAAGATGCAAGAGAGTTTAATCAACCTTTCATTAGTTTTGATAATAAAGTCTTATGGTTTGGAAGTCTGCAATTAAAAAACAATGAACTGAAAAGTTTTCCATATATACCAAGGGTTTTTTCAAGTAAATTTTATTCTGCTTATCAAGATAACCTGTACTAGCTCAAGTCAGTAAAAAATTATTACTTCAGATTAGCTGGCGCAGCTAAAAGCAGATTACTAGCAGAAGAGCGGGCTGGTTTACGAATAAGCTCTTCTTCAAAGGCTGTTTTCGCATATATTGTTGCTTTCGGAAAAATCCCAAGAGCCGGATATTTCCCCGGATACTAAGGTATTTCTCTCTAATCAGGGAAAGTAGCTCTTTTCTTTTCATGATTACCAGGTTTTTCAGGAGAATTATGGTATTTTTTTCGGAATTAGTATCAAATAGCAACAATATTTACGAAAAGAGCGTTTTCAAAAAACAGTTCAATGGAGATTCCATTCATTTGCACAATGTTTTTTCATATATTACAATCAAGTAAAATGATACCTAAAGGAGGATAATGCCAAATGAAGAAATTCGCAGTATCCGTCGAGTTTTGCATGCAGTGAAACTATGCTCCAAAAGCCGCGAGTTTCGCGGAAGAGCTGTTTAACCATTTCCGGTCCGATTTGGAAGAAATTAAGTTGATTCCTTCCTCAGGCGGAGCTTTTGAAGTAACTGTAAATGGAGAAAGAATTTATTCTAAATTGGATCTGGGAGTATTCCCTGATTCAGAGGAATTGATTCAGCAGATGGAGAGTAAGTAGACTAAAGAAACAGGATCAGCATTTACTTGCCGATCCTGTTTCTTTTAGATGTATCCTTGACAACGAATAACAGAAGGTCCAGGCTTTTTATCGAGCGCTTTCAGAATATGAATTTCCACATATCCTTTTTGGGGATATAACAGAATCGGATTAAATTTTAAAGAGAAGGGAAATTGAAGAGACCTTTCCCTCCTAGTAAGATCCTCAGCTGGTTGGATAACAATATAAAGTGTCTGATCTTTTTTTTCAAGAATCACTTCCTGCATTGTGAAATTAGATGGTGTCGCTTCCACAATATACGCGTCAGTAGTGTCAAACAAATCGACTCTGAATTCAGTTTCATCCAGCTTGGTCGTATAAGGGTCGAGAAGCCAGTCTTGCATCCAGCGCTCCCATTCTTCTAGTGTAAAATCGTCTCCCGCATGTGACATAATTTCCCCCATCTTCCTTAAGCTCTATTCATACATAATGCAATCCGTGAGGCAGCATTTTTCTAGTGAAATACTTTTACATTCTCTTCTCTACTGCTTATCCATAAAAAGAAACGGAAGTGCTGTAAAGGTCTCACCATCTTAGATGAGGCATTTATATAATATGAACAAAGCTTTCTTTTCAACAGTTTATTCTTTTTGGGTTAAGTTGTGCGGATGGTATAATGGGATTTATTAAGCGTTTTACTGGGAGGCAAAATATATGAAGGAAATGCTAAGGAATATCCCTTCGATCTATGAAATTCAGCAGAATAAGGCATTTTCCTCAATGCTAAAGGAACTGGGTATTTCAATGGAACAAGGAACGGAACTTATTCAAGAAGAAGTCTCAGGAATTAGAGAAAGTATCTTAAAAGGCTCATGGAATGGCCCAGTGCCAGGCAGTGTAGAATTAAATATTTACATAATACAACAAGCAAGAAGGGCAGCAGGAAAAAAGTACACTTATACTTTGTCGAAGGTGATTAATGCCAGCGGAACAATTTTGCATACAAATTTGGGAAGAGCGAGGTTAAGTGACACCGCTTCACAGCATGTAATTGAAGTCGCAAGAAATTACAGCAACCTTGAGTATGATATAGAAAAAGGGGCGAGGGGGTCGCGCCATAAACATGCCGAGACTTTAATTAAAGAGGTTACCGGTGCTGAAGCTGCGATGGTAGTTAATAATAATGCAGCAGCAGTTTTCTTGATTCTTACTGCTTTAGCCAAAGGTAAAGAAGTCATCGTCTCAAGGGGGGAACTTGTTGAGATCGGAGGGTCTTTCCGTGTTTCATCCATCATGGAGGAAAGCGGGGCTGCTTTGGTCGAAGTGGGAACTACAAATAAGACGAGAAAGTCAGACTATGCGGAAAAAATCAATGAAAATACTTCAATGGTGATGAAGGTTCATCGAAGCAACTTTGTTATCAGGGGCTTTACGGAAGAAGCTGAAACCGAAGACTTAGTACAGTTAACTTCTTCACATGAACATGTAATCTTTTATGAAGACTTGGGAAGCGGCATGCTTTATGATTTAAAAAAGCATGGAATTGGAACAGAGCCATTGGTCAAGGATGTTATCGCAAAAGGAGCAGACATTGTTTCCTTCAGCGGCGATAAACTGCTGGGAGGACCGCAAGCCGGAATTATTGCCGGAAAAAAGGAGTTCATTGAAGTCTTGAAAAAACATCAACTTGCCCGTGTCCTTCGCGTTGATAAAATGACGCTTGCCGCTTTAGAAGGAACACTGATTGACTACTTAAAAGGTAATGAAAGCAATATACCTGCTTACCGCTCACTTTTAATGACAGAGCAGGAAATTCAAAAAAATGCAGAGAATATAAAATCTCTTCTGGAAGAAAAGACGAACAGCTTCTCAGCAACAGTCAAACCAGCTAAAAGCCAGGTAGGCGGAGGAACCATGCCAGATGTGGAATTAAATACTTTTGTTCTATCCCTTAAACATATATCCCTCGATGCCTCCCAACTGGAAAGAGCATTCAGAAAAGCGGAAACACCGATTATTGGAAGGATTCAGCGAGATGAATTTCTGTTGGATTTCAGAACAGTTAATGAGCAGGAGATTGCATTGATAAGTCAATTTCTGATGAAACTTGATGAACAAACAGCGAACTGAAAATGAATTCTAGCAAAAACAGTCCCCTTCTGCAGAGGACTGTTTTTGTTACATATCATGATGCTGGTTATGTTTTTGTCTAGTATGATTATGATTTTTAACTTTTTTAGATCCGCTTAATGGTTCAGGCTGTCCAGTAGGCTGCCCTTTTGGTGTGTTGCGTCGTATGTCTTTTCCATCATTTTTGTTCATATTGCATCCCTCCTAAAGGTAGAATGCGGAGTTTTTTTAACTCCTATACATCCAGGAATTTCTACTTGAGCGGCATCATGATGATTTTTCTCCTCCTCCCTTTAAAGCAACGTGTTCTAAATGATTTTATAATATTACTTCAGCTACAGCTCTACCTGCAGAGTATGCAGAGCTTCTGCTCTGTTCTCCGTAAGTTAAGAGCAGCAGCAAATTTCATTGAATTTTTAAAAGGCTCTTTTCGCAAACTTTGTTGCTATAAGGAATTCAACGACTTTCAGCAAAGATCTTTACCGGCCGGCATACGTATAGCTTCCTTCATATCAGGAGAACATAACATAGGAATATTTAATATTTTCCGGAAGGAGATGACATAATGCCGTATCATAAAGATAAACAGCAGGCGTTTCAGGCTGCTCAGCAGGGTCATGAAGAAGTACAGGATGTTGTAAATGAACTTGTTCTGGAAGGACCAGATTATGGACATCAGCTGGCTCACTTGAAAAATGAAATCAACGAGGCGTATCAGCAAATTGAAAACGCATTAGAAGTAGCTTCAGAACACCAGCGTGAACAGCTTGAAAAGATGAGAGGAGATCTTTCTTCCGTCATGCAAAAGGTTAACCAGAACCCTTGATGAATGATTATAATTGGAGTTGTTTACAAGCATGGAACAGGGGTTATATCTGAAAAAATGGTAATTGAACACAAAGAAAAGAGGACGAAATCCAATTGGATTTTGTCCTCTTTTCTTTTATTTATTTATAGGTTCATTAAGTCTCACTAGGGCTATGGGGCTACTCTATTTTGCAGAGAAGGGTATATTTAACGGTTTCTATTAAGAAGGCTCTGCTTAAGAACATTATTATTTTTAATTGGATATGTCGACAGCCATTCTAAGTGTGTGATGCAAATCAACTCCGTGTTTTCTAAAAGCCTGCCTATAGATACCCCCTTTACATAGAGGGACCTTCGCTGCAGGTGCACGACCTCCTGCGGGACTAGCGGGACGTCTAGTTGACTAACAGAGCCAAAAAGAAAAGGGTATAAGCTAATAAAGAAGATAAACCCTTTACTCAATAAACTTTTATATTCCCGATTGCAAGGCCTTTCAATTGAGTAACAGCCTCATAATTTGTTATTATATAGATGAAATTGTTTGATTATTGATTTTTCTTGCGCTTTTTGTTGTTTTGTTTTTGTGCGGCAGTCAAAGGTTCATTAGAAAACTCTTCGTTATAACCAGCTCCAGTTCCTTGAGCTTTGGCGGCATTCATGCCTTCACGGATATGATTTGCTTTTCTTTTAGCCATTGATGTCACCTCCCCTTAAAGTTATCTTTTCCAAGGGAAGGTTATCCTATGAGCAATTATGTCTTCATTTTGTTTTTTCAGGATAATAAATAACCCGCAGAGAAATCTGAGTATTTTAACAAAAAGTGTGTTTTATCAGCTTTTACAAACACCGCAAATGAAATTGGTGGAAAACTCATAAGTAAAACTTATCAGACACAATAACTTTCTTGATATTTACTTATGTATTTTCTTGTATTAAGATATTATTGTAAACCAAATTGGAAAAACAGAATCAAACTTTTCAGCGCACGTAAAAAATCGTAACAATCTCTAGAGGGGGAATTGAGATGGCGAAAGACGTATTTAACTCCCGTTCTTCGTTTGAAGCAGCAGGGAAACGCTATCATTTTTATCGTTTAAAAGCATTGGAAGAGGCAGGTGTAGCAAAGGTTTCACGCTTACCTTATTCAGTTAAGGTACTGCTTGAATCTGTACTGCGCCAATTTGACGGCCGTGTAATCAACAAAGAACATGTAGAAAACCTTGCGAATTGGGGATCTGCTGATGTTCAGGATGCTGAAGTGCCATTTAAGCCTTCACGTGTAATTCTTCAAGACTTCACAGGAGTTCCAGCTGTAGTTGATCTGGCTTCATTGCGTAAAGCAATGGCTGATATCGGAGGAAATCCAGACAAAATCAATCCAGAAATCCCTGTTGACCTGGTAATCGACCACTCTGTTCAGGTTGATAAATATGGTACAGCTGATTCATTGGCAGTCAACATGGACCTTGAATTTGAACGAAATGCAGAGCGTTATCAGTTCTTAAGCTGGGCTCAGAAAGCATTCAAAAATTATCGTGCAGTTCCACCGGCAACTGGTATTGTTCATCAGGTTAACCTGGAATACCTTGCAAACGTCGTTCATGCAGTCGAAAATGAAGACGGTGAATTTGAAACTTATCCAGATACACTTGTGGGTACTGATTCTCATACTACGATGATCAATGGTATTGGTGTACTTGGATGGGGTGTAGGCGGTATCGAGGCAGAGGCAGGAATGCTTGGTCAGCCTTCATATTTCCCTATCCCGGAAGTAATCGGTGTGAAAATGACAGGATCTCTTCCTAATGGAGCTACTGCAACGGATTTGGCTCTGAAAGTAACACAGGTTCTTCGTCAGAAAGGTGTAGTCGGCAAGTTTGTTGAGTACTTTGGTGAAGGTGTTGCAACACTTCCGCTTGCTGACCGTGCAACAATCGCAAACATGGCACCTGAATATGGTGCAACTTGTGGATTTTTCCCGGTAGATGCAGAGTCTCTTGACTACATGCGCTTGACTGGACGTTCCGAAGAACACATCAATGTTGTAGAACAGTATCTGAAAGAAAATGATATGTTCTTCACTCCAGATAAAGAAGAGCCTTTCTACACGGATGTTGTAGAAATTAACTTATCTGAAATTGAGCCAAACCTTTCTGGTCCAAAACGTCCACAGGATTTGATCCCGCTTTCTAAAATGAAACCTTCATTCCATGAAGCGATTACAAATCCGGAAGGAAACCAAGGATTTGGTCTTGATGCTAAAGAAATCGAAAAGACTGCTAACTACACTAACCAGAATGGCGAAGAAGTGAAAATCCCTACAGGAGGTATCGGAATTGCTGCGATAACTTCTTGTACAAACACCTCCAACCCTTACGTTATGCTGGGTGCGGGTCTTGTTGCTAAAAAAGCGGCAGAAAAAGGCATGATTGTCCCTGATTATGTTAAGACTTCTTTAGCTCCTGGTTCAAAAGTAGTTACAGGCTATCTTCAGGATTCAGGTTTGCTTGAGCCTCTTGAAACACTAGGCTTCAACCTGGTAGGTTACGGATGTACGACATGTATAGGTAACTCAGGTCCGTTACGCCCTGAAATCGAAAAAGCTGTTGCAGAAGCGGATCTGCTTCTTACATCAGTACTTTCCGGTAACCGTAACTTTGAAGGGCGCATTCATCCGCTTGTGAAAGCAAACTACCTTGCTTCACCTCCATTGGTGGTGGCATATGCACTTGCTGGAACAGTGGACATTGACCTTCAAAATGATTCACTTGGAAAAGACAAAGACGGAAACGACGTTTTCTTTGCAGATATCTGGCCTACAACAGAAGAAGTGAAAGAGGTTGTTAAACGGACTGTAACTCCTGAGTTGTTCCGCAGAGAATATGAAAATGTATTCAATGACAATAAACGCTGGAACGAAATCCAGACTAGCAACGAACCATTATACAGCTTTGACGACGAATCAACTTACATCCAAAATCCTCCGTTCTTTGAAGGTTTGGCTACGACTCCTGAAGATATCACAGCCTTGGATGGATTGAAAATCGTCGGCAAGTTCGGTGATTCAGTTACAACTGACCACATCTCGCCTGCCGGAGCAATTGGTAAAGACACACCTGCTGGTAAGCACTTACGCAGCAAGGGCGTTGAGCCTCGTGATTTCAACTCTTATGGTTCCCGCCGAGGTAATCATGAAGTAATGATGCGAGGAACATTCGCTAATATCCGTATCCGTAACCGTATCGCTCCTGGAACGGAAGGCGGATTTACAACCTATTGGCCTGAAGATGAAGTCATGGCAATGTACGATGCTTGCATGAAGTACAAAGAGCAAGGAATCGGACTGGCTGTTCTTGCAGGAAAAGACTATGGTATGGGCTCTTCTCGTGACTGGGCTGCCAAGGGAACTAACCTTCTTGGCATCAAAACAGTTATTGCTGAAAGTTATGAGCGTATCCATCGTTCAAACTTAGTCATGATGGGTGTTCTTCCACTTCAATTCAAGAAGGACGATAATGCAGATACACTTGGCTTGAAAGGTACGGAGTCTATCTCTGTAGATCTAAATAATAATGTTAAACCTCGTGATGTTGTTAAAGTTACTGCTACAGATGAAGATGGCAACAAAACTACATTCGAAGCACTTGTTCGTTTCGACTCTGATGTAGAAGTTGATTACTATCGTCATGGCGGTATCCTGCAAATGGTATTGCGTGATAAATTAAAAGCTTAATTTCATTTCAAAGAAGCACTCGTTTCCTATTAGGAAGCGGGTGCTTTTTCGGTTTTTTTCGACAACTAACTGGAGACCGGAAGCATTCTAGAAACTACAAGGAAGGAATTGATCAATATTATGAATTAGGCTGCTTTTCAATCAATTGAAGAGGGGGTTAGAGATTTAACTAATAAAAACAGACTAGCTCTCATAAAATGAAGTTATACCATAATGGAGGGGCTGTCAGTGAAGAAGCTGATTGGACTATTATTATTGCCGGCATTTGTGCTAGTTGTATATTTAGAAAATACGTCTCTTTCTACGATGGATGTATGGATTGGAAGTGAGATTGCTGAAGTTAGCAGTGCTATGGATGTAAGTCTCGCGAACTTAGACCGGATTCCAGGTCCGAAATTAGGCACCCCGGCACCTGATTTCACATTAAATACGTTATCAGGTGAGGAGGTATCTCTATCAGATTACAGGGGAAAGAAGGTCCTAATTAATTTCTGGGCAGCATGGTGTACTCCATGTACAAAGGAGCTTCCGGCTCTAGAGGCGTTTAATAAAGCTAGTCCTGGGGTAGAAGTAATATCAATCAATATTGATCCTGAAGATAATGCAAAGCAATTTGCAGAGAAAGCAGGGATATCCTTTCCGGTTCTTTTGGATGAGTACGATGAAGTAAACGAAGAGTATAGAGTAATCTCAATACCGACCACCATGTTAATAGATGAAAATGGAATTGTTACGAACAAACATATCGGAGCGCTGGATGAAGAAGGATTTCATGTTTTCGTTCAATGACCTTTGATTCACGTGATTGCTGGTTGCTATTTCATAAAGCTGCGCTTGCTTGAGAAAGCTCAACGAATGGACAAGGGGCTAGGGATATCACAAAAGGGTGCCGAAATGACTTTTTTGAGAATCCTTAAATTTAAGTAAGTACATTAAAGAATTTTCTAATATATCGTGCATTTGTCACCCTTTTTAGGAAGTATAGATTAAATTGAACTAGACCGCTCACCAAAATCTCAACATTTTTTGCTTTTAAATAAAGGCTCTGTTATAGAACGTTGTTGTTTTTTAAGATGATACGATGACTTACATTCCTTGTGTTCGGACTCCAATCAATCCCGCTGAAAAAGAACCATATAAACTAGTGTTTCTTATTAGCCTGCCTCTAAAGAAATCCCCCCTTTTACGTAGGGGGAATCTTCGCTGCAGGTGCACGACCTCCTGCGGGACTAGCGGGACAGGTGAGACCCCACAGGCGAATCTAGCTTCAGCGGCCAGCGACTAGCAGATTTCAGTCCCTCTCCTTGCGATAAGTCAACATCAACTCACTATGTTCGTTGTGTTTCCTTTATCTCATACGAGAGCCTTAAAATCTGTACATCGCTGAACGGCCGCTTCTGCTTTTTATGAAGCCGAGGAGGCTCACCGCCCGCCCCGCGGAGTCTTGCGCCCTTCGCTGCAATCCATTACTTTTCAAGACCCAAAATCCTTGCGAAAACAGCTTTTAAATAACAACACCAATGAATAACAGAGCCTAAAGAAAAGTAGTCATTATTAGAAAACCCTCGCTTTTTAAAAATTTTAGAAAATTTAATTATAATTTCAAAAAACTTTGCCCATAATAGGAATAAACTATAACAGAAGAGAGGGTGTAAGTATGCGTAAACCTAGAAAAAAGTCGTTTGCAGACTTAGTGAATGAAAATAAGAAAGCTTTAATGATGGATGCAGAGGCCATTGATGCCATTGAGGAAAGAATTGAGTCAAGATTGGAAATTAAGCGAATGGATAAAGCAGAGTAATACTGCACTTTCTTTCTTTTCCAGCACAGGCAGCAATATCTAAATAAAGAAACTCATATCTTCCTTCCCTTTGGAAATTCTAATGATTAAGGGAGGGATTTTTTATGAGCAATCCAAAAGGAAGCAGAAAACACTTTGTACCAAACCATCTTGGTACCCAGCCTCGAGAAGCAGGTGGAAATAAGGGAAGACAGATGCAGGATAAGTCAGGAAAACATGCTCAGGTAATCCAAACCAAAGGTGAATAACTTCAAAAGTTCAACCCTTATTTAAAGGAGGAACCAACATGGCTGAACAACATAACCGACCTAATCCTGATGATCGCAGTGATAATGTCGAAAAGCTGCAAAGCAAGGTATTCCATACCATTCAAAACATGGAAAGAGCAGAAGAATCGCTGGCATATACAGACAGTGAAGAGCAAATGCAGGCGATTCAAGCTAAAAATGAGCGCAGAAGAGAAAGTATTGATGCGTTCAGAAGTGAACTGAAAGATGAAGCTGCTTATCAAAGAAATGGCGAAGATAATCAACAACATTAATTCACAGCTGCCGGAAGTACTTCCGGCGGCTTTTTCTATTGTGAAGGAACACATATAATCCACCCATGTAGAAAACTTTAACAAAGTTACCTCCGTCCAGCTTCAGCGCCCAGCCCCCCGGGAACTTTCTCAGCGTAGTATTTGCCTGTCGCGCTGATCAGTTGCTCTTGTGCTTTTGTTTATGGGACAGTGCTTAAAATATGATAAAATTGATTGAGAATAACCTATAAGGATAAGGTGATCATAATATGTACATATCAGAAAAGACGATAGAAGTAAGGTATTCGGAAACTGATCAAATGGGAGTGGTTTACCATGCTAACTATTTAGTATGGATGGAGCTGGGAAGAACAAAACTGATTGAAGATCTAGGCTTTAGGTATGCTGACATGGAAAAGGACGGAATCATCTCTCCGGTGATGGATATAGAGATAAGTTACAAAAGCCCCGTAAGATATGGTGAAAAAGCTGTAGTAAAAACATGGATTGAAACTTATGACGGCTTGCGGGTTACATATGGGTATGAAATTATAAATGAAAAAGGAAAACTGTCTGTTACAGCCAACTCCAAGCATGTTTGTGTAAAGAAAGACTCATTTAGGCCGATATCAGTAAAGAGGCAATATCCCGATTGGCATGAGGCCTACGAGAAGGCTAAAAAATAATATTAAAGGTTTGAGATGACGAATGGCATTTGGGATAAACAGAGAAGAACTAAAAAAATGGAAGCGAGACATTGATAAAGGAGAGATTTCTTTTTTAACCCATTACTGGCTGGATGAACGTTTCCCTGGTTGTAGAACCGTTACCAAAGCAGGTGCCAAGGACGTTGATATGCTTGCTGAGTGGGGAAGACAATATGGTTTAAAGAGAGAATGGATTGATGACCGTAAAAAGGACTACCCGCATTTTGACCTCTTGGGAGATAAGCAAAAAAGGGTCCTTGAAAATGAAAATCTTCACAGCCACTTAAAACGTTTCTTTCAATGAATTAACAGAAGCAGATTTCTTGTGCAGCATTAAATTCAATACTGCATAAATTTATTATTTAATCATTCGCACGGAAGATAGTTCATCATAAGCTGATTTTGTCGAAAAATGACACATTGACTTACTACGATAAAAATAGTACCTTCTACTTATCTATTAATTTAACACTGGAGTATTTTATGACCAAAATGAAAGTTTATCAGCACAAACTAATTGATAATATTAGAAAGAAGTTATCAGACTGGCTCAGTTGCAATGGTGAAATTTATGCTTCTGATGTCAGAAGGTTTTTTCATTCCATCAGCGGAACTGCTCCCACTATTGAACTCGAAGAAATTGGCAGGCTTGCCTCCGAGTCAATGAAAATTGTCGACAACAGGGGAGATGCCGGATGGAATAGAAAAAACATTCAAGAACTCATTTCACCTCTTCTTAAAGAATGCTATCAGTTTGAGTATGAAAATGAAATTGATTTTCCAATCACAGCGGATTTTAGGGAAAAAAGAAAAATCATTTTTCTTGTTGAAAATGATACAAACTTTTTAATGTATATAAAAGATTTTTTAGAGAGAAAAGGACTTCATGTATTTGGATTTACGGATGCTGATAAAGCCATATCAGCCTTATATGATGTGAAACCGGACTGTATTCTGCTTGATATATTCCTCGGTGATCAAAATGGTCTTGACACGCTTTCCCATATTACGAAAACTGTTCAGAAACAATATGTTCCTGTGGTGATGATGTCTGATAACGATTCGGACAGTCTGCGAATGGAGAGTTATCAAAAAGGCGCAGATGATTTTATTCGCAAACCATTTTTATTAGAGGAGCTTTTCATTAGGGTGAACAGGCAGATTGAAAGAAAGGGTTTTGTCGATCACTTGATCCTCGTAGATGAATTAACCAGATTATATAACCGAAAATACCTGCGCAACTCTTTTAAACAATTATGTGCCAAACAATGGGAAGAAGAGCTGGATTTAACTATTGCTTTTCTGGATCTGGACTATTTCAAGAATGTAAATGATCGGTTTGGACATTTAACAGGTGATACTGTCTTGAAAGAGTTTTCCAGTTTTATTCAAAAGCGAATAATGCCTGAAGAGATTCTGATTAGGTATGGAGGGGAGGAGTTCGTCCTTCTTTCCCCTGATACTTCTGCTGAAAATGGAAAAGCACGTCTGAAGAATATACTCAAGGAGTTCTCAGCTCATGCTTTCAAGTCAGAAGGAGGACAAGAATTCAGCTGTACTTTCTCTTCGGGGATAGTGGAAGTCGATGCCTCTGTTTCCACTTCCCTTTCCTACTGGCTTGATATGGCAGATCTTGCCCTTTATCAGTCTAAGGAGAACGGAAGAAACCAAGTGACGATTTTTGACCGAAGTATGTCCTCTTCTCACAAATCCGTCTCCGTAGCTCTATTAGAAGATGATCCAATTATGCAAGTGCTGCTTTCAAACACAATAAAACAAACAGCCTCGATTCATAAAATACCTATCGAGATATCAAAATTCGAAAGCGGAGAGCTGTTTTTGGAGAGCGGCTGGGTAAAAGAAAACCAAAAAGGAATGGTCCTGCTCAACATCTTCATGGATGGAATGAGTGGAATTGAAACTTTAAAACAAGCTGACTTCGATCCGTTTACGGTTCTGATGCTCTCTGCTGAAACAAAAAAGACAGAGATGATTCAGGCTATAGAGTTAGGTGTGGCTGACTATGTTATCAAACCGTTTTCTATAAACTCGCTCGAGAACAAGATCTTTTTCTATTTAAATAAATTGGCGGACAATTCATAGGGAGATGTGAAATGAAGAAAATACTTTTAGCAGAAGATGAAGATGTCCTTCGTTCCCTTATCTTAGATACACTGGAAGATGAAGGATATGAAATACATGAGGCTAGTGATGGCGAGGAAGCGGAAGTTCTTGCTGCTTCGATAAAGTTCGATCTTATATTACTCGATTACATGATGCCGGCCAAAACTGGCCTAGAGGTTATTGGAAGCATCAAGGCTGCTGACATCAACCCAAATACCCCAATCATGATGCTGACGGCCAAAAGCCAAAAGTCCGATGAAAAGATAATTCTGAAAGCGGGCGCAGATTATTTTCTATCCAAACCTTTCAGTCCTATGCTGCTCGCAGAAAAAGTGGCGGAAATTTTAACAGAAGATGAATAATTACTTTAAAACAAGCTTATCTAGGCGGTTTGCCTACTTAATGTTTATATTTATATTCTTGTTCCTCATAGGAGCCACTATCATTTTATATACACAGTTTCATATTGAACGGAATTATGAGGCGGAAAATGACTTGGCTGAACAAAAGGAAGATATCATTGCGGAAATTGAAGACAGTTTCAATTTGGCGATTATGGATATTCGGGGCTATGTAGCTTTCGGAAATGAAAGACTCAAAGAGAGGGCTTTAGATCAGCAGGGAGTAATTCAACGTCAAATAAATAAGTTCAGTGAACTACCTCTTACAACCAGGGAACAATCCATATTGCAGGAAATGAATTTTTTCTACATTACTTACTTTACCGACTTACTACCGCCTGCAATTCAAGACTATGAACAAGGAAATACTGAGGCAGTAGCTGACAGGGCGAATAATTCTGCCACATCACAGATAGAAACCTTTCTGAAGAACCTGAACGAGTACCGTTCCAGTTTGGATGAACAAGGAGAAATTAACAGGGAAAATCTTGCTTCTGTATATCATACTATGCAATGGATCATGTTTGCCTTCGTTCTTTTTATGCTCATCGTTTTGTTATCCATTACCCGGATAAGTTTGAACAGAATTGGCAAGCCGTTGATGGAACTGGCAATAGCCGCAGATAAAGTCAGCAACGGAGAGGAATCAGATATCGATCTAACGCAGGATAAAAGAAGTGACGAAATTTCCATTTTGAAATCCAGCTTTATGAAGATGTTCTACTCTATTAAGGAAAATGAGCAGCGATTAATAGACAACAATGATGAGTTGTCTGAACAGCAAGAAGAACTGCAGGCGCAGCAATTCGAACTTGAAAACCTTCTCGGACAAATGGAGAACCGTGAAAACCAGTTACGCCATCGCAACGAACTAAGTAACAGTTTATCCAATTCATTAGACAAACAGGAAGTGTTGAATTCAATTGTAAGAGGCTTTTCAGGTATACTGCACGCTGACAGAGGGATCGTAGTTTTGCTGGATTCAGAAAAGAACTTCTCGAAGTGGGGAGTATCCGATGAAGGAGCCAGACAGTTCATCAACAGTCTAGATAATGGTTTAAGAGAGAGGCTGCAGGAAGAAAAGCAGGGGTTCGTCATAAAAAGAAGACTGCCTCAGGGAGAGAAAGGGATTCATTATGAAGAACAGCCTTGCTGGGATCTTTATATGCCGGTCTTATCTCATAAGGGTGCCGTCGAAGCTATCATGGTTTATACCCGCTTTTCAGGAGGGTATTCTTTAGAGGAAATTCAAGAGTATTTCTCCCTGTCCAAACAGGTTTCCATCTCGTTGGAAAAGATCAAGCTCTTTGAATCATCCGAAGCAGACCGTGTAATGAATAATGATATCTTAAACACTATTCATGAAGGAATTCAACTGTTGGATACAAATGGAAGAATCCTTCATATTAATGATACTTTTTGGTCCATTTACGGATGCATCAACCCTAAACAGGAAACAGAAAAGCATTTTTCTCAATGGTTTGAAGGCATAAAAGAATATGTGGAAAATCCTGATGAGCTCTATGAATTTGTCATCAATTTGTTTGCCACCGAGATGAATGTTTCGAAACAGACGCAATACAAACTTATCAATGGACAACCGAGAATGATTCAAGTATACGCTGAGCCTATATATAGAAATGAAGTCCTTTCAGGCTGGGTTTTAGTTCATAGAGACTTTACAAAAGAATATGAGGCCGATCAGATGAAGAATGAACTGGTCAGTACAGTTTCACATGAATTACGGACCCCGCTTGCAAGTGTACTTGGCTATACTGAATTGTTGATCAACCGCGAACTAAAACCGGAAAGACAGAAGAAATATTTAAATACTATTTATCAGGAAGCAAACCGATTAACAGCGCTCATAAATGATTTTCTCGACGTACAGCGTATGGAATCCGGGAAACAGACCTATGACAAAAAGTATGAGTCCCTGACACCTTTAGTAAAAGAAGTGATAGATGGATTAAAGATTCATACCCAAAACCATGATTTTCATTTTGTCAGTGAATCAGAAGATGACATGATATTAGGAGACCGTGATAAGCTGCTGCAAGTATTTCAGAATCTGATTCAAAACGCAGTAAAATATTCTCCGGAGGGCGGAAACATCATCGTAAAATTGCAGACCTCAGCAGATGATGTTAAGGTCTCTGTAATAGATGAAGGACTGGGGATACCTGCAGACGCTATACCCAACCTTTTTACGAAATTTTTCCGAGTCGATAATTCAGACAGAAGAAAAATCGGTGGAACTGGACTTGGACTTGCCATCGCAAGAGAAATCATTAAAGCGCATGACGGAGATATCACTTTGAGGTCAGAGCTTGGGCTTGGAAGTACCTTTAGTGTACACCTCCCCAAGGTCAAGGGAATCATTGAACCAGATTCAGAGTCCTACTTCTCTAATGAAGAAGGGGGGCGGATCGTTGTCGTAGAAGATGATCAGCAATTGGCCTCTTTGCTGACCAATGAACTGACAGATAATGGCTTCATTATAAAAACATTTTCAAATGGAGAAGAAGCACTAAGGTTTATAAGAGATAACCCGCCGGATGCCATCATTCTGGATATCATGCTGAGCATGTCGCCGCTTGATGGCCTGGATATACTCCAGGCCATCAAGGAAGACCCGAAGCGGAGAGCGATACCTGTGCTCGTTTCTACAGCTTTGAATGAAAAAGAAAAGGTGATGGCAATGGGTGCTGACGGTTTTCTTATTAAACCTTACTCACCAAGTAAGTTGACTGACCTTGTCCTAAGTAATCTGAAGAAGTAAAAAAGAAGTGGAGGCGGCCTTAGCCGCCTTCACTTCTTTATTTTCTGTATTCGTATGAGGGTTCTTTTAATTTATCATTGAAATTAACATAAAGGTTGTGCTCCGAAAAAAACCATAGATCATTCTCTTCCACAAAGAATGTAGTTCCTTCGACTTCTTTTTTTGTACCCATATCTATCGGGTCTTCTTTATTCACACCTAATGAGAACGATTCATGAAGAGGGCTTGAACCACCATAACGAACATAGAATCGAACAAAATCACCTTCTTCGATATGCATTTCATCTTTAAACCAATTTAATGCTTCATCAGAAAAAGAAATATTCATGTTTGGATAAACTCCTTTCTTTTCACTGTCTTCGTCTATTATATGACGTTTTCCATTTCTTCAGCCAATCATCGGCTCACAGAAGTGAAATGATTGGAAGGAAGCATAGTCTCCGTGTTATCTTAAATACTAATACATAAAGAAATATAAGGAGTTGAAAAAATTGAGCAGCCTTAAACTCATGACCATCATCGGAGCCGGCATCTTTGGAGGCCTTGTGCTTATGACGTTCATTCAGCTGAAAGCAGATTACAGAATGGAAGCTCTTGGTTTCATAGCTTTAACAGCGGTTTTATACGCTGTATTGCTTTGGATGTACGAAAAGGGCTTGAAGAAAGCCTTTACCACAGCAGTACTGGTGCTGGCTGTGCTAGCAATAACCACGGTCATGTTCCATAATATCCTGTTTCCAACTGTGCATTAAGAAAAAACCTTGAAGTTGGGCATGGATAACTAGTTAAAATTTCTACAGAAATGAATTGTAATAATTCTGTTCTATAACAAAAAAGATCCAGCATAGGTCTGGATCTTTTTCTTTACTGCAGGACGCCCATCACATGGGAGACCATCTCTTCTTCAGGAAATGAGACGAGACCGTTTTGGTTAGCTGTATCCAGCGGAATTATACGGTAATTTTTATATCCAGAATGAGTGACATATGTAGGCTGAAAGTCGATTTCAGGAAACGTGATTCTTTTTCCATTTTCATCGATATTTTTCTGTACGGTCACATTTACAATGCCTCCTATATTCTTCAAATCACCATCTTGTCCTGACAGGAAATTCCCTAATGAATAGATGACAATAGCTTCACGGCCATCCTCTGTAGTCATCTTTTCAATAGGCTGAAGCACATGAGGGTGATGGCCGATAATCAAATCTGCTCCTGCATTAGTTAATTTGCGGGCGAGCTCTTTCTGATTATCACTTGGAAATCTTTCGTATTCATTTCCCCAGTGAGCAGAAAGCACGACCATATCAACATTGAGTTCTTTGGCTTTTGTGATATCGGCAATCATTCCCTCAGAATCAATCAGGTTAACGAGATAATCCTGCCCCATTGGAACAGGAATTCCATTCGTCCCATATGTATAAGCCAATAGCGCAAAAGAAATGCCATTGACACGAAAAGTCCTAATGTTGTCGCGGTCCTCTTGGCTCTTGAAAGAACCCGTATAAGGCATCCCAATATCTTCATAATGAGTTATGGCACTTAGTGCACCCTTCGCACCTTTATCCAATGTATGATTGTTTGCTGTAGTCACTGCATCCACCCCTGAATTCTGGAGTGCGTTTACAATTTCATAAGGACTATTGAATGCCGGATAACTTGAGACGCCAAGATGTGCACCTCCTGGCAGCGATTCTTGGTTTGCGATCATGAAGTCGGGGCTTTGTAAAAAGGTCTCCACCTCTTGAAACATAGGCATAAAATCATAAGTGCCTCCTTCTTCTGCATCCTGATAGACAGTATTGTGCAGAAGGACATCACCAATTGCTCCGATGACGGCTTGGGTGGTATAGGATTTTTCCTTAAGGACGGTCTCTGTAGCGGGATGCGGACTGGATATTCGGATTTCATCTGCTGTATTTTGTGATGACTGAAACTGATACAGTATCAATGCCGAGGCTGTGATGACTAGAATGCAAGCTATAACAGTACCCCATAAAACCTTTTTGTTCATTATTCAACCAACTACTCTCTGCGAAATTTAAAACAGGATAATAGTCCTTTATATTCATTATAGGGCTGATGGACAAATAAATAAACAGGAATCTTTCTGCACGAGAAAGCCCTTTCTTCAAGTCGTGTACTAAGATGGAGTATTTTCATGCAAGAGTGAGCTCGTTATCTGTAAGTAGTGTGCGAAGGTGGAGGGTCTTCATACATGGGAGAGGATATTTGCTGCAAGTCATATACGAAGGTGAAGTGACTTCATACATAAGTGAGGGTAGTTGCTGCAAGTCGCGTACGAAGGTGGAGTGACTTTATACATAAGTGTGGGTAGTTGCTCCAAGTCGTGTACGAAGGTGGAGTGACTTTATACATAAGTGAGTGCATTTATTGCAAGTCGTGTATAAAGGTTCAGTGACTTCATACATGAGTGAGGTCGGTACCCGCTAATCATGCGCAAAGTTAGGTAGTCTTCAAGCATGAAAAAGCTCGTTTAGACACCAATTTAGAATATAAACTGCTTTTAAGAAGCAACATTTTTTAAAAAAACCCATAAAGTAATAATCCACTACAAAAAATGCCATAAACCCAATGAGCTTGGTTTATGGCATTTACAGCTATTTTTTTAAGGAGAGCCAGGTGATTTTTGGCTCTGTTTTATCTATGATGCGGCTAATGTTGGCTCTATGCCTGAAGACTACAAAGAAAGAAAGAGCTCCGATAACTATGATGAGCGGTATATCTCCTGTAAATAAGGAATAGACAAATGCAAATACTGCCACAAGAATTGATGATAGCGAAACATATTTTGTTAAATATAAACAAATAAAAAATACCAGAAGTAATAGAACAAACAAAATTGGAACATAACCGAGAAGAACACCCCCGGAAGTCGCAACGGCCTTACCTCCCCGGAAATTAGCAAACACGGGGTACATATGTCCGATGACAGCTGCTACGCCAGCAATCAGCATGTGAAGTTCTGAATCAAACAAGATTGGAAGAAGAACTGCAGCAGTTCCTTTAAGAATATCCATGATTGTCACGACCATCCCGGCTTTTATACCTAACGTCCTAAAGCTATTGGTGCCGCCAAGATTGCCGCTTCCATGTTCTCTGATATCTTTTCCAAAAAAAGCTTTTCCGATTATCAATCCTGATGGAATTGAGCCTAATAAATAGGCCAGTACAATGATAAGTGCAATAACCACAATTACAACTCCTTTAATCTGAATTCACCGTTAATGTTGTAAGGTCAACGGCCCTTTTAAATAAGTAAATCCTATTTTACCATGAAAACAGACCGTTTGGGAGAAACGATGGTAAATATTATGACCAGCTATAATAAGTTGATGATACTAGTTTATTCTTTATCGTATTTGATTATGAAACTTATGTTTTTTCTCTAATAAAATGAGAGGACTTATTCCATCACCTTCCAATAAAATATGCTAGAATGTAAAATAGATTGTTCAGAATGAGGTGTAACATCTATGAAAATTTTTCTAACAGGGCTTCAATGGATGGCCTTTATGGTTGCCGGTTCAATCGCGGCACCAATTGCAATTGCGGATTTATTTAATCTGCCAGCTTCGGAGACGGCGGGCTTTATTCAAAGAACTATGTTTGTTCTTGGTGCTGCTGGCGTGCTGCAGGCATTGATTGGCCACAGGATGCCGATCAATGAAGGACCTGCTGGATTATGGTGGGGAGTTTTTGCCATTTATGCCGGCTTTGTTGGAACGATATATGGTACGAGTAATGAAGTCCTGCAGCTTCTTCAGGGAGGCATGCTTGTCAGTGGATTGTTTTTCTTTATCTTCGCTGTAACAGGAGGGCTTTCAAAACTCACAAAGCTGTTCACTCCAACTATCACCTTTATTTATTTGCTGCTGCTGATTCTGCAGCTGAGCGGCTCCTTTATTAAAGGCATGTTTGGTTTGTCGGGGGAACAGACTTCGATTGACTTAACAATTCTAGCTGGAAGTTTGTTCACTTTTTTTCTAACATTATATTTATCCAATCACAGAATATCCTGGATCAAGCGATACTCGATTATTTTTTCGCTTGTCATAGGGTGGCTTGCATTTATTATCATTGGAAAAACAGGAAGTGTACCGCAGACTACCGGGGATTTTATATCGTTGCCTGAAATTTTCGTATTTGGAATGCCTAAGTTTGATTTAGGAGTAATTATCACGTCCTTTTTCATAACATTATTGTTGATCACTAATATGATTGCTTCCATTCGCGTTATGGAAGAGGTCATGAAGAAGAATAACATGAAGCTGCACAGGAGATATAACCAAGCAGGAATTGTATCAGGCATCAACCAGGTATTAGGAGGCCTTTTCTCTGCTGTGGGATCTGTTCCGATTTCTGGAGCGGCCGGTTTTGTCTCCGCCACCGGGATTATATCCATCATTCCCTTTGTTTTAGGCGCATCCCTTGTAGTGGTTATTAGTCTTTTTCCTGATATCATGAACATTTTAGCCACACTGCCAGCACCTGTTGGATATGCGGTTACCTATGTGATTTTTATCAACATGGTAGGCTTGGCACTTGGAGAATATAAAAAAGAGGAAAACGTCGATCGGTCCAACTTTGCAGCAGGGGTTGCCTTGATTGCAGGAGTAGGATTGATGTTTGTTCCACCATCAGCATTTGTGGGCGTACCGGCAGTAGCTGCTTCAATCTTGAACAATGGATTGATTATAGGAACGATTGCTGCCATTATCGTAGAACAAGTGCTGATCAGGAAGGGTAAGAGATTTAAAGGTACTAAGTGATTTAAAAGCATCAGCTGGGCTTTTTGCCTGGCTGGTGTTTTTTTTTGTGGCTATTTTATTGAAAAATATAGAGCAACAATATATACGAAAAAATCTTTTTTTCACCAGTATTAAAAGTTATTCACGTCCGGCTTCAACTCAAAGGATCCGGCCTTGTTGGTACAGACTTAGCCTATCAGTCTTGAGAAGGAGTTCCGCCTTTTGAGAAGTTTTGTTCAACTTAGAAACGTATCGCTTTTCAGCATTTTCTTTTCCTGAAATCTGCCTTTGGAGAAGGGGTTCCCATTAAGTTCTTGGCGGAGCTCCACGACTGAGCGTATTCATCAAGCGTTATCTGTTTATAATTAGATGGAGATATGTTTAACTTGTGGTGGGCAGGGAATATAATATATGATTTTATACTTTAAGCAGGTGTTGTGATGATTGAATTCAAGAATGTTAGAAAGAAATTTGAGGATGGAACTGAGGCTATAAAGGGAATTGATCTTGTGATTCCTGAAGGGGAATTGACGGCTTTGATCGGTCCAAGTGGATGCGGCAAAACGACTACTATGAAGATGATCAATAAGCTGATTGTTCCGACAGATGGAAATATATACATAAATGGTGAAGAAATCGGTTCTAAAGATGAAGTGGAACTGCGGAGGAGCATTGGATATGTCATTCAGCGGATCGGTCTGCTGCCGCATATGACGATTGAAGATAACATCGCACTCATTCCTAAGTTGAAAGGCTGGAAGAGAGAACAGTATGCTCCGCGGGTGGATGAACTGCTGAGGCTTGTCGGTCTTGAACCTGAGGTTTACAAAAAAAGATATCCTCTTGAGCTTAGCGGTGGGCAGCAGCAGCGTGTTGGGGTCATCAGGGCGCTTGCTGCAGAACCTCCGATCATCTTGATGGATGAGCCTTTCAGCGCGCTGGATCCGATCAGCCGCGAACAGCTTCAGGATGAGTTGAAGAGTCTTCAACAGAAAATACATAAGACGATTGTGTTCGTCACCCACGATATGGATGAAGCTTTAAAAATTGCTGATAACATTGCTGTCATGAGGGAAGGCATCATTGAGCAGTACGGTTCTCCAGATGAGCTTCTAAGCAGCCCTGCCAACGAGTTTGTTAAGGCGTTCATTGGAGAACACCGCATTAATAAGGGACAGCCTGCCCTCTCTGTTAATGACATCATGTCAAACGATGTTAACTTCATACCGGATAACATTAAAGAATCCATCTCTTCAGGATCTTCCATTTCCCAAGCAGCCGGAAAACTATTGCAATTGAAAGTGGATATGTTAATTGTAGAGGATCACGGCGAGGTCATCGGGTTTGTCACCAAAGAGGATATCCTTCAGTCGATAGCGGATAAGGAGGGATCCCCTTATGCTGGGTAATATCTTTACTACCTTCTGGACTACTGTAAGCAGCAGGTCAGACGTAATCATGGAGGGACTGATAGAGCATTTGGTCCTTTCATTCGTTTCTATCTTTATAGCGATATTGATTTCTCTGCCACTCGGAATATACATATCCCGCAGAAGAAGTTCAGCAGAGTTCTTCATTGGTATTACGGCAGTCTTTCAAACCATCCCGAGCCTTGCTCTGTTTGGATTTCTCGTACCAGTTCTTGGAACAGGCAGCACGACGGCCATTATTGCCTTAACGGTTTATGCGCTTTTGCCGATCCTAAGAAACACATTTACAGGGATTACAGGGGTTGATCAGGCTGTCATAGAGGCTGGAAGAGGAATGGGTATGACAAAGCGCCAGCTTCTATATAAAATCGAGCTCCCGCTGTCACTTCCTTTCATAATGGCAGGTATCCGAACGGCGACAGTACTGACAGTCGGAGTGGCGACTCTGGCGACCTTTGTCGGTGCCGGCGGATTGGGGGATATCATTTACAGGGGGCTTTCTTCCTGGAATAACAGTTTGGTACTCGCAGGCGCACTTCCAGCAGCATTGCTTGCCTTGTTTTTTGATTACTTGTTGAAGTTGTTGGAAAAGGCTGCGACCCCCAAAGGGTTAAAAGCTAAAAAATAATAAAGGGGAAAACTAAATATGAAAAAAAACATGATTTTAATAGCACTAACACTAATGCTCGTCCTTTCAGCATGTGGAAACGGCGATGGAAATGATACTGTTGTAGTATCAGGGAAAATGTGGACTGAACAATATATTTTGACAGAAATGCTTGCACAAGTCATAGAAGAAAAGACGGATTTAAATGTAGAGCGTGAGGAAGCACTTGGAGAAGTATCAATTTTGACTCCGGCTATTGAGAAAGGCGACATCGATATGTATGTCGAATATACTGGCACAGGGTTAAAAGCGGTATTGAAAGAAGAAGCAGAAGAAGGCGCTGACGCTGATGCAATTTATGAGCAGGTAAAAGAAGGCTATGAAGAAAATTATAATGTTACCTGGCTTGAGCCACTGGGTTTTGAGAATACTTATACCCTTGCCTACCGAAAAGGTGAAGGCGTGGATGCCGAAACATTCAGTGAGCTTGAAGCTTATTCAGAAGACATGGTATTCGGTGCACCCCACCAGTTTTATGAACGTGCTGGTGATGGATATGATGATTTAGTTCAAACATATGACTTTAATTTCGAAAGTACAGAAAGCTATGACCCTAATATCATGTATGAAGCTGTAAAAAATGGAGATGCCGATTTGATTCCAGCTTTTACAACAGATGGCCGGATACAGCGTTATGATTTGGGTACTACTAAAGATGACAAGGGATTCTTCCCACCATTTTATGCAGCTCCAATCGTAAGACAGGAAGTGTTGGATGAACATCCGGAACTGGAAGATGCTATAAATGCACTTTCCGGGACTATTACAGAAGAAGAGATGAGCGAATTAAATGCAAAAGTGGATATAGATAAGGAAGAACCTGCAGATGTTGCAAGAGAGTTTCTGATATCCAAAGGAATCATTGAAGAATAAGGATGAAAGGATTCAAGCTGGTCTAAACGGGTAAAAAACCTGTAGGCCAGCTTTTTTTGAAGGAATTTTAGATATTTTTATCGAAATAATGTTTATAAGGAGTTGAAGACAATGGAACATCTAACAAGAAATGAAATGAAACCACTGCTGGATAAGTCGAAAGTGATAGCGGTCGTCGGGTTAAGCGACAATCCTGAACGAACCTCTTATATGGTTTCAAAAGCCATGCAGGATAGCGGATATGAAATTATCCCTGTTAACCCAGTGATTGACGAAGCCCTGGGAGTGAAAGCAGTAGCATCTCTTAAGGATATCGGAAAACATGTTGATATCGTAAATGTTTTCCGGCGGTCAGAATTTCTTCCCGAGATTGCAAGAGAATTCGATGAAATTGATGCAGATATCTTCTGGGCACAGCTTGGTGTATACAGCGAAGAAGCCTATGACTTTTTAAATAACAAAGGCTATACTGTAATTATGGACCGCTGTATCAAGGTAGAACATGCTTTAACTCGATAAGAATTCCAGCAAGCGTCGGGAAGGTTCCGATGCTTGTTTTTTATGAAAGACTTTAAACACATGTTATAATATGCTCTTGAAAAATTTTGAAAACAATCAGATATGCTGATAATAATGCCGTCGTTTTTAACCTCATTTCAAAAATAAATTTGCGAAATTAAAATAAAACGATACAATAAAGCATAGATGTTAGACGTTACTGTGGTAGAATAAAAAGGCGAACGGATGTTCTTTTGTATAAATTCACCACCACTATTAGACAGAGATAAGTTTTGAAAGGGGAATGTTCGTGGCCAAAAGAAATAATCAGACCATGGATTACAATGATGATGCGATACAGGTACTGGAAGGTCTTGAAGCAGTTCGAAAAAGACCTGGTATGTATATCGGATCTACAGATACTAGAGGTTTACATCATTTAGTTTATGAAATTGTTGATAACTCTGTAGACGAGGCTTTAGCAGGCTATGGGGATGAGATCACTGTAACGATACATAAAGATAACAGCTTAAGTATTCAAGACAGCGGGCGAGGTATGCCGACCGGTATGCACAAGATGGGAAAGCCGACGCCTGAAGTTATATTGACTGTACTTCATGCCGGAGGAAAGTTCGGACAGGGAGGATACAAAACAAGCGGCGGGCTTCATGGTGTTGGCGCGTCTGTCGTTAATGCGCTTTCAGAATGGCTGAAAGTGACCATTATGAGAGATGGGTACGTATACGAACAATTGTTCGTCAATGGCGGAAAACCGCAGACAACCTTAGAGAAGGTGGGGAAAACGAAAAAGTCGGGAACAAGGATCAGCTTCAAACCCGATCCATCCATTTTCAGCGTGACCTCTTATAATTACGACACATTATGCGAACGTCTCCGTGAATCAGCATTTCTTCTAAAAGGATTGAAGATCACTATCACAGATGAGAGAAACGATCAGCAAGACGTCTTCCATTATGAAAGCGGAATACAAGCTTTTGTAGAATACTTGAATGAAGAGAAAGACAGCATCCACCCAGTTGTTTTCTTTGAAGGAGAGCATAACAGTATCGAAGTGGAGTTTGCTTTTCAATTCAATGACGGCTTTTCAGAGAACATTCTTTCATTCGTAAATAACGTTCGTACGAAAGACGGAGGTACACATGAAGCTGGTGCCAAAACGGCGATGACACGTGTTTTCAATGAGTATGCACGAAAAGCGGGAATTCTGCGTGATAAAGACAAGAATCTTGAAGGAACGGATATACGCGAAGGTTTGGCTGGGATTGTTTCTGTACGTATCCCGGAAGAACTCCTGCAATTTGAAGGTCAGACAAAAGGGAAGCTTGGAACAAGTGAGGCAAGGTCCGCAGTCGATGCCGTCGTCTCTGAGCATCTGCTCTACTTCCTTGAGGAGAATCCGGATACAAGCTCCCTGTTGATTAAGAAATCAATCAAAGCGGCACAGGCTAGAGAGGCTGCCAGAAGAGCACGTGAAGATGCAAGAAACGGCAAAAAGAGAAAGCGGTCTGAAACGATTCTTTCTGGAAAATTGACTCCTGCTCAGTCCAGAAATCCTCAGAAAAACGAATTGTATCTTGTCGAAGGGGATTCTGCCGGCGGTTCAGCAAAGCAGGGCAGAGACCGGAAATTCCAGGCGATCCTTCCGCTTCGTGGAAAAGTCATCAATACAGAAAAGGCTAAACTGCAGGATATCTTTAAAAATGAAGAGATCAATACCATCATCCATGCAATAGGAGCTGGAGTCGGGCCGGAATTCAATTTAGGCGATATCAATTACGATAAAATCGTCATTATGACAGATGCGGATACCGACGGAGCGCATATTCAGGTTCTTCTCTTAACTTTCTTCTACCGTTACATGAAGCCGCTGTTGGAAGCAGGAAGAGTATATATCGCACTTCCTCCGCTGTTCAAAGTCAGCAAAGGTTCTGGCAAGAAAGAAGTAATTGAGTATGCGTGGACAGATGATGAATTGGACGGAGCACTAAAAAAAGTAGGCAAGGGCTATATGATTCAGCGCTATAAAGGACTTGGCGAGATGAACGCAGACCAGCTCTGGGAGACTACGATGGATCCCGAATCAAGGACACTCATACGCGTCAAGATAGATGATGCAGCAAGAGCAGAGCGCCGTGTGACGACTTTGATGGGCGATAAGGTTGAGCCCCGCCGTAAATGGATTGAAAGCAATGTTGCCTTTGGTCTCGAAGAAGATGGCAGCATATTGGAAAATGAAAATGTATCTGTCGTTGAGGAGGGTGAAGTATGACAACTCAAGAACGCTACCAGGACCTGCCGTTAGAAGAGGTAATTGGCGACCGGTTTGGAAGGTACAGCAAATACATCATTCAAGAACGTGCCCTGCCGGATGCCCGTGATGGTTTAAAGCCCGTACAGCGCCGGATTCTCTATGCAATGCATGTGGAAGGAAATACTCATGAAAAAGGCTTCAGGAAATCTGCCAAGACCGTTGGTAACGTAATCGGTAATTATCACCCCCATGGTGATACATCCGTATACGATGCCATGGTACGCATGAGCCAGGTATGGAAGCTTCGAAAATTTCTCGTAGAGATGCATGGAAATAATGGAAGTGTTGATGGCGATCCTCCAGCGGCCATGCGTTACACGGAAGCACGTTTATCAGCTATTTCCACTGAGCTTCTGCGTGACATTGAAAAGAATACCGTTGATTTCGTTCCAAACTTCGATGATACCTCTAAGGAACCTACAGTTTTGCCAGCTCGTTTTCCCAGCTTGCTTGTCAATGGTTCGACAGGAATATCAGCAGGATATGCAACGGATATACCTCCTCATCACCTGCAAGAGGTTATTGATGCTGTCATCATGCGTATGGATAAGCCGGAATCGACCGTTGATGACTTAATGACCGTTATCAAGGGACCGGACTTTCCTACCGGGGGCACCATTCAGGGTGTTGAAGGAATCAAGAAAGCTTATGAAACAGGTAAAGGTAAAATTGTTGTACGTGGAAAATGTGAAGTTGAAAGTGTCCGCGGTGGAAAGCAGCAAATCGTTATCACAGAAATTCCATATGAAATTAATAAAGCCAACTTGGTCAAGAAAGCGGACGAACTCCGTCTTGACCGTAAAGTCGAAGGTATAGCTGAAGTTAGAGATGAAACGGACCGAACAGGAATGCGTATCGTCATCGAGCTGAAGAAAGAAGCTGATGCAGATGGGGTCCTAATGTTTCTTTATAAAAACACAGACTTGCAAGTAGCATATAACTTCAATATGGTCGCCATCCATAACCGCCGTCCTCAGCTTATGGGACTCCGCGAATTGCTGGATGCATATATCGAACATCAAAAGGAAGTTGTTACGAACAGGTCGAAATATGATCTGAAAAAAGCGCAGGACAGACAGCACATTGTCGAAGGGTTGATGAAAGCACTATCGATACTCGATGAAGTCATCGCTGCAATTCGTGCTTCTAAAGATAAAAGAGATGCGAAAAATAACTTGATAGCAGAGTTTGGATTTTCCGAAGCACAGGCGGAAGCTATTGTTTCTTTACAGTTATATCGACTAACGAACACAGACATCACAGCTCTTAAACAAGAAGCGGAAGAATTAGCAAATCTTATCAATGAACTTACGGCGATACTGGAAAGTGAAAGCAAGCTGTTAAACGTCATCAAAAAAGAACTAAGAGCAATTAAGAAACAGTTCACCGATGAAAGGCGATCTATCATAGAGGCTGAAATTCAAGAAATCAAAGTGAACCTTGAAGTAATGATTGCCAATGAAGACGTTATGGTGACTGTCACAAAAGATGGATACATCAAGCGGACGAGCCTTCGTTCATTCTCTGCTTCAAATGGACAGGATCTGGCTATGAAAGAAACGGACAGGATATTGATACAGCAAGAAATGAACACGACGGATGTACTGCTGTTATTTACAGACAAAGGCAGTTATCTGTATTGTCCAGTTCATGAGCTTCCTGACATACGCTGGAAAGACCTCGGACAGCATGTGGCAAACTTCATTTCAATTGATAAGGATGAAAATCTGATTGCAGCCATGCCTATCAAGGAATTTGATGAAAATCGATATCTCTTGTTCATCACGAAAAACGGTATGGCCAAAAAATCGCTGTTGAGCCAGTATAAAGCTCAACGGTATTCCAGGGCTCTCGTTGCTCTCAACCTTAAAAACGATGATGAATTGATAGACGTTCACTTGACAGATGGAAGTCAAGAACTGTTCTTCGCCACTCATTACGGGTACGGCCTATGGTTCAGCGAGGAAGAAGTAAGTGTTGTTGGGCCAAGAGCTGCAGGCGTCAAAGGTATTAACCTGAAAGAGGGGGACTTTGTTGTTGGCGGAAAAACCATCATTAAGGATGCGTCCCAATCGGTCTTGATTGCCACACAGCGTGGTGCAGTGAAGAAGATGAAGCTTTCTGAGTTTGAAAAAACTTCAAGAGCTAAACGTGGTGTTGTGATGCTCCGCGAATTAAAAGCCAACCCTCACCGATTAGCAGGGATGGTAGTTGTAGAAGAGATAGATGCCGTTTGTCTTGAAACAAGTAAAGGACAGGTGGAGACAATACAGGCAGCCAATTTCAGAAATAATGACCGTTATTCCAACGGATCATTCGTAATAGATCAGGGAGAAAGCGGATCAGTGGTGAAGATATGGCGTGAACAGCGCCCTACTTTATAACAAAAAAAACGAAGCAGACACTGAATTGTGTCTGCTTCGTTTTTTATTGTTAAGGAATTTACAAAAATTCATCCTTCTAAAAATTTTAACTAAGTGATCCCCGTCCAGCTTGAGTGCTCGAGGTTTTGTACCAATTAAACGGACTTAGTTCCTCAGGTTATTTGCCTGTCGGAACTGAATAGGGCGCTTGCACTTTTCATAATTTCTAGGTTACATATTATTCCCTTAACTGGAGAAGATAAGAAAAACGATTAGGTTAAGGAGTGGTTTTAATGAGGAAGGAATTGTTGTTTGCTTTTGCCGCTTTCTTTTTCATGTCGCTGCACGCCATTGCCGGAAATTTTGCAGAAGAGCAAAGTCAGCCGAATGTTCTTATTATAACCTCCTATGAAGAGGACGTAACAGGAGATAAGGCAGAAGATAAGATTGTGTTGTGGGGTAAACCCTACGAACCTGGTGCCCTATATTATAAAGAAACCTGGGCAGAAATTCAGACTGCTGACGGAAAGAATTTTAGAATTGACTATGTAGGAGGCTACGAACCGAGTATCCAATTTCCTGATTTGAATCATGATGGTGTAAAAGATTTGCTGCAATCGTCGGCTACTGGTGGGAGCGGGGGGCTTAATAATTATAGTCTGTATACATTGGCAAATGATAAAAAGAAAGATATCGGTATGCCGCCTGCTCTATCCATTGATGCTCATTTTGAGAAGAATTATAGAGGGGTCATTACTTTTTTTGATACGAATGAATCCTTTACGGTGGATTTGAGTGATCGTAAAGAAGATTATGAACGGTTGGGGATTTACCATGAAGGAAAACTGAATGAACCGACGGAGATGATGGTTATCCCGTATGCTATGTTTGAACCTGTCAAGATAAAAGGGAAAGATGGATTAGGATTGAGAGGAGTTCAGAGGGTAAGCGGTGCTTATCAAGCGGATGCTATTGGAAATGTATACTCCTATTGGTTCTATGAAAATGATCAATGGAATTTGATAAATATAAAGTGGGAAGAGTTATAGAGGGGAAAGAACCTTTTCTAGGCTGATTTCATACTTTACTATAAGCAAACACACATCAAGAATGGTGAGGTGGCTTATAATGAGTGAATTCAACCCAGAAAAGCTTTCTGTTACGTATCTTCCTCCGGCATCAGTATTCAATCCCCTCGATGCAAGAAAATATACTTTAACGCATTCTGACATCACGGGTGAACTGTTTCTAAGTATAGGCTGTAACTACGATGTGACGAAGCTCGACACTAAGATGAGGGATGAAGTTCTTGCAGAATGGGTAAGAGTGTTGGGGCAGTATACACTTTCCGGCAAGGTATATGTAAGCGGAGGAGAATTTGATGAGAATTTATCAAAAGTCCGCTATATGATCTTCCAAAAGGAGATGCCTCTCGCATTATCAGCCATAGTTAATGGCGATTCAGGATTTTTTTCCTATTTTCCATGGCTGCTGGATGCCCCGATTTATATTGCATTTCAATCTGAATTTCCTGACTATCAAGGGATTCAATACTTCGGTACACCAAGACGTTATTTAAAAAACGGAAGAGGAAGTTGACCTCTTCCGTTTTTTAGTTGATGAAAAGATAGGAAACCAGCTTGCTGCAGAAATAAATGATAGGCAAGCTGGTACTAACTTAAAAAAAATAAAACTTTAGCAGCCCAGTTTATTAAAACAGTTGATTAAGGGATTATGGTTACTGGGCATTCCGCATTATGAATGACGCTGTAACTTACACTTCCTAAGACAGCACTTTTGATGGTGCCAAGACCTCTGTTTCCCATTACAATTACAGTTGCATTGATTTCTTTGGCTTCTTTGCATATTTCCATACTAGCATCACCGATTCTTACTTTTTTAGTAATATGACTGCCATCTCTATCAGTAAAATTGAGTAAGGTTTTTTCAAATGCTTCTTTGCTTAATTCTTCTTGATATTCACGAACTTGCTGGTTGCTAAGGAAACGCTTAACATTCGGTGTATTAAAACTTGGCTGCACATTGAGCAGTACAATTTCAGTGTCCTGATCTTTTAGCATACTAAGCGCAAAATCAAAAGCCTTTTTTGAATGCTCTGAACCATCAACAGGGACTAATACTTTCACAATCGCCACTTCCTTCATACATTTTTAAAGCTGTAATACTCTTATTATACGAGAAAGCGTTATCATATAATGATATACATTTGGTATTTTCTGTGACATGAGTGATTATTAATTTCTGTAAGGATTGAATACAAAATTAGAGTGAGGTACCTGTTACGATCTATTAGGATTGAAAACACCTGGGAGCTCAAAAAGGAATCTGCAGCTGCCATTTTCAAATCCTCAGAATTATGAAACAGGATAGAAATATTGCAGGAAGTATGATAAAGCGATATCTGCCAGAGTAGAAGGAAGAATGAATGACAAAGATGGTTATATTTCAAGATTTAAGATATACTTAGCGATGTTTTATAATACTAAAAAGGATAATCTCAGCCAGATAAGTGTCACTCGATACATATATTAAGGGACACGTTAATGGTAGAATTGGTGTTTAAATGTATTGTCAGTTTACAAAATGTACATTTATGGTCACTAACCCTTATTTTTAACATTTCTTTTGCACTTTTATTTGTTATTATTTATAATATATAAGTTGAAAATTACTATAGTTTGATAAAAAGTGCTTAAGCATGGTATAAATTTAAAAGAAGCAAAGAGGCAGAGATGTCTTTGCTTTTTATTTTGTGTTCACATCAGAGTTTAAAGTGAAACTCCGGTAATGAGAGGAATTGAAATTGTTATGAAGGATAATTTTTGGCGTGATTTACCACGACCGTTTTTTATATTGGCACCAATGGAAGATGTGACGGATGTTGTTTTCCGTCATGTAGTGAGTGAAGCAGCCAGACCAGATGTGTTTTTTACAGAGTTTGCAAACTCGGAAAGTTATTGTCATCCAAATGGACGCCAAAGTGTTCGCGGGCGTTTGACTTTTACAGAAGATGAACAACCGATTGTCGCTCATATATGGGGAGACAAACCCGAATTTTTTCGTGAGATGAGTATCGGAATGGCAGAAGAAGGTTTCCGCGGAATAGATATTAATATGGGTTGTCCTGTAGCCAACGTTGCAGGAAATGGAAAAGGTTCAGGCCTTATCCGCCGTCCAGAAGTTGCTGCAGAATTAATTCAAGCCGCTAAAGCAGGTGGATTGCCTGTAAGTGTGAAGACAAGGTTGGGTTATACAGATATAGAAGAATGGCGCAGTTGGCTAAAGCACATATTCGAACAAGATATTGTAAACCTTTCTATTCATCTTCGTACCAAAAAAGAAATGAGTAAAGTAGATGCTCATTGGGAATTGATTCCTGAGATTAAGAAACTTAGGGATGAGATAGCACCTCAAACACTACTGACAATTAACGGAGATATTCCTGATCGTCAAACCGGCTTAGAACTCGTTCGCCAATACGGTGTCGATGGGGTGATGATCGGCCGGGGAATCTTTAACAATCCATTCGCCTTTGAAAAAGAGAAAAAAGAACATAACAGCAAAGAATTGTTAGATCTCTTAAGGCTGCACCTGGATTTATTTGATCAATATACAAATGAATTTGAGCCACGTCCATTCAAGCCCTTGCGCCGGTTCTTTAAGATCTATGTGCGCGAATTCAGGGGTGCCAGTGAATTAAGAAATCAATTGATGGACACAGAGACAACGGATGAAGTGCGTACATTGCTTGATAATTTTGAGTGAAAAAGCAGTTAATCAGCTGATTGCCATGTTATTAATTTTTCTTATGTGTAGAGATTTTCTTCCAGTAACTCCAATTGAGATTAAGCTAACTTTATATAAAGCACTTGCAAACGATGATTTTTTAATGTTTGTGAGTGCTTTTTCTTTATTTTAATGGCTGTTTTCGTATAAAAATGTTGCTTTCAATAACCCCGGATACTAAGATTTTTCTCTCTAATCGAAGGGGGGAATAGCTTTTCAAAGGTACAAGCTTTTAGAAAATACCCTATTTAAAAGAGATATCTATCATTAACATTAACTAATCTTTAATTCCGAATTAGTTTTCCTCTTTTGGGCAGATTAAGGACAAAAGTTGAAGAAATAAATACCCAAAAGGGGAAGAGCCATAATGGTAAATAAAGAATTAAAAAAGGGTGAAAAGGGTGCTTGGATCAGCATAGCTGCCTATATTTTCTTGGCAGCGGTCAAGCTGTATTTTGGTTATGTTGGAGGATCAAATGCACTGCGAGCGGATGGGTTAAATAATTTAACAGATGTCATAGCGTCAATTACGGTTTTAGTCGGAATTAAAATTGCTCAGAAACCTGCAGATGATAATCATAAGTATGGGCATTCCAAAGCAGAAACAATATCATCTTTGATTGCTGGTATCATCATACTATTGGTCGGTCTGCAAGTTGTTGTTAGCTCATTTAATCTCTTCATGGATCCCATACAGACTAAACCTGATTTATTTACTGGCTTCATTGGATTATTCAGCGCCGTAGTAATGTATTTTGTTTTTAAATTTAATATTAAACTTTCGAAAAAAATAGACAGTAAGGCATTATATTCAGCTGCCCAAGATAACCGTGCAGACGCATTAGTCAGCCTTGGAACAGTGGTGGGTATATCTGGGGCATACTTTGGATTACTGTGGCTTGATTCAATTACTGCTTTAATTGTAGGGGTAATCATTTGCATAACTGCCTGGGGTATTCTAAAAGATGCCGTTCATGAGTTAACAGATGGATTTGAAGCCAATAAGCTAAAGGAAATTGAGAAGACCATCAGTACTACACCGGGGGTTAAATTCGTTAAAGAATTAAAAGGAAGATTATCAGGTAACCAGGCATTAGTAGACGCAACGATTTTTGTTGATCCAACTCTCACAGTAAGCCAGAGTCATAAAATTACTGAAGACATTGAGATCAGATTGAACAGTCTCCATAATATTAAACATGCACATATACATATAGAGCCTTATTGAAAAAGAGGCCGATACAGCAGCATAGTAAGATTGGCCGGTGAATTGTTGCTAACGGTGTTAAGGTTGGGAGAGAAAGGAGAAGTGGAAAATGATTTCTGGAAAAATGTTAAATGAGTAAGGCTTATTGAGTTATCGTTTAGTTTCTATACTATAGAGGTAAGGATAAAGATTAACCGGAATAACCGAACATCTATGAAACACGCCAGTAAATATACTGGTTTGGTAAAGTAAATCTATTCAACCGTAACTAATTCCGCAGGACCATGATCATCACAATGATCACCATGAACATGATGAAGACGTCCATTCACCAAGTAATCCATATGGTCACCATGCGGTATCATCTCATTTCCACAGTCATTATCATGGTTACATCCACAGTTCATAGGTACACATTCAGCTGGATTGTTTTCTGTTACAGGTATTTTGCATTCATCCCAATGGCCATTATGTTCATGGTGCAGATGTCTGTCATGAACTTAGTCAATATGGTCTTTGTGCTTAATTTTAGTGTGACCACAGGAAAGACTATGCTGATGAGAGTGCCGGTCATGAACTTTATGTTCTATACTCATTAGAAAACTTCCTTGGAGTTTTTTATCTCACATATATAAATTTCCCCTATCACACGTTTATTAACCGAAAGTAGATGATGAAGCACCCTTTGTTTAATTATTATTGAGCATACTTTAAAGAAATCAGCTTCTTAAAGGAGTAAACATCGTCAAGTTATTTTGAGTGTAGGTCTGCATATCCCATAACTTTGGGGGGGCGACTAAGGATGAATCAGGTTATTTAGAAGATAAGGTGATTCTTTCTTAGCTTGATTAACAAGGTCACTTTAGTCTTGTTTCTTAAAAATGGATTCTTTTTTTTCTCTAGTAAATAACAAGGAAGGAAGTATTGTATAATTCAACTATGAGAATGTATCGATACTAAGGAGAGAATACCATGCAGTACCAATATGAACAAATTGACTACAAATCTAACTTACCGGTTAATATATTCACCCAGAGTGTGGAACGCTTTCCTTATCATTGGCATGAAGATCCTGAAATCCTTTTTGTCTTAGATGGAGAATTAGAAATTCGTATTGACCGAAAAAGTTATAAGCTGGAAAGCGGGGACATCTTTCTTGTTAATGTAAACGAGCTTCATTTTATTAATTCACTGACCAGTTATGGGAAAACGCAAGTATTAGTGTTACAAATTGATAGCAAGTTTCTAAAAGAACAAGGGATTGTGTTAGAAGAAAAACGGTTCTATTTAAACTCCAGAGATGTTAACGTTGATTCACCATTCTTAATGGATGAACTGAAATATATACTTGCTAATATGATGGATGTAATCATTAATAAAAAGACTCTTCCAGATATAAAAGTGAAAAAATGGCTTCTGGAACTTATTGTAATTCTCATGGAGAATTTCGAGGTGACAATCAAAAGTGAGGAAAAGCAACATGGCAATGATCAGAGGCTGTTAGAAATATTAAAATATATGAATAAGAATTGTATTAAATCAGGATTAGGGCTTAAGGATATCGCGTATGAGTTTAATTTAAATCCACAATATCTATCGAGATACTTCAAAGAAAAAGTCGGCGTGTCACTGAAAAAGAAACTAGATAGTATGCGATTAAATAAATCATTATTTACATTGCAGACGACGGAGGAAACAGTAACGGAAATTGCCTTGCAATATGGATTTCCTGATAGTAAAGCTTATTATAGGGTATTTAAAGATGTATTGGGGATTACACCAAGAGAATATCGTGAAAACTATAAATTGGAAGTAGAGAATACAATTTCAAAGGATTATCTCAATATTAATAGCAGTGATTCTTTAACCAATTTGTTTAAGTATCTTGAACGAGATAAACAACACAAGGAAATGTTGTTAAGTGAGTCTCAGAACGTTACAGTTGATCTAGCTTACACTCAAAAAAAGATCGAACATACTTTTACGAATTTACTTACGTTTGGCTATGCTCCGTTAGCTATGAGAAGTGATTTTAAAGCACAATTACATCAGATCCAGAAGGAAATAGGGTTTAAATTCGTGCGATTCCATGGAATATTTGCAGATCAGCTGCTTGTTTACAATGAAAATACAGATGGATCCTATTACTTCAATTTTAATAATATTGATGTGGTTTTGGATAATCTTCTTGATGAAGAAATCAAGCCCTTTATCGAGTTAGGCTTTATGCCGAAAGACTTAGCAGCTACAGAGGATACCGTATTCTTATGGGAAGCAGCTGTTTCACCCCCTAAGCAAATAGACCGATGGAAAGAGTTGGTGGAAGCATTTATCAGGCATTTGATTAATAGGTATGGGATTGAAGAGGTAAGAACTTGGTATTATGAATTTTGGAATGAACCTGAAGTAGAGTATTTCTGGAAAGGAACAAGAGAGTCGTTTTTCAATCTATATGCTGAGACGTATCGTTCTATAAAATCAATTGATTCCAAACTAAAGCTGGGTGGATTTAGTAGTATTAGTTTTGCAAACTACGATAGCTGGATAAGGGATTTTAAGGCTGTTGCTGAAAAAGAAGATATCGCTTTAGACTTTTTTACTTTTCATGTTTATAATCTGGCCAGAAAACCTAAAATTGAGGGGCAGTCCATAAATGATTCTGCCAAGAAAGAAATCGAAAGTGTTACTCAATTTAAAAGTATTATGATTGGCGATGAAGTGAATCTTACAAATTCTATTGATATAATTCTCGAAAAGAGCAGGGAACTTCACGAGGGTTCTAAAGAAATCTGGATAACGGAATGGAACGGAAATAGTGATAGTAAGGACCTGCTTCACGATACCTGCTATATGGCAGCTTTTATCGTCAAAAATGCCACCGGAAATTTCATGAAAGTAAACGGAATGGGATATTGGACATTTACCGATTTATTCGAGGAGTTCAGACAGGAGAAGCATCTGTTTCATGGCGGATTCGGTCTGATGACCTATAATGGTATTAAAAAAGCTGGTTACCATGCTTTCCATTTTTTGAGTCAACTGGGTGATGAACTCATAGTTAAAAATGAATATATGATAGTGACGAAGAAGGGCGAAGATTTTCAAATATTAGTTTTTAATTATTGTCATCCCAACAATCTGTACCGAAATTTTGACTACTCTCAATTATTACTGAATAATCGTTATACCGTTTTTGAGAACCCGAAAATTCAAACCTTCCAAATTACGTTAAATGGGATCAATGGTAACTACCGTGTCAAAAAACAATATGTTAATAGGAAGCAAGGCTCCTCCTTCGATTCTTGGGTTGAAATGGGGGCACCAACTGATTTGGATGACCTAGACATTTTGTTTTTGAAAGGAAAAGCGGAACCTGGCATTTTGACAGAGGAATCCATTGTCAATCAAACATATACATTCACCACAGAGTTACAACCTCATGAGATTCAACTCATTGAGCTTAAAAAGAAGTACTAACTCAATATGAATTCAAACCATGCGCAATAAAGATAGCGGATGGTCTTTTTTCTGTGGATGTTAAATAAGCAAAAGGTAGCTCTAATAGATGGAATTCAAGCAGATGTCAAAAATCGTAACTTATAGTAAATTTCAAGAGCTTATAAAGGGGTTTATTTTCCGATCAATTCTCTTAAGGGTCAAGAATTGGAACTCGAATTCTATAGAATTGGAATGATGTTTGTCATCAAACCATATATATTGGATTTACCATCTAGAAAAGATGATCCAATAATTTGATACCGTTTTCTTTTTAGCTTGATAAAACACCAAAATATAGCTAAGGGAAGTGAAAGAATTATAGTCAAGACCTATAAATATGGAGTGAGAGATGGGCAGCCCAAAATGAAAACGCTCTCTTGCTGACGAAAAATTGCTGAGTAGTTTATGAGTTAAAATACACTGAACAATGGGGGTTATCATCATGTTTGAATACTTTAAAAAGAGAAAAGCCAGGAAACAAGAAATAGTTCAACGTGTTAAAGAGGATAAGACAAAGCATAAAGAGAGAAAGAAGGAAATTTCCGCTTTACCAGAAAAAGAGCGGAAAACAGCCATTGCAAGTGATAAGCAACTGCGCAAAGAAGAGAAACAACAAAGAAAAGAAGAGGTGAAATCGTTAAACCGAAAAGAAAGAAAAGCAGCGAAAAAAGAAGCTAAAATGTACAAAAAAATTAAAAATAGACCGCGACGGTTTACAGGATGGGCTGTTTTTGCTGTATTGTTATTAATTATTGGAGGGACAGTAGGACCGACAATCACAAGCGTGGTTGAAAACATGAGCGGTAAACATATTACGATTGATACTACCAGTGCAGAAGCAGATCGAGCAAGAGAAGCTGCTGATATTGTCTCAGAAAAGATTTCGAATGAAGGTTTAGTTTTATTGAAGAATGAGAATAACTCCCTGCCATTGGAAGATAAAAAAGTTAATGTCTTTGGTTCTACAGCCTTTACTTTTAAATATGGGGGTGGTGGTTCTGGCGCTTCTGATCTGTCTCGTGCTGTGAATTTATTTGATGCCCTTACAAATGCAGGTATTGAATATAATAAGGAATTATATGATTACTATGCGGAGCTGCCAGAGTTGGAAGAAACGACAGGAAATTCAGACACTGGAATTGTTCAAGTCGTTAAAGGAATGTTAAGTAATGATGAGCCAGCTGGTGAACCGGATGTAACGGATGATGCGATAGCTCAAGCGAAAGCGTACTCTGAAAATGCGATGCTTATTGTTCAAAGTGATGCAGTAGAAGCTTCGGATGTAAGTGAAGATCAATTAAAATTATCAGATGAAATGCATAATTTAGTTCAAAAAGTATCTGAAAACTTTAGTAATGTAACCATTGTGGTAAATGCCGGTAACACTTTAGAATTAGGATTTCTAGAGGATTACCCAAGTATTCAGTCTGTAATTTGGGTTGGAACTCCTGGGCCATTTGGCACTAATTCCCTTGCAAAAGCTTTATCGGGTGAATTAAATCCTTCTGGACGCATTACAGATACGTATGCTTATGATGTTGCATCTTCTCCGGCAAGTGAAAATTTCGGAGATTATGAGTATGAGAATTTAGATAAAGCGTACCTTAATTATGAAGAAGGAATTTATGTAGGCTATAGATTCTATGAAACTTACTATCAAGGAAATGAAGAAGGATACAGAAAAACGGTTCAATTTCCTTTCGGTTCAGGTTTAAGTTACACAACATTTGATTGGAATATAATAGATCAACAATTAACTAATGATACTATCGAATTAAAAGTAGAAGTGAAAAATAATGGTGCAGAAGCGGGTAAAGACGTAGTTCAAGTATACTACTCTGCTCCATACACACCCGGAGGAATTGAGAAGTCTGCTATAAACCTAGCAACATTTGCAAAAACCAAATCATTGGAACCAGGTGAGTCTGAAGTTCTAACAATCCATTATGATACAAGAGATATGGCATCATATGATATCCAAAATGAAAATTATATTTTAGAAAATGGAACATATGAAATTAAACTTGGTAAGAATGTCCATGAGATTGACAGTACAATAGAATTCGAGTTAGCTGAAGATATTGTGTACCGAGAAGATGGTGTTACAGGAACAGACTACAAAAATCGTTTTACTCAATCAGAAAACGAATTAACTGTTCTTTCTCGTAATGATTGGGAAGGGACATACCCTTCAAATGAAGATGATTCAAAAATTGCTTCAGAAAAAGTTATTGATAGAGTCCAGGGACATGAGTTCAACAATGTGGAAATGCCTGCAACAGGTATTGACAATGGCCTGAAATTAGAAGACTTAACAGGATTGGATTATGATGATCCTAAGTGGGATGAATTCTTAGACCAGCTCACCGTTGATCAAATGATTGATTATGTGACAGAAGCTGCTTACCATACAAAAGAGATTGATGAACTTGGTGTTCCAAATACAGTTTTAATGGATGGGCCTGCAGGTTTTAGTTTCTTTGGATTCAAAAAATTTGAAGCCGGCGCTTACCCAACGGAGATCGTCGTGGCCTCCACTTGGAACGAAGACTTGGCATACGAGATGGGTGAAGTGATCGGTCAAGAAGCTCAAGCTTATGGGATTCACGGATGGTACGCTCCAGCTCTTAATATTCATCGTTCGCCACAAGGAGGAAGAAACTTTGAGTATATGTCAGAAGATCCTGCTTTAAACGGCATGATTGGTTCTGGAATGGCGAAAGGTGCGTCGGACCAAGGTGTTATTGTATTCATGAAACACTTTATCATGAATGAGCAAGAAACCAACGCACGCTCAGGGCTTTTGGTTTGGTCTAATGAACAGGCGATGAGGGAAATCCATCTGCGGCCATTTGAAATGACTGTCAAAAATGCTGGTGTAACAGGTGCAATGTCCAGTTTCTCTTACATTGATGGAAAATGGGCAAACCCGGAATTATTAAATGGAATGCTGAGAGATGAGTGGGGATTTAAGGGTGTAGTATCTTCAGATGCGGTATTCGGATTTATGAACGCACCACAGGCCATTACATCTGGTAATGATTTAATGTTAGATATTTTATCTGTTCCAAAACAAAAGGAGCTTTTAGAGCAAGCATATGAGGAGCATCCAGAAGCAATTACAGCGGCACTGCGAAATAGCATGCACAATTCACTGTATGCAACACTTAAAACATACCTTTTTAACTGAATATAACTATTAAAAGAAATGGGAAAGCAGACTAATGTCCGCTTTCTTACTAATTGGCTGTTTTGGCATATATTGTTGTATTCGGAAAAATCCCAAGAGCCGGATTTTCCCCCTGGATACTGAGGTATTACTTTCAAATCGGGGAGAGCAGCTCTTTACTTTTCCTATTTACGAGGTTATAACCGTGAATTAGGGTTATTTCTTCGGAATTAGTGTGAAATAGCAACAAAGTTTACGAAAAGAGCCTACTAATTAGAAGAGTGTGGTGGATTAAAGATGAAAAATAAAGAATTAATTAAACAAATGACATTAGAAGAGAAGGCTTCTCTCATGTCCGGACAAAACTTTTGGAATACAAAGGCAATCGAACGTCTCGGTATTCCATCCATTATGCTGACCGATGGGCCTCATGGACTGCGTAAACAAGGCGGGAAAGCGGATCACCTCGGTTTAAATAAAAGTTTACCAGCAACCTGTTACCCAACAGCTGCAACACTGGCAAATAGTTGGGATAAGTCACTTGTATATTCTGTAGGGGAGGATATTGGTAAGGAGGCCCGCAGTGAGAAAGTAAGTGTTTTACTAGGACCGGGCTTAAATATTAAACGCAATCCATTGTGCGGACGCAATTTTGAATATTTCTCAGAAGATCCATACCTGACTGGTGAGCTTGCCAGTGAAATGGTGAAAGGGATTCAGTCTAATGGTATCTCAGCCTGCCCTAAGCATTATGCAGTCAATAGCCAGGAACATATGCGTATGACGATTGATGAAATTGTAGATGAGCGTTCTTTGAGAGAAATTTATCTATCAGGATTTGAAAAAGTTGTAAAAGAAAGTAATCCTCATACTATGATGTCTTCTTATAATAAGGTTAATGGGGAGTTTACAAATGAAAATCAACATTTGGCTAATGATATCTTGTATTCTGAATGGGGTTATGACGGTGTCATTGTAACGGATTGGGGTGGAAACAATGACCGTATTGCCGGACTGAAAGCTCATAATCAGTTAGAAATGCCATCTACTAACGGAATTACGGATAAAGAAATTGTGGATGCCATTAATGCAGGGACCTTAGATGAATCAATATTAGATGAAGCAGTGGATCAACTGCTGGATCTTATAAACAAGGTCCGTTTAGATAATAAGGAAACAGTTAGAGCAGACTATGAGGTGAACAACAAAAAGGCTATTGAAGCTGCCCGTCAGTCTATGGTACTTCTTAAGAACGAGAATAGCATTCTTCCACTGAAACCGGGGACAAAAGTAGCAGTAATTGGTGATTTTGCTAAAACTCCAAGATATCAAGGTGCAGGGAGTTCATTAATTAATCCTTATAAATTAAGTAATCCGCTTCATAGTTTGCATAATTCATCTTTAGATATCGTTGGATATGCACAAGGATTTAAGCGGATGGGAGAAAAGAGCAGTAAATTAGTAAACGAAGCAACAAGTCTTGCAGAATCTTCTGAAACAGTACTTTTATTTATTGGTCTTGATGAAAGTAAAGAAGCAGAAGGTGTGGATAGAGAAGATTTGAAAATAGCCCAAAATCAATTAGAACTTGTGGAATCTATAGTGAATGTTAATAAGAATGTTATCGTTGTTTTATCTGGCGGGGGGGCACTTGAATTGCCATTTGCCGACAATGTGCAAGGAATGATACACACGTACCTCTCTGGACAAGGAATGGGTGAAGCTGTCGTGGATGTATTGCTGGGCAAACATAACCCAAGCGGAAAATTAAGTGAAACGTTTCCAATGCGTTACACTGATGTCCCATCATCAGGATACTATCCTGGACAGCAGGCAACAAGTGAACATAAAGAAGGCCTTTTTATAGGTTATAGATATTACGAAACTGCAAATGTTCCTGTTCGTTATCCATTTGGCTATGGGCTATCCTATACTACATTTAAATATAGCAAGATTGTGATAGAAGACTTAACTGTAAGTTTTAATTTAAAAAATACAGGTGAAGCGGCTGGAGCAGAAATTGTTCAATTGTATATTGAAATGCAGAATTCTAAAATTTTTCGTTCAAAAAAAGAGTTGAAGGGCTTTGAAAAAGTATACTTGGAGCCAGGGGAAACAAAGAGAGTGACACTATCGTTAACTACAAGAGATTTCTCTTACTATAATTCTGAAATGAAGGAATGGGAGATTGAAGCGGGTGAGTACATGGTGCAGATAGGCAGCTCCATCCAAGAGATCCATTTAGAAGGAACTATTGAAATGGCTGGCGTTGCTCCCTCTGTATATTTAAAAAGTGAATTTCCACACTATGCGGCAGCAAACGTAAAAAGTATCCCTGATTCAGAATTCGAAAAAATATTAGACAGAAAACTTCCACTTGGAAAGTGGGATTATAATAAAGGTTTAGGGATGAATGACACTATTAACCAAGCGCAATATAAGAACTGGAAAGGAAAAATGGTGTATAGATCCATTATGTTTTTCCACTATTTCTTCAAAAAGATAGGAAAACCCTTAACAGCAAATAACGTCTACTTTATTATCAACATGCCATTCAGGCAAATTGACCGCTTTTCAGGGGGGAAGGTAAGCAAAAAGAATGTTGAGCGGTTCTTAAGGTGGGTCAATAGGTAACAATTAAGAAGTAAATGCAAAACAAGGGCTTTATTATGTAAACTAACTCACTAAGGAAATAGCGGAAGAGGAAGAGAATTAAAGTGCTTCCAATTATATAGTAAGAACAATTATAACAAACTCCAACTAAATTTGGGGTTTGTTTATTTATTATAAGAATGAGAAAACTAACTATCTGAAAAAATTCATAGAATTACTTAATTGAGCAAATGTGATTTAAAATTATAACTTTTAAATTTCGTCTCAATATTAGTAGTAATCTTTTGTTATGAGACCGAATTAGCGTTCTTTTCATTGCTTCCTATAATATATGTTATGTAAACTTAAAGAAAGTTCAGAGACACCATAAGAGTCTACCCCTGGTTTCCTTAACCTCTTCACTCTTTTTGACTTTCTCCATTACAATTCCAGCACTGCGACAAATAAAATCCTTGGTGCATGTCAGATAATTTTATTTCTTTATCTTCTAATACTTCTAGATATAATTTCCTTAATAAACTCACGATATTTTCTTTCTGACTAAAAGGTTTTATTTCAGATATACATTTAGATATGCTTCGGATCTTCTGTTAGTTAGAAAAAGTAATCACTCAGTTTGCAGCTCTGCTTTCTATAAAAAGAGTTAACTTCGAACAAGCGTTCTGTGGTGCGTAAAAAGGCACTTAAATGTATCAGGATGTGTTGCCTAAAGATATTTTTTATATTTCTTTCGGCTTAATACTTCAGTAGAACTGGTTTCTACAGCGTTTCCTATAAACCAATTCGGCTCTGGATTTGACATGTATTGGTCACTACAACGTTCCTTGCGACTAGGACTGCTCTGGATTTTAAGTGAATTGCTCTATAAACCACACCTTGAGACTGACTTCGGTTAGATCAATAATTTAACTGGTTTAGTACTCTCTTATTCCGTTCCATATTCACTTCTTGCAAGTTGAAACATAATTAGTCGGTTCAAAGCTGAAAAAAAAGCTCCTTAGAGGCAGCTTAATAGTTATTTTGATAATAAATGCTGATATTTCTGCACAGTCATCCACTGCATGTTCTCTGAGGCCTTTGGTACAATGTCCCCACCTGAAGCGGTGATCAATTTGTTATACATCTTTTGAAAATAGATGTCTTGGTAAGACATTTGAAGATGAATGGTTTTTACATTTTCATCTTTCATCATAGCTGTGGAATTAAAGTTATTAGTTCCCATTGATTTTGCTGTGAATCTGCCTTCTAAAGCGATATTTTTTTCCCAAGGCAGTAATTGGCCTAGTGTTTCATTATAAAGAATTTCAAATACTTTAGGTAGTTGCACTTCATGGATTCGATTTGGATCTATCAGGGAAATCATGACAGCAACATGGTTTTGTAAGGTGTCTATATGGCTTTTTAGCACTTTTTTCAACAATGTATTTTGAACGTTTTGATAAAAAGTCTGCAGTTTGAAAATGACTCCCTCATGGGCAGCCAGGTGTTCAGCCATCAGGCCACAAGATCAATAGCAGGCAGTTTCATTTCTGCACCCCTCCTCGTATATATAGGTATGCAGTAAATACGAGAAAGAAGCTTTTCTTCTAGTTTTTCAACAGCTTTTTATTCTGAATCTGTCTCAAAGCCCAAGGTATCCTACCGAATAACGGCCGGTTTCTGAATACAGCAAATCCCTGTTTATTTCCTAATTCTAAAAGGATTGGTATATGTATCTCCTCGACTAACTCACCTTCACCTGTATCCAGAAACCCTCTAATATTTGTGAATAATACATTTCCTTGTTTTCTGGAAGTATAGAGCGAGTGAGTAGACAGTTGATGGCCTTTTATAACTGCCCCTTCACCTGCACCGAAGATGAATGGATACTCCTTTACCTGCAGGGTTTTCTCAATAGATAAATAACCGTTTTCATCGACAGGAAGCTTTGAAAGTCTAAACAAATCCGGTGCTTTTGGGTTCTGCAACCAAAGCAGCTTGCTAAAAGGGATTTCTTTTGAATTTATAAAGACTTTATTTTCTTCCATTTTCTTAAGGGTTTCCCCTTCATACAGAATAATCCCACTTCCCCTGAGCCGTCTTGCTACTTCATCGGAAATGTACTCCTCCATTTCAGGGAGCAGTCTGTTTTGGGCAATGACCGTGATGGGGTTGTGTATATTCTGTTTGGTACGCCAGGCTTGCACAGATGATGCTATTTCCACAGCAGCAGCATTTCCCCCTATAATGACGGGATTGTCAACTCCGCGGACGGCTTTAACGGCAGTTGTGAATTGATAATTCGGTTTGATCGTATAAATATTATCAGAAAGGGAAATTTTATCCGTCCCGCTGGTCATAGAGCCGATATTCAACGAAATGATGTCAAATTTCAGAATCTCTCCTTCGGCGGTCAATGCCAGCTTCTGTCCCGGATCTATTGACAGTACAGCTCCCTCTTTCCAATTGACCCCTGCATTTTCTGCAAGTTCTTTCAAGTCCACTCTGACCTCTTTCTCTTCGTATCTATCTTCAGAATATCCTGGAAACAGTTCAGGGCAGTACTGATATTTGGAAGGTGATATTAGAGTTATGTCAACGTCCTTTAAGGGTTCTTCTTTTAATCTCTTCAGTACCTGTATATGAGAATGGCCTCCTCCGGCCAGTAATAGCTTTTTCATTATGTAACAACCTTTCTTGTTATGTCCCACTGTTAAGTTTACAGGTATTATTGCTTTTAAAACAACCGATAGTATCTGTGGTAATTCATCATAAAAACCAACAGCCCTCGTCAGACTGCTGGTTCCGCTGTTATTTCTTCTTATTCATCATCTTTTGAATTTCATTCATATCCTTAGGTACTTTTCCGCTTGTGATCGCTTTGACTAGCATCTCTTCTTTTTCTCTAGACACCGGTTTGCCGGCGAGAGCTGAGACTTTTTTGATCATGGTTCTGACTTGATTTTCATCTTTGAAGTTCGTGTTTTGGAAAGACTGAGCAAGCTTCATGATGTCGTCCATTTTGACACCTGTCTTTTTTTCAAAGTTCCCGAACATACTGGACCTCCTCTCAAAGAGTTTCTCTATGCATCTTATGTATGAGGAGTATGCCTTGTATCAACGGACGTCCCGGTTGTATGTAATTTCTTATTTGATTAGGCTGTCATACAAGCCCTGAAGGATTCTTGGCATAATCTATAGCATCAGAAGAATAAGAGGAGGAAGTGTGATGTACCCGCCCAAAAGAATTTACAGGAAACACAAAGGGTTTTGCATTTTTCCTGGTTACCGATATTGCGGACCTGGGTGCAGCGGACCAGGTGCACCTGTTAATGTAGTTGATGCAGCCTGCAAGGCACATGATGAATGCTATGGGAGGTTTGGTCCTTCCCTCCGCTGTGACAGGATGCTTATGGAGAGTCTGCAGGACAAGCTGCGTGATGATTCTGCTGAAGGACGACATGCCAAAATCATGTATGGTTATATGAAACTTAAAACAATGTTTTCTGCTTGAACAAAAAAAGACCCGGATCTCCTCTATTACTTGGAGATCCGGGTCTTAATTTTGTTAACTTGTATGTGATGTGCTCTCTTCTTGCCAGGCTTTGTTCAATTGTACTTCATAATCAAATTTTTTGCTTTTTCCCTGGCTTCTTCCGAGAAAAAATATAACTACTCCGACTGCAGTCCAAATCAGTAAAAGCTTTAGGACGGAGAGAATCAGCGTGTAACTGAAGAATACCAGTACACTTAAGGAAAAGACTCCGCAAAATAAAATCAAGGGCAGTTTTGGTTTGATCAAAGCAGTCTGAAATAGTGCTGGCCGGATGAACGGCAATGCCATCATCGCAATTGCGTGGCCGATATACATGAGGAACATCCCTTGCAGAGAAACGTTTAACAGATAATCCAATGTCCTTGACCAAATCAGGACTAAGACAATAATCGTATTTACCGTAATGGCTATATGCGGTGTGTTAAAGCGTTTGTTTACTTTGGCAATACCGACTGGGATCACTCTGTCTTCCGCAAAAGCGAATAAAATTCTTGAGACAACCATCACCAGGGAGTTCAGTGTTGTTGCAAAGGCCATGATGATTCCAATCATTACAATCCATTTACCACCTGCAGGCAGATACACAGATGCGACATCAAACATGGCGCTTTGTGATTGAGCAAGCTGGTCATACGGTACTACTCCAAAAGCGACAATGGAAATCAGGAAATAAATGATAACGGTTGCGAATGAACCGATCAGCATTGTTCTTGGCATGGCTTTTTGGGGATCCTTCATTTCTCCGCCTGCTTGAGCCAGTTGTTCGAATCCAAAGTAAGCAAAAAACAGGGCTGGAAGGATGGCGATAAATCCGCTTAACCCATTAGGAAGCATCGGTGAAAAGTTTTCCATTTCTATAAAGAATAACCCTGGTACTACAAGGACAAGAATAGCAATGAAAAGGACAGCTGACATGACAAGCTGTACTACTCCGAACCATTTAACTCCTATGATATTTAGAAGGTAAAATATAAGCAGCAAAACGGTTGCCAATATCGCCGTATTACCTGCTCCAATGACACTCGATAGGTATTCACCGAATGAGATGGCCATGATGGCCATGACGCCGAGCAAAGCGATGTACTGAAACCACATGAACAAGAAACCGGCAAAGTAGTTATTGAATGTACGGCTGATATGGACGTAAGCCCCTCCAGGACTGTTTCCTAACGGTGTGCTCATGAAGATCAAGTAAGCCAGTGCAGAACACAAGAGTACCGGCAGAAGTACTACATATCCGAAGGGCACCGAGGGTCCTGCCTGAGCACCTGCTTCGCCAGTTACTACGAAAATCCCAGACCCTACCATGCCTCCAATCATTAAAGCGTAACCGTGCCATTTTCCTAATTCTCGTTTCAATCCATTTTTCATGAGGGTTCACCGTCGCTCTCTGTAAAAGTTGTCAATATTTCTTTCAGTGGTTTCTTGCCTATATTCGGTACCTGACATTGCTCAGCCGGATAACCGACTGGGATTACTACGATGGGCACTTCGTTTTTAGGCCGCTTTAGAAGATCTCTCAAGAAAATCATGGGACTCGGTGTATGCGTCAGCATACAAAGATTGGCGTGATGGATGGCACTCATGAGGATGCCTGTATTAACAGCACAGGAAACCATGGGCAAGTTTTTATCAGTGTAAGAGAAATCCTGGTTTCTATCGTTGTTCACTTTAAAACCAATGATAAGGAAAGGTGCATCAGTTAAATGTGCTTTTTCCCAATTCGTTCCGAGCTGCTTTAACACGTCTCTCCATTCATCTGTAATCTTTTCTTCATAGAATTTCTTTTCTTCTTCTTCCGCTTTTTTCCTAATCAATGTCTTTGTTTCTTCACTGGAAATGACCACAAACCGATAGAAATCCGAGAATGGACTGGACTTCAGTGCGAGGAAAGCTTTTTCCAAGAGAGAGCGAGATACCGGTTCTCGTGCAAAGTCTCTTACATTTCTGCGCTTTCTGATACTGTTGTAGTATTCTTTTGCTGAAAGAGATGAACCTGGTACTTCTCTATGTTCTGCAAATGCTTCATATCCAGAAGTATCATCCTTAAAATCAAAAGAAATGAATTCTGACAAGCTATGAAGCTTTGTATCTTCCCATTCTTCAGCAATTCCAACAGAAAACACCATAAAGGGTTCTTCATTCTCAGGACGGTGGAGAACTTTTGCTAAAGATTTGACAGGTTCATGCAAATTATAATGAAGCCCAGCCTGATTTAGGGCCGTTATAAAAAATCCTCCGCATATACCAACTGATTCGTTTGGATAATAGTGCTTCACTTTCACCATTTCTCCTGAATCATTCTTCTCCACTCCATACTTCTGTTTCATTAAAACAACAATATAGGGTGCTTGTTCTAAAGAACTGGATGAACTCCCTATTTCATGTCTTATCTTTTTTTTAACTTCTTGGTCAGAAACCAATACGAACGACCAGGGCTGCTGATTGGCACCTGAAGGAGAAGTACCTGCCGCTCTTATTGTTTGCTGAATCGTCTTCAAGGATATTTCCTGATATGAAAACTTTTTTACATCTTCTCTTGGTTTAAGCCTATAAAGAAACTGGTTAAGTTTTTCATTTTGTTCTGCTTCACTCAATCTCTGAAACTTTAATGAAATCTTTTCTTTAATTGTTTCCATTGTTATAGCCCCCTTTTAAAAAAGAATACAAAAAAGCCCCTCACCCATAAGGGACGAAGGAGCTCCGCGTTACCACCCTTGTTGATGCAAAAGGACCTTTTAGTTTTAAGTCTTTTTGCATCCACTTCATTGTGTGACAGCTTTCCTGCACGGTGTAATTCACCTGTAAGCTGCCTGAATTTCCACCAACCATTCAGTCTCTGATTCTGCTCACTTACCTGCTACTGCTTCCGCGCACTGTCATGTATGTAATTGAATAGTTATTTACTTTCCCGCTTTAACGCTTTTATGCTTTTATGCGATAAAGTATATTTAGACTATACAAGGTTTCGGCAAGGAACGTCAAGTCTAAATATGAATTTAATTATCTTTGATGAAAGATTTGTTATATTATGCAATGAAGTAAACGGCTGAACGAATAAGTGACTTGTAAGATTTTCTACTGCAAAGTGGGGTATCTAAAGTATTTTAATTAAACAGCCTCAAGAGGAAATATTAATTGGTATAAAGTTTTTATAAAAGAAGAGGCTGGGACAAAACCTTATAAAAAGCTCTTTTCAAAAGAATGTGTCTGAGTATAAAGAAAGGGCTTCCGCTCCAGGTGCACGACTCCGCGGGGCGGGCGCTGAGCCTCCTCGGCTTTGCCTGCGGGGTCTCACCTGTCCCGCTGGTCCCGCAGGAGGTCGCACACCTTCCGCTCCAATCCGCCTACGATCAGGAACTGGCGGTAACGTAATCTAAAAAGTAACATCTTTAAGGTAAGTGCCTAATAACAAAAATGAACCGCATGAGATCAAGTATGTAACCTTGATCTCATGCGGTTTTATTTTCGATGATTTCTACTTGCATCAATTAGTTTTCTACTTTTGTCCCAGCCTCTTTGTTACTTTAGCTTTTTGGCCATTATGACATTGGTCACTTCGTATTCTAACGTCTTATAGAGACTCCTTGCTGTGTGGTTATGGGCGAACACATGAAGTTCGATTTTATTAAAGCCTAAATCTTTGGCAACTTTCTCGATTTCCAGCATCGCCTGCTTGCCATACCCTTTTCCCTGATGCACTGGATCAATATAGATATCATAGATATACCCAGTTTCCTCGCCAATCTTCGCAAGCCAGATGGACCCTGCTTGTGTACCATCTGCCCGAATGGTAAACAGACGATTATCAGGTGTGTTCTCTCTCTCAGGAAGAAGATGCTGAAAATCCCTTTTCGAGTTTTCCAGTGCTTCTTCTTTCGTCCAGTTTCCCGCTTCTGTCTTTTGTTCTGCGTAGTTTTCAACCGACCTCTTCAGAAACGGCTCGAATTCTTCTGAGTTCATAGGTGTTAATGTAATCATTGAACTCCTCCTGCCTGTTTATCCACGAATGGAAATCCCTCCCGTATATAAATTCTCCATAAAAGCAAGGTTTCCTTTTTCATCCTAAAAAGACGGTAGACTGTTTATAGACTTTTATCAAGTATTTCTTTTTTTACTGAAGAGATAAAATCATCCAAGGAGACTTCGCTTGTTTCATTACGATTATATCTGCGCACACTCACGGATTCTTTTTGTGCTTCATTATCACCGATAACTAGAATGCAGGGAATTTTTTTCATTTGTGCTTCCCTCATTTTGTAACCCATCTTCTCGTCCCTGCTATCCAACTCTACTCGAATTCCTTCTTCTTTTAATCTGCTGAAAACTTGTTCTACATACTCTAGATGGTATCTGTTAGAAACTGGTATAATCTTTACTTGTACAGGAGCAAGCCAGACTGGGAATGCGCCTGCAAAATGTTCAATGAGAATGCCGAGAAAGCGGTCAATAGATCCGAAAACAGCACGGTGGATGACTACTGGCCTGACTTTTTCATTATTTTCGTCGATATAGTGCAAATCAAATTTCTCCGGCATCTGGAAATCCAATTGAACAGTGGCGCATTGATGGCTTCTTTTTAGAGCGTCTTTGATATGGATGTCAATCTTAGGTCCGTAGAAGGCGCCGTCCCCTTCATTTATTGTAAAAGAGTATCCAAGATTATTCAGTACATTTTTGAGCGATGCTTCCGCTTTGTCCCAAAGGGCTTCTTCTCCCATATAATCTTCCGGACGAGTTGAAAGTTCTATACTATATTCGAAACCAAACGTACTATACACATGGTCTACCAGCTTCAAGGCAGAAGTGATTTCCTCTTCAATTTGCTGTGGAGTAACAAAAATGTGGGCATCATCCTGGCAGAAAGTTCTTACCCGCAGCATACCGTTCAACGCACCACTGAATTCATGGCGGTGAACCTGCCCGAATTCAGCCATCCGGATGGGAAGATCCCGATAGGAATGCAGTTTGTTTTTGAATATCAACATATGTCCAGGGCAGTTCATCGGTTTCAGGGCGAAACTTTGGTCGTCGACCTCTGAGAAATACATATTATCCTTGTAGTGATCCCAGTGCCCTGACTGCTCCCACAGTTTTCTGTTCATCATGATCGGTGTCTGGACTTCCTCATAGTCGTAAGAATGCTGAAGCTGTCTTAGAAAGATTTGCAGTTCATTTCGGATTTTTTGGCCATTATTTAAATAAAACGGCATTCCAGGTGCTTCCTCGGAAAACATGAAGAGCTCCAACTCATTGCCTAGTTTGCGGTGATTCCGTTTTTGAGCTTCCTCCAGGAACTGAAAGTACTCTGCCATTTCCTCCTTGGAAGCGAATGCGACACCATAAATCCTCTGCAGCACCTTGTTATTGCTGTCTCCACGCCAGTATGCACCAGAAACACGAGTCAACTTGAAGTGCTTTACCGCCCCTGTTGATGGTAAGTGGGGTCCTCTGCATAGATCTGTAAACTCCCCCTGCTTGTAGACTGTGATTCTTTCTCCATCGGGAATATCATCTAATAGCTCCGACTTTAAAGGGTCTACAGAAAATAAGTCCCTCGCTTCTTCTCTTGTAACTTCCTGTCGGAGAATGAGGTGATTTTCAGCTATAAGTTTTTTCATTTCCTTCTCGATTTTCTCTAAATCAGACTCGGAAATATGCTGGCCAAGATCTAAATCATAATAAAAACCATTTTCAATGACAGGGCCAACGCCTAATTTTACATCTCCAAATATACGCTTCACAGCTTGTGCCAATAGGTGGGCTGTACTATGTCTCAGTAATTGTATTCCTTCAGCAGAAGCCAGATCCACTAATTCTATTTCTGCATCCTCTTCAATTGGTCGGCTTAGATCATACATTACACCGTTTACTTTGCCGCCTGCCGATTTTTTCCTTAAGCTGGGGCTGATTGACTGGGCTATTTCTGATAGTGATATTCCCGCCGGGTAATTCTTTTTCTTTCCATCTGGAAACTTGATGAGTATTTGACTCATTTTGCTCCACTCCTTTTAATTTTTGAATGAAAAAAAACACACCATCCCTGTAAAAGGGACGAGTGTGTGTTTACCCGCGGTTCCACCCAGCTTCCCGCCAATCAAAAGGCGGCTTCATTGTTGCTGTATCGCAGCACTTGCGGCATAGATTACTTCAATTTTCACCAATGCAGCTCAAAGGGGGTAAGTGTTTTCTTCTGCGTTAGGAAGTTTTCAGCCATGCCATCCCTCTCTGTGAACCGTTTAAGAAAAACTCGTGTCCTTATCATCGCTATATTTATTAATTTTTTGAAACAAAAAAACACACGCATCCCTGTAAAAGGGACGAGTGTGTTTTGGACCCGTGGTTCCACCCAGCTTCCCGCCCATATATATGGCGGCTTTAGGTGCTTTATCGCAGCAATACGGTATTGAATACTCTTATTTCCTCAATACAACTCCAAGGGGGTAAGTTTCTCCTTCAGCATTAGGAAGTTTTCAGCCGTGCCTTCCCTCTCTGTGAACCGGTCAGGAAAAACTCATGTCCTTATCAACGTTTAATATAAATTTTTTCTTAATATATAGTATCTTAAAACAGAAGTCAACATAATCTGGTGAAATATTTCGGAATAATCTGTTTTAACTATGACTTCAGATGTGCTCTTGCCTTACTCGTCGATAACTGAATCCAATACTCTTATAATTACGAATTGAAGTGACTTCTTTATATCGTATTTGTTACAGTAGATAATTCATCTGAAGTGACGGCTACTTGTTGTACAGCGCCGCTGATGTCTTCAAATATATCTGTAAGGTCAGACATTTCCTTGGCAATCTGCAGGTTTTGTTGTTTAACTTTAACCATAGAGGAGAGAATGCTGTCAAAGAACGCATTGGTCTCTTTTGTTTCTAGAGAGCCGGTTTGAATATCTTCTTTAATCTCATCTATGGTTAAGGACATAGTCTTAGAGGAATTGTTAATTTCGCTGATCAGGTTCCCTACTTGAGAAACGGCTTCTTTGGTATTTTCGGCTAGCTTTCTAACCTCTCCGGCAACAACTGCAAAACCTTTTCCATTTTCTCCGGCTCGTGCTGCTTCAATTGCTGCATTCAGGGCCAGAAGGTTAGTTTGATCGGCTATGGACGTTACCATGACAGCAATTTGTTCAATCTTTTTTGAAGAAGAAATGAGCTGCACCATATCATCAGAAACCTTATTCATGTTTCCTTCTGCATTATTCATAACGTTTTCCAGTCTCTTCAGCTTATTCTTACCTTCATTTGATTGTTCCTCGGTTTCAATAGCAATTTGAGAACCCAGTTGTGTCACACCTTCAATATCCCTGGATTTATGAACAATTTCTTGGATCGCCGAGCTGGTTTCCTCACTGATAGCAGCCAGCTCTTCAGCATTTCGGTTTACATTAAGAATCATGGTGCTCTTAATATTTTCAGCTTCTGAACGAATACGATCGTTTTCCTTTTCATACGCTTCGAGGACAATTTGCTGTTCGAGATTTAAGATCTTAGATACAGCAAGATTATATACCTTATACTCATCAATGGAACGAGCTTGTTGATCGATAATTTCCAGAAGAGATTGATACAAGCCTTGAAAGGCACACATATACCATTTTGGCTCTAACCCAATTCTAACGTGTACATGAGCAATGACAAACCGCTTCTCAATAAAGTCGTTATCAATAACACCATTGAACATTTCATCAATATGGCGGTGCAGTGTTTTTTTCAGCCTGTCAATGGAGCTATTGTCATTGATAATATCGAGAAGAGAGTCCTGAATGCTGAGGTTTTTATAAAATTGCTCAACAATACCCTCCAGATTTTCTCTAATATAAGGCTGGAGTTCTTTTATATAGCACAAATCGTTTTCCGTCAGTTCTATCATTTTTAATTGGTTAAGATAGCTGGTAGACTTCAAATCGATCTTAACTTCGTCTTTAAACCTTTCTTCAGACCCGCTTATTTTTTCCTGTTTCTTCGATCCTTTGAACAACCCCATTTTCATCGTGCAACCCCTATTCATTGTATGAAATTTATCCCAAAATCCGATATATTCTTATTATCGGCAAATTAAGAGAATACTGAAGGGTGACTGTAATTAGCAGGTAATAATATCATTTCTTTCCAAGTTGGTCTGATAACTTTGAGCTTAAGAGTACTCTCTAAATGAAACTAAAACGCCCAGTGTGTGACACTGGACGTTGTTTAATGATACTTATGTACAGGATTATACGATAGGCCGATGAGGATAGTAATTATATCTTCCTCCTAAAAAATTTCATCTCTGAGTAATCAGCCTACTGACTTCGCTCTTGCTTCCTGAATGTTAAAGAATCTGGTTTAACCAGAAGGAGCCCTGTGCTGGCGACCACCATGATGATGCTTAAAATAAGGATATCCATACTATGAAAGGACACAAGCCCACGAGACGAACGGATAACATCAAAAAGTCTAATTACCACTCCGATAAGGGTTGAAACAATCATTAAGAGTAATACAGTTCTTTTTTGAACAGTTGTCAAAATCATTCCCTCCTTCTAATTCTTAATTTTAGGCTCTTTTCTAAGAGATTGTTGCTTTTGAATGATTTACCCTTCCTACCCTTTTAGGTAGGGGGATTGTAGTGGAAGGCGTGCGGCCTCCTGCGGGACTAGCGGGACAGGTGAGACCCCACAGGCGCAGCCGAGGAGGCTCACCGCCCGCCCCGCGGAGCTGTACGCCTGGAGCGGAAATCCTTTACTTTTAAACAGCCACAATTCTTGCGATAACAGCCTAATTTTAAGACGATAGAGGGAAGGATATAGTTTCGACTGTTTTCAATTTTTTCGAATTATTTTGCCGACGTTTCTTATTTTTCCTTTTAATTTTCATGGAAGATACTGGATCTTACTTCTACTAAATTATGAAGATAACTAATATTCGTCTGCCTTCTAATTTATGACTGCAACTAAGTGCTCATTAAAGTACTTTTTAATTGCTATCTCGTTATGAGAAGGTATAATAAAATATGCTACTAATTTACTAGTTCTATATAACTAGATAGGAGGAAAAGAGATGACCATTTATAACCACACAGCGATTAGCATGAACGGACAAGAAAAGTCTCTTGCTGAATACAAAGGAAAGGTAGTTCTGATTGTTAATACGGCAGGCAGATGCGGCTTTACTTATCAGTATGAAGACCTCCAAAAACTATATGACCGTTACAAAGATAAAGGGTTCGTTATTTTAGGGTTTCCTTGCAACCAGTTCGATAATCAAGAACCAGATTCCAATGATCAAATCCAAAACAGCTGTCTTTTGAACTATGGCGTAAATTTTCCATTATTCCAAAAAATCGATGTACGTGATGAAAATATGCATCCGCTCTTCAACTATCTGACACATCAGAAATCTTTTGAAGGCTTTAATAAATTTCATCCTGTTGCTAAAATATTGATTCCGCTTCTGAATGCGAAACACCCAGAATATATGACAGATGATTATTCCATCAAGTGGAATTTCACTAAGTTCCTTATTGACTCGAACGGTGAAGTGATCAAACGTTTCGAGTGTACAACAGATCCAATCGACATGGAACAAGATATTGAGAACCTGCTGGCATCTGCTGCAGTTTAATAGACATCAGCACAAGGTAACTTCCTTGTGCTGATGTTTATTTTTTTATAGATAAGAAGTATCAATTTCTGAAGAGGAATGGTGTTTAGCTCCATCATCCTTTCAGCAGAGTACTTCACGTCTCATCAACTAACAGGTTTCTGTTTTGAAGGATGGATAAACTTCTAATTAACCAAAGAAATGGTTAAGTTATTCATACCCAAAAACTATGTCTATTGATTTCCACTCCAGGTGCGTGACTCCGCGGGGCGTGCGGTGAGCCTCCTCGGCTTCGCCTGTGGGGTCTCACCTGTCACGCTATTCCCGCAGGAGGTCACGCACCTTCCGTTCCAATCAAATCATTGCTAGCTTTTATAATTTACTACTCTCATTTATATTAATACTGGGATTGAAAGTGTATAGGAATTTGTGCCACATATTTTGAAGAACAAAAAGCTCTGTCATTTGCTATTTAGGCTACATTTTGTAATACCCCTTGAACAGATTTACCAGCAAGAATACCGTTAAATCAAAAGCAGGTGGTGTCAAAATCGATATGATTTGCGACTCCTTTTGATGTGTAGTTTTTAATTTTATACTCGAAAACAGAACCCCTTGCTCATCAACTTACTTTGTTTGTTGTGTTTCGTATATCTCTTTCAGATTCGGTCCAATACATACTCAGCTGAATAAGGTGCTTCCGCTTTTCTTATCTCGCTTTTTTATAAACTCCCAGAGAAAACTCGTCTTTCATCCAAGAATTTATAACTTCTTTAACAGGCAGGACCTGCCAAGGATTGAACATGGTCTGGCCATGTTTGTTAAAACAGTATCTATGATTCAAAAGAAAGCAAGCATGTACGATTTGATTCTTCTTGTCCCTCCAAACCAGAACATCCTCTTTTGCATGGAAACCATCGGCACTGAATTTGTATCCATAGAGTTTCAAGAGAGATTGAAATCTTTCCGGCTTCATCCATTCTTCTATAACCTTTGTATCACCTGTGAATGCTGCTGCTGCAGCTGAGAGGCAGTTGGGACCATTTTTAAAAGGAAAGCTATCAAAGAAAGCAGAGAGAGAATGGTATTCTTCATTTAGCTTTTGTTGAGCCGAGTCATTCAAGTTTTCAAAGGCAGCTTCATCATCTGTCCAGAGTTTAGCGTAGTTTAAGAGCAACTGAGTCTTTACTTGTGGAGATAACGAGTTCCAAAGGTGATGCTGTAACATATATACCTTCTCTTCTCTATCTTCAGCAACAAAAGAGGCGGTCTCCAGGACCTTAAGCACTTCTTTGGTATGAGGTACTCCCTTTAGTAGTTTGATAACTTCTGCTTCAGTAAAAACCATTCCTCTTCTCAGGTACCATTGCTCTTTCATAGCCATCTGCTGCTCGGATTCTGTTAATTTCAGAAATGTTTCATTTGAGGTTTTGGTATAGTATCCTGAATCATCGCTTACTGACCAGGTTGTAAACGAAGTCTTCTCATCCAAGGAAAAATATTTTGGTGTTTCGGGTAAGTACTTTTCAGAGGTTATGTAGTTCGGCGCTTCCCTGAAGAATAAAATCTCAGTATTTGGTATGAACTTTTCCTTCCAAGCATCTAAAACTTTTTGTGGTAATTTGTATCCTTTTACTTTTTTCATGTGAGCTCCTAACTTTCAAACGATGTATTTACGATAAACGTGCGTTTTCTGCTCTATATAAAAACCAGAGGAATAGTATAGTTTTTCAGCTGCTTTATTATTTTCCATATAGCAGATATGAATTTCTTCATACCCATCCTTCAGCATCTTGTTCATAGCAAAGTGAAGAGCCGCCCTTCCTAAGCCTCTTTTTTGATAGCGCGGTGAAACCATTAAATTATCCACTTCTCCTTTTCCAATTGAAACAGAAGCCATAATATGATTTCCATCCATAGCGACGTAAACATTACTTGGATCAATCAATTGATAGTTCCTTACACTTTCAGAAGAAGCAAGATAAGGCTTCAGGTCAATTTCTTCATGTATGGTGTAGTAGCATTCTTGTACAACTTGGACAAACTGCAGAAACGATCTTTCATCATACAATTCAAAAGTGGTCTTCGGTTCCGGAAGAAGAGACCCTTTATAAACAAGGTTAGATGATCCCCACCATTTTTCCATACCGTTTTTTTGACAGAAACCAGCCGGATTTAGCTTGTCAACTCGGATAGAAGCCATTAGAACTTCCTGCGATTCTTTTTTGGCAAAAGTAGAAAGCTCCTGAAATAATTGTGAGCCTATTCCCAAGTTTCTTGATGAGGGATCGACATAGATTTTCAATTCTGCCTGTTTTTCACCTGCACCGTTAAGAGACAGGGTTGCATAAGCGGCCCCTTTAATTCCATCATCTTCGTAAAGAATGAATTTTCCTGCGTTTTTTTTAATATCTTCTAAGCTGTCTACTTCATAGCCTGTGTCGATAGTTTGAAAAAGTTTGACGATTCTCTTGGAATCTGCTGGTGAAAATTGACGTATCATTACATACACTCCATTTCAAGGTGATGTACTATACTTCTCTTTCTACTTGCATTATACCTCTAAACACTAAAAAGCTGCCCGTCTTTGCAGGCAGCTTTACAACTGTGTTAAGGTCTTAAAATCACTTTGATGCAATCATCTTCTCGCTTGTTAAAAATCTTATATCCATGGGCTGCATCATCAAGCGGTATGTTGTGTGTAATGATGGCTGTCGGATCAATTTCTCCTTTGACAACCATCTCATACATTGTTTTCATATAACTTCTTGCATGAGCTTGTCCCGTTTTGATTGTAATATTTCTGGTGAAAAATGGTCCAAGCGGAAACATGTTATAAAGTCCGCCATAGACACCAGTCAGCTGAACGGTCCCGCATTTTCTGACTGCTTTTGTAGCGATCTGGATAGGGCCCAGCGTTCCTCCCTGCAATTTCAACTTTTGCTCAACGAATTCCAGAGGTGATTTTTTTCCATCCATTCCAACACAGTCAATGACAACATCGGCTCCTCCTTTTGTTAATTCCTTAAGAGTCTCGCCCATGTCATCATATTGTGTAAAGTCGAAGGTTTCGGTGCTGTTCATTTTCTTCGATTTATTTAATCTGTAATCTAAATAATCTACAGCAATTACTCTTTCCGCGCCTTTTTTCCAGGCAAATTGCTGTGCCATCAAACCAACAGGTCCGCAACCAAGAACTATAACGGTATCCCCTTTTTTCACTCCAGCATTTTCTACGCTCCAGTAAGCTGTTGGCATAACATCTGAAAGAAAAAGTAAATGCTCGTCCTCCAGTTCGCAGCTCTCTGGAATTAAAAAGGGAGTATAGTTTCCATATGGAACTCTAAGGTACTCCGCCTGTCCACCTGGATAATTACCGAATTTTTCAGAATACCCGAAATAGCCGCCGGAATCATAGTGCGGATTGGCATTATCACACTGGCTTTCTTGATGGTGGTTACAGTAATGGCAGGTGCCGCATGCAACAGTAAAAGGAATGACGACCCGATCTCCTTTTTTAACCTTTGTTACTTCCGGTCCGACTTCTTCTATGATTCCCATGGGTTCATGTCCTATCACATACCCTATTGGCAATGGAAAATTTCCTTGATACAGGTGGAGGTCCGATCCGCAAATCGCCGTTGAAGTAATCTTGACAATCACATCCTGAGGATCCTGTATTTTGGGAGCTTCGACGTTTTTAACTGCTACTGAATACTTGCCCTGGTAGGTTACAGCTTTCATTTCATCACTCCATAAGTATTAATGTTTTACTTCTTCTATTGAGAGAAATTTCAGTATTAGTATTCGGAATTAAATTCTCTTCTATTCCGGTTAAGTTCATAAGTAATTACCTAAGGGCCTAGTTTCGGTTGATATTACCAGCACTCTCTAATCTCTTTTTCTGTTAAACTTTTTAAAGTTGAGAACTATCAGGAGGCTTATCATCGATGAAAATACAAATTGCACTGCTTCTACTGGCAATGGGTTTGGTGTTTACCGGTGGTTTTTACGCTGGGACTTCATCAGAAGTAGTTCAAACCGGAAAAATTAAGGCTGAATTACATCCTTCACGGGCAGAGGAAATCAATATGTTATTAAAAGAAGTAAAAGAGAAAAAGAAGCCCTCCTCTAAGGTAGTGATGGGATATGTCCAGGACCACCATGACCCACTTAAGCTTAATTATCAATATTTAACTCACGTGATTTTTTCTTTTGCTCACCCGACTGCAGATGGAGATCTTCTGTTCAGCGGGGATCATGCTCAGAATAATCTGCGGCAGACAGTAAAGCTTGCACAAGACAACGATACGAAAGTGCTACTTGCGGTCGGTGGGTGGTTTCATATAGAAGGCGGCGCAACCTATCCCTATTTCAAGGAAGCGATTTCTAATGAGGATACTAGAACAACACTTGTCACGGAACTTCTGGAAGTAGTTAACAATGAAAATCTGGATGGTGTTGATATAGATTTCGAACATCCACGATCTTTGTCCGATGCTGAAAATTTAGCTTCCTTCATGAAAGAGTTAAATTCTAAGCTAAAAGATTATGATAAAGAGCTGTCCATCGCTGTTTACTCTAAAATTGACAGTGTGACCGGACAGGAAAATAAGTCGGTTGTTTTTTTGCCTTCGATGTTCCGTGATGTTGATTATGTCAATATTATGGCCTATGATGGCCAGTGGGACGGCAGTTACAATGCGGCTAACTTATCTCCCTATTCTTTCACAGAAAACATAGTTCAATACTGGAGCCGTTTTTTTGATGATAACGATCTACCTACGGATAAGTTGGTTTTAGGAGTTCCATTTTATGCACAGCCTGAAGATCCTTCAGAGCCGGCTGTCTCTTTTTCAACTATTATCGATAAAGGAACAGAGAATGCGGATAGGGATGTTGTGACCATTGATGGCTTGACGTATCACTATAATGGCAAAAGCACTATTCAAAGAAAAACAGAACTGGCTATGTTAAATGAATTTGGCGGAATGATGATATGGGAAGCAGGTCATGATGCCAAGGGAACTCACAGCTTGGCAAAAGTGATTTCTGAGGTTGTGGAGAACAAAGCTGAAAGAGAGAGTAAGCTTTTCTGAGGTGAAAACTCTTGAAAAATTAAGTTGTAAGCGGAAGATGGACTAAGGGATTCAGTTATGAAAAAAAAATCTCATACAGCAAATGGAAGACGAAATCATTAGCGATCCGTCTTCCATTTGCTTATATGAAATAGAAAGTTTTCGTGCATCATTTATGATAATATAAATGATCCTTTTTCTTCCAAAATTGAAGCCGCTGATTTAAATTTTTTTTTGTACATACTTGATGAAACCATCTCTGTGCCCTTCATTATCCATGATTTTACGGACATAATAAGGATCGTGAAGCAGACCATCACGTTTGGAAGAAATCAAAAACTCTTCTGTTTTCTGATCTTCCTTTAACTTTCTGTACCACTCCTGTTCTTCAAGTTCTATCCATAATTCCTCGATATCAGGTTCCTTGACTCTTAGAATATACTTTTGAAAAAACCCGGCAACAAGCGCTCCAGTTAAAAGAAGCAGAAATAAAAAGATCATAATATAGCTCCTTCTTCAATGAGGAATATACATAGTTTAAGCCGATAAATATTTTGTATTCTTCCGTTTCTTCATAAGTGCCCTGAACGTACCTGTACCAAGGAGAACACCAAGGACGATAAAACAAAAACCTACGATGTGCTTTGATAATATTTCCTCACCCAGGAATATTGACGAACCAACTATTGAAAAGAACGGAGTCAAATTGATGAAAATGGATGTGGATCCGGCCCCCAACCTATGAATGCTATAGTTATAAAGCATATGACCAAAACCGGTTGCAATGATGGCTGAACCGACTAATGCCCACCAGACATAAGCAGGTTTTTCTGATAACAAGACGGTGTTTGTTTCTGGAAAAAAGAAACTGGCCAGTATGAGCAGAATAGATCCCATGAAGAGCATTAACCCTGTCATCTGACGGGAATCAATGCTCACACTCAGTTTTTTGATTAAGACAAAGCTCACTGCCTGTGTCAGCACAGCACCAAGTATATACAGATCTCCCATTGAAAGACCTGAGAGAGAGCCTTTCTCATTCATTACAATAAGATAGACCCCAAATAAAGCAGCAAGTATACCCATAGTTTTTAATAGGGTCAGTCTTTCATTCAAGAAAATCATGGCCATGATGGAAGTGGATAAAGGAATAAGTCCTAAGATCAGTCCAGCGTTTGTCGCAGTGGTCTCAGTCAGACCAATCGCGAGAAAAAGATGATGCCCGAGAACTCCAAATAACGCTGCGGTTAAAATACCGGCTAATGTTCTTCTCGAAACTTTATGAAAGCTTTTCTTTAAAAACAGAAAAAGAATTACAGCCAGCCCCGCCATCATTACGCGGACTCCTTGAATCATGACAGGTGGAAAATGTGTAACAAGTATTTTGATGGCTGAGACATTGAATCCCCAAACTATCATCAGCAAAAATAATAAAATATACAGGCCCGATTTGGACACGTTCTTCACACTTCTTTCGAAAACAGTAATATTTCTAATCTATCAGGGGAAATTCTGTCTGTAAAGAAAAGTGAATTGGTAAAAGGAGGGTTCGCCTGTAAAGGTTATTTAAAAACTCGCAGCCAGGACTCTTAAATACTGATTCCTACTAGGAACAAAAGCGCAAACGTCCTGTTCAGCCCCGACAGGCTTAACCAAAAAAAGGTACTTCCAAATTACTGGAAGCACCAATGTTAAATATTATCCCATATTTTCAGAAAACGCGGTTGATACTGTTGCAAATTCATCGTCATCTTCAATTCCGGTTAAGTCTCCTTCAGCGTCCACTTTCAGAAAGAATATGTCCATGTCTTCTTTAGACTGCTCACGCACATCATCTGCAAATGCAACTGCTGCATAGTCCTTACCCTCCAATGTCAGAGTAGCAAGAACTTCGATATCCTGTTCCTGGTCATCTTCCCCAATCAAAGTAAATACTTCTCCTACTTTCACACTTTCCATATAGCATTCTCCTTTCGCCTTTGTGAATTATTCAGATTCTTCTTCACTGTGTTGTTCGTTAATATATTTTATGATAGATTCTTCTTCCTCTTCCTCAAGTTCAAAGTCAAGGTACTTTTCAGAAGATTGTTCCATCAAGTAATACTGTGCAATGCGTCCTCCATTTTCACCTACTGCGTATATCGCTTTGATCAAAAGTCCATTCTCACTATGAAGTTCATCATCTTCCGGAACTTCCACTTCCAATAGGTATTCGTAACGTTCACCTTCCAGGATCCCTGTTGGATCTTGAAGTTGTTGTACTGTATGTCCAGTGATTTTCATAAGCTGATGCATTCCTTTCAATACTTCTAAGAATTAATCTTGGTAAATTCCGCAAGATTATACATTTATTCGACAAACAATGCTGAAATACTTAAGATAAGTATATAGGATGTATATAGGTCGGGTAAACTGTCATATTCTGCGGTTTCCCGGGAAACTATCTTAACAAAAAAGGAGAATCTTCATGTCAGGGCATTTTACAGAAGAAGAAATTATTCAAAAATATAAGCAGGACGAAAAAATGATGATCCTTGCTTTTGCCCAGTGGTGCAGGAACCATGAGTTGGAACCGCAAAAGGTTTATACTAGTGCTTATCCATATCAGGGAGAGAACCCTCTTTTGATAGAAGCGGTTGACTTAACGGTCCCAAAAGAAGAATCTGATGATATTCCCCTCTCTTCCCTGCTGGCCGTTCTTGATATGTACGGCAATGAAGAATTATGTTTCGTGATTACAGAAATAGTACAAAAGAAAAGCCTCTATTGAAGGGCTGGTATTATATCGACCGGAACTGCCAGTCCTTCCGGTTCTTTCGTGCTCCCAATTCCAGGAACTGTCATGGCATAAACGACTCCAATCACTTTTCCGTCAGAGTCTATGACAGGGCTGCCGCTATTGCCCTTCTCAATCGGTGCTGAAAGGTACAGCCTTTCTCCGGCCTCATTAATCTCCCCCTCCATCACAATCTGACTATAGGCAAGCGGATTTCCGATAACATAGATGGCGTCATTGCTCCTCCACCCTCTTTCTTCCTGAATTTCAAGGTAAGGAAGATCTTCTCCTTCCACTTCCAGGATGGCGATATCAAGATCAGGAAATTCCTCAATTGGTTCTGCGTTCATAATATCACCGCTGGGAAATACAACTGTGATGGGTGACATGTTTTCAATGACATGAAAATTTGTAACTATGGTGCCATCTTCGGCAATATTAAAGCCGGTGCCCTTCGTTCCATTGCCTTCTAGAGTGACTACGGCTTTTTTATAGTCTTGTATGTTTTCAATCTTAGAAAGCTCGTTAGACTTTTCAAGAAATGAGAAAGACGGCATATTGAACACCCTTACCCACACGGCGAGTACGCTTATAATCAAACTAAAAACAATAGCAAAGGCAATCACTTTTGCGAATAAAGACCGAGCTTTCTTTCTGTAAGGAGCTTCCTCCTCTTCTTCAGAAAAAAAGTCTTCCAAGTCAGGCTCGTCGCTGAATAGCTCCTTTTCTTCTTCTTCTCTTGACTGAGGATTATTCTGATTCTCCATACGTACCTCCGATCAATTTCTCCTATTTTCAGTGTAACGTAAACATCCTTTCATTACTATTAATTAACTTCCAATTCAGTTTTAAGGAATAATCTTTTCTTCTCAAAAATATTAGTAGGTACTAGAACGAACTAATAATAAGGAGGAATTAAGATGGGAAAGTTGATTTCTTTCTTTAACAGAATAATGCAGCGATATTTGCCTGATCCCTTTTTGTTTGTAGTGATCTTGACGTTCATTGTTCTGGTATTAGGATTAATCTTCACAGACAGTTCAGTCATGAACATGGTTCAATTTTGGGGAGATGGATTTTGGGGTCTCCTGGCATTTTCAATGCAAATGGTCCTTGTTCTTGTGACTGGTTACGTCTTGGCCAGCAGTCCAGTTTTTAAGAAAGGATTAGGCTTTCTTGCTTCCAAGGCTAAATCCCCTTCGCAAGCCATCATAATCGTAACGATTGTCTCCATCATAGCCAGTTGGGTCAATTGGGGATTTGGACTTGTCATTGGGGCGCTTTTTGCCAAGGAATTAGCCAGAAGGGTAAAAAATGTGGATTACAGGCTTTTAATTGCAAGCGCTTACAGTGGTTTTATCGTCTGGCACGGCGGCTTCTCAGGTTCCATTCCTTTAACCATCGCAACAGAAGGACACTTCTCGCAAGAGTTAATTGGTATTATCCCTACGAGTGAAACGATATTTGCGCTCTTTAATGTGGCAATCGTATTGGCCCTATTCATCATCCTTCCGATTCTTAATCGATTGATGATGCCTTCAGCCGGTGAGACAGTGACGGTTGATCCTAAAGTACTTGAAGAAAATGTATTGAAGACTTCACCCTCTGACATCGAAACTCCTGCCGACCGTCTCGAAAATAGTTATATTGTTTCTCTGTTAACTTCTATTATGGGTATCGCTTTCTTAGTATATTATTTTGTGTATAACGGTTTTCAACTGAATCTTAATATCGTAAACTTCTTATTCTTATTCCTTGGCATTCTGTTCCATGGAACACCAAGACGCTTTCTGGAGTCAGTGCTTAATGCGGTTAAAGGAGCGAGCGGAATCATTATTCAATTTCCGTTTTACGCTGGCATCATGGGGATGATGACAGCTTCGGGGCTTGCCGCAGTTATGTCAGAGGGCTTCGTTTCTATTTCGAATAATTTCACCTTCCCCTTCTTTGCATTCATCAGTGCCGGGATTGTGAATTTCTTTGTCCCATCAGGAGGCGGCCAATGGGCTGTTCAAGCACCGGTTATGCTTGAAGCAGCGCAGACACTCGGAGTCTCTACTGCAAAAACGGCAATGGCTGTTGCCTGGGGAGATGCGTGGACAAATCTTATTCAGCCATTTTGGGCATTGCCTGCGCTAGCTATTGCAGGGCTTAAAGCCAAAGATATTATGGGGTTCTGTACAATTACTTTAGTTGTAAGCGGGATTGTTATCTCATTGGGTCTGCTGTTTTTATAGAAGAAAGAGAACAAGCAGTCAGTGCTTTCTGACTGCTTGTTCTTTATTTTTGATTCTTTTCGTAAATATTGTTGCTATTTGAAGAGAAGTTGATTTCCGCTCCAGGCTACCGACACCGCGGGGCGTACGGTGAACTAAAAAGTGGTAGCGGCCGTTCAGCGACGTACAGATTTTAGGGCTTTGGTATGAGATAAAGGAATCACGGCCGCTGGAGCTGGATTCGCCTGCATCAAAAGTGGAAGCGCCCTGGTCATTTGACCCAGAGGGGCTGGGCGCTGGAACCAGACGTCCCGCTAGCCCGCATAAGGTCGTATGCCTTCCAATTCAATCAACGCTCTCGAAATAGGGATGTAAAAACCGCAATCTTTTAGAAAACAGCTTTATTTTTTTGTCCTCGGAAAGCTTGAAAGTCTTTTTGCGAAAAAGTTACCATTTACAACCGCTACTCCAGTAATTATAATCAGTCCTCCTGCGATACTGACCAACATGGCTTTTTCATGGAGAATGATGATGGCTGCGGCAAATGTAACAATTGGCTCTAAATATAACAGAACACCTGCCTGAGAAGCTTGAAGAACTTTCAATGATTTGGCCCAGAACCAATAGCCTGTCCCTGATACAAATACACCAAGGAAAATCAGGTGTCCCCAATCGACTGCGGTTAACCCGGAAAGAAGTTCCCATCCATGATTTCTGAAGATGAAGGGCAAAGAAACAAGAAAACCGATGAACGTTATGTAAAAAGTCAATGCAGTAGGCTCAAGCGGAATCTTCAAACTTTTTAAAAGAACAGTATACACTGCCCAATTCAATGTGCTTAGGAGCATGAGAAAAAAACCAATGTTGATTGTGATATCCAATCCGTTACCACTTCCTGCGGTTGTGACCATAATGACACCTGTAATAGCAGCGATGATGCCAATAGCCTTGCCGGTGTTCATTTTTTCGTGTAAAAAAATCATCGAAAGAAAAACAGTGAACACAGGTGTTACAGAAATGAGCCAGCCCGCTGATGAAGCATCAATAAAAAGGAGCGAAGAGGTCTGAAGCAGCTGGTGGCAGAACGTGCCCAGAACTGCAAGAATGAACAAATGAGGAAGGTATTTTGGAGAAAACAAAATCCTTTCACTCGTCAGGAGGATAATAAGAAATAAGAAGCCCGCCCCTATTCCGAATCGAAATACAATCAGTGTTAACGGATCCAATTTGACCAAGACCACTTTAGCTGATACAAATGATACGCCCCAGAAAAAAATAGCCATTGCCGCGTACAGTGAAGCGGCTATCTTGGCATTTATATGATTCATCTCATTATTCCTTCCTGCATAGACTTTACTTAAACTATATGCTCGTCCCTCTTAACCATTACTGAATAAGAACTGCAAAATTAAGAATTCAAAAATACTATGGATGAATGACCAATCAAGCCCCGCCCTGCTATCATATCCTGTTGCTAAAGGAGGGAAAAACATGTACATGTACTTACTGTTATTTCTAGCGGCGATTGGGGCAGGATTCTCTCTGCTGTTTGTAACAGGCCTTACTGCCGCGGCATTCCTAGGTCCTTTAGCCGGTCCGTTGGCAGGCTTGGCAGTGGTTGTAATCATTGTATTCTCGCTCGTCATAATTTACTTTGCAGTCAAAAAACTACTGTATAACCGATCAATTTAAATTACAGAGACTGCTTTCATAGGGTCTCTTCTTTTGTGAATATTTTTAAAGGGATGTAAAATGAAGAAAAGGAGTGAAGGAAATTATGAATAAGAAATTGGATCATATAGGCATAGCTGTCAGAGATATAGATAAGGGCATACATACTTATATAAATGTGCTTGGAGGGGTATTGGTCGATCGCTATCGAAGTGAAGCAGCAGGAGTGGAAAGTGAAATAGCTATCATAGATCTTCATGGTGACCGTTTTGAAATTCTTTCACCAACTAACAATACAACGTCTCCCATCGCCCGGTTCATCAAGCAGAAAGGCAAGGGAGTCCATCACGTTGCCTACAAGGTCGATAATCTCGATGAAGCTTTGAGAGAACTTGAAGAACAAGGTATAGGTACGCTGGAAGGAACGCTTCGCACTAATAAGCATGGAAGAAGACTCATCTACTTGAACCCTGCTGATACAGAAGGAACTCTCATAGAAATCTGTGACTATCCTAACAAAAAGTGACCTGCTGTAAACAGGTCACCTCGGCTTGTAGATTGGTTCTGATAAGGATTTACTCTGCAAGCTCATTTAACAGTTATGTTGGTCAAGGTGATTAATCTTCCTTTGCTATTTCAATCTCAAGATAAACGGGGCAGTGGTCGCTGCCGAGAGTATCAGTGTGCATTCCGGCATCGGTTAACGCGTGTTTAAGTCTGTCGGAAACGATAAAGTAATCAATTCTCCATCCGATATTTCTCTCTCTGACTTTGCTCATGTAAGACCACCAGGTGTATGCCTGGTCTCTTTCAGGGTATAAATGCCTGAATGTGTCGACAAACCCTTCCCCTAGAAGAAGCGTCATTTTATGCCTCTCTTCCTTAGTGAATCCTGAATTGCCATGATTGGATTTAGGATTGCGAAGGTCAATTTCATGATGAGCAACATTCAAATCTCCACAATAGATTACGGGTTTGATGGCATCCAATTCTTTGATATAGGATCTGACCCGTTCCTCCCAGTTCAGCCTGTCAGCCAGTCTGGTCAGATCCCTTTTTGAGTTAGGAGTATATACATTCAATAGGAAAAAATCCTGAAATTCCAAGGTGATGGAGCGGCCCTCTGGTTCATTTTCTTCCTCACCGATTCCGTAAGATACGGAAAGCGGCTTCTTCTTCGTAAAGACTGCGGTACCGGAATATCCTTTTCGTTCCGCATAATTCCAGAACTGATGGTAGTCTTCCAACTCCAAAGAAATTTGTCCTTCTTGCAGCTTTGATTCTTGTATACAAAAAATATCGGCATCGATCTCATGGAAGAAGTCTAAAAAACCTTTCTTCACACATGCTCTTATTCCATTAACATTCCAAGATACTAATTTCATCATTGCTTCTCTCCCATAGATTTACTAAAGTCCTATCTTAACAGAAAACAGGGGTCAAAGTCGCTTTATTAGTTTAAAGTGTTAAAAGGGACAGTCCCTCTTAGTGCTTTAGTGTGTTAAAGAGTCCTCTTATCATTTCTGTGCAGAACCAAAAAAAGAGCAGGAATCACTTGGATTCCTGCTCTTTTTTTGCTATTTCTTTCTGTTCTTTTTGATTGTTGTCGATGAACCGCGTGAAGGCCTTCCGGATGTTTTGCCTCTTGAGGAACTGCCGCTGCGGGTATTTTCGCCTCTACTGTTTGGATCACCGTATTTATGAAGAGAGCCGCGTGAAACCTCTTTGGCTTCAAATATTTTTGAATTTGAACGATTCTTGCTTCTTGAAGAAGAGGCTTTTGCAGGTTTACTGCCTCTTGAGGAGTCAGCATCTGATGGTTTGGCGCCTCTGCTATTTCTCGTGCGTGAACGGTCTTCTGTTTTATTTCGGCCGCCGCCACCTTGTTCTTCTTTAGGCTTTCTCGCTCTGCTGGTACTAGGTTTCTTAGCAGATTTTGACTTCGGTTTGGCTTCATTATCGGTGATATTCCCGATGGTTTGTTTAGGTAAATTGATTTTCAATTCTTTTTCAATCAAAGTAAGCTGGTCTTTTTGAGCCGGAGAATAGAATGTAACAGCAAGACCTGTTTCCCCTGCTCTCCCTGTTCTCCCGATACGGTGCACATAGCTGTCCGCATCTTCAGGAATATCATAATTGAAAACATGTGTAACTCCTTCAACATCTAGGCCTCTTGCCGCCACATCTGTCGCAATCAATAACTGAAATTCTGCTTCACGGAATCTTTTCATTACCTTCTCTCGTTTTGCTTGAGAAAGATCGCCATGCAATTCATCACAGCTGAATCCGCGGGAAACGAGATCCTCATATAATTTAGTTACCCTTCGTTTGGTTCTGCAAAAAATAACTGCAAGATAGGGCTGGTTTTCTTTTATCATATCTACTAGCGTGGATTGTTTTTCTCTGTCGTTGACGAATACTGCTAATTGCTTCACGCTTTTGGCAGGTCCCTGTGTTCTTTCCACAGAAATATACTGTGGGTTTTTCATGTGTTTTTTTGAAAGTACCTTGATTTCCTCAGGGATAGTGGCTGAGAACAATAAAGTCTGTCTTGTGGAGGGAGTCTCATTAATAATCATCTCGACTTCTTTCAAGAAACCAATGTGAAGCATCTGATCGGCTTCATCCAAAACAAGAGTGTCCAAATGTGATAAATCTATGGTCCCTCTTCCTATATGATCGAGAATTCTTCCGGGAGTTCCTACAACAATTCCTACATTTCTTCTTAGTTTATTAAGCTGCTTATCAACATCCTGACCTCCATATACTGGAAGAACGCTGATTCCTTCGATATGACGTATCAACTTCCGGACTTCTTCTGTAATCTGAAGGGCAAGCTCCCTTGTCGGTGTGACAATTAATGCCTGGATGCTCCCTTTATCGAAATCGAAATTTTCGATGATTGGCAAGATGAAAGCGAGTGTTTTACCTGTACCGGTTTGTGCTTGTGCAATAACATCCTTACCTTCGATAACGGAAGGTATTGCTTTCTCTTGGATTGGTGTCGGAGTGTTGACATTATTTTTCTGAAGTCTTGAAATAGTTTTTTCGGAAATGCCTAACGATTTAAAGTCTTTCAAAATGGATCCCTACTTTCGCCTTTTAAAGAAAATATGCTGCATTGAGTTTATGAAATTTTAGTATTTTCTGTTTTGAATAGCTTTCTGTTTTTCCATCAAGCCGTGAGATTTTTCGATGATATCTGTTAGCACATCGCCTTTATATACTCTGCCAAGCTTAGTGTTTTTTTGGTAATAGTCCACAATTTCATCAAGCATATCGGCTGTATCTTTGCTTATACGAACATTCAACTGAATTCTGTTCTGATCACTCACAATAACTAAACTTCCCTTCATGACAGCATTCTAGCACTTGTTATCATTCTGCTAGCACCTTGATAACAAGCATATAGTGAATGATAGCATGTTAGCCGTCGCATTACAATTGCAATATGAAGAGTGTCGAAATTAGTCTTATAGCCCTGTGGTGAATTTATACTCAATTCACCATGAACAGTTACCGTTATTCTTTGGGAAGATCCTTAAAATGATACAAGAAATATTAAGCTTAGTTTATTATTTCATACTCTGACCAAACTCAACTTTCCCAGAGATTTATAATTAATTTTTGGACTGTTTCTATTTTCTGATTCGATTACCACATTTTAAGGGATAGGTCTGCTCGGGACTTAAAAAGTTACTTCAAGATTTAAGAGAGCAAAAACAAATAAACCTCTCTGAAAGTAGCGGGTTCTGTTTTGAAGTACAAAATTAATGATTGCACATCAAAAGGAGTGTCAAATCGCATTGAATTTGACACTCCTTTTCTGTTGATTTAACGGTATTCTTGCTGTTGAATCTGTTCATTTGGTAAAGCAAAATGCACCCTAAATAGCAAATGACAGAACTTTGTTCTTCAAAATTCGCGGCACAATTTCCTATACACTTTCATTCCTAATATTAATATGAAGGAGAGTTATAAATTATAGTTAATTATAAAAAATCTAGCAATGATTTGATTGGAACTGAAGGTGCGTGACCTCCTGCGGGACTAGCGTGACAGGTGAGACCCCACAGGCGAAGCCAGCTCCAGCGGCCAGCGACTAGCAGATTTCGGTCTCTCTCCTTCCGATAAGTCAACATCAACTCACTGTGCTCGTTGTGTTTCCTTTATCTCATGCGTGAGCCCTAAAATCTGTACGTCGCTGAACGGCCGCTTTCACTTTTTATGAAGCCGAGGAGGCTCACCGCACGCCCCGCGGAGTCATGCATCTGGAGTGGAAATCAAAATATATGGTTTTTGAGTGCGAATCAATCTAACATTTCTTTGGCTAATTAAAAATTTGCACTTCAAAATAGAACCCATTACCTGAAAGAGACCTTTTTGTATTATTTATTTAGAAATGGATTTTTCCATTCCATTAATGCAGCATAGTTTCTGGATTCTTCGTCCTCCAGATATTCTGGGATGACACCTACCGGCAAACGTCCACAGTGAAGCAGGAAGGAAATGACTTTATCATGCATCTCTCCCTGAACAACGGCATCCAAGTATTGAGCAGCCGTCAGTTTGTCTGCTGCTTTTAGATAACCAGGCATCCTTCCTCCACCTAAAAGTCTTTCTAATTGGAGATGAATGACCACTTCATACATGGACTGCATCAGTGCTTTACCTAGCCCAAGTCCTCTATATCTAGGTGAAACACCGATATCTACTATGTACAATGCATTTCCGTCAGGATGATGTGTGTTGATATACCCATCATCAGTCATCTGAGACCAAGGATGCTTAAAGTCATTAGCATCATATTGAGTGATCATCCCCGTGACAGAGCCTGCAATTTTCCCTTCTATTTCAATGCATAAAGCTCCTTCTGGGAATAACTTAATGTGATTCGACAGCTGCTCTTCATTCCACCAGAGATCGGAGGGAAACGGAGGTGGAAAGCTTTCCTGCTGAACTCTGATCAATCCAGGAAAGTCAGAATGAGTATAATTCCTAACAACCGCTTTATGTGGTTTATCTCCTTTAAAAACAAACATATTTTTACTATACATTAAACAGCCTCCTTCCCTCTATGGAAGGCAGTATGTGTCGTTCAAGTTGGACCAGCTGATCCGGCATGTAAGACTGTGACTCCTCATAACGGTCATCAAACCTTTCAAGTATCATGAGTAGAATCATGGATACTAGTATACAAACACCTGCAATGGCCACTATCAGAGCTGCGCTATAAAGGATTATTTTTTTCAATCCGGCCTCTTTCACTTTGTTCCAATCGAAATGGATTAAGATAAAAGCACATCCTTTAATTTTGAGTTTTCTACTATTTTACCAAAATAAGTTATAATAGTGAAAATATTAGCATGGTTGTAATTAGTTCCTCGTTTTTAGTCTCCCCCGACTGACCCTGAGTTTTTCCAGACTTGGCATGTATCGGACAAGAGGATTTTTTAAAGAAATAATTGGTCACTGCAAAAACTCATGAATTGTTCGCATAGAGGTTACATTAAGGATTGAGCAGATTCTTGCTCAATCCTTCACTGGGAGTGGATCTTCAATGGCAAGAAACAAACTTGTGGTTCCTGGATCTGAAAGAGTATTGAACCAGATGAAAGAAGAAATCGCAAATGAGTTTGGAGTAACGCTAGGAGCAGATACTACCGCGCGTGCTAATGGATCTGTTGGTGGAGAGATGACGAAACGCCTTGTTGCTCTGGCTCAGCAGACATTAGCTGAAGGACAAAATCAGTAATTCCGAGGGTCCCCTTCTTTGTTGAAGGGGACTGTTTTTATTTTTATAAAAATCCAATTGTTATATTTGGCCGACAAAGAAATTGTTTTCACCAGAAGAAGGCTTTTGTTTTTTACACAAGGTACTCAGTCAGTTTCAGTTGTGGCGGATTTTCGATTGCTACAGCTGGTTCATTTATCATTTCCTCGGCGAGATCTTTTATAATGGTTCTTTTAACTTAGTTGCTATTTAAAAAGAATTCCAAAAAAACACGCCCTAATATATCGTTAAAATCCTGGCTAGTCAAAAAGAAACGCTCTTTTCGTAAATATTGTTGCTATTTGAAGAAAAGTTGATTTCCGCTCCAAGCGCCCGACTACGCGGATGGTTTGACCCCGAGGGCTAGGCGCTGGAACTAGACGCCTGCTAGTCCCGCAGGAGGTCGTACGCCTTCCACGCCAATCAACGCCCTGGAAAAAGTGGTGCAAACACCACAATCTTTTAGAAAAAGCCCAAAAAAAAGAGTATTTCTCCGTGTTTAGAGAGAGAGAACCCCGTATCCAAGGGGAAACCCGCACTAGGGATTTTTCCGAAAGCGACAATTAATGCGAGATCGGGCTCATTAAAAAAGCCCCAATAAAGGGGCCTAAAAAGATTATTGTGGTTAATTTCCGGGCATATTTTTACCATAAAAGATTTCGTCCATCTCCAATTTCAGTTTGCTGGTGATCTCCTTTTCTTCCGCATCGTCCAGTTTGTTCTTTGTGTATCCAAACAGATAATTATTCAAATCAAATTCTTTAAGTTTGCATTTTGTGTGAAAAATATTTTGTGGATAAACATTCACATCAATCATATCGTACTCTTCTTTGATTTCCTCAGGGATATAATTCTGAATCGAATTAATATCATGGTCAATAAATAACTTGCGCCCGCTGATATCCCTTGTAAAGCCCCTCACTCTGTAATCCATCGTCATAACATCGGTTTCGAAAGAGTGAATCAGATAATTCAAGGCTTTTAAAGGCGAAATCTCACCACAGGTGGAAACATCTATATCGGCACGAAACGTACTGATTCCTTCATGAGGATGATATTCTGGATAGGTGTGAACCGTAATATGGCTTTTATCGAGCTGCATGGTAACTGCTGATGGAAGCGGTCCTGGTGACTCGTCGAAGTGTTCATTAGGGACTTCAACAATCGGTCCTTCAGAAACAAGAATAGTGACAGAAGCACCTTGTGGGACATAATCCTGTTTTGCTATATTAAGAACATGTGCTCCAATGATGTCCGATACATTAGAAAGGATTTTAGTGAGTCGGTCGGCATTATATTGTTCATCAATATATTCAATGTACGCTTCACGCTCTTCCTTTGTTTTGGTATAACAGATATCATACATGTTAAAACTCAGGGATTTGGTCAGATTATTGAATTCGTGAAGCTGTATTCTTTCTTCATGAGACATTTTCATTCTATTTCCCCCTATGTAAATGATACAGAAACTATACGTTTCAATCTTTGTTATTTGTTATGATACCCTGTCGCTTAAAGAATAAAACGGTATTCTTTTAATAAGACTTTTTACTTAACGTTACACTGCAGGTTTCATTCTTTATTACTCGGACGGTGCTCTTACATCTTGAATCTTAAAAAAGTATTCCCATTGGAGTTTCCCTAAGTGCACATAGACCATGAAGCTGATTTTTAAGATAGTTGCCCTGTACTCCTCCTTTTCAAAAACATAAAGAACAAGAAAAAATGTGGCTGATTGAACAATTTTTCATAAGAGACCCTGTTCGAAAAAACTCAACAGCATTATATTTCCAGCATAAAAAAGAACAATCAATGTGCTTCAGAGTTTTTAGCAGCTAAGAATTCGGGTAAAATGGAAGTAGGATTGGAGCGTGGACAATGAGAAAATTACTGCTGCTCGTTATAATCATAGTCGTAGCATTTAATACAAAACCTTTTTGGGAAGATTATCTGAATTCTTCCTTCATGAATGATACAATTGCTAAATTTGATTCTTTTAAAGAAAAGCCGGAAGTACAGAATGCTCTGACGGAAATCAATGACCGGATCGGTTCCATCCTATATGGAATGGAAGAATCTCTGGAGGATGTTAAGAAGGAAGTTCAGGAGCCTGCTGAGAGTTCAGAAGCAGTTGAAGTAAGCAAGCCTGAGTTGAAAAAGCCTGAACTGACTAAACCTGAAAATCAGATGTTTTCCATTCACAACCTTGAAATAGGTGATACAAGAAACACGGTTGAGGACATGCTGGGCACTCCTGTCCGTTCTTCCATCAATGAATACGGAGTTGAGTGGCATGCGTACCACCAGGATTACCAAAACTTCCTTATGGCTTCCTTTGATGAAAATGATCAGGTTAGCGCGCTTTACACGAATCAAGATCTTATAGCTTCTGATTCAGGGATTGCTTTGAACAGTACTAAGGAAGAGGTTCAAGAAACCCTTGGTGAGCCTATTACCCGATTAAGAAAAGGTCTGGTTTATTATCAGCTGCAGGACGATGGAGAATATGAAATTTACCAAAGAAACAGCAGCTATATTACAGTTTTTTATGATAAGCACGAAAATGATACTGTGACAGCTTTGCAGATTATTGATGAAGATCTCGAGCAAGGCAAAAAAGATATCTATTCGGCAGAGAGTGAAGGCTTAAAAGAAGGATTTGAGTATCAGCTCTTTGACCTGACAAATGCGACTCGTGTCAACCATGACCTCCCCGTTCTGACCTGGAATGAAAATGTGAGAATTACAGCCAGGGATCACAGTTTGGATATGGCCGATAATAATTACTTCAATCATACAAATCTGGAAGGACAGTCCCCATTTGACAGGATGCAAGAGGATGACATTGTATTTACCGTAGCCGGAGAGAATTTGGCCTACGGGCAATTTAGTTCTATATTCGCCCATGAAGGATTAATGAATTCAATGGGTCACAGAAAGAACATTGTGAAAGAAGAATATGAATATCTCGGCGTTGGAGTAGCGTTTAACGAAGAATCTCAGCCATATTATACAGAAAACTTTTTTAGTGAATAATTCTACCGTGCCTATGAAAGGTACGGTATTTATTTGGTTTAGGCTCTTTTCTTACCCTTTGTGACGATTAAATATCAACTCAGAGAAATACTTCTTTATTACCAGAATTACCTTAATGAACAAGATATAGAAAAGAAATGCTCTTTTAGTTCAGAGAGAAAAACCTAGTATTCAAGGAGAAAAATCGGCTCTTGAGATTACTTTGAGCAAAAATGTATTCAAGCACAGCATTGGGTCAAAATTAACATATGAAAAAATCCGCTTCTGGTTGAAAGCGGATTTTTTGTAATAAAGTTTATTTGGTGAATCAGCCACTTTGTTATAAGCTATGGCCCAAGTGTTCTTGATATATATATAGATCTCTTTGAAATTTGCAGGCTTGGTTTTTAGTCATCGTTAGCTTGGCATAAATAGCTACAGTATCTGCCCCTATCAGTACGTGTTTCAGCCTCTACTTTTGCGAGGCCCTCTCTTTCTTACGCGAGAGTAATGGCAGCTGTCACAAATCGGAAATCTGAATCCGGATGGCAGCCTCTTTCCGCATCCCTTGCATTTTTGAGTAATGGTAGACACTTCTGTATTCAAGCTTTCATGAACACCATCGGCAATGTCTTGTCGGAGACGTTCCCAATAAATTGCTTCTGTTCCTCTTCCCAGACGGTATAGAAAAAGAAGGTGAAGTCCGACGGCTTTGTATGCAACTTCCTGCTGCTCAAGGTTTTTTCGCTTTAGCTTTGGTTCAGGAAGGTCATTTCCGCTTATTAATGCATCCATTGTTTCCAGCCATTGAGAGGTTAATTCAGGTTCTTTTTTTGAAAAAGGAAGATGAAGAAACCCATATAGATCCATCATCGATAGACGTCCTTCTATCTCAGTTCCTCGAACAAGTTCATAGAGTTCACGTTCTTCGTATAAAGAAGCTTTCTTTGTGCCGAATGGGCTTTCGAACTTTTCCCATAACTCGAAGAACCGTCCAAGGTCACGATGATACTTTTGGAACCGCTCGAAGACAGAGTTTGTCGGTGCAATTGCAAATGATTTAACAGGTTCATCATCCTGCTCCAAAAGCTTCGTCATCATCTTGATATCTTTAGTGAAAGCGACTTTTCCGATGTCATAGATCCCTTTTCTTCCAGCACGTCCCGCTATTTGCTTGACTTCCTGAGAGGTTAGAGTTCTTCTTCTTGTTCCATCAAACTTGTCATTTTCCAGAAAAACTATCCGGCGGATCGGCAGGTTAAGTCCCATTCCGATTGCATCGGTTGCTACAATGACCTTTGTTTCGCCTTTGACAAATCTCTGCATTTGTTTCTTTCTTGTCTCAGGCGGCATACTTCCATAAATCATGCTGACTGTGTGGCCGTTATTTTGCAGTCTGGAGGCTGTTTCTAAGACTCTTCTCCTTGAAAAACAGACTAGTGCATCTCCTCTTTTAGCCTGTTTTAAAGAAAACTCACGCTGTTCTACTTCAAGGGGGATGTCCCGGCTGTATTCAATAATTTCTACATCACAATTCTCGAGCAGTCCTATCAGCATAGGTTTGACGTTTCGGCTGCCAATGATATGAACTTCTTTAGCGCGTGCTTTGGTAATTGCTTTGAACCAGGAGAAGCCGCGATCTTTGTCTGCCATCATTTGTGCTTCGTCGATAACAACAACATCGTATTCTTCTTTTTCATAAAACATTTCAACTGTGCAGGATAAATGCCGGGCTCCTTGTGCAGATTTTTCCTCTTCGCCTGTTTTAAGTCCGCACGGGACACCTTCTTTATTCAGTCTGTCATATACTTCGAGTGCGAGCAGACGTAATGGAGCAAGATAAAGGCCGCTCTCTGCTTGTTTCATGCTTTGAAGTGCATGATGTGTCTTTCCTGTGTTAGTTTCCCCTATATGAAGAACATAACGAGTATGGCCGCCAAGAGAAACGCTGTATTCTCTTCCAAAGATATCGGTCATCATCCGCTCTTCTTCTTCTTGTTTACGTTTGAGAGCGGCCTGTTCTGCTGCTTTTTTTTCTTCCCTCTGTGCTGTATCTCTTTCAAGAACTTGTCTATGAATTTCTTCATCATACGGAATTTTTGCAAGTTTCAAGAGGTCCTCGATATATTCATCTTGCAGTTGATTCATATAAAATTGTGCTTGGTGCAGGAATTCATGTTGAAGCCACTTTCGGATCTCATCAGAACTTAATTCGTCTTCAAAAGCCTGATGATATGATTTCAAATCCTCTTCTGAAACAAATAAAAGCAGAGATTTTGGAAATGTTTTTAGGACAAAGTTGGAAACGAAATCTTCATACACATAATAATAGGTTTCATATTCCCAATAGCTTCGGCCTTTGTGAAGGGTACGATGAATTAGCCCATTCAATTCTTGGAAAAAATCAGATATAGTACCAAATTCATCAGGGTTAAACTGACCCAGCTCTTCTAATTGCTCCTCCAACATAAAGGTATTAACATGACGGTATCTGATTTTTTCCTGAAAATCATTGGAAAGCTTTTGGGCAGCAGCAAACCGGACAGGAAGATACCACCGCTCTTTCAGTTCATGAAAGGTCGTAAGGAGGTTGTTTGCGATTTCTTCCTTAATTTTTTTTTGTTCTTCTTCGATTTTGTCCTGCTCTAAGCGAAGAAGATACCCCTCCCTGGCGTTTTCATACCGTTCTTCCCATTGCCCAGCTTGATATTCCGCAAGTTCCTGTAACCATGGAACAACCTCGAAAGGTTTATAATCCCTCATTTCATTTCTAAACACTTTATTGATCAATTTTTTGTCTACGCCTTCTACCTCATAGTCTTTGTCCCTCAGAAATGCTTTTTTATCACTTCTGCTGATAAAATTTGTGACTTTATTCAACCAGACATTCATCCATAACTGTTCAATATAATGAATTCTTTCATTAAGGTAATCGTCGAAAGAAGGAAGTGTTTCTTTCTTTTCCATGAACCTGAAAACATCTTCTTTAACTTTTCTTTTTGTATCGTGAATTGATTCTTCGTGAAGTTCATTTAGTTTATCCATTGATATCACCTTTTCTTATAAAGCTATGATTTAAAACTTTCCTTCGTATATAGAAGTGATTGATGACAGCTGCCAAAGTTAAGTTCAACTGAGTTGAAGGGCAAAAAGAACTACCGGTTTTTTACCCTATCACTTTTAAGAAGCTGCATAATGGTCCTTGCCACAACCATGTTTCCTGTAAGTAGTTTTCTTAGGGCAAGTCATAATGTAAAAAAACGCTGAAAATTTTGCGGCCTATATTAGCATAAAGACAGTCTTATTCTTAATTTTATCTTTGGCAAACTGGGCAGTAAAATGTTTTCTTAGAAGAGATGAGGTCTTTTATAATGATATTCCCACAACGGATACAAGGCTCTCCATCCCGGTCATATACACGGCAGTTGTGATTATACCCCCCTGTAAGGCTGTCACCTGGATAAAATGGATTTTCCATGTAGCCTCCACTGTTTACTGCATCATTTAATATAAACCTCATTGATTTAAAGAGCTGACGAAATTCTTTTTCAGACAACTCATTGAATTTCCTTTTCGGAAGCAGTTCTGCGTGAAAACACATTTCGTCAGAATAACAATTACCGATTCCGGACAAAAATCCCTGGTTCACCAATGTGGTCTTTATGCTTCCCCTTCTCTTAGCGGCCAGTTTAATAAAGTCCTTCTCTGTAAAGTCTTCGGACAACGGCTCCGGTCCTAATCCCTCCAGCTTCTCAAGCACTGCTTCCATTCTTCTGTATAAATGTAAATACCCCAGCCTGAGACCAATAAAATATAAGTGTTGAGTTCCGAAAGATAATCTGATTTGGATGGTTCTGTCCGGTTTTTCTTCTTCACTTCCGAAAAACATCCATCCTCCAAGCATTAAGTGCAGTATTAATACTACATCATTATCGAGATGAAACAGCAAGTGCTTTGCTCGTCTTGTAATGTTTTTAATTGTTTGGTTTTCGACGAGCGAAGTGAATTCATTAACAGGTACATTGATTGACTTTTCCCTCCCAATCTCCACCTGAGAAATTTTCTTGTTTTGAAGACGATCTATAAGAATTTTTTTGTAGTGTTCCATTTCAGGTAACTCCGGCATAGTTTCACTCCTGTTTGTTTTTTCTTATCATTTCCGAGTATAAGCAAAAAACATGTCCCATTTATGGGAAAGAGTCTTTAATACTTCACCGCACGAAAAGGGACTGTCCCTTTTCGTGCGGTGAAGTATTAAAGGATGATTTTTTTTAAAAGCAAGCCTCTTTTTATTGAAATGGGAGACGAATAACTAAGATCTTCCATAAGATAAATCGTATTACATGTTATTTAAGGAGGATGCTTATGTATTATAGAGAAGATTATCCCGTGTATGGCCAAGATGAAAGACTTTTATTTCCTTTACTTGCTTTAGGCGCAGCAGGTGCAATCGGCGGAGGTTTCGGAGGGTATGGTTATGGATATGGCCGTCCTGGTTGGGGCTATGGAAGACCAGGTTGGGGATATGGATTCGGCCGTCCCGGATGGGGTTACGGAAGACCAGGCTGGGGCTATGGCCGTCCAGGGTACTGGCGTTAAATAATGAGAAAAAGAAGACCTCTCCAGTTCTGTTGGAAAGGTCTTTTCCCTTTTTTTAAAAGGCTCTTTTCGTTAACTTTGTGGCTATTTGAAGTGATTCCTCAAAAAATAACGGCTTCGTTGCGTGGCTGGCGGTCTCTATAGCTTCCTTGGTGCCCCTTTTCCTCTTTTTCCGCAACGTTGAGACCTACAGAGAAAAACCCCTAGCAGCCAGGGAGAAATCCCGCTCTTTGGACAACAATTAATGTGAAAACAGCCTTTCAAGAAAAGAAGGCTGGTATCAATACCAGCCCTCTCTGCTCACACTATTGTTGTACAGGTTTCTTTAACAGTCCCACCATTAAAGCGGTCACTACCGATCCAATCAGAATTGCCAGGATGTACATTAACGGATTACCAGTTACGACCGGAATGACGAACATTCCGCCGTGTGGTGCAGGAAGTCCAATGCCAAATGCCATAGACAGTGCACCGGCTACAGCTGAACCTACAATAGCTGATGGAATCACGCGTCCAGGATCTGCTGCTGCAAATGGAATGGCACCCTCAGTAATGAAAGAAGCACCCATAAAGTAGCAAGTAAAACCTGCTTTTCTCTCTTGTGGTGTGAATTTATTCTTAAAGATTGTTGTTGCGATGGCCAGCCCTAACGGCGGTGCCATACCTCCTGCCATAATGGCAGCATGAGGGCCTAAGTTGCCGGCATCAATCATGGCAATACCAAAAGTGAAGGCCGCTTTATTGATTGGTCCGCCAAGGTCGACGGCCATCATACCGCCCAACAGGAGACCAAGCAGAACCAGGTTAGTAGTTCCCATTCCGCCGAGCCAATCTTGCAATTGCTCATTAAGGAAAGAAACGGGTTCATTGACGACAAATAACATAATCAAGCCTGTGATCAGGATACCAAAAATCGGATAAAGCAATACTGGCTTAAGGCCTTCAAGCCAGTCTGGCAGACGTGCAAACAATTTTTTCAGCAATAGAACAACATAACCGGCAAGGAATCCAGCGATCAGTCCGCCAAGGAAACCTCCGCCGCCAGTAGCGGCAAGGAATCCGCCGACCATACCTGCTGCAAAACCAGGTCTGTCTGCAATACTCATAGCGATGAAAGCTGCAAGTACTGGTATCATAAGACCAAAGGCTCCGCTTCCTCCGCCGATTGTCATAAGTGCTTCTGCGATTGGACTGTAGTCTTCATGAGTTGGATCAGCTGATTGAATGCCGAACATGAATGAAATGGCGATTAAGATTCCGCCTCCGACAACGAAAGGAAGCATATTGGAAACACCGTTCATCAGATGTTTATAAAATCCGCTTCGTTTTTCTTTAGTTTCTCCGGAATCTTCTGCGGATTTTCCACTGCCTTCGTAAACAGGAGCGTCTCCGCTCACGGCGCGGTCCAGAAGTTTATCAGGATTGCGAATACCTTCGGCTACAGGAACTTGTATGACTTTTTTTCCTTTAAAACGTTCCATTTCGACTTTAGTATCAGCGGCAACAATGATCGCTGGTGCCTTTTCGATCTCTTCTTTAGTTAACACATTTTTGGCGCCGCTGGAACCGTTTGTTTCAACCTTGATATCAATATTTTTATCCTTTGCTTTTGCTTTAAGAGAGTCAGCCGCCATGTATGTGTGGGCAATTCCAGTAGGGCATGCGGTCACGGCAAGGACTTTGCCTGCGGCTCCTTGCGGCTCACTAGATACTGATTCTTGTGGGGACTCCGCAGGCTCCTCTTCTGCTAGTACTTCTGTTTCTTTTTCATCAATCAATCGAAGAACCTCTTCTTCATCAGAAGCATTCATTAATTTCTTTCTAAATGCATCATCCATCAATAAAGATGAAAGGCGTGAGAGGGTTTCTAAATGTGCATTATTTGCTCCCTCTGAAGCGGCAATCATGAAGAATAAATGACTGTTCTGTCCATCCAATGCTTCATAATCAATTCCATCAATAGAGCGCCCGAATGCGATAGCAGGAGATTTGACTGCGGCTGTCTTGGCGTGTGGAATCGCTATTCCCTCCCCGATTCCAGTAGTGCTTTGTTCTTCTCTTACCAGTATCGCTTTCTTGTAGGCTTGACGGTCATTCAACTTTCCTGCATCATCGAGCTTTCTTACCAGCTCATCGATGACATTCGCTTTTGACGCCGATTTCAAATTAAGGATCATGGTGTTTTTCTGAAGCAGTTCTGTAATCCTCATTGTTATTCCCTCCCTATAATAGGCTCTATCTCTATTCGTTTCAAAAGCTCTTCTATCGTTTCTTTCGTGCAAAATCCAGAAGAATAGGCGGTGGCGCTTCCAGCTGCTGCTCCATATTTAAAGCTTTTTAATGCATCTCCTGTTTGCTCGTAAGCTGCAACGAAACCGGCAACAACTGAATCTCCAGCTCCCACAGAGTTAACCAGCTTTCCAGGAGGAACAGGCGCAAAGAAGGCGTCGTTATTATTAAAATAAAGAGTCCCTTTTCCGCCCATCGAGACAATGACATTCTGAGCTCCCATTTCGACTAGCTTCTTCCCGTATGGAATGGCCTCTTCTTTACTGTTAATGGAAACATCAAAAAGGTCTCCAAGCTCATGCTGGTTTGGTTTAATTAGAAAAGGTTGGTACTTCAAGACGTTAAGCAGTTTTTCCTTTGTCGTGTCCACTACGACATGGACTCCTCTGGACTTCACCTGATTAATGGCCTGCTCATAATAATCGCCTGTCATTGAAGAAGGGATACTGCCTGCCAATACAAGGACATCTCCTTCTTTAAGAACTTCCAATTGCGAAGTTAAGTGGCGGATAGCCTCTGATGAAATTTCTGGACCGATGCCATTGATTTCAGTTTCCTGTTCTCCACGAAGCTTAATATTGATGCGGGTGTCTTTCTCCACGGCAACAAAATCAGTGTCGATGTTTTCTTTCTTCAATTCATCAAGGATGTACTGACCTGTAAAACCTCCAATGAATCCGAGCGCTTTGTTTTTTATTCCCAAAGAAGTCAGAACTCTTGAAACGTTAATTCCTTTTCCTCCCGGAGCTTTGTCTTCATGCTCTGTTCGGTTCGTTTCTCCTAACGACAGGTTATCAACGGTTACAAAGTAATCGATAGAGGGATTTAAAGTAAGTGTGTAAATCATGTTGTCACAACCTTTATTGAAGTATGCTGCTGGTAGTTCTGAATGTTTTCGCTGGACTGATCGGTGATCAAGACGGCTTCTTCTAAATCTGCTATCTTGCTGAATGAAACTTCACCGATTTTTGAATGATCTGCAAGTACAAATCCTTCCTGAGAAAGCTCGATGGCCATTTGTTTAATAAGAGCTTCTTCAGGATCAGGTGTCGTATAGCCATAATCGAGATCCACCCCATTGGTTCCAATAAAACATTTGTCAAAGCGATACGTTTTCAGGGTTTGGAGTGCAGCCCTTCCGATAATCGCCCTGGTCGAACCTTTTACCATGCCTCCAAGCAGGTAGGTAGAAATTCCTTTTTGCAGAAGAGGTTCTATTAAGTTGGTCCCATTGGTGACGACGGTTAATTTCTTTTGCTCCAAGAAAGAGATCATTTGCTGCGTTGTCGTTCCGGCATCCAGGAAGATAGAGTCACCATCTTGGATATAGGATGCGGCTGCCTTAGCTATATTGATTTTATCTTGAAGGTTTTTGGATGTTTTTTCAGACATGCTGGGCTCGCTTCGTTTTCCTTGCAATAAAGAAGCTCCACCATGAACACGTTTCAATTTCTTATCTTCTTCCATTTGAATCAGATCACGTCTGATAGTAGATTCAGAGGCATTGGTTCCTTCGATGATTTCCTGAAGTTTTACCACGCCTTTTTCTTTTAAAAGAGAAAGAATGATATTTTGTCTTTCAGGTGTAAGCATTTTCATCCTCCAATTCACGTTGAAGTAACTTCATTATAAAGTAAGCCTTTACATAATTCAATCATAAAAATTCATTTTCTTTCAGAAACGTTCAACGTATTGATTATTCTGACTTTTAAACTTCATCACGTTAGTATTTCAATAAGAAATTAAAATGTGAATTTGAAGGATTTTGAAGCATAAAAAAGATCAGAGACTGATCTCTGATCTTTAACATAGCTAATTCATCGGATTCACTTTATAGTATGACGCAAGAAGATCTTCTACCAATATTCCGTTGATTTTCATACCAGACAAGTTACAATCCTTAATATCAACATTCCGGAGTGAACTGTTTGTAAAGTTGGTTCCTTCTAAGTCACAGCTCTTGAAATGTACTTGGCTGCCTTCATTTCCCAAGGTAGTATTTTCAAAAGTAACACCCGCCAGGTCGACAAATATAAATCTGCTCCCTGAAAAATTAAGATCAGCATAAAGGGTGTTTCGAAGATTGATATTCTGATAACGAGAATGGCTCAAATTACAATTGCTAAAGCTGGTTCTTTCCATATTGTTGTTACTGAAGTAGCTGCCCTCTAAATTTACACTGTAAAATTCAGAAGCGGCCATGTCACGCTTTTCAAATATATTTACGGAATTATTACCATTTTCCGCAGTTTCTTTTCTATAGCAATACTCGTCTTCTGATTGAAAGACAGATTTATACCCCATCTTTTCATAAAAATAATGATTATTCAGCTGTCTTGCTGATGTTTCAAGATCCCAGTATCTGATATTGGGATACCTATCCTCGATGAATCTGATGGCTGTTGACCCTATTCCTTTTCCTTGTTGTTCCGGTGCAATGAAAATCCTGTCTACCCTGCCGTAAGAATTTCCTGAAATCGTCAGAATGATACCGCCGACAAGTTGTTCATTCATTATGATTTTGTAGTATTCCAATTCATTGATCATATACTTTGTCATTCCAATGGATGAATAACCTGGCGGCTTAATATTATAATCTACAATATCTTCTTGATGAGAAAGCCATCTTCTGGCTTCTTCATCAAATGTTCTTTTCATAATAGCAGTTAATGTCTCCGCGTCAGAAATGACGGCTTTTTCAATGCGTATAACCATTTGCTTCCTCCTGCCTTTTTGTAGGGGGCGGCCTAAAATTTAATCATTCGGCTATCCACTGATTCCATTACTCTTTCTGATATTGAGATCAGTCTTTCTTACCGGAATATAATAGGTTTGGAGAGATTTACTAAAGACTCTTTTCGTAAACTTTGTTGCTATTTAATATGAATTTCGAATATACTCACCCTAATTCACCAGATAAACCCTGGTAAGGAAGATAGAAAAGAGCTGCTCTTCCTTTTCAGAGAGAAAGAACCTAGTATCAAGGGGGAAATCCGACCCTTGGGATTTTTCCGAAAGCAACAATTTAAGCGAGGGCAGCCTTACTGAAAGGCCATAGTAGACTCTGAAAATTACTTATCTTCCAATGTATCCGCCTTCTGATTTAATGGTCTGGCCGGTTATCCAGCCGCCATCCCCGCTCGCAAGAAACTTTATTAATCGAGCTGCGTCTTCTGGTACACCTATGCGCCCTGATGGAAATAAAGGAAGCAAGTTATTCTTGATATCGTCATTCATCCAGCCGGAATCAGTAGGGCCGGGGTCCACTGAGTTCACTGTTATGCCTGCTGGAGCTAAAGCAACGGCGAGAGGTTCGGTGATTCCAATCAACAATCCTTTAGTAGCAATATAAGCAAGGTTATTAGGATCGGGTCCTTTAGAGACCAAGTTGATAATCCTCCCGTCTTGGGATCCGGAGAAAACTGTTTCATATCTTTTGGCAAATTCCAATGACAGCATAATGGTCCCGCTGTTATTGACTCTAAAATGTTTGTCCAGGAGTTCTCTAGTTAATGTTTTATAGTCAGCCTGCGACTCATAGGTAGCATTATTAATGAGAATAGAGGGTGATCCCAACGTTCTCTCAGCTTCATCTAATATCAATTTAGGAGTCTCTTCCCTGCTTAGATCAGCTTGCAGATGAGCGGATCGGACCCCTATATTTTGCAGTTCGTGCATGAAGAACTCTGGAAAATCAGGTTCTGCTCCATTACCTGCCTCATTATCGAATGCCGGCCAATGTGTAAAAAATATATCCGCTCCTGCTTCAGCAAGTGAACGGCAAATGGCTGCCCCGATTCCTTTAGACCGGCTGGCTCCTGTAATAATCGCTATCTTCCCTTTTAATTCTGTCATATAAATTCCTCCTGAATTTGAGCAGAGGTGTTTTAGAGATGTAAGCTTTTTACAACAAAAAAGCGGATACAAAGGTATCCACTAGTGCATAAGATGTGACACTAAGCTGCCCTTGTTAATGATGATAAATAGACGTGCTTCTACTGCAAGTTTAGACAGGGAGGCATTCTATTAAAATATGAGCACCATTACAAGATTTTCCACATGACATTTTGTATTTCCTTTCCTTTACATCTCTAAATTACAGTATAAAGGAAAAAATTTCTTGCTGCAATTGGAATCCAAGGTTATTATTCGAAAATTCAGTGGGAAACACTTGAAGTTATGGTTGATTTCAGAAGAGGAAATGTATTTTCTCTTTGAAGTGAGTAGAATCTGCAGGTTTATTTCCTGAAGGCAGGATCTTTTGCTTATAAAACTTTTCATGCTGCCCATTACTCATACCGCTTTAACACCTGCACGATTTTTTATTCATCTTTAGCATAAGTTAATCTTTATTATCTCCTCAGTTTAAGTAATCATATAATTTTTATTTTGGTATTCCTCTTTTCTAACTCTTTTATAAAATTCGCTTTATCTTAAGGAGAGATTTCTAAGGTATTATATTTTTCGTAATTTATTTCAATTCTCTGTATGGATAGCGCTGGGGCTATTTCTATTCTTTCTCCATTAAGTCTGCAATCTTATGAGAGTCGTAGATATCCTGACTTCTTAGATTTTCAATTACGTTCTTTTTGTTTTCTTTGCTCTTATTTTGATTGAGTTTCCATTTTCCTTCCAGCACCTCTATTTTTATTTTGAAGCCAACAATTCCTTTTATCAAGCGTTCTACTGTCTCTGGTTCATGTTCCATCTTCCAGGGGTTGTCATATTCCTTCTCGTAGAAATTCACCGATTGTTTAAGGATGGACAACAGTTCATTTTCTTCTTCAATTATTTCTACCGTTCCCTGAACATGAACGGCCACGTAGTTCCAGGTCGGTACATTCTTTTTCTCTTTATACCATGAGGCCGAAATATAAGAATGTGGTCCTGAGAACACGACCAATGCTTTCGTTTCACTCAAGGTTTTCCACTGGTGATTCGCTTTGGCCATATGCCCTATTAGCTCGGGCTTTTCTTTATGAACGAGAATGAAGGGCAAGTGGGTTGCTTTAGGTCCTTCCTCATCATTAGAAAATAGAATGCCGAAACTGTTCTCTTCTATGAACTTCAGTAATTGCTCCTGATCTTCTACTTTAAATTCTTTTGGGATAAACATCATTTTCCTCATTTCATTCTTTTTCTTATACTATACTATAATAGTAGAAAGAATTGAGGAGTGAACTTCATGCAGGGAGATTGGATGTCGGTAATACCCTCTTTAAATAAACTTGATATAAGAGCGAATCCTGAAAATAATCCCGTTTCCATTGATGGAGATTCGGAAGGTCTTCTTTTAATAGGAACAGGTACAGACGCAGCTGTTTTCCGTTCGATGCTTTTTCCCCATCTGGCTTTCAAGGTATATGCACTTGAAAGAGTTGAAAAAAAGTCGATTGAAGAAGGAGTATATGATGAACTTGGTTCCTCTTCTTACTTTTCCAAGAAAGTCGGCAGCGGGGAGAACTTTCTTGTGCTGAGCTTCGAGGAGGGAACAACTCTTTACGATTGTTTGCTGCGCGGTATCTTAATCCCTCCCTCTGTCATTGAAGAAGTTGAGCAGGCAAGGAGCCACATTCGGAATTGCGGTCTTAATCCGCGAGATATGCATCTAAAGAATATCCTTCTGCAGCATGGAAAGGTGAAAATCATTGACGTATCGGAATATGCCATGCCAGGAAATGACAAGCGTTGGGAGTATTTAAAGAAAGGATACCTGCAATATTATCGTTATATTAATGGCAAGCCTGTTCCTTCCTGGCTAATGGAAACCGTGCGGACCTGGTTTAATCAGACAAAAGGCCCGGACTTTACCTTTGAAGAGTTTATGAAAAAGGTCATGTCGTTAACATTTCGGTGGAAAATATAGTGGGATTCTGTGGATAGGAGCAGCTATATTAAAAAGGCTGTTTTTGCATACATTGTTGCTTTCGGACATCCCCGAATACTAAGCGTCTTATCTTAAATTTGGGAGAGCATCTTTTTCTTTGGCTGTTATCTAAAAGATTGTGGTTTTTACACCCCTATTTTGAGAGCGTTGATTGGAGTGGAAGGCGTACGACCTCCTGCGGGACTAGCGGGCAGGTGAGACCCCGCAGGCGAAGCCGAGGAGGCTCACCGCACGCCCCGCGGAGTCGGGCGCCTGGAGCGGAAATCAACTTCTCTTCAATCAGCAACAATATTTACGAAAAGAGCTATTCAAAAAGGGGTAGATTGCTTATTTATTTTAGAAGCTCTTAGCTCTTTTTCTTCATCATTAATAAGAAAACTGTACGAAATAGTGTCACATTTAGCATCCTCTTTCACATCTTGACCTTCAAAGTCACCGTGTGAATGAGAGTGCTTTTTTACATGAAGTCAACTATTAGAATAATATGGTAAAATAAGACTGTGAGTTTTAAAGTTAAGGTCTTCAACCTACTCGCAGTAGGCTGAAGAAGATGGGAGAATCCTATGAGTAAGCAAGGTCAATCTTTAAAAGAACGTATTGATTTAGAGGACGGATTAAGATTAGTTTATCAAGAACCCAAAGAATTCGTTCAGTACTATTCCATTTATTATGGACAAAAGTATGCAGACTACTTTTTCAAAAGGTCATCAGAGGCAATGATAGAAATTGCCTCCATATTTGATTGTGGCTATTTAATTATTAAAGATGAAAGTATTATTGGCGGAGTATTCTTAAAACCTAATTTCATATCAGATTTATTTGTTGTTCCTCCTTATGATAATTATGAAGGGCTGGTCGACAAGCTGTTAACGTATTTAAAAAAAGTATCGAAGACCGAAGAGAAAATCATCGTTAGAGAGATTGTTGAAGAGCACGTTTCAACCTATGAAGCAAAAGGATGTGAGGTTCAAGAAGTTAATTTTTGGATGATTCGGCCTACACAATCGCTAGAGGCAGTGCTTCCTGAAGGTTATTTATCCAAATCCATTATCAGCGGGGATACAAGAGATATTGCCAGTTTAATAATGAAATCCTACAAAGCAAACCCAGCTTATAAACAAATTGGAACCAAGGAGGATTATGTTCTGCATATAAAGGAATTCATTGAAAAACATCAAAAAAATAACATCATGGATGAGTGCTCAAGGGTTATTATAGATAAGCGGACTAGCAACATAGTAGGTGTCTGTCTGCACATGGAATTTGAAGACTACCCTCTTATCATGAGCTTAGCTGTTGATCCTGAACATCAACATAGGGGTCTTGGAGGATTTTTATTAACTCATTCTATCAACATTTCCAGTAGGAAATACCCAGCTACCCGTTTAGCTGTAATTAAGGATAATCCTGCAATTAAATTTTATGAGAACCTTGGATTTATTAAAAATAGATCGATAGCTGATATGTATTTAGTTTGATTGTATAAAATATGCTCTCTTTTCGTAATCTTTGCGAAAAGAACCTAATGAAGAGGACGAAATCAATTATGATTTCGTCCTCTTCATTAGGTTTTTAATGACCTTGTAAACCCCTGGCTATGCCGGGGGTTCCTTAGAACTATAGCGTGGTATAAAGAAATCTTCCTTCATAATAGGATAAGCAGGTTTTCCCTATCATCCCATTCCATTCTAGTAAGAGTTATGCCTTGTGAAGGACATGAATAATTCGACCTAAATAAACGGAAATTTTCCGGTTAAGCTGTTGATTATAATCGATTTGGGGTATATAAGCGAAATTTTTCCGCTTAAGGACAGAGAAATGAACCATTTTCACAGCTTTTAAGAGAATAAGGGGAAATTTTCCGCTTAAATGAGCTATTTTTCGTGCGATTTCTTAAATAAGCGGAATTTCTCCCCTTATTTATCAAAAACTTTTTATAGGAATTACATTGCTGGAGAAAATCATAAAGCGGGCCTTATAGACCGAGCCCGGTAAGAGAGGTTTCCAGCCGCAGAGCAAACCACCAGTTCACACTGGTGGTTATGAGTAATTTACATTATCTTGCAAACAATTAAAATTACTTATTCAAAGCTTCTAATTCCTTTAACACGCTAAAAAAGAAATGGTAAATCAACTGAAGGTTCTTTCCAAGTGATTCATTTTCATTAAAACCGTCAAGCTTATCGATGGAAAGATTCAAGTCAAATAATCCATCACTGTCATTCCACATAAGCTGAACTTTATCTTCTCCATGAAGTTTCGCTGCCAAGGCGGCTTTAAGATCATTAGCGGTTTTCTTTTGTAACTTTAATCCTGTCAGTACGCTATAGTGCCCAAACACATCATCGATTTCCAATGTCAGTCCATCAATTCTAATGATTTCGAACCATTTGCTGTCGATGAACAGAAACTCGTGAAGATTTTGCTTCACGAAATTGACGGGTGTTTCAAGAAATTGAGGAGTTTCTTCTGTTTTGACTAATTCCTCCGTTTCCTTGTTCACTCTTTCGATCAAAGAGTCGTTAAATCGAACAGCATCATCCAATGGTTCTACCGAAGTTCCATCAGGCAGCAGCCCATTCTCCAAGGCGAATATACGTTCATCTGAAAACAGGGCAATCTTGTTATCCTGCTTTTCTTCTTCTATGTAAGCTTTTAGTGATTTAGTAAGCATTTAAGGTCCTCCTAAAGTCTATTCAATATTAGTTATATCATATCCCCGGAGAAAATTCGTAAACTTTGACATGAAAAATTATTTGTTGTAAATTTAAACTCAAAAAAGGCTTGTGGTTTCTGCCGCAAGCCTCACTTCTTTTAATTGACTGCTTTAAAAATATACCTGTGGACAATCTTTCTGTGTTGGTGCAAAGAAACAGTGGGACTTGTATCTTCCTACGTTCTGCTGATCGAACCAGGTTGGAGGACAATCCCCTTCCGGCCGGTAGAACCAAAGAGCATAAGAGGCAGGGTGGTATTTCCAGCCCCTGATGACCTGCCTTGCGAGTCCTATATCTTTTTCTCTGGCTCTTTGATAAAAGTATCCTTTAATTGTAGCTTCATATCCTCCAGGACGCTGATATACCATATCTTCAATGGTGCGAAGGTCTTTAAAGTCCAGACAGTTTGAAATAACTCTGTTGATAGAGACATTTCCAACCGTCAGCATTCCAAGCCGCCCGTCACCTTCCGCTTCAGCCCTCATCAATCTCGCCAATAGTTTTACGTGTGCTTCCGGAGCTTTAACTACTGCCATATAAAAACGTACCTCCTTTTGTTAAACCTACTACATATATATTCAAAAGAAGATAAATAGTGGCGATTAATTTACGGAGAAAATGGGTTCCTTAGTGTGAAGGCTGAGAGATAATCTTGTACCATTTCTTAATCGAGCCAAAGTGTTTCACCAATATCCAGCACTTTTAGCTTTTCTTCTTCGATTGTCTTCCTCTGCCACGCAGACAGCAGCCTTTCCAGCGCTTCCGGTCCTGTATCATCTGCCAGACGGTATGCGCCGTAATGCATTGGAATAAACATTCCACCATTCATTTCTTTAAAGGCGTCTATGGCATCTTCAGGATTGATATGGCTGTCTTTCATAAACCATTCCGGTTCGTAGGCGCCGATTGGCATCAAAATAATTTGTGGTGAAAGCCTCTCAGCTATCTCCTTAAATCCTCTGAAGTATCCAGTATCCCCGACAAAGTAAATGGATTTCTCATTGTCAACTGTGTTCATGACCCAGCCTCCCCAATGGGACGTATTAGTGTCGGTAATTGTCCGTTTTGTCCAATGCTGAGCAGGCACAAAGTGCAATGTCACTCCCTCTATTTCAAAGTGATCCCACCAATTTGCTTCTACCACATTCTTTAGGCCTCGTCTTGAAAAGGCAGATTTCAAACCGTGTGGAATATAAAAGCAGGGACTTCCTTTAAGCTTTTTAATTGTTGCAAAATCCAAATGATCGTAATGTCCATGAGAGATTAAAACGATATCTATCTCCGGCATGTCCCTCAAATCTATACCGGGGGGTGTCAATCTTTTTCCTGCTCCCATCCGTCTTGCCCACACTGGGTCGGTCAGGATGTTCAAGCCGTTTAACTGAATAAAGAACGTAGCATGCCCGATCCATGTTATGGAAGGAGAAGTGCGATTGCTTTGAAGTTGATCTATTTCTTTACTCTTTGCTTGTGGAATCTGTGTAATCAGGTCTTTTGTTTTTGCGCGCCTCTCCTTCATCCACTTCATAAGTTCTTTAAAAGTTTTGTGATTGCTGACCTCATCTAAATTTTCATATCGCTTTTTAGGCATCACTATACCTTGTTTTTTCTTTATATTATACTGTTTTCGATAAAAAAATAAGGATTTCGGCTCTAGTCGCACTACTACTTCGCACTGCTGGGCCATGAAACTGGACTGCCTGTTAGTCCCGCAGAAGGTTACACGCATGTAAAGAAGATACCCTTACCTCGAGTGGAAGAGTGAAAATAGTATGTAAAATCAACTAATTTTTAGAAAAGAGCTCTTTACTTATGGTTAGCCGTACAAGAGTTGACACAGAGGTTCACTGTACAAACAAAGCTGTTTTGTACGAGAATCCTCTGTGGTTATTTAATAGCAGCCAGCTCTTCCTTGTAATTTCCTTTAAGAATCCCTTTTTCAGTGATGATGGCCGAAATGTACTCATGAGGTGTCACATCAAAGGCTGGGTTATACACGTTCACTCCTTTGGCTGCAACTTCCACCCCGTTTATATGTGAGACCTCCTCAGGGTTTCTTTCTTCGATCGGTATTTCACCCCCTGTCTCTATCGCCAAGTCGATTGTCGACAAAGGAGAAGCTACGTAAAAAGGAATATTGAATGCCTGTGCCAGAATTGCAAGTCCTCGTGTTCCGATTTTATTGGCGGTATCTCCATTAGCTGCAATCCGATCAGCTCCTACTATAATTGCAGAGATATTTTTTTCTGCGATGGTGTGGGCGGCCATGCTATCGGTTATAAGAGTGACATCTATTTCAGCCTGCAGCAGCTCCCATGCCGTCAGACGTGCACCCTGAAGCACAGGTCTTGTTTCTGTAGCGTAGACCTTCAATTCAATTCCTTTTTCTTTTGAAATATGAAAAGGGGCGAGAGCTGTTCCATACCTTGCTGTGGCGATTCCGCCTGCATTACAATGAGTAAGAACAGCATCTCCCTCTTTGAACAGCTTTGCACCGTGTTCCCCGATCAACCGGCAGACTTGTTCATCTTCTTTCGCTATGGTCAGTGCTTCCTCAAGAAGAAGCGATTTACCTTCCTCAACGGTAGATGCTTCAGAGAAACGTTTTAAGAGCCTGGCAAGAGCCCAAGCAAGATTTACAGCTGTTGGACGCGAGCTTTCCAAATAGCTCCTCTTGTCTTCTAGAGCATAGTAGAATCCCAAAAAGTTATCTTTCTCCGGAAAAGATTGTGCCCAAAGAGCAAGACCGAATGCTGCCGTGATGCCAATTGCAGGAGCTCCCCGTACTTTCAAAGAGTGGATGCCCTCCCAAACCTCTTCTATGGTAACAAGCTTGATGTATTCAGTGGTATGTGGTAGTTTTTGCTGATTCAATAATAGGATATGATCGCCCCTCCATTGAACCGATCGTATGGTTGTTATCCCGGTTGTCATGCTCTTCCCCCTTAATAAAGTGCGAGTTGTTCAGGCTTTGTAATGATTTTTCTCCCCAAAATTAATCTTCTTCCAAGATCAATTGCTTCCGTTTTTGCCTTTAATCGCTGAATTGAATCTTCTATCCCATCGAGATCAGCAACGTGTGCGAGTCCAATTGTACGGCGGATGATTTCGCAGCCGGCAAATCCTATTGAATCTTCAAAAATCTCAGCCAGAATATGGTCCAGGTACCCGGCTGTCGTGGAATAGGTCTCTTGGTTATGGTCAAGCCATAGCTTCGTGAATTCCCTGCAGAAAGCGTTCCATGTTTCTGAAATGATGATCATTCTTGAAGCTTGATCTTCTTTCGCCCTTGAAAGAGCGTTGAGAAGAATATTAGCGAAAAATTGACCCACATCAAATCCGATAGGTCCATAAAAAGCAAATTCAGGATCAATAATCTTCGTTTTATCTTCTTTTACAAAAATACTTCCTGTATGAAGATCTCCATGAAGAAGAGCATCTGCCTGTGTCAAAAACTTTCTTTTTAGTTTTCCAACTTCCAATTTCAGGATGTGATCCTGCCACAGAGCTTCCACTTTCTCTCTGAGCTCCTCTTCAAAATCATTGCTGTCGTAATCATAAAATGGATCTGTAAACACTAAATCCTCTGTTATTTTACACAGCTCAGGATTGATAAATTGACCGACGAGCTCTTTCTTTTCCCTTCCGTTCAGCCCGAAGTCGGAGGTGAAGAAAAGAGTTTTTGCCAGATAGGCCCCCACATGTTCAGCTAAATGCGGGTAGGCTGCTCCCTCATTCAACCCTTTTCTCAAAATCTTGTAATCAGATAAATCCTCCATGATGGTCACGGCAAGGTCACTATCGGTATAAAATACCTTAGGAACAGACTCGGGAGTGAATTCACTGTATTTTTTCAGTGCATTGCTCTCAATTTGAGCACGCTTAAGTGTAAGCGGCATACTTTCTCCGACCACTTTCGCATAAGGAAGCGCTTGTTTGATGATAATTGATTTGCTTTGAGTCTTGCTCGCGATTCTGAAAACATAATTTAGATTTCCATCACCAATTTCCGTGCTGACAAGTTCTTCACTGTCGGAAAAGAATTTCAGTCTTTTTGCCAGCAGCAGGGCACTGTTTTCAGTTAAGGGATAATAACCCGTCATCTTTGCAATTGCCATATATATTCCTCCTCTTTTACAAAGCTTTTTAGCATAGTAAAAAGCCCCTTTCATTCAGAAAGAGGCTTGAAGACATGAATAAGGCTTCGTACCTCTTATCTGCCAGAAAGATATCCTTTCTGTTGGAAGTAGCACCGTGCTGCAAGGTGGTTGCCAGCGTTTAAATAACGCTCCAGTCTGCACTGGTTACAGTCGGTTGCTGGGCTTCATCGGGCCAAATCCCTCCGCCTACTCTTGATAAGAGAATGTTGTATTTGATTTTTCGGAACATTTTTATTATTACTGATGAACATTAAACAAGGTTTGTGATGAATTGTCAACAGTTTTTTTGTGAGTTCTTTTTTTTAGCTTTTTTTTGATGAGTGGGCAAGTTTTGGTTTTAAGGTGTCTTTGAGAAAAGTCGCGAGAGACACTTGGGCGCTGATTTACTCGTGAAGTGTTCTTGAGAAAGATCCTGAGAGACACTTGGGCGTTGTTTTTCTCGTGAAGTGTCTTTGAGAAAGGTCCTGAGAGACACTTGGGCTCAGTTTTTTCAGTGAAGTGTTCTTGAGAAAGATCCTGAGAGACACTTGGGCGCTGATTTCCTCGTGAAGTGTCTTTGAGCAAGGTTCTGAGAGACTCCTGAGCGCTTTTTTTCGACAAAGTATCCTTGAAATTCATCCTAAAACACGGTACCACACTTCTTCCCAAGTGAAGTATTTTTAAGTCAGACTCAGTTCATCAATAAAGTTCTGGCCTTCTGTCCTGGAAAATTGGAATCTGTTTTCTTACTTGCTTTACTTTATCTAAGTCTAGTTCAGCAGAGATGACTTCAATTCCTTCACCTGCTTCGGCAATAATCTCGCCCCATGGATCGATAATCATGGAGTGTCCGGCAAATTCATTATTAGGGTCACTTCCGCTGCGATTACAGGCAACAATGTAGCATTGATTCTCGATGGCTCTTGCAAGCAGGAGTGTCCGCCAGTGGCTGACTCGGGCCAAGGGCCATTCGGCAACAACATACAGCACTTCCGCTCCACCCGTTGTATGAGTTCTCATCCATTCGGGGAATCGGATATCGTAGCAAATAAATGCCGCTGAAGGAACGCCTTCTATTGTCATCGCTCCACTGTTATTTCCTGCAGAGAGGTAATGATGTTCGTCCATCAGCTTAAACAGATGGACCTTGCTGTATTCACCTAAGAGATTGCCATTTCGGTCGAAAGTGTAAAGTGTATTGGTGACATTTTCTCCGCTTCTTTTAGCGACAGAACCACCGACGATATTCGTGTTATATTTTTTGGACAAACGTGAAAGAAATTCAATCGACTTTTTGCCCTCGTCATCAGAAATTTCATCCAACCTTGTCAGGTCGTAACCTGTGGTCCATAGTTCAGGAAGAACCACAACATCATGTTCTTCTCCTTTTTCAAATAATCGCTGAAATTCTCGGGTAACAATTTTCCTGTTCTCTTCCGGTTTTCCATACTGTATATCAATCTGCAAGCATGCTATCCTTAATCCCATAGTACCCCTCCTCGAAATATTCAGTAAATTCGCTGGACATTTTTTCATTAACCATATAACATAAGCTACTAGAATTTCAAGAATACTTCAAAAGGAGCGTATTATGAAAACTTTCAAACAGTCTCAAATGTTAGAAGATCTCCCTCAGCAATTTTTTGCGAAACTTGTTAAAGACGTGAATAAAGTGACGTCTGAGGGCCATGATGTGATCAATTTAGCTCAGGGAAATCCCGATCAGCCTACCCCTGAACATATCGTTCATTCAGCACAAGAAGCTGTCGTGAATCCCCTGTTCCATAAATATTCTCCTTTTCGAGGCTATCCTTTTTTCAAAAAAGCGGCAGCAGAATTTTACAAACGTGAGTACGACGTAGACATTGATCCTGAAACCGAAGTGGCTGTACTGTTCGGAGGAAAAGCAGGTTTGATCGAAGTCAGCCAGTGCCTGCTCGATGAAGGTGACATTGCCCTTGTCCCGGATCCCGGCTATCCGGATTATTGGTCAGGAGTATCGCTGGCAAAAGCAGAAATGGTTTCTATGCCTTTACATGAAAGCAATGAGTACCTTCCCGATTATTCTCAAATTGATGAAAAGGCACTACAGAAGGCTAAATTGATGTTCTTGAACTACCCGAACAATCCTACAGGTGCCATTGCCACTGAGGACTTCTTTTCAGAAACAGTGGGTTTGGCCAAAAAAAATGATCTCTGCGTCGTACATGATCTCGCTTACGGAGCAATCGGTTTTGATGGAGAAAAACCATTAAGCTTTCTTCAGACAAAAGGATCAAAGGATATTGGAATCGAAATTTATACTTTGTCGAAAACCTATAATATGGCAGGCTGGAGAGTTGGATTTGCTGTGGGAAACCCCAGTGTTATCGCTGCCTTAAACCTGCTGCAGGATCACTTGCATGTCAGCCTGTTCGGAGGGGTTCAAGAAGCTGCTGCCACTGCACTGACCGCCTCTCAAGAATGTGTCCAAGAGCTTGTTTCTCTGTATGAAGTTAGACGTAATTTCCTGATAGATCGACTAGAAGAAATTGGCTGGAATGTCGAACCTCCAAAAGGATCTTTTTTTGCATGGCTTCCTGTCCCTGATGGATTTACCTCAGAGACCTTTTTCAAAAAATTGTTAGAAGAAGCACATGTCGCAGTTGCTCCGGGAACCGGATTTGGTAAATTCGGTGAGGGTTATGTCAGGGTCGGCTTGCTGCAGGAAGAAGAAGTTCTTGCCGAGGCTGTTAGACGGATCGGGGAGCTGGGGATTTTTAAACAGTAAGCTTATTTTTAACGTGTTGTGTTGTTCTGTCGTTCCCATCTGTGTAGATTTTTTTTAGTGCTAAGTTAAAGTAAAACTCACATAAAATAATTGACAACAATTCAGACTAGTGTCATAATCCATTTTGAATTAAAAGAAAATTAATATTATTCCTATTCTTATCAAGAGCAGGCGGAGGGACTGGCCCGATGATGCCCGGCAACCGACTTTAGAGCACGGTGCTAATTCTTGCAGCATATTTGCTGAGAGATAAGAGTTTATTTTTTACTGTAAAAAATAAAACCTCTTCCTCAGCTGGAAGAGGTTTTTTGTTTTTAATACAGATCGTCTAGAAAGGAGCTTCATCTATGACAAGCGTAACAGCGGCTTACATTGTCCATGGATCAACGGACAACTTGGAAAAGAAAGCTGAAGGTATCGCTCTTGGACTCACTGTCGGATCATGGACAGATCTTCCCTGCCTCGAACAGAAACAGCTTCAGCGTCATAAAGGCCGAGTCGTTTCGGTGGAGGCGCTGGCGGAGAATAAAGGACTAATCAAAATTTATTATCCTGCAGCCAATTTCAGCACAGATCTCCCTGCTATCCTGACTACCGTATTTGGAAAACTCTCACTTGATGGAAAAATCAAACTGGTCGACCTGCAGTTTGCAGAGGTTTTAAAGTCTGCTTTTCCTGGTCCGGCCTTCGGTATTGATGGTATTAGAGGGATACTTAATAAATATGACTCTCCCCTTTTAATGAGCATTTTTAAAAGCGTCATCGGGAAAGATCTTGAGTATTTTTCAGATCAGCTAAGAGACCAGGCGCTCGGGGGCATAGATCTCGTCAAAGATGATGAAATTTTGTTTGATAATCCCCTCACTCCTTTTACAAAAAGAATTGCCAAGGCCAAGAGTGTATTGGACGATGTCTACTCAGAGACTGGCCACAGAACAATCTACGCCGTTAATTTATCCGGAAAAACGTTTGATTTGAAAGATAAGGCCAAACGTGCAAAAGAATCGGGAGCAGACCTCCTCCTCTTTAACGTATTTGCCTATGGACTGGATGTGCTTCAGTCTATTCGAGAAGATAACGAAATCGGACTGCCGATCATGGCCCACCCTGCTGTTAGCGGCGCATTTACTTCTTCAACGTATTATGGATTTTCTCATGAGCTGCTTCTCGGGAAACTTCTTCGTTATGCAGGTGCTGATTTATCGCTCTTTCCATCTCCTTATGGAAGTGTTGCTTTGGAAAAAGAAGCAGCTTTAGGGATAGCGAGAGAATTGACAGCTGAAGACACCCAAATTAAGAAGGCGCTGCCGGTCCCTTCTGCCGGTATCCACCCTGGGCTGACACCTTTGCTGTACAGAGATTTCGGTAAAGATTCTGTCATTAATGCTGGCGGGGGTATTCATGGCCATCCTCTTGGAGCAACCGGTGGAGGAAAAGCATTCAATCAGGCAATTTCTGCGGTCGTCAGCGGCATACCTCTTGAGAAAGCAGCCATTGACAAACCTGAACTAAAGCAAGCTATTGATCTTTGGGGAGTGAGCGAAGCAACGGTATGAAAAAAATGAAGATTTACTGTGATTTTGATGGAACCATTACTACTACAGATAACATTATCTCGTTGATGAAACAATTTGCACCACCCGCGTGGACTTCTATAAAAAATGAGATTCTTGCTCAGAAAAAATCAATTAAAGAAGGCGTTAGTGAGATGTTTTGCCTCCTCCCTTCTTCTTCACGGGAGGAACTGATACGATACCTGCTGGAGACCCATCAGCTCAGACCGGGATTCAAAGATTTTATAGAATGGTGCAATCCTAATAACATAGATTTAAAGATCGTCAGCGGAGGAATTGATTTTTTTGTAGAGCCGATTCTGGAAGGCATTGTCCCTGATGAAACTATTTACTGCAATAGCGCTGATTTTTCAGAGGAAACTATCAAAATCACCTGGCCCTATCCATGTGATGAGCATTGCAGAAATGATTGCGGCTGCTGTAAAACAAGTATTATAAGAAAACACACCAACAAAGGTGATTATATTATTGTGATTGGCGACTCAATAACGGATCTCGAAGGAGCAAAAATGGCAGACCTTGTTCTGGCTTGTGACGAATTTCTCGCCGCTAAATGTGAAGAATTAGGATTGAACTATTGTTTTTTTAATACATTCGGTGAAGTGATATCCATTTTAAATGAGATAAATAGAGAGGTTGAACTTAATGGAAAACTACCTGTCGAAGTGGAATGAATTAAGTGACGTGAAAATGGAATTGGCTGAGCGGGACTGGTTCTATGGAACAAGCGGAAATTTGTCGATAAAGGTAGACTCCTCTCCCCTTACATTTCTGGTGACGGCCAGCGGAAAAGATAAGCGCAAGACCAGTTGGGAAGATTTTTTGCTGGTTGACCGGGAAGGCCGACCAGCTCTACCAACACAGTTAAAACCTTCTGCAGAGACCCTGCTTCATGCAGAAATCTATCAGCTCACTAACGCATGCTGCTCCCTCCATGTTCATACGGTCGATAATAATGTCATATCAGAGATTTATGGAGATGAGGGAAAGGTGGTATTTAAAGGGCAGGAAATCATTAAGGCTTTTGGACTGTGGGATGATAACGCAGAACTTCATCTTCCAATCATTCGAAATCATGCGGACATCCCTACATTGGTCAGTGAGCTAATTCCACACATTCAAGGAGACAGCGGAGCAGTGTTAATCCGGAACCATGGAATCACAGTCTGGGGAAGAAGTGCATTCGAGGCAAAAAAACATTTAGAAGCTTACGAGTTTCTTTTTAACTATCATATAAAAATACTGACTTTGCGCCAAGCTGCGCTCAATTTTTAGGAGGGAATCAAAAAATGGCAGTTATCAAAATAAGAAACACAGGTGAAACCATTTCTGGAGAAGAGAACGTGAAGGAGTTTTTGGCAAAGGAAGAAGTGCTCTATGAACATTGGGATATTTCCAAACTGCCTCAAGACTTACAGAACCGCTGTCAGATTACGGATGAGGAAAAACAAACGATCATTGATACTTTTGAGAGTGAAATCAAATCACTGGCAGAACGCCGCGGTTACGGGAGCTGGGATGTAGTGTCACTCTCAGAGGCGACCCCTGGCATTGAAGAACTTTTGAAGAAGTTTGAGCAGGTACATACCCATACGGAGGATGAAGTCCGTGCCATTACAGCGGGCCACGGGATATTCATCATAAAAGGAAGCGGAGAAACTGGATATTTTGATGTTGAGCTGGAACCTGGAGACGTTATTTCAGTTCCTGAGGGTAACCCCCATTTCTTTACATTAATGGAGGACAAACAAGTAGTGGCGGTCCGGCTGTTTATTGAATCTGAAGGCTGGGTGGCTCATCCCTATCAAGATCCCGAATTTGTGCAGTCTTAATATATTTTCAAGCCGGGGGATTATTGATTCGCCGGCTATTAAATTGAGCTTTAAGTGAGTTGTTTTGAATTAATCGTTTTTGTGAGAGCTTTTAAGCTTAAAGCTATTTCGTTTCGCGCTCAAGAAACTTTCCTGAGGCCATTTCTTAGGTTTAATGAGAAATTCTGTTCTACAAGACCTTGCCCAAAGACACTTCACGGAAAAAATAGCGCCCAAGTGTCACTCAGTAGCATTCTCAAAGACACTTCACTGTAAATTAGCACCTCAAGTGTCTCTCAGAAACATTCTCAAAGACACTTCGCTGTAAAAATAGCGTCCAAGTTTCTCTCATAAGCATTCTCAAAGACACTTCACGGAAAAAATAGCGTCCAAGTGTCTCTCAGAAGCATTCTCAAAGATACTTCGCTGTAAAAATAGCACCCAAGTGTCTCTCAGAAGCATTCTCAAAGACACTTCGCTGTAAAAATAGCGTCCAAGTGTCTCTCATAAGCATTCTCAAAGAAACTTCACGGAAAAAATAGCGTCCAAGTGTCTCTCATAAGCATTTTCAAAGACAATTCGCTGTAAAAATAGCGTCCAAGTGTCTCTCATAAGCATTCTCAAAGACACTTCACGGAAAAAATAGCGCCCAAGTGTCTCTCAGAAGCATTCTCAAAGACACTTCACGGAAAAAATAGCGCCCAAGTGTCTCTCAGAAACATTCTCAAAGACACTTCACGGAAAAAATAGCGTCCAAGTGTCTCTCAGAAGCATTCTCAAAGACACTTCGCTGAAAAAATAGCGCCCAAGTGTCTCTCAGAAACATTCTCAAAGACACTTCACGGAAAAAATAGCGTCCAAGTGTCTCTCATAAGCATTCTCAAAGACACTTCGCTGTAAAAATAGCACCCAAGTGTCTCTCAGAAGCATTCTCAAAGACACTTCACTGTAAGAATAGCGTCCAAGTGTCTCTCAGAAACATTCTCAAAGACACTTCACGGAAAAAATAGCGTCCAAGTGTCTCTCAGAAGCATTCTCAAAGACACTTCGCTGTAAAAATAGCGTCCAAGTGTCTCTCAGAAGCATTCTCAAAGACACTTCACGGAAAAAACATCCCCCAAGTGTCTCTGAGGAAGCTTCCTTGAGGCTAAACCCCTTATATGATAAAATTTATAAGCCTCACAAGCTCTCTAACCCCCTTCAAATAGCTCTTTTTACTCTCCATCCAATACTAACTATTTAAAATGATGAATTAACAAAACATCTCTTTAATAACCTCTTCAAGTCTTAAATTATTCTCCAGCTCCTATCAAAACCTGTCCAGTCAAAATCAAGCCCCCATAAGAACATCTATTTAAGAAACATCAAAAAACCAGCAGGGAATTTCCTGCTGGCATTTACATCAAAATGTCTTTGCTAGATCCTTCGCACGCGCAATTCCATTTTCTTTAATTTCCTGAGCTTTCTCGGGCATAGCATTGTGACCTTCGATGAATAAACCTTCAAAGGACGGAACGCCAAAGAACTGCATGATAATATCCAAATAGCGATGGCCCATTTCCATTTGAGCTGCAGGGCCTTCTGAGTAGATTCCGCCCCGCGCTTGTATGTGGAGGGCTTTCTTGTCAGTGAGCAATCCAACTGGGCCTTCTGCAGTATATTTGAATGCTTTTCCTGCAACAGCCACGGAATCGATGTAAGCTTTCATAACCGGTGGAAATGAAAAGTTCCAGAGCGGTGTGACAAATATATATTTATCGGCAGAGACGAATTGTTCGCTTAGTTCAGAAAGTCTTCCCACTTTTGCTTTTTCTTCCTGAGAAAGCTCTTCAAAACCTGATCCTTTTTGAAGTTTGCCCCATCCTGCAAAAACATCCACATCAATTTGCGGGATATTTTCCTTGTATAAATCCAGATGAGTGACTTCATCTGATGGATTTGATTGTTTATAAGTTTCTATAAATGCAGTTCCTGCAGCCATACTGAATGACTCTGTATCATCTTGTGGGTGTGCTGTAATGAATAAAACCTTTGACATGCTGATCATCCCTTCTAAGTAACTTGACACTTTAGTTTTACTTTTTATGTTCTTGTTTATTCAATAGAATAAATTCTTTGAACCAACATATTTTATGTACCCGAAATACTTGCTGTTAATCGTCACTTGATAAAAACAAAAGATTAAAAGGCAATATTAAAAACAGTAAGAACCTCATGGCCTTTTTTCTGCAGTGGCATTCTTGCGATTGTTATAACCATGAGGGTCACATTAACTTGAGAAGGAGATGGATTTGAATAATATTATTGATGAGGTTGATCTCTGAAAATAATTTTTGAAGTAAGAAAAAAGAAGCTGAATGATCAGCTTCTCAGTACAGATTTTATTCCTGACCTTTTACCTCATATGGATTTCCGCCAAGGTTTTGGCGTGCTTCAGGAGTTAACACGAATGGCTGCGCACTCTCCAAAGAATTTGTTGAATCCGATTCCGTTCTTGCGGTTCCATCGTAGTGCAGTGGTTTGTTTTCCATGAGTATTTCCTCCTGATAAAATAGTTTTATATAGTATTCTCACCATTTTATCATGTTACACAGGGGATTTCAGGAAATTATGGAAAATTTCTAGGATGCAGCTGCAGGCTGTTTTTCTACTATGGATTTCTTGTCTTTGAAGACGATTAAAAAATACATCGCGCCTATAAAGTAGATGCATCCTGTTATAGCAAATACAATGTAATAACCCCAATACGCCCCGTAAGCTGCTACAATAAAGGTAGAAACGGGTCCCATCGTGGCCCAGCCGACTGAAAAAGCCATCTGGCTCAGAGAGTTTGCAATTCCTCTTTTTTCATCAGGAACTTTTCTCATCATTAGGGCCATTTGTATAGGATTTCCTGCGTTCATGAGCGCCTGCCTGAATAAAAACCCGAAGACGGCCAGATATAGGTTGGTCGTTATTCCGGTCAAGATTAAGAATGGAAGTGACAGCAGCTGCAATAACACTACCGCCTTTACTTCCCCAATTTTATTAACTACAGCTGGACCGATGATCATTGCTATAGCCGTAGCTCCCTGACCTAACGATAAGATGAAACCAATAGCAGAGTGAGAAGTTTGAAATCGATCCGCGAAATATAGGTTCAGGTAAGGAACGACAAGGCCTGATCCAATACCAATTATCAGTTGTGCTCCAACAAAAAGGAAAACCAGTTTCCACTGCTTTCCCTTCCCTCTCCACTGACTCTTATCAAGTATTTTTTCAGGTTTTTTCCGGTCGGCTTCTTTCATTCTGAAGATCGGCTGCAAACCGGCCAAGTAAATAATGCTTCCTAACATTAAAGTAAGACGCAGACTGGTAAGAGAGTCAATGCCGATATAGGATAAGAAGTCTGATAAAATTCCCCCTGAAAGATTTCCAATGACATTGGCACCCATCATGATCGCAAAATGAAAACTGAATAAGTGCACTCTTTCTTTTTCATCAGAGTTCTCTGCAAGCCATGGAATCATGGAGACCTGAATGAATGCCATGAATGCTCCACTTCCGAACGCTAATACTACCAGTGTCATTTCACCTTCAAAGAAGGATCTTCCGAGAAGCGTCACAGCAGCAAGGGCTGCACCTATTGCCATTACTTTTCTTCTTCCCCATAAGTCGCTTAAGAAGCCGGCAGGTACCAGGAAAATAGCTTGTGCTAATGCAGTCATGGCAATGACATTTCCGTTAGTGAGTTCACTGTAACCCAGATCTCTGAGATACAAATTATAAAGTGTCATAAAAATTCCGAGACCAATTTGCGTTAACAAGTTGGCAAGGATCGCCATTTTAATATTGAAATTATAACTTTTATAATTTGTCAAACAGTTCATCAAATATGATTTCATATTAAAAGTTTCCGCCTCGATTTTTATTTATCCTTATATATAGTAAAACAATATTTCGGGAATAGAAACATTTTTTTGTAAAAGATAGCCATTCTCTTATAAAAATAGGGTATATAGTTACCGCAATATCACATATTCAATGTGAAAATACAGATACTACCACTGAAATAGATAAGGAGGATGACTATGAAGAAAATGCCAATGACCTCTGTGGCAAGCGGAATGGGAATTGAAGTGCTGCCCGATCTTTACCATTATACTGTTCAAATTGTCAATATAGCCTTTATCGGAAATCCAAGTGAGAGCAATGAATTTATATTAGTCGATGCCGGAATGCCAGATTCTCATGAAATGATAATAAAGGCAGCTCAAGAACGTTTCGGTGATGATTGTGTATGTAAGGCAATCATTCTTACCCATGGGCATTTTGACCATGTGGGAGCACTTGAAGGTGTGCTGAACAAATGGAATGTTCCTGTTTATGCACATTCAGCTGAGAAGCCTTACCTTACAGGAGAAAGTAATTATCCTCCTCCGAATACAGAAGAATCAGGATTGGTGGCAAAAATGTCTTCAACGTTTCCGCGTCACAGCATTGACATTTCCTCCAATTTAAATATTCTTCCAGAAGACGGAAGAATACCGGTCCTGCCTGATTGGAGATTCCTCCATACACCAGGGCATACACCAGGCCATATTTCACTCTTCAGAGACAGTGACAAAGCTTTAATCGCGGGTGATGCCTTCATAAATGTTGAGCAAGAAAAACTTTATGATGTTTTGACTCAAAAGCAGGAAATCCATGGACCTCCTCAATATTTTACAATGAATTGGAGTGCTGCCTGGAATTCAGTAAGAAATCTTACTGAATTGAAGCCTGCTGTGGCTGTCGTTGGACACGGCCTTCCACTCGCCGATGATGAACTCATCACCAATTTGGAACGTCTTGCAAGGGATTTTGGTGAAACAGAAATACCAGAAAATAAGAAATAGGATTCTCTGCAATCAAGAAAGTCAAAAATTCATTTCTTGCAGCAAAAGGAAGCTCAGATTAATCTCTGAGCTTCCTTTGTTGAGTAAGAGACAGTGCCTCACCGCACTAAGAGTGACAGTGCCTCTTAGTGGTTTAGTGCGTTACCGTATAAAAAATAATTTCGGTATTCTCAATCCTTACTTATATTGATTTACTCTCAGGTGTATCTTCTTCATTCTCGGTATAAAGAGCAGCAGCAAACACTGCGATTTTGACCAGTTTTTCCATATCGATGTTTTCTAATAAAGAGCGTTTCTGAGGCTTCAACTCCCTCCCGGACATTCTTTCTATCAACTCTTGCTGTTTTTCTGCAATGGTTTGCAAAGAAAAAATCATTGATTCATGGGTGTTCAATCTGTCGTTTATTTTATTTAGGGCATGCTCAACTGATGCCCCGTCTCTAAAATCCAATTCTATCACTCCTTCTTTGTTTTTCCTTCTATACTATGTCTTGGACCTCAAGATTGAATAGACTATTACAATGGAAAAATGATTTTAGTAATTCCAATTTATAGAATCAACTATTGAACTTAGATGCTCGTCCATTCAAATTGAAAGAACAGCAATTATAGTAAGAGGGAAAGAGCTCTTTCAAATTTAATTCCGAAAAAGAAAAAGATGATGATTTAAAGTGCTGGAGGTGAGAAAATGAGAGGATATGGTGGAGGTTTTAACGGCGGTTTTGCACTGAATGTAGTGTTGTTCGTCCTTTTAATTATAGCGGGTGCAGCTTTCTAACAAGAAAAAGAATGAAGCTTGTTGTTAATCAAGCTTCATTCTTTTTTTGGGCTAATTTTAAAACTTTTGAAAAAATCCACACAATCATCGTAACAATTACTACAGGGATAAATATAATCAGATAAAGTAAAATATTTTCAAACAAAGGTCTCTCCTGCCTCCCTTCTTCGCTGATATGCACATCCGGTGAAGTAAGTATAAAAGGCTGACTAATTGCAAAGTTCGGACTTGAAGCTGCTGTCTTGGGAATTGTAAGGCAGCAATTTGTTTCTTGCAAGAATAACAGTGAAGTCATAACAAGCGAAAACCTAAACATCCATTTAATTGAGAGTTTCTGCTTCACAATCTGATCTCCTTTCATACTAAGGATATTTTGTATTGGATAGGCACAGGTTCTGTCTTGCTAAATAGGATGATAAAGAAGTTTAAAATGATGACGTTGAAAGGAAGGTATTACTTCGTGAAAAATATATATCCATATATTATGCCAGGAATGAACTCAGATTCTATTCAATCAAACCAGGGTTATACTAATGAAAATCCTTATCTGATGCCAGGTAAGTGCTGTGATGGGACGACATCATACTTTACTGGCGGTGACACATACAGGCTGAATCCTATGCAGATGTCCGGAATTGATGAAGACTATTTAACATCCATGGACCCTTCTGATTACTATGGAATGCAGCCGGGAATGGATCAACCAGATATGTACGGAATGCAGCCGGGAATGAATCAACCAGACGTGTACGGAATGCAGCCGGGAATGAATCCATCAGACATGAACGGAATGCAGCCGGGAATGAATCCATCAGACATGTATGGAATGCAGCCGGGAATGAATCCATCAGACATGAACGGAATGCAGCCGGGAATGAATCCATCAGACATGTATGGAATGCAGCCGGGAATGAATCCATCAGACATGAACGGAATGCAGCCGGGAATGAATCCATCAGACATGTATGGAATGCAGCCGGGAATGAATCCATCAGACATGTATGGAATGCAGCCGGGAATGAATTCATCAGACATGTTTGGTATGCAGCCGGGAATGAATTCATCAGACATGTTTGGTACGCAGCCTGGAATGAATTCATCAGACATGTATGGGACGCAGCCGGGAATCGGTCCTTCTCCACAGTCTGACATGGCGACTATGAATCCTTACCCGATGAATGGTAATTCGATGGGCAATGGCAGTGGACAATTTCAAGGTGAAATGGGTCCATTTAATCCCTATGGACAGCAAAACGGTTATCCTTCTCAAGGAGGTTATAATCCTGGATACATGCAAGGTACCGGAAACACCGGGTATGGACCCGGCCTTCCTTATGGACCGTATCAGGCAGGACCTTCACAAGGAATGCCAGGTCAACCTTTCATGGGAGGAGCACCTTACCAAGGAAACGGTATGTCAGGTCCGTTTGGAATGAATCCAGGTTTTCCTAGAAGATCTTTTTGGTGATCGAAAAGCAGAGTGTACGCGCTCTGCTTTTTTGTTTTTTTTGAAAAGAAAAAATGTAAGCTCTGCCATTATTTACAGACCAAGCGTGAATATACTATCTTATCTCTCAATTAAAAATGGCAAACTTCGAAAGAATTACCGTCAGGATCTTGAAATCTAAAATAAGTTACGGTTCCATCATTTTTCAGGTCACCGACTTCAACACCTTTTCCCTGAAGTTTTAATTGAGTTTCTTCAATAGCATCGGAAAAAAGGATCGGTCTTACCGTGGATGGTCCTGTTTCACCTTCCATAATAGTAATCGGTGTTTCTCCCTTTCCTACTTTCAAAACCACATAGTTTTCGCCATCAAAGACTTCTTCCAATTCCAGAGTTTCTTGATACCACTGACGGGCCGCTTCTAAATTTTTTACAAAAAAAGTGACAGTGTCCAACCTAGAAAACATTCCTGAATCCTCCTTTCAGCTTTTCATGTTTGAACCGATATTTTTTTTAGACTCTTTTCGCAGGGATTGTGGCAGCTTTGAAAGTAAAAGATTGCAGTGAAGGGCGCACGACTCCGCTCCAATCCCCTTCCTATAAGGAATAAGGGTAAAAAGTATTTAAAAACAACAATCTTTTAGAAAAGAGCCTTGTTTAAATTTCGAGGGTTTTAAGGTTTATTGAAAAAGTTCATTTAAACAAAGACAAGTTACCTACTATTTCTTTCGCTTCAGATTTGGCCATTGGCGGCAGAGCAACGACTGTTAGAGAACCTGATTCAATTTCAGTTCTTCCGCTGTCCATTACTGTATAATACCCCTTCTCTGCCAACTTTTCTAAATCCTTCTGTCTTCCTCTCAACACGATTTTTGTCATTCCGGTTTTATACCACTGAATGAAAGTTTCACGTGATTCAGGAAAAGCAGAGGAATCGGAAAGTATGTCAATCGTACTGATCGTTGCCGCATGAGCTGTCTGCGCACCAATTTTTCCTGCCGACATATCCAACTCCTTATTGACGATGAAATATTGAACAAGTTCACTGTTAATCATGAACTCCTCCTCTCTGTTTTCATGTACAACCGAGTATGTTTCTCTTAAACATACTATACTTTGTAAGCGATGTGCTTGGAAAGTAAAAAATTTTAATAATGGTCATTTCAGAACATTCCTTCTCATGAATGAATATTAGAAGGGAAAGTCCCATACGCATATCTTCTTTTAAGATGGTTAAGCATAAAATTGATGCTTTTGAAAATACCTTGGCTGTCTATCGATAATCCAACTATATGGAAGTGTCATTTCTTCTTTTCAAAAAGCTGTTGAGTTTGGCTTTAATTATTGCTTTAGAAAATTGAGAACAGAAATGTGATATTATGTTTCTTCTTTAAGTACGGTCAATTCTTTGTAAATGGAGACGATTTCGTCGATTTTCATGCGTACAAGGCCACTCGAAGAAGGTGCAACGAAATCAACGACGCCTTCTACGACCGGCTCCTCCTGAACTCCCCAATCGATTTTTCTTTTTCTTGAAAATTGTTGATATACTCCTTTTCCGACATAGCATGCTATCTTAGGCGAATGGGTCTGAAGCTTGTTTTTGAGGATGACTCTTCCTTCGCTATATTCTTCTTTAGTAATGTCAGCAGCCTCTTTAGTCGGCCGTTCCACAATATTTGTCAATCCATATCCTAAATTCAGTAAGTCTGAATCTTCCTCTGGAGCATATTGCCTTGGAGTCAGCCCTGAAAGATGAAGGATTTTCCAAAACCGGTTGCTGCGGTTTGCGTAGTTATGGCCAACTTCCCCGGATTTCAGGCTGGGATTAAATCCAATGAACACAATATCAAGATTCTGTTTTAAGTGATCAGGTAAAGGCTGCACTGTATTCCTCCTCATGTCGCTTTACTGCTTTAAAGCACTAAGAGGGACAGTCCCTTATAATGCTTTAAAGCTCTAAAAGTTTATTTTTTATAGCCTCCTAAGATGTATTTCAGGTTTTCTGCATTTAAATTCAATGGTTTTTGTCCAGCTCTTTTCATTAAAGTGATCGTGTTTTGACACGGAAAATGGATTTCTCGAGTGAAGTAATGGTGAAAGATGGCCAATGCTTCATTCAATGACTTTTCTAGCTCTCTTAATTGATTCGCTTGGGAAAAAGGCACCAACTCAAGGTTTGGAAATTCTAAAATTTCTTTTATGACTTGAAAGATTTCCTTTTGTTTAAGAGGTGCAGGATCTGTAATGTTATAAATTTTCCCGTTCTCCCCTAATGTCAAAGCTTCTTTAAGTATTTTTGTTACATAATCGACTGGAACTAGATTCATCCTTAATTCTTTTTCTCCGAGAAAACGATAGGTGTTTTCTTCCCACCCTTTTTCTTTTGAGACTTTACGCTTGAGCAGTGAAGCTGCCTTCATAAGTCCGTATACACCAAAAGTTGTATCTGCTTCACCTGTCCTTGAGTCACCAATGATGATGGAGGGTCTTAGAATGTTAATCTCCATTTTATCTCTATAAGAATAGACAAGATGTTCGGCATGACATTTTGATTCTTCATAGTGGTTCACAAAGCTTCTGTTTAAACTATATAGTTCTTCTTTTCCTTCGGTTTCCATTCCCACTGTGTATGCTGTACTTATATAGAGGAACTTCCTGCAATGAATTTTCTCTGAAAATTCTAATGCCCGCCTGGTTCCTTCGAGGTTGATATCGAATGTTTCTTTCTTCTCTTCTGGATTGAATGAAAGATAGGCAGCCATATGGTATATAGCTTCAATCTTTTCTCTTAGTTCCTCTATCTCGTCAGTAGATTGTCCCAGAAGGTTTTGACTCAAGTCTCCAATTACAAAGGACACCCTTTTCCTTGTTGAAGTCGGCATTTTTGCGGAAAACGCCTGGGCTTTTTTTTCATTTCTGCAGAGCACATATAAATGATGGCCCTCATCTAATAATTCCTTCGCTAAATTATTGCCAACAAATCCTGTGGCGCCAGTTAAAAAAATATTCAATGAAGATCCCCTCTTTTCTATTAGCTATTTTACCGTATTAAATCTATAAGTAACAAATGACAGGTCCGGTTTTTCATCTATAGTCCCTTACTTTTAGTACATAAACAACTCTCAGAATGAAAATGATAGTATAGAAAGGAGGATGACTAACATGACAAATAAAAATGATAACCGCGAACGAAAAAACAAATATCCAAGAAATAAAGAATTTAATGAAGAGTTTGCTAAAGATGCAACGATCAGAAGCGAGATTACACAGCAGGATATTAAGAATAAACTTAAATAATCAAGAGTACTCCTGTTCTTATCCTGAACAGGAGATTTTTTGTCTAAAAAAGGAGAAAAATCTATGTTTAGAAATATAGAGGGATTTCCTTTCATTTATCGAAATATATATATAAGAAAGTTAAGCTATTTCAATAAAATTTCGAAGTAGGTTAAAAAGCCAAAATCCTTATAGGTTTAAGATGAAAACATAGTGATTTTTGTTAACGTTTCTACAGTCGTTCATGCAACGATGTATTAATATCACCTAGTGGCCGTAATGAACTAGGCAAAGAACTAGTCATAAGCCAAAAAGTTGGGGATCTTCCCCTCTTTTTGGCTTTTTTTTATGATAGAAAATAATACATAACTAGGATGGGGAGTCTATGAAAAATTTTATGCAAATAGGAGAAAGGCATCCAGTTAATTTGCAGGACGTCACTAGATATGGATAAAGCGGTTGTTATCCATATCAGGCAGGAAGCTGATATCATTACAGCCAGGAAAACAGGAAGAGAAATAGCTCAAACAGTGCAATTCAGCTTAACTAATCAAGCAAGAATTTTGACAGTAGTCTCTGAACTCTCTAGAAATATTTATAGATATGCAGGCTCAGGACAAATTGAATTCCAAATAGTGATGCAGAACAAAAAGAAAGGAATCAAAATTATTTCTACTGATAAAGGAAGTGGAATTCCTGATCTAAGCAAGGTCATGAAGAGAGGATATTCTACCTCGGGAGGACTTGGGGCAGGTCTTCCGGGAGTAAAGGCGATGATGGATGAGTTCAATTTGAGTTCAAGTCCAGGTTCGGGAACCAGAGTTGAAACGGTAAAATGGCAAGAGAAATAGAACACATCAAAGAACCCACCCGCTGCTCATGGGGGTTTAGTCCAGTATATCCAGTCTACAGGCATCACCGCTCACATCCAGCCGCTATTCAGAAAACAAACCAAAATCGAAAAGGACTAATCTACTTTCTATAGACCTTTCACATTTTGTGCTTCCATTTTGCCGGATGATCTGCTGCCCATGGAGAAAAAAATCAAACTGGATAATCCAATGGCTGCCACAATCAACAGCATGAGCGATCCACCAACTTCACTGAACAGAAACCCTCCCATAACTGGACCGGCAAAATTGCCCATTTTCCGAAACTGTGCGGCTCCAAAATAAATTCCCCGCAGGTGATCTGGTGCAAGCTTGTCAATCAACACGGAGTTTGCCGGAAAAATTAAAATTTCTCCTAATGTCAGCAGTGTAATGGAAAAAATGCACAAAAGCCAGCCATCTGCGAATCCAAAGCCTGTCAATCCAGCAACCATAATCATTGCACCTACTGCCATGGTATGCATCGGCCTGAACTTTTCAGCGATTGCACTGAGAGGTATTTGCAAAATAACAACCATTACTGCATTGATGGATAGAAGGACAGAAAAGAGGTAAATACCGTTTTCCAGTGAAGCTTCTAAGTGCATCGGCAAAGTTGATTGCAGTTGAGAGTAACCAATATTGATTAAAATAATTCCAACAATCAAGCAACGAAGAGCTGTATCTCGTCTTACAATCGATAAAGCATCAAAAAATGTAACTTTAGTGTTAATCTTGGCTGTGCCTCCAAGTTTGAACCTTCTCAAAAGTGCTGTTATTGTGAGGGCATAGAAAAAGTAAATGAAGCCGGTGACGATAAATGTTGACTCGGCAGAAATGTTCGCCAAGTAGGCGCCGGCTAACGGTCCAACTGCAGCTCCAATATTAATGGCTGTATAACGAAGAGAATAAACGCTCATCCTCTGCTCCTTTTTTGTTAAATCAGCCATTAAAGCCTGAGAAGTGGGTTCAAAGAATGAATTGGATAGTCCGTTCAATGCATTCAGCAAAATGAACCAAATCGGAAGCTCTGTAATGCTGAAACCGAAAAACACAAGAGAAATCGTAAATAAAGAAAGCATCAGCACCGGTTTTCGGCCAAATTTGTCAGATAAATGGCCGCCTATAAAACCACCAAACGTTGCTACTAGCGGACTGATTCCTACGGTTATGCCGATCAAAAGTGGATGCATTTCCATGTTTCTCGACAGGTATATTGCCAGAAAAGGCATCGTCATAAAAACAGCACCTCTGGATAAGGCGGTACCAGCCAATAGAACCCATATTATGGGGTGAAATTGATCCCCATATTTTTTAAGTGCATTCATACAAATCCCCCTTTTCTCTTTCCAATACTTACTATAAATCGAAAAGGTGGATAAGTAAATTTTATTTATTTTATAAATTAACATAAGAAATTCTTATCGGAAAGCAACGCTATGATTTTATTATTTTCCGTCTATGAAAATAACATAATCATTAACGGTACAGTAATAATACTCATGGATGTGGTGACTAATGTACTAAATGAGACGAGATCAGGTTCTGTGTCAAACTGGACAGCGAACATAGTGGTATTGGCTGCGGTCGGCATTGCTGCAAGAACTATAAGTACACTGGCAAGCAGACTATCAAGAGACAGCAGAATTGTAATCGCATATGCTATCACCGGGGAGACCACCAATCGAATCATAATCACACCAGATAATTCCTTCATGTTTACATTTTTCTTCGAGATGCTCGCCAGCTGCATCCCAAGTACAAGCATAATCGTAGGTATAGCTGCAGAAGCAATCAGATCCAATCCATTATAAATGAAATCAGGGATGTTGACAGATCCTATCTGCATCAGCAGTCCCGAAATTGAGCCATAGAGAACAGGCATTTTTAGTATTTTTATAAGAGATGCCTTAAGAGTCCCTCCGCTCTTGCTTCCTTTAGCGGCAAAATACAATCCTACTGTGTTCATCAAAAGAGATTGAATTACCATCATGATGACCGCATACTGAAATCCTGTTTCCCCAAAAGCGAAGAGAATGACCGGCACCCCGTAATTTCCGCTGTTCATGAAGGCCCCTGCCAATACAAAAGCAGCTGTTTTACTGTGTGGCCTGTCCGTCATTCTTCCTGCTATAAACGAAACGATAATTAATCCGAACAAAAGAAATACGCAAAAAAGTACAATATATAAATAGTTCATATTCAGTTCATTTTCGTAAAATGTCTGAAATGCCAAAAAAGGCAGCATCAGATATAGTGCTGCGGTTGAAATAGATTTAATATCCAGGTTAAGCAGCTTTTGGCCGATAAAACCAACAGCCAGAATGATAAAGACTGGAACAACAATCAAAATAAAACTCATTTTCAAAACTCCATATTTATATTTTCTTGGATAACCCTTTAACCATTTCTACAGTATAGTTCAATATACGGATTTCTGCTTGGCTTTTGCCTGACAAGTACGGTATGTTGTATCGGTATTATAGGGAGTCTTTCAGCACAACATTTTTAAGTGTGTGAAAGCTTTAGAAATCCATGCCTAATAATTTCCCATTAAAAAAAGAAGGTGCGTTTTTAGTGAATGTTGCGCAGCTTTTTTCTCAGATAACAAATATAGAGACTATTTAGTCATGTTGTCGGACTTTTTATCAATATAAAGTGATCCGTCTTTTTGAACTTCAGCATAGAATACTTCCGCTGGAGACTGTATTCCTTTTTCTCTCAACTGCAGCATCAACCACTCTTCTTGGAGGTTCAGTCTCTTCATATTATTATCAATCACTTTTCCATCTGCAATTATCTCTGTAGGAAGAGGATAGACTCCAGATGAGTGTGAGATGCCCATGTCACTTTTGGTGACAGGTTGTTGAGTTTGTTTCTTCAGTACTGATAACTTTCCGTTGGTTTCAAAAATCGCATAATCAACGTCTTTCATTGAAAACACTTGCTTTTGCCTAAGCATTGCCATTAACCCGTCAACATCTAATTGTGTCTTTTTTAAGCTGCGCTCCATAATCTTCCCCTGCTTGACAACAATAATTGGTTCTCCCTCAATGAATTTTCTAGCACTCTTTGATTTGATGTCTATATAGGCAAAAGCAACCGTCAATATCAGCCATCCTGCGAGTGCGAGGACTCCATTTCGTATTAGGAATTCCGAATTTGTTACGATTGCTCCTCCGATGTTTCCAACGGCAACGGCAGAAACAAAATTAAAGAAAGTCATCTTGCTGATTTCTTTTCTGCCTGAAAGCCTGGCCATAAGAAACAAAGCGATAAAGGCAATAACCACTCTTAAAAAAAGCTCGAAAACGTCCATTATGTATCCCTCCTTGTTTAATATTGTCTGCCAAAAGAAGGGGTATTATGATAAGGCTGTTTTCGCATATATTTTTGCTTTCGGATATCCCCGGATACTAGGTTATTTCTCTCTAATCGGGGAAATTAGCTCTTTTCTTTACATGATTACCAGGTTTTTCCGGTGAATTATAGTAGTTTTTTTCGGAATTAGTATCAAATAGCAACAAAGTTTACGAAAAGAGCCTATGATAATGAACAAAAGTGCAGAAGCCGGATGTGGATAGCTTTGTTTACGTTTTTCAAAAGAATTGATTTTTTAATTTCCTGGTTAACATCATAGAAGCCCCCATAATTATAATTGGGAGCTCGGTTTTTTTACTTTATTTTAATTTTATGAAGCATCTCCAGCATTTCCGGAAATTCACCCTCTGCTTCTTCTAGGTTTGGATAGTGTAAGGTGAATTTAAGAAGCTTTCCATTAACGTTCTTTACACCGATGATCATTTGTAAGTGAGTATTATGTGTATGAAGAAAAAACTGTGCATCTTTGTAGAAAGGAAGCGAGTTCTTCGTGTTTAATTCGGTGACTTCGCCTATCGTTTTCAGCTGTTCTGCAGAATTAGTCCGCACAGTTTTTATATCCGCATTGGGACTCAGTACTTCGACCCTCGCAAAGTACGTTTCATACCTATTATGTTGAAGAATAAATGTTCTCGGTTCCTCCGGTGAGAATGAATAAGCTGAATTGCTTTGTAAGCTGAGCAGTACTTTATCAGCATTATAAAACGTGGTCTGATGTGGTATTTGATTAACCTTTAATATCTGCCCTGCTAAGATAACGTTGCTTTTAAGTCCATTATTTCGTTTGAGACTTTCAACGGAAATACCATATCTTTGACTTATTCCCCACAATGTATCTCCCGACCGAATGAGAACCACGGTAGGAATTTCAAGTTTTTGTTCAATGAAAATAGTATCAGATTTTAACCGATTCACGTGTTTCAATTGTTGAACTGTAGTTCTGTGTTTGTTGGCAAGGCTCCACAAAGTATCCCCTTTTTTAACCTTAATGATCTTACTGACTGCAAGTTTCTCTCCTGCATAAATCTGATTAGAAGTAAGGTTATTGATCTCTTTCAGTTGTTCTACAGTCATTCCGTATTTTTGTGAAGTCCTCCAGAGGGTATCCCCTTTTTCTATGTGATGATAACTTTGCGCTGCGGTACTAGAAAGACTAAGAGCTGAAATAGCTAATGCAACGGCTGCCGACTTTAAAAATGTTCTTTTCATAATGAAACCCCCATAACTTTCTCTAAGATGTAAATATCTGTATATCCTCTTACACCTTATTAGACGGTAGAAAGGTCAGCAAGTTACATATAAAGAAGCCCTTTTTGAGGTTCTACACTATTAGAAAATAAGTACCGAATATGAGAGCGATGACAATAACCAAAACAGCCAGAGCGATTATAGTAATTCTCGAAGTACGGAAAGATTGAGTGTTAATCGCGTCTATTTTCTTTATATACGCAGTAAGGGCCATGATAATGGTCAATATTCCAAGAGCTACAGAAGATAAGCCGATAATATTTGCAAGCAGATCGCCAAGAGGAGATAGCTTCGCTTCCATGGTAAAATGGAGGTTGGTTACAAGAAATCCAACTCCGATGATGGCAATTGCTGTACGGATCCAAGCCAAGAAAGTTCTTTCACTAGCCAAATGCTGCTGGATATACTTTGAATCCACAGTGCTATTCGGTTGCTTATCATGTGTTTCCCTATTTGCCATGTTGTCCCCTCCTTTTTGCAAAGTAAAAATTTATTACAACTAAACTTGCGATATTAAGATATAGCGACAAAACTTTTTTCCAATGAATAGAACACGATGTGACAGTCCGTTATTTAGTTTTCCCTTATGACGCATCACTTCACCCCAAAAAAGCAACCTATTTTCCAATCACTATAGGTGTTCAAAAAATCTTTTAGCATGTCCACCGCTTTGAAAAGGAAGCGATCTACAAAGTACGCTTTACTCGAACAGTATCCTCCCGATTAGTATGTAAAATCAGCTTCGGTTAAGTCGACTATTTTGGTTTTGACTTTTTCATCCTTTGATTTCGCAAGCTGTTCGGTACTTGCCAGACCGGAAACAGCGTAATTCTAGAAAGTGACGTCCGACCCTTGAGCTGTAAGATCAACAGCATAACAGCGTTCGCACTCTGCAATTATAATATTTCAGCCCCTAAGGTAATCTTATCTATCGCGTTTTGTAAAAAGTCATTATCTTGTTGTACTTTTAATTCAACGTATTCATACCTTTCAGCTCATTTCTAAGCTTTTTGAACTGCTGATACTCAATGTCTCTCTTAGAAGTTCCCTAATTGATTTAATATTAACATGAGAAGGTGAACTCCTTATTTTAAGAATCATTTTTTTGCTATTTCTTCTTAAGCTTTACTTTACAGAATTGATTGAAATCCACACGAAGAGGGCCTAGCAGTTGTAGCCGAAAGCCAGCTCTAATTATATGGAAACGATATACTAAAGGCCCATACTCCTAAAAAGCAGGGCCCTTTACTTAAAATACCTTTTGCAGCAGTAGGATGACTCCTGCCAGGAGCCAGACAAGAACACCAGGTCATATAGGAGGATAAAAATTCCTAAAAGACCTGGTATTCTTAGTTTTAGTTCCTCAGGAGCCTTTACTGCAATTTATTCTCTTTTTCATACAGACTAAACCTCCATGTCTGATCTTTCAATTTGGCTGTTTTCATATTAATTGCTGCTTTTGGAGAAATCCCAAGAGCCGGATTTCCCCCTGGATGCTAAGGCACTTCTCCTTAAACGGGTAGAGCAGCTCTGATCTTTCTTGTTTACCAGGACATTTTCAGTAAACTTTGAGATATTTCCGAAATTCTCTGCTAATACCTCAAAGTTTAAGAAAAGAGCCTTCTATTTAGACTCGGAGTACCTTAAACTCTCCGCCTCCAAATAAGGTTTTAACATAATCAATTTTTGCTTCATCAAAATATACTTTGTCTTTATCGTTTACAAGAAAAGAAATTCCTGCGATTTCTGTCACATCATCTGTTTCTAAAGCTGACTCTTCCAGAGTCAGACGTAATTGTGGTCCACCTCAACCAATGCCCATTGCCAGGCGTATGAACGGTTTTTTTCCTTGATCGATTACATCTTTCACGTCAGACTGTATAATATCAATTGCTGCTGCAGTGACTTTAACCATGCTAATGCCTCCTTTATAGAATGCTTTAACTGCAAACTCCTAAGCTCTTTTGATTTTTCGGGAATTGCTGTGCAAATAGTACTGCAAGTTCTGATTAGTATGATTGTACCCCTGAAGCTGAAGGCTATAACAGGGAATCGCCAAAAATTAAAGAATATCCATCCAGATTTTTATGGCAGTGGCTAGTATCAGGAAAGCCAAGATGTACTGAAGGATCTTTGTGTTGACCTTTTTGCCAGCCATTGCGCCTAGCGGTGAGGCAATCAGGCTTGCCACTACCATTACCAAAGCAGGCAGGTAATCCACTTGTCCCGTGGTGATTTTCCCGATAGTTGCTCCGATGGATGAGATAAAAGTAATCGCAAGTGAAGAAGCGATAGTCATTCGTGTAGGAATTTTCAAAACGACCAGCATGATCGGTACGAGTAAGAAAGCCCCGGCAGCCCCGACAATTCCTGCGCCTATCCCAACAATTAAAGCTAATACAGCGGCCAGCCATTTATTGAACTTCACTTGATCAAGAGGGATATCATCAATTCCTTTTTTCGGAATGAACATCATGACGGCTGCAATTAGTGCAAGTACTCCGTAAACTAAATTTATGCCTCCCTCTGACATAAGCTTTGAACCATAGCCCCCGACGAAGCTGCCGATTAAGATGGCTCCGCCCATGTAGGCAATTAGTGGTTTGTTAAGATAGCCGCCTTTTCGGTAAGCCCAAACTCCTCCGATGGTCGCAAAAAAGACCTGCACAGCACTGATTCCCGAAACTTCATGTGCACTGAATGCTGCCAGACCAAACATCGGTGGAATGTATAAAAGCATAGGGTACTTGATGATTGAACCGCCTATTCCGAGCATTCCGGAAATATATGAACCTATAAAGCCAATTAGAAATATGACGATAATAAAACTTAATTCCATATGGGTGCCTCCTAAAAAAGGGAACCAGTTTAGGTTCCCTTATAGTATTATCCTTTTTTGATCCAGAATTTGAAGACATCATTCTCTTCTTCGTTCTTGATAAGATCATGTCCACCTGACTTTGCCCAAGCGGTTAGGTCGCTTTTTGCTCCCTTATCGGTAGCATGGATTTCAAGGATGTCTCCTGATTGCAGTTCATTGATAGCCTTTTTTGTTTTTACGATCGGCATTGGACATGCTAGTCCTTTTGCATCTAATACTTTAGTCGATTTCATTTATATAGCCTCCTGGTTTTTATAGTTTAAATAATAGGTGTAGTTATGCATCTTTAAATAACTCAATTGCAAGTCTTTTTTTTGGTCCTGGCAGGTTTGTAACCGGCCATTAATCATGCCCTAACTTATCGTACTGCACACCTATTAGGGCCGATTTCCATTTCGCGCTGCTCATCATTGTCTGGTGTAATCTTCCCCATGTTCATCTTTCGTATCTCTTGGTATGCATTTGGCTGTGGAGGAAGATTCTCTGTTACCAATGCTCTGAATTCTGCTTCGTCCTGAATGTTCAAGCCATGGTTTTGGCTATAGAGAACCCCAAGTTTTTCAGAAACGCTTCCGTTTTCATTCAGCTCGTCAATAATCATAAAGTGAGCCGGAAGGACAACCAGGTCATCGGACAACTCTTTGTAGCGAGTGTAAAGGGTTTCTCTTAAGTCACCGACCCAATCGTCAGCTAAGCCTGCCAAATCCGGTCTACCAATAGAATCGATGAACAGGATGTCACCTGTCATCAAATAGTGCTCATCTACTACGAATGAAGTGGAGCCGATCGTGTGGCCAGGTGAATAAAGGGCATGAATGTTAATGGTTGTATTTCCAATTGTGACTTTATTGCCATCCTCCAAAGCAGCATATTCAAAAGTAACTTCTTCAGCATCTTTAGGCGGAAGCCAGTAAGTCGCACCTGTTTTCTCTGAGATGACCCGTCCACCGGAAATATGGTCGGCATGAAGGTGAGTATCAAACACATGAGTAATATCCGCATTGATGCTCTTTGCAAATTCAGTGTAAACATCCGCCATTCTTGTTGAATCGATAATGGCAGCTTCACCGTTTGAAACCACCATGTATGATAAGCATCCTTTACCTATTCTTACGAACTGGTAGAGCTCTCCTCCGTCTTTTAAATCGCCGACTTTAACAGGCTCCAAGTGTTCACTCCATGCCTTCATACCGCCTTCAAGATAAAAAACATCCAGTCCTTCGTCTGAAAGCATTTCTGCCACCATCACAGAAGAGCCTTCTTTAGCACATACCACAATAATTTCTTTGTCAGCCGGAAGTTTATCCATGATTTCCTCGACTCCATCAAGAAGATCGAAGTAAGGAACGTTGAGATAATGGAATCTCTTACCTTCAATTTTCCAATCTTGGAAAGCATCCTCATTACGTACATCCAAGATGAACAATTCTTTGTTATTGAATACTTTTTCTGTTATTTCTTTTGAGTTCATTGCTTTTACAGTCATTTTCAATTACCCCCTGCGGTATTTTTAGTTATAAATTTTTTTGAAAATCTTTATTGCTTATTAAATGCTTCATTTACAAGTTCAGGTTCGTAGCCTATTACCCATTTCCCGTTAACTTTTGTTTGTGGAACTTCTTTATGCCCAGTTGACTTCACTAATTCTTGGATGATTTCTGGATTACTTTCAACGTTGATTTCAATAAAATCGATAAATTTTCCATGTAGAAAGTTCTTCATCATAAGACAATTGGGACATTTTTTCATAGTGAAAACAGTTACAGAATTCAATGGATCTCCTCTTTACTTGTTCATTGATTTTTGTTCGCCGATCCATTGACTCATTCCTGGAATTACATTGATAACATTAGTGAACCCATTTTGAGAGAGTGTTTGAGCAGCAAGATCACTTCGGCTTCCTGTTCGGCATATCACAAAAATTTCATCATCTTTGTTCAGTTCCACCATGCGCTCTTCCAATTCACCTAAAGGAATTGAAACGGCGTTAGGAATATGATTAAAGACAAATTCCGCTTCTTCTCTTACATCCAGTACAGTTATATTTTCATTCAACTTAGCGTTCAACTCATCATTTGTCGCAACATGTGGGTGATTTTTCTCCATTGATTCTTCTCCGGATGCCTTTCTCAAGTAATGCTTAAGGACATCGCCTTCTTCTACTGTGCCAAGATATTGATGCCCGGCTTTCTCCGCCCATGCTTTAATATCCGCCTTTGATCCTTTGTCTGTTGCTTCCACTTCCAGCACTTGCCCGGATTGAAGTCCGTTAATTGCTTTTTTTGTTTTAACAATCGGCATAGGACATGCTAAGCCTTTTGCATCTAATACTTCATTTACTTTAATGTTTTCCATTATAAAACCTCCTGAAATATACTGTATGGGGTATCTAAGAGTTTAAAAAAATTATTCTGTTTTGCCTTCCCAAGCAAGCATGCCGCCAGCCATGTTAATTACCTTATACCCTTGGCTCTCCAAAAACTGACAAGCACGGCCGCTTCTTCCGCCTGATCGGCAAACCATGATATACTCCTGTGATTTTTCTAACTCATTCATTCTAAATTCTACTAATCCTAATGGAATATTGACTGCACCAGGGATTTTTCCTTCAGCAACTTCATCCGTTTCGCGTACATCAATAATGTTGGCTGGCTTACCTTCGTTTATGATTGTTTCGACTTCTTTAGGTGTCAATTCATTCATTTGTTATTCCTCCTTATGTTAAGCTCTTTTCCTAGGAAACATGCTGGGGAAAAGAGCATGAAACTAGCGAATAATGGTTTTCATTTGGACCATGCTCCCATGCCGCCTTTAACATTGGCGACTTTGTTGAAACCTTTTCTTTTTAAGATTTTGGCTGCTTTGTTGCTTCTCGTGCCGCTCTGGCAGATTAAAACGACTTCCTTATTAGAAGTAAGCTCTTTGGTTTTGTACGGTAATTCATATAATGGAATATTTTTAAAACCCTCAATATTTCTTTTTTTGAATTCACCTTTAGTACGTACATCAATGAACATTTTATCTTTGTTTCCTAGTTCATTTTCCAAATCAGTTGTAGTAATATGCCTTACACCTCTAGCAGGCATTAAGCGCATAATTATAATGATTATTAAAATACCGACAAGGACATACCTCATGTATTCCAAATAATTGGCCCCCTTATTAGATGAACAGATTAACGTTTCCGTCTTCTGCATCCGCTAAATATGCTGCAACCCCAGCATACTCGATATTATCTAATAATTCTTCTTTTTGCAAACCAAGAAGATCCATAGTCATCGTACATGATACAAGTTTAATATCCTGTTCCTGAGCCATTTCTATTAAAGCTGGAAGAGACATTGCATTATGTTTCTTCATAACACCTTTGATCATCTTAGGTCCCATTCCGGCGAAGTTCATATTGGATAGTCCCATTTTATCTGCGCCTCTAGGCATCATTTTGCCGAACATCTTTTCCATAAACCCTTTTTTCACTTCAATATTCTCATCTTTGCGTAGGGCGTTCAATCCCCAGAAAGTGTGGAAGATCGTTACTTCATGGTCATAAGCAGCTGCTCCGTTCGCAATAATGTAAGCAGCCATAGCTTTGTCATAATCTCCGCTGAATAGTACGATTGTTGTTTTCTTTGTGTTTGACATTTTTTCTCCTCCTAATGTTATATTTCACCCCTACCCGCAGGGGTATATTAGCTTCTAAAAAATTTTAGCCCTTCTTAATCCAAAAAGTAAAGACATTATCCTCTTCCTTATGATCCATCATTTGATGGCCGCTTGATTTAGCCCAAGCTGTTAAGTCGCTCTTAGCACCTTTGTCTGTTGTTAGAATCTCTAAGATTTGGTTTGTATCCATATCATTCATAGCCTTCTTTGTTTTTACGATCGGCATCGGACAGGCTAACCCTTTGGCATCTAATACTTTATCTGCTTTCATGTTCATTCCTCCAGTAAATTTGTTTTATTACCCATAGGGGTATATTACTATGTGAAAAAAAGGTTGTCAACCCCTTAAGCTCTATCTGCTTTTGACAAGCAGGTTGACAGCTTCTTTAATCATTTCGTCAGATTTCTCTCCACGCTTCTCGGCTTCAAGTACACATTCGACGAGATTGGAACTTACAATGACTCCTACTGTTCGGTCTACAGCAGAACGGACAGCAGATAATTGCGTGATGACTTCCTTACAGTCTTTGCCTTCTTCCATCATCTTCAATACGCCTCTTAATTGGCCTTCCATTCGTTTCACTCGGTTTTTGACACCATCATTATATTCCATAACAATACCCCTTTCCCTTATTCTGTTTTGGCGGAGATTGTTCCTCAGTCAAAGTATAGCCTGTTACCTTATACCCTTTTCTTCTCAGCATCCTGATGCTCAAATTCTTTTCAACTGAGTTGGATGCAGCGATATGAATCCGGGAGGCTGAAAGATCATCCCAGTTTCTTTTGAAATACGCCACAGGAAGATTGACGGCATGAGGTATGGGGTTAGCAGATGACTGGTTATAATCCCGCACATCTAATATGAGTATCGTTTCCGTCAATGCTGGAATGTCAGTGCTGCACGGAACTCCTATGACAGGAAAATATCTATTATATAGGGCAAATAGTATGCTGATGCTTATGATAATCAATAATAACATTTCATGGCCACCCTTATCAATTTATAAGGAATTAACTTGCTTACAAGACTTATTATATACCCCTATAGGTATATTGTCAACTCTCTTTTTTATGTTGTATTTCTCCTTTTTATAATCTTAATATATTGTCCCGCGAGAAGAACAATAGCAAAATTAGAAAACCATTTTATAATGAAGCAACAATACCAAAAAAGTTAGTGATAATCAATTTAAATGGTTTGGAGTATAGGTTGTAATAGAAAAGGATGAATCTCTCCGAATTCATCCTTTAAGCTTTCCTTTTCCTTATACGCTTTTTTTCATACAGGTAATCAATCGGTCTTCAATATCTTTTGCAAAGTCTTTCATCTTGTCGTCATTCAGCATGGAGATGAGTGAGGTTGGTTTTGGCATACCAATTTTCGTTTCACCACTTTCTTCATAAACTACCATTTTGCAAGGAAGAAAGTAGCCGGCCATTGTATTTTCATTTAATACTCTTTGAGCTTCTTTTGGGTTGCAAACTTCTAGAACCTTAAAATCTTTTTCGAACTCTAAGCCTTTTTCTTGAAGTTTTTCTTTTATATCAAAGGTCCAGAGAACCCCGAATTGCTGTTCCTTTAAGCTTATTTCCAGACTTTCCACTGCTTCGTCAATAGTCTTTTGTGTTGAAAGAGTATAATCAAACATGGGTAAATTGCAATATTAAATGCAACACTCTTATATAGTCCTAGGGGAACTTCTCGTTGTGTAGAGT
>JBNJJI010000005.1:0-289644 GCA_051750065.1 Bacillota bacterium
GTGAATGGTGCCGGTCGGGTAAGAATGTGGGGACATCACTTCTACAAGGAGGGATGCCACAGTGCCAACACTGCGATACTGGGATTACTACAATATGACGGAGACATTCACGGAACTATATGAGAAAGCCCAGGAAGGAAACAAATTTTCCTTCCTTTATAATGTCATCACTTCAAGAGAAAACATCTTACTCGCTTATCGTACCATCAAATCCAATAAGGGTTCAAACACACCTGGGACCGATGGAAAAACGATATCGGATATCAAGGAATTATCCGAAGATGAACTGGTCTTGAAGGTGCGTACAATACTGAAAAGCTATCAACCTAAGAAAGTCAGAAGAAAATGGATTGAAAAGGACAATGGGAAAAGAAGACCGCTAGGTATTCCCTGTATTCTGGACAGAATTATCCAACAAAGTTTTAAGCAGGTTCTCGAACCCATTGCGGAGGCTCATTTTTATAAGCACAGTTATGGTTTTAGACCTCTACGGTCTGCCCATCATGCGATGGCAAGGATTCAATCCCTAATTAATCAAGCCTCCCTTCATTTTGTTGTTGATATTGATATCAAGAGTTTCTTTGATAATGTAAACCACACACGGTTAATGAAGCAGCTTTGGAATTTAGGAATACAGGATAGGAAAGTATTAGCTTGTATTTCTAAAATGATAAAAGCAGAAATTGATGGAGAAGGAATTCCCGACAAAGGGACACCTCAAGGTGGAATTTTATCTCCCCTTCTCTCTAATATCGTGTTGAATGATTTAGATCAGTGGATTGCTGATCAATGGGAGTTCTTTCCCCTGCATAAATCATACAAATCAAAAGTTGGTGAACGATACGCAAAGAAACGGACTAATCTGAAGGAAGGATACCTCGTCCGCTATGCGGACGACTTCAAAATTCTTTGCCGGGATGGAAAGACTGCTCAAAAGTGGTATCATGCAGTCCGTCGATATTTGAAGGAACGGCTCAATCTTGATATCTCGCCAGAGAAATCTAAAATCCTTAACCTGCGCAAAAGGGAGTCTGAATTTCTAGGATTTACGATACGAGCGAACAAAAAAGGGAAGAAACGAGTAGCGCATACCGGCGTTATTCAAAAGAAGAAGAAACAAATCAAACAGGAAGCTAAAAGGCTAATCCGTCGGATTAAAACTTCACCAACTTCCCAAAACGTTCTGCGATTTAACAGTTTTGTATTGGGCATCCATAATTATTTTAAGCGAGCGACACATGTGAATCCGGTTTTCTCACGTCTTGCCTACGATTTAAAGCCGTTCATATACAATCGACTTAAACCGGTTGGGAAGCATCAACATCCAAGTAACCCACCGCCTCTGTTTAAAAGATTTTACAGTGTGACCATGAAAACCTTTAAAGTCGCTGAAGTCTACCTTTTCCAACTAGGAATTGTTAAAACGGTTAACTCGTTAAACTTTAGTCCAAAGGTAACACCCTATACAGAGGAAGGTCGAGACATGCTATACAAAAAGCTTCGTCCTGATATCCAAAAGGAAATCAGTAATTTGATGAACTCCAACCTTCCTAATCGGTCAGTTGAATATGGGGATAATAGAATAAGCCGATACAGTATGAAAATGGGGAAATGTGAAATTACAGGCTGGGACTTACAGGCATTTGAAGTGCATTGTCATCACTATCTCCCCAGGTCACAAGGAGGAAACGATAAGTTTCATAACCTGCGAATTCTTCACCAGGATATTCACCGGTTAATCCACCTAACAGACATGGAGAAGATAGAGTCAATTCTCAAAAAGCTCAACATCTCAGAACCCATTTTGAATAAAATTAATCAATACCGGAAGGTATGCGAACAGGCAAATATCGTATTATCCTAATCGTCAATGTAACGAGGAACTTATAATCTATTACATATCAGTAGATGGAGCGCCGGATGCTGGGAAACTAGCACGTCCAGGTGTGGAGCAGGGGAAAAGCCGGAGATAACTTCAAACGCTTACCTATTGCTAACTTTAATTCAACGGAAAAAAGCCTTTTTCCACCTTCAATTAGTTAAACACAAAACTAAGAATACTTAGGGGGAATAATAGATGGATATGAAATACCCAATTGGCATTTTTCACTTTGATGATGAAATTACTAGTAGTGTTACGAGTGTTTGGATAAATGAGATTGAAGATTTACCAAGATTATTACGAGATGTTGTAAAAGACTTAAATAATGAACAGCTTGATACAGCTTATCGTTCTGGAGGCTGGACTGTTCGGCAAGTAATACATCACCTTGCAGATAGTCATATGAATGCCTACGTTCGTTTTAAATTAGCTCTTACGGAAGAAAATCCTGTAATTAAGCCATATGACGAAACGAAATGGGCAAAACTTTCTGATTATCAATTGCCAATTGATACTTCACTTCTACTTCTCGAAACATTACATAAACGCTGGACCAGCCTTTTACGTAGTCTAACTCCTGCCGATATGGATAAGACATTTATTCATCCAGATTCAGGTGAAGTTTCAGTTGGTGAAAATATAGGAATTTATGCTTGGCATGGTAGACATCATCTTACCCATATTGTTTCCTTGTCTAATCGCAAGGGTTGGTAAAGGATTTTGTGAACGATACTCAATGTAACGGATGCTTACTTCACTAGTTAAAAGCTAAAGGCTTAGAAGTTCAACTTCTAAGCCTTTAGCTCCTAATTAGTCGATATTGGAGAGTAAAACCCTGCTAAAACACTTGTTATTTTCAATTTTCTCTCCCTTAACCCCTCTCCCTCATAATACTCCTGGCAGCATAATAGCCACTCAGAGCCGAAGATAACGTGCCGGGGCCAGGAAACACCTGCTCTCCTGCGATGTAAAATTGCGGCAGAGAAGAACGCACACTTTTCGGCTTAGTGATTGCATTTTTCACCGTCAACGGAAAACCGCCGACTGCCGTTTTTCCGATATAGCGCTTATACGTTAATGGCGTTCCTGCTTCCGCAAAAATGAGGTGCTCCCTAACCGGGATGACCTTTTCGATTTCCGACAGTATTTCTTCCGTCAACCGCTCCTTTACTTCCCTGTACTTCTCCTTGGAAAAAGTCGACCAGACATCAGGGTCCGTGTGCAAAGAGACGGTCATCGTCACTTCCTCATTTACTGAATTTCCTTTCATATCTTGTGTGTTATGTAACGTTACATAAACAGGTCCATGCGTATTTTTTACAAAAGAAGAAAAATCAAAAGCGGGAACAATTTGATAGGAAAATGGCAGGTTCACCCCATTCAAAGGCCCGCGCAGTACTTCCTGGGACAAAACGGCGTCCACTCTGAAGGCTCCCCATGAAAATTCGTCTTCCGCCTCATAGCTTGTGCCCGGCCCAAAGGAGATTCCCGAATTGTTTATAATATAATCGAAAGAAGCGGTGCATTTCCGGCTCGTTACGTGCCATTGTTTTCTGTTTTCTTCATACACAAGGCTTTCAACCGGAGACACCTTCACCACCTCACCGCCAAGCTCTTTCACCCGGCTTGCCAATGCTTTCCCCAGCTGTCCCAGCCCGCCTTCAATAGAAAAGCTGCCTCTCCGATAGATCGTTAAAGCGAGGCTCGATGGAAGCAGTGCCGCTTTCGACACATCTGTTTGTACTGCATCTATAAGTTGGGCATCCAGCAGCTGGCGCAGTGGTTCATAAGATTGAAGGTTATACTTTTTCAAAAAATCTTCTACCGTAAACAGCGCATACCGCGCAAGACGCACCATGGCGGCAGGGTTGCTTAAAGCATGACGGGGAAGGCTTCCTAATTCATAAAATCGGCGAATAGGCAGCGAAACCCGGCTCTCAGTGACAGCTTGAACATCCTCGCCAATTCTCTGAAGAGCTCTCCAGAACTTCAACACATCGTCGCTTCTCTCATGAAAAGCTCGCTTCAGCTCTTTCTCCCACAGCTCTGCATTGTTAAAAACCGAAACCTTATCTTTGTGTAAGATAATATCCATCGAATGAAGCAGATCTTGGGAGGGCAGATCGATGCCCAAATCCTCCAAAACAGTCTTTAGCAAACCATTTTTCTCCAACCCGAACGCAATAGTTGCGCCTGTCGGAAACTTCCGGCCGTTACGGAAATACCAGCCCGCTGAACCTCCCACAGTCGTCGCTTTTTCAATGACCGTTACTCTATAGCCTTCCTTTGCTAAATAGGCAGCGGCTGTTAGTCCGCCGACACCGGCGCCGATGACACATACAGTCTTTGACAAGGGTGCACCTCCTTTCCTTGTTGGCTAATCGTACCATCTTCCTCGAGATTTTTTGATTTAATGGTACGTTTTTCGGCTAATCGTATCATCCTCCTCGAGATTTTTTGTTTTGATGGTACGTTTTCCGGCTAATCGTATCATCTTACTCGAGATTTTTCGATTTGATGGTACGTTTTTCGGCTAATCGTACCATCCTCCTCGAGATTTTTCGATTTGATGGTACGTTTTTCGGCTAATCGTATCATCTTACTCGAGATTTTTCGATTTGATGGTACGTTTTTCAGCTAATCGTATCATTCTCCTCGAGATTTTTCGATTTGATGGTACGTTTTTCAGCTAATCGTATCATCTTCCTCGAGATTTTTCGATTTGATGGTACGTTTTTTGGCTAATCGTATCATTCTCCTCGAGATTTTTCGATTTGATGGTACGTTTTTCAGCTAATCGTACCATCCCCGCGCAGGTTTCTGATTTTATTGGTACATTTTCAAATCAGCTTCCCCTTTCTATCAACCACACACCAATGTCGTGGCAGTTTTCCAAAAAAAGGTCAAACTTTCTTTAGTTTGTCCCCCAGCCCCGGCTGGGTTTCTGGCTAATTTCGCTTGGAATGTACCGGGCGGGATGTTCTCTATCGACGAGTTTTCCGGTTCTATCAACGATTTCGGAAAGGCTATCGACGACTCTTGCTGTCCTATCGACGAGTTTGGCATTTCTATCGACGACTTTCCCCTTTCTATCAACCACTCTCCAACTTCGGGGCAGCTTTTTCAAAAAAAAACAAACTTACTTTAGTTTGTCCCCCAGCCTCGGCTGGGTTTCTGGCTGATTTCGCTGGGAATGCAGCGGGCGGGATGCCTTGATGGTTTTCTATTGACGAGTTCTCCGGTTCTATCAACGATTTCAGAAGGTTGGGTTAGACTTATTACAACAATTGAAAGCCATTATAAATATTGACGAATTAACATTAAAGTCAAATAGCAAAAAGCAAGTATAGCAGACTGCTATACTTGCTTTTTGGGTTTTTTCTGTGATTTTCCCTCTAAGGCTTTTAGGTGTGGCTGATGGAATAAATTCGTCAGAACTTAATCTTTGATGCCTTTTTATTCTGCGTTCCATCCCTGTCGATAACGATCATCTGCCAATACTCCAATTCAGGCAGGGTGATTACCAGTTCATCGTTACTCCAAGTGAACGGAATTTCCTGCATCTGTCCTTCTTCGGCATCCGGGCTGGCTGTATAAACCTGTAAGTCAGGAAGGTCTTTCTTCGTTTTGCCAATGTGATAGCGAACCGTCATGTCTTCCTGCTTTTGCGGTTTAGCGGCAGCGTTTCTCCAATTGGAATCATTATGGAGAAGGTTGATCAGGTGGAGGAGTTCATAGTCCTCGAAGCCTTCGTTATTCTTGTTCTCTCTGGCGATGGTCCATATGCTGTTCTGCTCGCCGTTAGCGCTTGTTTTTACCTCTTCGTTCCCTTTTTCGATAACAACTTTTTTGTCTGTTTCTTTACTGTCAAAAAGAAGATTTTCGTAGGCAGCAAAGAATTTATAGTAGTCCTTCATGGAATCTTTTAAGGAAGCACTCATTTTTTTGCTGCGGTTCGGGTAGTACTCGTGAGCCAGCATATTCGGGCCTTCTTCGTAATTTTCAGCGGTACCGATTTCGATATGCGTCGCTCCCATCGCGGCGAGTCCGGCATCCATCAGGCGGACGGCAGGTTCATCGAACAAGCCGATCGTCATTCTTCGCAAATCGATCGATCCCTTTTGCCCTTCTTCCTGTTTCAGGGTGATGGTGTGTTTGCCTGCGGTCATATCCGGCAGGACAACATATCCATCTTCACTGTAGGAATCCTTGTTTCCTGTGCCTTTGAACGCAACTGTGTATGGTTTTCCGTTATCGTCCAGAACAGGTTTTCCATCCACTAGGACGGTTCTTGCCGTCTCCGCTCCGGCGTTGGCGTAGGTGAAGATGAAGCTCGTTTCGCCTTTTTCCTCGAGGTCGACATTGAACGTGACTTCATCACCGACATGGCCGAAATTCAGCAGGGTATCTTTATAGATGTGCATAGGCGCAAGGGTGTTGACGGACTCTGCATGCCACTTTTCTTCGCCGACCTGCAGATAATCCAGCTTCACTCCATCGTCATCGATATTTTCCACCGCTAGTTTAATGGAGTTGATCCCTTCTTTTAATGAAATGTCCTTCATCTCAAGTTCTGTCCATCCATTGCTTGAAGGGAAAGTGAGATCATCGATTCTTTCGCCATTGATATAGACACTTCGTTTCGCATCGCGCTTTGAAGCGGAATCATTGTTATATTTCCAAACAAGATTGTAGGTGCCTGCCTCTTCTGCTTTCACTTGGAAATCCAGGTAGTCTTCTTCATCCTTAAAGTCGTAGACATGGCCTGTTGTGGTCGAGATGCCATGGCCTTCAGGCGCAAATGAAGCATCCTCTACCTGGTATTCTTTTTCACCGGCCGTCATGCTGTCGAGGTTGATGTACTGTCCATTGGAGGCCAGTTCAAATATCACTTCATGGTTCCCGGCAGGAATCGGTGCCTTGATAGATGTTTCCGCCATCGCGCCATCCCAGCCTCCTGGCGTGCTGCTGAAGATGTTTTCGGAAATCGTCTTTCCGTCGACGTAAGAATTGTTTGCCGGTATCAGCTCTCCATCCACATAAATATTGACTTGCGGATTATTGCCCGTTCTATATTTGAACGTGAGTGTATCTGTTTCTTTCTCATTATTTACGTTAAAAACAACACGCTGCCCCCTGTTTCCAAGGTTGTCCGTGTAACCCGGGGAGATGGACACCTGACTTGTTTTCGCCACTACTGGGCTCCAGCCAGTTTCGGCTTGCTCGGCTTCAATCACTGCCGACTCTACTTTAAATTGATCGACGGTAATGGCCGTAGCTGCTGTTTCTTCTTCCATTTTGACCATTACATCACTCGTTCCTCCAGGCAGATAGACGACAGACTCTGCCTTGTGGTACTCTTCGCCTTCTGTGTGAGGAAGGGTGAATAAAAGATGGAGACTCCTGTACTTTTTATAGCTGCCCGTTTAGGTGTCAATATGAATGTCATTAGAACTTTTTTTGTTTTCGAGCACCTCAAAATGGAACCCTTTAGAGACCGCTTCACCAATATTTCCATCGCCTTTGGGTCTCTAGAAGCTCTATTTGCAAGAAACGAATACATCCCCGCTCCAATCCACTCTACGAATAAAACGCCAAGAGGCTGCAGAACCAAAGTCCCAACAGCCTCTCTTCTCTTATTTAATTGCTTCCAAAGGCTCCACATTTCCTAGGTGGATCTTGGGGCTCTTCGGATTCGGCGCTGCCCACTTCACTGCATTGTGAATGACCTGTTGAATCTCTTTTTGATAATAAGTCGGGTAGGTTTCGTGCCCCGGGCGGAAGTAGAAGATCTTCCCTTTTCCGCGCTTATAGGTACAGCCGCTTCGGAATACTTCTCCGCCAGAGAACCAGCTGATGAAAATCAGTTCTTCGGGCTGCGGGATGCCGAATCTTTCGCCATACATTTCTTCTTTTTCAATTTCGATCATATCCGGCAGACCATCGACGATCGGATGGCTTTCGTCGACGATCCATAGTCTTTCGGTGTCGTCCGCTTCACGCCATTTCAATTCTCCTGTCCTTGTTCCCATCAGCACATGAAAAATTTTGCTTCCATGAGCAGAGTGCAAAGGAATGAAGCCCATGCCGTCAAGGACACGATTCCTCACTCTTTCAACGATCTCATCCTGGACATCCTCATGAGCCAGATGGCCCCACCAGATCAAGACATCCGTGTTGTTCAATACTTCTTCTGTCAAACCATGCTCCGGCTCATCCAGTGTGGCAGTCGTTACCTCGAAATCCTTTTTTAAAAAACCGGCAATCGCGTTGTGGATTCCATCAGGGTAGATTTCCTTCACATCAGGGTTCGTCTGTTCATGGCGGTTTTCGTTCCAAATTGTCACTTTGATCATGTTGACCACTCCTCTATCAGTCTATTTTTCTATTAAAATTTCTTTCCCGTGAATCGCTGACTCCAGGACAGCATCAATCACCTTCTGCACGGAGTATCCATCTGCAAAGTCGGGGTAGTCCGCTGCAGGTTCATTTTTAATAGAGTCTGCCCATTTCCAGATTTCATTGGTTTCAGTCAGGCGCCACGGGCGGAATCTATCTTCTTCCGGGTCTGCATCCTCTTTCCATTTCCAAACGGAGTCCAGCTCCACTTCCGTCCATGGTTGATTTCCGAGAGCAATCTGCAGCTTAATGCCGAGTTCACTGGAAAGCAGCTGAAAGGCGCCTTCTCTTCCGTAAAAAGTTAACTCAATCGTCTGGTTCCGGTTTCCCTGAGGTGAAATCCAGCTGGTAAAAAAGGAAGCATGCATTCCGGAGGGAAATCCTGCATTGAACATGGCCGAGTCGACCGACTGGTCAGCGTCCTGCATATCATTGATCCTTTTCAACTTTCCTTCATGCAGATAAGAGAGCGATGATTGCACACTGCCGATTTCTTCCTTCAAAACATACTGCACCATGTCGATTAAATGGGACCCCAAGTCAGCGAGCACTCCGCCACCGCCGCCTTTGGATCTTGTTCCCCTCCAGCCCGGAGGACCGGAAAGCCCATAGCAAGCTGTGTAATGAAAACGGCCTTCGTAGATTTCGCCAATTTGATTTTCAGCCAGCAGTTCCTTCAATTTTTTCACAGCAGGGTTCTCACGGTATGTAAAGTTGACGGCGTGAAGGATTCCGTTCTTATCCGCTTCCTCCAGCATCACACGAGCTTCATCCCGGTTCATGGCCAGCGGCTTTTCACAGATGATATGAATCCCCCTGCGGCTCGCTTCGAGCGCTATCTCGCTGTGAGATTGATTGGGCGTCACGATACACAGCCCGTCCAGCTGTTCCGCATTAAGCATCTCAATATAAGATTGATAGCTTCGTTGAATCTCATATTTTTCAGCCAGCCTTTCAGCACTTATGCCGCTCGGGCTGCAAATCGCCGTCAGCTCGACATCCGGATGCTTTTCTAGAGCCGGTAGGTACCATAGCTCCGTGAAGGATCCGGCCCCGGCTATACCGATTTTCAATTTGTTATCACTCATATCTCCTGGCTCCTTCCTCAATCGATCAGTACGGTACGTCCGCTTTCGGCCGATTCGATGATTCGCTCAAGAACTTTCTGGTTTTGGTAGCCATCAAAGAATTCAGGTGTTCCCTCCTGCTTATTCCCAAGGATCAAATCAGCGAAATCCTCCAGCTGCTGTCTCTTGTAACTCTGAGAAACTGGTTTTGTCTCGAAGCTTGAATGAACTTCTTTGTCTTCAATGATGCAAACATCGATTTCATAAGGTCTTTCACAGCTTGCGTGAATGGTCCCGAAATCTCCATAAACAGTGATTTCATGCTGATTGCCCGAACCGATCGCGTTTCTCGTCGTAACAAAATTACCCGGGATGGAATGGTCCAGAACAGCCAGGAAGCTCGCATAGTCATCCACATCGACTTTCTGCATCTCCCCGCTGACAGGGTTTTTCCTCTCATGTACAAAGGTATCCACCATCGCGGACACAGAGGTGAACTCGCCAATCATGAAGCGGCCAAGATCGATCATATGGGCACCGAGATCTCCAAGTGCTCCTGTTCCTGTAACCGCTTTATCAAATCTCCACAGAAAAGGAACGTCATAAATCGGAGCACCGAATGACTGTAGATAACGGACCGAGATATGCCTTACCTTTCCAATTTTGCCCTCTTGAATGAGCTCTTTCGCATAACGGAAAGAAGGTGTATAGCGATAAGAAAATCCGACCATGCAGGGGATCGGTTGTTTTTCATAGAGAGACTTTAAGTATTCGGCTTCTTCAAAATTCAATGTGAACGGTTTCTCCGCCAGGATTGGCTTCTGATATTGAATGCACAGCTCCAGCACCCTGGCATGAAGGTGATTAGGAACGATCGAAATCACCGCATCCACCTCGCCATCAGAAATAAGGGCTTCCATATTGTTAAAGCGCTTTTCCTCTGCGACGTTTTCAATGTCCCCAATCTTATTCAGGAGGTCTTCATTGACATCGCAAAGGGCACTCAGCTTCAGTTCATCCAACTCGGAAATCATGGTCCTGTGGGCATTCGCCATATCTCCAAGGCCAATCAAGCCAACCTTCACTACTCTATTGTTAATCATGATCTTTCCCCCTTTTACTGTATTGTAAAGTGAACATCGGAGGAGTAGAACACGGATAATGTAAACGCTTAACTTAAGACACCTTCTCAGGAATATAAAGCACTTATTCCGGAAAATGGCAGTCAGCATCGGCTATATTTTTTTAAAGCTGTTTACGATTAGGGATATTTTAAAAGTAGTGGATTTCCGCTCCAGGCGCGCGACTCTGCGGGGCGGAAATCTTATACTAATCTGTACTAATTTGTAAGGTAAAGTGCAACCTAATCGTCAGACTAATTGGAAAAATTATGGTAAACCGAAGTTGATGTAATGTTCCAGTAAACGTAAAATTAAAAAAGTGCTTTTTAGGAGGCGTTATCTTTGATAAAGATTGTTGCAGCTTTTGCAGTTTCCATTCTCACAATAGTATCGTGGTTAGCGATTGGTTATTGGTCCAAATCAACCGAGGATCTGGAGAATGCAAACAAGAAACTAAATAATGACACTGAGGGTTAAATTAGACACTGGGCGTTTGCAGCATACTGCGAACGATTTTCTGCTCCTCCATTAAAGGGGCAGGTTGGCCGATTAGTATAGGGGTGTACCTTGAAATTACAGAATTGCAGCAACTTTGAAACTAATCATATTCCTCTCTCGTATATAGAGTATAAGAATAATTGAAAGGATGATACTAAATTACTAAAATCAAAAAACACGTTCAGCCATTGATGTTAGTGGGAATTCTAATTTTTTCCACAGGCTGCACAAACGCCGAGACCTCAGGGGACAACTCAGAAGATGCCGGAACCCAAAGTGCTGCTGAACAAAACATTGAAGCTTTCTTAGAAAGTGCGTTTACTGGACCTACCGAGGAGTATGAGGAGGCTTTTCTCGAAGAAGTTGATGATTTTGAAAGAAGAGACGAAAAAATTTCTGCGTACTATCAAAATAATTTCGAGCCTTATATGAGCGAAAGTCTTTTAGAGGCTTTTATCAATTCTAATGGTGCAACTCAATTCTTAAGTTTTGCTTACCCTGATTATGTTTTGGCAACAGAGGAAATCACACTTGAAGAAGATGAGGACTATTACACCTTTGCTGCTGAAGTATCCTATACGGAAAAAGAAAGTGATGAAAGTGGTACATTTACAATTAACGGCAATATACAAACAGATGAGGAAGGCGTAATCACGGGTATTCAATATCATAAGGGCAAATATGAAAAGCTTGAGAATGCCTTAAAATAAGAAGAACTGAAATTTGGTGAAGATAAAAAATGGGCACAGTTCAATTTGAGTTGAAGTATTTCAGGATGCTTCCACTCGCTTAGGTATAAGCGTTGTTCTGTTAAAGGGGGGCATTTGCTGAACAAGCAGCTGCTCTCAGTTCATGTAAAGGGCAGGTTAATTGAACAAGCATATAAGGAGGGTTTAAATTCTCCTTCGAAAATACATGTGAAAAATAAAGGAGAAATTGAAATGGACGAAATAAAAAAAATATTAAATGAGTATTTTCAAGCTTGGAATAAGGGGTTTACTAGCAAGAATGGAGACGAAATTAGAAATTATATGTCAAAGAGTTTTGTAGGATATTGGGCTAATTCAAATATAGAAAAACCTGACCCTTATTACTATGAATATGACCTTAATAGTGTTTTAAAGCAAATGGATGATGCCGAAAAAAGTTTCAATGATGTTTCAATTATTGAGCGTAAAAATGGAGATGAATTCTTAATCTCAGGAAGGGAAACAAACTTAATCAATGGTGAACCTTATACTGCTCAATGTATGTTTGTATGGAGAAAAGAAGAGAATGAGTGGAAATTATTGAGAGAGTATATAGAGTTGGAACGGTAGGTTCTTCTTTCATTAACGTAGGCAATAACTGAAGGTCGGCTAATTAATTCGGCAATTGCCCTTGTTCCATTATTGGGTTTAAGAAGGTTTAGTTGTAGATTTTTATTGATAGGGGGATAAAATGCCAAATAATAAGAGAGAACCTAAAAAAACTTGGTATTGGGTTCCTTTTACAGGAGCAATATTGATTACTATAATTGTAGTAACACAAGTTATTTATATGAAGACTCCAAAAGTAGGTCCTTGGGCCTCACCAGATACAGGTGATTTACTTAGAGCTGTTGGTTGGGGTGCTGTAATGGTATTTTTGTTTATACTTCAAGGGATTAACGGTCTTTATCAATACAAAAAGCAAAAAGAAAAAATTGAATAACAAGGCTATTCAACAAACGGGGGGCGTTAGTTAAAGAAAAGCCGTTTTAAAAACAATAAATCTACTACATATATTAAGCCCTTATCAAAGAACGAAATAACCATAATGGACAAAATCCGTTATGGTTTTTTTATGCTATGCCACAAGTTAATTCACCACATAAATCACAAGACTACAGTAAAAATTTCAGTGTTGCGGAAACGTGTGCGAATACGAACACACACTTGAAAGTAAAAGATCTGCTGTAATATCAATAAAAAATTATTGCGTTTTGCACCTTCGATATTGTCGTTTTTTCTTTTTAAATAGCGAAGAATCTACTGCTGATTTAAGTGAGGAGTTTTACTGTGGTAAAATAAGGATAGCTAATTATGAGAATCTTCTGTTCAAACAACAAAAGTTCAAGGAGGTGTTGAGGTTGCAAAAATCAGGCATTGGAGTAATGTTTCTCGGGTTCATGCTGGCAATTTTTCTCGACTATTCATTTGCGGGGATGATTGCTTGGTTAGGTACACTTGTTGGAGTTGGTCTTTTATTAGTACATAGTAAACAGCAGAAGCCAATGAAACACTTCGTTTTTTTCTTTGTTTGTTTCATCTTATCGCTGTCAGGCATTTTTTTTATATAGTTCCGTTATAATGAGGGCGTTTGCTGGATAGCATCCCCCATCCTTTCGTTACTTCAGCGATTGTTAGATACCCTGGTATGAAGATGGATTTTATTTTATGGAGGCGGCTTATGTGTCTAAAGAAATTACTTTTATCTTAGTTATAGTATCAATGGCTATATGGGTTATGGTATCTAGAGAGGCTGTAAAACCTTCCAAAGAAATAGACTGGAGAAAAATGATCACATTACTGTCTGCCGGATCCCTATCTGCATTCGTTATCACCATTACGCTTTTTCAAAGCCTGTGATTATGTGTTAAAAAGTGCACACTTTTAATGTGTTATGAAACTATAAGTATGTGAAACTCGTCATATGGAAACATGAATATAAAAGGGCGGATACTATGAATTGGAGAAACATCACAGGGTTTATTTTGCTGGGGTTAGGTACAGCACTTTGGTTCCTTGCTTTTGCCTACCGGATGTTAATCACCTCAGACATCCCAGTTAACTTTACTCCTGAAGAGTCTGCATTGGCTCAGAGGTTTTTTATCGCATCGGGTATAATCGTTTTTTCAGCCACGTTATTGGCAAAAGCTAGAGGGTTCTACTTATTATCGCTGGGGATATTCGGTTCCATCGCTGTTTTTGGCTGGCTGAACAAATCCTGGTACGCGGTCGGTGCTGAATATTATAGTGCTGAATATGCTCGTTTAAATGATGTCAGCATTTACGTCCCGAGTGCTCTTGCGCTTATCAATTTGATTTTTTTATTCGTATCTCTGTGGAAAAATTGGAAAGACAATGTGAGAACGGGAGAATATGAACAGTGAGTTTTATATTCCCGTAGAGCGATGTTTCTTTAAACCAGCAGCTGCCCTCTTTTCAAGTAAAGAGTTAGTTGAAGAATTCTTTTGGAGGAGATAACAATTAAGCATACATTAAAGTATTGTTTTTATTGGATAGCTAGTCTGTTCATTATCCAATTAGTCATAAGTTTTTGGACAGGAAAAGGGTTAGATTGGGTATCTTTTTTTGCATTGAGCATAGGCAGTCTTATTGGGATAGTAATTCGGAATGAGTTCAAAAATGACTCTAGTGAAAAACCTATGAAAAAGTGGAGTATTGCTGCATCAACTGTATTGATAGTGGTCGCAGGGGGGATTTTCTTCTTTAAAACTTATCAACAAAATGTGCTCATAGATGACACCTATTCTTACCTCCAAGAACGGGGATACGCAGAGCTTATTGATAAGGAAAAAATAACTACATATCCAAGGGTCAGCATAGATGAAGATGGTGATCCTCGATTTTCAGGCGGGTATTTTTCTTTTGTAACCTTCGAAGACGAACCTATGGTGGAATATGTTTTTGCGTACAAAGAAGAGACAAAACAAATTACAATGATAGACTTTAGGCAAAAGAGCAGTGAGCCGCCGTTAAAGGAGTTTCAGTAGTGAGATAGGCTTCCATCTCGTGTGGAAATTCTGCAGCTCATTGGGTCAACTAACCACCCAATAAAGGGCACCAACAAACCTCCTAGCCACCAAATCCAAACCAACAAAACATAAAAAGGGCATCTAGAAAAATCCTAGACACCCCTCACGCGAGCCAAAACCACCCGCACTCTATAAAGTTTACTTCAAAAGATAAACCCGCGCCTCATAAGGCTTCAACTCCACAGAAGATAAAGTACCTTCCTCTGAAGTATCATAGTTCCCGATTAGCACATCTGCGGAAGTATGCTCAATGCCCTCTGGCAAATTGAATGCTGCTTCCTCACCAGTGAAGTTACACATCACAACTAACTTCTCGTCGCCCAATGTCCGCGTGTAAGCATAGATCGCAGGATCGTCTTCAAGGATCAAATCATACGTGCCATACACGATGATTTCATGCTCTTTGCGAAGCTTGATGAGCCTCTGATAGTAATGGAAAACGGAATCAGAATCTTTTAAGGCGCTTTCGGCATTAATGTCCGTGTAGTTCGGGTTCACTTTCAGCCACGGCGTGCCGGTTGTGAAGCCTGCGTTTTCGCTGCTGTCCCACTGCATTGGGGTACGGGCGTTGTCACGGCCTTTGATGTAGATGGCGTTCATGATCGTATCATGATCCTCGCCGCCTTCGGTTACCTTTTCTCGGTACATGTTATGGATTTCGATATCGTTGTACTCTTCGAGAGAGTCAAACTGAACATTGGTCATCCCCAGTTCTTCTCCTTGATAGATATAAGGAGTTCCCTGCATCATGTGGAGGAAGGTTCCGAGCATTTTTGCCGATTGTGTACGGTATTCTTTGTCATTTCCGAAACGGGAGACCATTCGTGGCTGATCGTGATTGTTCAGGTAAAGACTGTTCCAGCCCTTCCCTTCAAGTTCCTTCTGCCACTTGGTCATGACGTCCTTCAGGTCAGCCAGTTTCCATGGCTTCACATCCCATTTTCCGCCAGGTCCGGAGTCCAGATCCATATGCTCGAAGGTGAAGATCATGTTCAGCTCTGTTCCCTCGTCATTAGCATACTGAGACGCATCCTCAGGCGAAGCACCCGGACACTCTCCGACCGTGATCATGTCATATTTAGAAAGCACTTCCTTGTTCATTTCCTGAAGATACTCATGAACACGAGGTCCGTTCATAAAGAACTCTCCGCCCCAATCGTATTTTTTTCCACCAGGCGCGCTCGGCAGTCCATCAGCTTTGGAGATCAGGTTGATAACGTCCATACGGAAGCCGTCGACGCCTTTGTCCAGCCACCATGTCATCATGTCGTAGATTTCGTTTCGCAGCACAGGATTTTCCCAGTTCAGATCCGGCTGTTTTTTACTGAAGAGATGAAGGAAATATTCCTCTGTCTCTTCATCATACTGCCAGGCTGAGCCGCTGAAGAAGGAGGTCCAGTTATTCGGTTCCTGTCCGTCCTGTCCCGGACGCCAGATATAGTAGTCTCTGTATTGGTTATCCTTAGATTTACGTGATTCCACAAACCAGTTATGCTCATCGGAAGAATGGTTAACAACAAGGTCCATCATCAATTTCATTCCGCGGCTGTGAATGCCTGCCAATAGTTCTTCCCAATCTGCCATCGTTCCGAATTCATCCATGATATCCTGGTAATCGCTGATATCATAGCCATTGTCATCATTCGGAGATTTAAAAACAGGCGACAGCCAGATGACGTCGATACCAAGCTCTTTTAAATAATCCAGCTTGGAGGTGATTCCTCGCAGATCACCGATTCCATCTCCATTGCTGTCCATGAAGCTTCTTGGATAGATTTGATAAACAACGCTTTCTTTCCACCATTTTTTATTCATTCCTCTTCATCCTCTCTATGTATCAGCAGTTCATCAATCTCTTCTGCTGCTTTCTTTAGTCCTTCCTCCACGCTCAATTCTCCTGAAAACATCAGCCTGAAATACTCTGTATAGATCGAGTTGATTTCATTCCACTGTGGTACAGGAGGCCTGAGGAAAGTTCTGTTGATGCTTTCAATATAGCTTTCATAATAAGGGTACTGCTCCACGATGCTGGACATTTCCACTTCTTTATTTGTCGGCAGCACACCTGCTGTCAATAATAGTTTTTGAGGAGTCACTGTCGTAAGCCATTTGATAAATGTCCATGAAGCTTCGCGGTGTTCCGATCCCTTTGTAATAACGGCATTTTCCCCTCCAAGAACAGAAGTATACACCTCATTGCTTGGAAATGGTGCTGACACCGTTTGTCTCTTCAGGACTTCAATATCCAGTAAAGAATGGACGCTGTAGAACCAAGGGCCTTCATCAATCATGAAGTACTCTCCGGTCCTGATTTTTTCCCAGGTTTGCGGGTATCCCTTCAAGATTTCAGCAGGGAAATTTCCGTTGTTATAGAGTTGAACAAGCCTCTTAACGGCCTCGATACTTTCCTCGCTGTCCAGATATCCTGAAGCCTGATTATTTTGTGGACTCAGCAGCTTCCCGCCTAGTCCGTAAAAGTAGGGAAGGCTGTTCCAGGGAGATACATCATTAACCCCGATTTGCAATTGATGCTCTTCCACTATGGTCAGCAATTCATCCATCGTATGGGGCAGTTGTTCCAAACCGAGTTCTTCAACGGTGTCCTTATTGAAAATCGCTGCCTTCGTATTGGTATTCAACGGCAGGCCGTAATAGTTCTCACCGTATCGGTTGGATTCCAGAGGCGGACGGTGAAAGCGTTCACTGACTTGATCAAAGTCATCGAACTCACTAACAGGATATAGCAGCTTTAAATCAGCAAACTTGGGGAGCCAGGTAATGTCCATCCGGATAATGTCAGGCGTGCGGTTGACCGATGCCCTTGAAATCAACGCAGACATCAGCTGTTCGTTATGAGGCTGACGGACGGGCTTGACATCGATCTCCGGAAACTCCTCTTCAAATAGCGGGATAACTTCCTTTTCAAAAATTCTGGTCTCCTCATCACTATAGGTATGCCAGATTTCAATTTGTTCCTTCACGTTCCCTTCATCTACCTGGACGAGTTCGTTCTCTTCAATAATGTTCTGGTTCATGCAGCCCTGCATGGCCAGCATCAGGAGCACCACTGGCAGCAGTGAACACTTCATTGACGGAGATCCTTTTTTCATCATCTTACTCCTCATGATTCAACCTGTAATCCCCGGGAGAATGACCCGTGACTTTTTTGAATAACTTGCTGAAATACTTCACATCGTTGAATCCCGCATTGCCTGCCACTTCATATACCTTCAAGGAGGTCTGCCTCAGTAACTCCTTCGCTTTCTTCACCCGGAGCTCTATCACATAATCGATAAAATTCTGATTCATCAGCCGCTTAAAAAGAATGCTGAAGTAATTGCGGCTGATATGAATATGGTCAGCTACACTTTGGAGCGTCAATTCTTCTGTATAATTGGCATGGATATACCGCAGGGCTTTATCCAGAAGTTCGTTGTCGATATTAGGTTTACTATCCCCATTCACTAATAAAAGGGAACAGGTTTGGAGACCTTCACGGGTGGATTTCCAGACTTCTTCTAAAGTGGCTGAAGCCTCAATGATCGCAATCTTTTCCATCAAAATAGGCAAATCTACTTTCTTCATGAATAGGGTTTTCAAAATTCTTCCTGCCTCTTTCTTGATAGCGGAAGGCTTCATGTCTTCACTGTTCCATACAAGAAATCGGTCATCAAGGAACTTATCGACACTGCTTTCATCAAAAGGAAGCAGCAATCCCTCGAGTCCCTGTTCTGAAAGTGGCTCAACACCCTGCGTCATGTCTGGTCTGTATTTGAATACCTCTTTCTCACTATGAAAAAAATATCTCCTGCATGCGGAATGCGCCCGGTAATATCCATTCGCCAGGTCCTCAACACGATGAACAACATCGTAACCGTAGATGATGCCGATCGACGTTTCCTTTTCAATCTTCTCTTTAATCATGTTCGTCAGAGATAATGAATCACTCGTCTTTTTCAGAAAAAATATCAGCTCACTATCTCCGATCAGAAAGCAGATTCCTTCATTCATTTCTAAATAAAATCTTTCTTGGATTTCCTCAAAAATCAGGCTGTTGTATAGAAAACCGAAATCCTCTTCAACCTTATCCATTTCTTTCATCTTCAAAAGAACAATCGTATGCGGGTCCTCAAACATCCTCAGGACGCTTTCGCTCTTTACTTTTTCATTATGTTTTAAAAGAATCCGCTTCATTTCTTGTTCCATTTTTCTTCTCTTAGCTGTATCAGTGGATTTATTCGCGTACTCCAATTTCATTTTCATTTGCTGATCTTCTTCAATTTTGTCCACACATTTCTTAACCGTCGCTAAGAATGTTTCAGGCTCAAGTGTCGGCTTTAATATATAATCGACCGCTCCGTGTGTCAGCCCTTCCCTCACATATTCAAATTCGTTATAACTGCTGACCAGCACGATCTTCAGCTTCGGATTCTTTTCCAATGCCTTTTTCATGAGTGTGATTCCATCCATCACAGGCATCTTGATGTCGGTAATCAAGATATCGACCTCAACATCCTTTTCCATGGCATCCAGCGCCTGCTGGCCGTTTGAGTAATCACCAACCATCTTCAGGTTCTCTTTTTCCCAGTCTATAGAGGATTTCAATCCAAAGCGTATAATCGGTTCATCATCAACAATCATCACATTAAACACAATCTTCACCCCCGGGTTCCGATAACAGTATCAATTTCACGATTGTTCCTTCTTCCGTACTCGTGATGTCCACTTTTGAATCTTTCGCGTAATAAAGGCGCACAGAGTCATATACATGACTGAGTCCTATACCCACATAGGAATTGGATTCTTCGGCAGTCTGCTGAAACTTCCTCAGCAGATCTTCCTTGATTCCCAGGCCGTTGTCGCTGATTACCAGTTCGACTCCACGTTCAACCTTTTTACCGGAAATAACAACTGTTCCTTTCTCTCCTGTAGGGACGATACCATGAAAGATGGAATTTTCTACAATTGGCTGGAGAAGCATGCGCGGGATTTGGAAATTCTCCACACCTTCTTCAAAGTCCGTTTTCAAGAAGAAGTCCTGCTGATACCGGATTTGAAGGATCAACATGAAATTTTCCACCAGCTCAATTTCTTCCTTGATGGAAATAAAAGTTCCGGTTTTCCCCATATTGCCTTCAAGCAGCTTGGATAATGCGGAGAGCGCCGTATTCGCCCGCCCGGTTTCATTGAATTGTACAAGCCAGCGGATCGTACTCAATGTATTGAATAGAAAATGAGGGTTGATTCTATGTTTGATGGCCCTGAGCTCTGCTTCCTGCTTTTGCCTTTGCTCTTCTCTTATTTGTTCCAAAAGATTATCCACCTGGTTGATCATATGATTGAACTGATTGCTCATCACGCCGATTTCATCAACAGAACTGACCGCTGTCCTGACTTTAAAATCCCCTTCTCCCACCAATTTCATCTGCTTCGTCAAAACTTTAACAGGATCCGTCACCCGTTTGGCTATGGCAATGCCAAGGATGATTGCGATGATACCGAACATCACTGAGGCAAAAATGATGATACGCTGTATGGACACGATTTCTCCAGTAATTTCAGTGACAGGGACGATGCCGACAATCGACCAGCCATTGCCGATTGGCTGCATGACTCCATAATGGTGCACACTGTTTTCATCGAATTCAAATTCCTGTTTCTTATCCTTTATGTAACTCCGCAATTGGGCATTCTCAACAGGCTGTCCAATTCCCTCTAGGTCGCTGTCAATCATGACCTCCGCCGATTCATTCACAACAAAAAAATGTCCTGTTTTCCCTAATTTGATTTGATTGATTTTTTCAAGGATCGCATTTCCATCCAGGCTTACTTGCACATAAGCAATATTGTTCATATTGTCGAAATCCTTCAATACTCTGGTGATGGGGAGGACCAAGGCTGTATTTTCACCCGCTCCGCTGAACTTATCGTACTGCAGGCCGCCCCAGACCAATTCCCCGTCTTTTCTCACGGATTCTTTGGCCCACTCCGTCTTGTCAATATTGATCAGCGACAGCTTATAAGGAGAAAACGTACCGCTTCCCCAGCTTGTTCTCTCTTCTTTTAACACATATATGATCCTGACAAATGAGCTGGTGTAGATATTGGAGTTCAGGAAAGAATTCATGTATTCCTGGTTCTCTTTCACCTCAGCGAGTGAAGCGTTATCTTCCAGGTCCGCCTTAACTATTTCCTGAATCCGTTCGTTGCTGTATAAAAGGTCTGACATATCGCTGCCATTGGAAAAAATAAACGAAAGAGAATCTGCTGCCTGCCTAGCAATCTGCAGCGAAGATTCTCTGACATTTTCTTTTACCACATCGGATGCGGACTGATAGAAAAACAAACTATTAAAAACAGTCGGGATCAAACTGACAATTAAAATAGTGACGATGACTTTCGAAGCAAGACGTTTTCTTAGTAAGTTGTACATCATCGTTTAATCCCTCTTCACTCTGTCGTATTGAATGTATCCTGACTCTCTTTTTTGGGCGTTTTTCTGGGAGATTTTTGGTTTGTTTTGAGTGCGGGCGGTTTTGGACCTTCGCTGCCGGCGTATGAGCTCCTGCGGGATGCGGGCGCTTGGCTTTTTATAAATAGCCGGAGAAATTCCGCTTATTTTAAAAATAACACCCGAAATTACGGGAATAGACGGAAAAATTCCGTTTATTTGACTCAAATGACTATCAAATAGGCACTTCTGCCTTAGATAAGCGGAAAAACTCCGCTTATTTACCAATAGATTGGGCTCAAACCGGCATTTAACCGGAAAAATTCCGCTTATTTTCCCGCTGGTTACCCCACCAAGGCCATAACCTTCAATTTCACTTCAAAATAGAGGGAAAAATTCCCCTTATTTCATAAATTGCACCGAAAATCACTGAAATAGCGGGAGAAATTCCCCTTATTTGACTCAAATTGGACTTCTGTCAAGAAAATGGTCAATTTAAAAAGATATTTTGCAACTAACTTTGCTACCGCACTTCGTTTGCTGGGCCTGAGGAATAAGTGATTCAATTTTGAATCACTCATTCCTCAGGCAAATGGTATATCTATGAGATTTTTTCTAATGCTTCTAGTTGGTATCTTCTTTCAAAGTTGTTAGGGGAACAATAGCCTAAAGTCGAATGTTTTCGCTTCTCATTATAACGAGCTGAAATATAGAAATTAATGGCCTTGGCAGCCTGTTCTCTTGTCTCAAAACGGAATCGATAGATTAGCTCTTTCTTAATGGTGGCGTGGAAGGATTCAATACAGGCATTATCATATGGATCTCCCTTCCGGCTCATGCTTATCTGAATTTTTCTTTCCTTTAAACAATCAATGTAATCATTTGAACAATACTGGGATCCACGGTCGGAATGATGGATGAGTCCTTCGCCAGGATTCCTTGAATCGAACGCCATTTTTAATGCGTCTAAGGTTAGTTCCTTTTTCATTGTATTTCCTAATCTCCAGCCCACAATTTTTCTTGAAAACAAATCCATAATTGAAGCTAGATAAAGCCAGCCTTCAAGTGTCCAGACATACGTTATATCGGCAACCCATACTTTGTTTGGGGTGTCGGCAGTAAATTGTCGATTTACCACGTTTGGATATAGAGGGAGCGAGTGATTAGAATCCGTTGTGACCACAAATTTCGTTTCCGGAATGGCTCTCAGCCCAAGTTCCTGCATATAACGTGCGACTGTTTTCAAGGAAACCGTATAGTTCCCCTCAATTAAATCATCATGGACTCTGGGGCTTCCATAAGTGCCTAGGCTTTCATGATAGGACTTACTAATTTTCTGAAGGAGTTCCTTCTTGCGTTTCTCTCTTTCTGTCTCGCCCATAGCCTGTCTTTCCAGCCATTTATAGAAGCCGCTGGAGGATACATTCAATACATCACACATCTTCACTACCGTATGTTCATCTCTATGGGCTTCAATGAACTCAAACTTTACTCGGTTTTTTTGGTGAAGATGTGCATGGCCTTTTTTAGGATCTCATTCTCCTCCTGCAAGGCCTTCATCTCTTTTTCGTGTTGCTTTTTTAGCTTCTCAAACTCAGAAGGCGTAACATAGTCATGATTACTGTTCTGAGCTTGAATGTCTTTTTTATATTTTCGTACCCATTTACTCATTGTGGTGTAAGGGATCTCCAGCTCATAAGCTACTTCTGAAGCTTTTCTTCCTTCCTCCACGACCATTTTACATACATACTCTCTATATTCGGATGAGTAATGTTTTCCCATGTGAACACGTCCTTATAAATGATAGTTATATTCTAACTTAATACCATTTTCCTGTGTCCACTTTTTAGACTAACTTAAAAATCACTAGAAAATAGGGGTTTTTCTTCAAATAAGGGGAAAAACTCCCCTTATTCACCCTCAAAATGAGTTAGAGTCTGCCATTAAGGGGAAAAACTCCCCTTATTTTCCCGCTGGTTACCCCACCAAGGACATAACCCCGGAGAGCAGCGGCCATCGTGCTCCACCGCCCGTCCCGCAGAGTCCTACCACAGGAAAACTATCTTTTATCAAAAGAGAAAATAGAGTTTATTTATATTCTAACACTACCATATCCCAATATTTAATAGACGGCAATGTGAATTCAAGCGAATCACCCTTCTGCTTGAATTCCAGTTCCATGGCGGAACCTTCATAAAGATCCGGTGATGCTGTCCAGACTTTCTCGACATCTCCATCCGTTTTGACGGTTACCTTCAGTTCTTCTTTCAGGGAAGGCTCCGGCTGGGAACCATCATTGTCTCTCCACTCCATCGACAAAGCCTCTGTAAAGTTGATGAGCTGGATGATTTCCTGTTTGTCTTTCTTTTTAACAAAACTCCAAAGTGCGCCCAATTCTGGAGAAGCCGTTACTTCCTGGCCCTCGATGCTCACTTCTTTTTCAACTTCCTCCGCACCGTCGCGAAGCAGGTTTTCGTACGCTACAATAAAGTCATAATAGCTTGTGAGCTGGTCGTTCAATTCATCCGTGATTTCTAAATTTTTGTGCGGGAAATATTCTTTTGACAGCATGTTCTCCCCAAGTTCGAGGTGGGCGCCGCCTGATGCAAAGATGACAGAGTTTGTCAGCAGCACGCCAGGTGCATTGAACTCACCCTTGCTGTTGGACAAATCATAATTCATGTACGCCGCCAGCACGGTATTGAGTTCACCTTTGCTGTATTTCAAATTTTGATCAATTACTTTTTTCAAACTGTCATACGTTGTGTGTCCATCCCAAAGCTCTGAATACAGGAAGTTCACCGGTGCCTGGGAGGCAATGTACCCTTGCGCATATTGGCTTACGGCATTCATAACAAAGTCGACATCAAGTTCGGCTTTTGCTCTCTCTAGAAACGGAACATACGTCTGAGCAAGGTCAATCGTTTTGCCTTGTCCGTTCCATAAAACACCGCGGTCGCCAAGCTGATCGACATGCCAGCCGTCAAAATCCAGGTGATCGAATACTTCTTTCTCCGCATTGATCAGGTGCTCCTGCCAGCCTTCGTTCGAAGGGTCCATTAAATAGATATCACTTGCCCAGTTTTCTGGGAGCGGATGCTTATCCTGGTCATCCATGTCAGGGTCACGGAAGATTCCCCATTCCTTTTTGACCCCTTCTTCTTCAAAATTTTCATAGCTTCCGAATAACAAGTTATAGTTCATGGCTTTCATGTTCTTTTCATGAGCCAGCTCTATATAATTTTCAATCGTTTTCTTTGATACTTCGCGGTTGGCAATGTCCGGCCACGTTTCAGCAACCTCTCCGTTTTCCATCTTTAACGGCTTCTCATGCTTGTACTGCCAATCATAGAATTGAATGCCATTGAGGTGGAAACGGTTCAGTTTGTCAATAATGGCTTCCTGTTCACTTTCCTCCATCGCAAAGAAATCGGCGAGATAACCGTATCTCGGGAATTTACTCCAGTCGGAGGAGACATCGACCGCGATATTCTGGTGATCAACGACATCCTTACCTTCTTTCACATAAACCTCTGCCATATATCCTTTGAAGTCTTCTTTCTCAGGAGTCCATTCCCACGTAACTTCCTGGGAGTCAGACAACGTTACTTCCTGTTCTTCCACCTGGTCATCCAGATGCTTATATTGAATAAGAAGACTGCCTTCCTTCACCTTTTCCTGCAGGGTAAGGGTGAATTTTACTTTATCTCCGGGAGCATATGCCGCTTTATCCGTGTTCAGGGAACTTACCCATTCTCCTGACTCAATTGTGGCGGATTGAAACACAGGTTCTTTTGACGTACAGCCCGCCAGTACATTCAACCCCAAACCCACACTTAACACCAACGCTAATTTCTTTTGATTTTTCATGAAAGTCTCCTTAATCTGCTTTTTTAAAAAAAGGCTCTGTCAAAAAATATTGTTGTTTTAAAGGGTATGTTGACTTCCGCTCCAGGTGTCCGACTCTGCGGGGTCTCACCTGTCCCGCTAGTCCCGCAGGAGATTTCACACCTTCCGCTCCAGTCAACCTATGAGAAAATGAAAATCCATTGCAAACTTGTAGCATCAACTCTTCTAAATAATTTTGACGCTAGATTAAAAGAAGCAGCAAGTTGATCCATCAGCACTTGAACCCAAAATCGCTTATGTCGACAATATTAACTAACAGAGCCTTAAAAAATTACCCTTTAACAGCGCCTTCTGAGTCGCCGCTTTGAACAAATCTCTTTTGGAAGATGATATAGATCAAGATAACCGGCAGGATGGCAATGATTGAAGCTGCAAAGATCCATGACCAGTTACTTGCGTATTTGCCTTGAAACATCATCAGGGCAATCGGCAGCGTTCTCATTGCTTCATCTTTAATGATGGTTAAAGCGACAAAGTACTCATCCCATGTTCCGGAAAAAGCGAAGATCGCCATTGTTCCCAGAGCCGGCTTGGACAGTGGAAGGTAGATCCTTCTGAAGATCGTCCAGTTGCCGCCGCCGTCCATCAAGATGGATTCTTCCAATTCTTTCGGTACGGTTTCAAAGAATCCGCGCAGGAAGAAGGTTGATCCCACTACCCCTCCGCCGATATACAGAAGCCATAGTCCCCAATACGTATTCACAAGCCCCAGGTTCTTGATGACCGTGAACTGAGGAACGATTGCCAATACAAGAGGAATCATCATTGTGAACAAAAACATTCTGAACAGGAACTCTTTACCTGGAAAAGTGAAGCGGACAAAGGCGTAAGCTGTCAGGGCGCCTAAAAACACGCTCCCGACTGTCGCAACCCCCGCCACTAGCAAACTGTTCAAGAAGTAACGGAAAAAGTTATTCTTGTTCCAAACAGTTTCATAGTTATCCAGATTAGGTACTGCAGTAAGTACCTCCTGCGGCCGAGGCAGTGAATATGCTTCGCCGATGAAGGTGGTCATAAGCATATAAATGAATGGTGTGATAAAAATGACAAGCCCGAATATCAAAAACGCATAAACGATAATTTTCGAAAAAATGTTTCCCTTCATTTGTAAAACCTCCTCCTCTGGTTACATGAACCTCTGTCTTCCAAGTTTTTTCTGCTGCGTCAATGTAATGAGGAAAATCGTTAGTCCCATCATTACACCCAGGGCTGAGGAATAACCAAAGTTGAAGTTATTGAAGGCCTGCTTATAGATCATGCTCTGCAGTACTTCTGTCTGCCCCATTGGTCCGCCATTGGTGATAAAGTACACCTGCGGAAAGATATTGAACGCACCCATGACAAGGTTGATAATAACAAAGGCGGTGATTGGCCCAAGCATTGGGATGGTGACAAAACGGAACGCCTTAATGCCGTTTGCACCATCAATGGCTGCTGCTTCATACAGATTCTTCGGAATGCCTTGAAGGGCTGCCAGGTAAATGACAACGGTCCAACCGACTGTCTTCCAGATATGAAACAACCAGATAACAATCATTGCTGTCCATTGATTTTGCAGCCAGCTGATCGGCTCATCCACAATTCCAACGTTCACAAGAAGATAGTTGATCAATCCGTTCTCTCCATCAGCAAACAAGTAACGGAAAAGAAAAGCGACAACGATCCAGGAAGTAATGATAGGAAGATAGTATAGAGTCCTAAAGGTAATCTTGTATTTAACGAACTGGATATTGATTAAAACGGCAAAGAAAAGTCCAAGGAACCAGTTAATCGGCACCGTGACGACTGTATTCAAAAAGGTGTTTCGCACTGCGTATCTGAAGGCAGGATCGGAAAATGCCTTCGCGTAGTTCTCCAAGCCGACGAATGGGCTCTCAGCACCAGGCATGATGTTGTAATCCTGAAAACTCATGACGATTCCTTTAATTAGAGGATAGACGACAAAAATGCTGGCACCCGCTAATCCTAAAAACAGAAACGGAAAAACCTGGAGCCATTGTCTAAAACCTTTTTTTACTCTGCTGGACATCGGCTTCTTATCGAGCATCACGACGTCTTGATTATTATTGTTTTTTAAATTAGGTAGCACCCCTGCTCCCCCCTCACTATTGGTAAAGACTCTCTTCGCAAAACCTGTTGACCTATTATCTGCGTGTAGGTGTTCCTTGCTCTTTTGAAAATAATCTCTGCAATCAGCTTGCTTTTCAACAAAGTTTACGAAAAGAGCCTTAATGAAAGAAGATACTGCACCGGCAAGGCGCCTGGCGAGTATCTTCTTTTGTCAGTTTTACTATTGCAGCAAGGAGTCTGCTTTTTTCGCAGCATCATCCATTGCTTCTTTAGCTCCCATTTCCCCGCGGATCACTTTTTCGAAGTTCAAGTTAATGATGGCTTCAACTTCAGACCATTGAGGGATTGGAGTACGCGGCAATGCCGTTTCAAGCTGTTCTACATATTTTTGAACGACTGGGTTTTCAATCACTTCAGGATCGTTCGCTGTTTCTTTGTTTGTCGGGATCAATCCTACACTAGCCATGATTCTTTGAGGCTCATCTGTAAGCATCCATTTCGCGAACGTCCATGCTTCTTCCGGATGGTCGGAACCAGCAAATGTTACAAGGTTTTCTCCGCCGATAACAGAGCTGCTTCCGCCAGGACCTTCAGGCATTAAACCGCTGACAGTTTGTTCTTCAGGGTTGAACTTGCTTCCTTCTTCATTAGACAGAACACTGTAGAACCAAGGACCATCATCGATCATCAGGTATTCATTGTTTTTCATACCATCCCACACGCCAGGCTCTCCGCCAAGGATTGTAGGAGCTACGATTCCATCTTTTTCCCATTTCGCGATTTCTTCAACAGCTTTAATACTTTCAGGGCTGTTCAAGTATCCATCGAACTTTGTATAATCGTCATTTGTCATTGTTCCGCCCAAGCTCCAGAAGTATGGAAGGAAAGCCCATGAGAAGCTTCCTCCGATTGCCATACCGCCTTTAGCTCCAGCGTCGACAGCTTTTTGAGAAGCGTCCACTAATTCATCCATTGTTGCAGGAGCTTCAGTGTAACCGGCTTTCTCAAGCAATTCTTTATTGTAAATAGCGATTTTTGTATTTGTATTAACAGGTACTCCGTAATACTTTCCTTCGAAAATGTTCGTTGCCATTGGTGATTCGAACACGCTGTTTTTCACTTCTTCAAAACCATCAAATTCGCTTAGGTCTTGAAGTGCACCCATTTTAGCGAACTCAGATACCCAGACGATATCCATACGCATCAAGTCCGGAGCTTCTCCGCCTGATACACCTGCAACTACTTGCTGTTTCAAGCCTTCATATGGCATACGAGTTAATTTCAACTCGATGTTCGGATATTCTTTTTCAAACAAAGGCTTGATCTCATCGTTCAAGATGACCTCTTCTTGATCACTGTAAGTGTGCCAGTAATCCAGTACCACTTTATCTTTGCTGCCTTCACTACTTGAGCCTGATTCAGTCGAACCGCCGCTGCATCCTGCAGCAAATAGCATCGTCGAAATCCCAACTCCCGCAACCAGCTTGTTTAATAGTTTCATTTTTGTTAACCCCTTCCCTTTATTTAACTTTATTTTCTATGAAAACGCTTTTATATAAAACCGCTTACATTTTGTAAAAGGTGTTTTATATTTGACTGTTTTTTTGCTGGTTTGTTTATGCATAGTTAAAAAGGTGTCGTATTTCTCTTTTGTAGAGATATACGACACCTTTTGGTTTTGTTAGCGTTTCATGCCTTGAGAAAACAGTTTCTTGGAAAGGTACACATTCAACATGCGGTTTATAATTGTTTGATTTCCGCTCCAGGTGCCCGACTCCGCGGGGCGGGCGGTGAAGCAAAAGCGGAAGCGGCCGTTCAGCGACGTACAGATTTTAGGGCTCTCGTATGAGATAAAGGAATCACGAAGAGCGTTAGCGATTCGATGATGACTTATCGCAAGGAGAGAGACCGAAATCTGCTAGTCGCTGGCCGCTGGAGCTGGATGAGCCTCCTCGGCTGCGCCTGTGGGGTCTCATCTGTCCCGCTAGTCCCGCAGGAGGTCGGGCACCTTCCGCTTCAATCTTTTTATGTAATAGTTAGCGTGATAAACTTTTGTTAAAACTAAAACCTTAATGAAAAAATTAATAATTGTCTTCGCTGAGAACATCTAATCGTTTAGAAAGCAGGCTTATCTCATTCTAAAAATGATTCGCTCATAACAAAAAGTTTTTTTCTCAATGATTGTTGTTGTATAAGAGTAATAGATTTCCCCCTCCAATGTAAAAGGATAGAGGGAGATAATCAGTAATAAAGCCAGCAACCCTTAGAAAACAGCATAACAAAAAGAACCATCATCTCTGAAAGATAATGGTTCCTCTTTACTTGGCTGGTTCGGTTTCTTTGAACTCCAGCCCTTTTTTGTCCATCAAATACTTCAATCCGTCCCTGAAAGTAGCATGAGTAATAAATCTGCTTGTATCGACTCCTGAGATCACGATTTCATGAGCGAAATTCGGGGAGAACCCTACGAATATTGTCTCCACGCCCATTAAATTCAATCCAGCCTGCAGTTCATTAATTCGATAAATTAAATTAGGCAAACCCAAATCTTCAACTTCTAATTTGCTGATTCCTGTAAAATCAATCAGAACCGTATCCGGCTTTTGTTTTTGAATACTAAACAAAACCCTCTTCTGAATATTATCTAACCGTTTCTCATTCAATGTTCCTGTCAATGGAACCAGCATCGTATCAGGAATGATCGATGGAAGGACAGGTGCCGAAAGTTCTTCAACCAGCGTTTCGTACTCCTGGATTTTTTCTTTCAGTTGATGAATTTCCTCTTCAGGGGTTTGCGTCTTGCTCATTTCATTTACACCTCTTAAAACATAGTAGTGACTATTATACCACTGTGACAGAGGATTGTGGGTAAGCAATTGACTCTTTATACAAGAGAAGGCCTCTCCATTGAATCACAGCCAGCCTGTTTAAGCTTAATATGAAAAGATGCAGGATTGATTTCTTGGCTTTAAGCGGTGTTACAGGATGGGAGGAAAAAAAGGGGGCATTAGTGGAGAGGAATTCTTTCTTCAACTGTTCAGCACCCCTTAATGAAAAATCTTTACACCAAAACTTCCACCATGGCTTTTCCTTATGAAAATCAAAACCCGTAAAAACTTTATAACTACCTGTAGAAAAGCCGGGATATAATCTATCTCCTTTGTTTAAAAGCGCTATCACTTCTTCTTACCAATTTCTCCAAATGTATTTAATATCAAATGACAACTAATTAAAGACAATAAGTATGCAATGACAGGTTCATTTGTATCCCAAATTGAAGCTAACGAAAAAAACAATAATATTGAAACACCAAAAAGAATTATTAAATAAACAAAAATACTTATTGCTGCACTAATATTAAAAAACCTCCCTCTATATTTAAGTTTTAAATGTTCCATTAACATGCCCTTCAATGGCATACCTGATATCGCTTAAAAATATTTAACTAATACCTTTAATGGCCTATCGCTTTGGTTACTAAGCTTCGCAAAACAATCTATTAACTGGTCTGATTGAATTTCATAATTAAATATCTTTGATAAATGCGGAGTGTTTACGCACTCATTAAAGAACCAATTCGAGTGTTCCTGATAGTTCCATCCGTCACTTGAACCCACAATTTTTAATTCTTTCTTATAAAAGTCTTCATTTAAGTAAAATAAATCTTTATTTCCGTCGGATAATATACAAAGTTCTTTATGATGTTTCAATGACTTAAGCTGGGTATGAAATGCATCTATACTCGCAGAGCATTCTAGTCCATAGTCATAAAAGACAGAAGGAACTTCCTCTCTATCAGAATAGGTATTTGCTGCACCAAAAGAAGCGGCTAGCCCTCTTCTTGATTTATCAGGTTCTAAAACATCAATATGCTTTACATTCATATAGTTTTTCAAAAAATGAACAGTCAATAATCCGATGGTACCTGCACCAGTTACAAGTACTTTACTCTCTGATTCAGGCTTGATCTTCAGAACTCCTTTTCCAGCATCACAAGATAAGGTATTGAGCAGAGCATACTTATATTCAAGACCATTTGGAACCTTGACTACATTTCCGGCCTTTACTATTCCTATATTTTTGTGACCATAAAATGCTAGTACATGATCTCCTATTTTAATATCCCTAACATCTTCCCCTACTTTTATGACTTCACCATAGCTTTCATAGCCAGTTTCTCTGGGGTAAAGGGGATTGGAATCTGTAATATCCGTTTCGTTATATTGGGGCAGCTCAGCTCCGATACTTATGGCACCAGCAATGGTCCGGATTAATATTTCATCGTTTTCCAAATCTCTTAGTTCATTTCTTCTCCATTCTAATTTTTGCTTCCCAGACAAGATTAGTGATTGTTGAAACATGGTTTTCAGTCCTTATGTATTTATTTGAATTTAACGAGCAGTTCAATAATTGATTGGTTCTTGTGCTTACTTGAACACAATAGGTAGCGGCTGCTTATTCAGCAAACGCCCCTGTTAATGAATAATTTTTTAAAATTATCCATCGATTTCATGCCACTTGATATCTTCAGTTCTAAATACATTTGTACCTTTTGGGTATCCGTAATAATAAAGCTTTTTTCCGTCTTTATTAAATGCAGTTGGGTATAGAAAGTCTATTTGTTCACTGAATGGAAATAAGAAAGAAATACGTTCTCCTTTGCTTATTTCTTTTCTTTCAACATTAGGCTCAACACCAGCCTCTATATAGGCCACTTCTTCGTCGTATGAGATTACACTCAATAAAGTGGCTGCATTCCTTTCAGTGGTAACACTAATACCTCCAACTGTTTGAATTTCATCTTCACTATAAGGCATGTAGGTTGATATCCTACTTTGGAAAAACAGACCTGACTTTTCAGAATGTACCGTTTGGTATATCTCTTCTTCATCGCTCTTAAATAAAAAAATAACGGAAGAACCTGAATCATATTTTTCCAACAACTCTGCATCATCAGCAAGGAAAGAATTACTTTTGGCAGCACTTAACGCGGTAAACCTATACCCATTTATAAAAAATATCATTACGATTACAATTAATAATGGTATTACTAATCTCCATTTTTTCATCTATATACTCCCCCTGAATTCTGCTTTTCTTCGAAGAGGCTAATGGGCTTGTGACCGGTAGATAAAACGGAACAGTTTCTGCTCATTTAAATGACACACACTACTGGATATTATCTCCCGCATAAGATTGAACTGCAGCCATATAAACAAGATTTTTGGCAAACAAGAACTGTTTAAATTTAAATTACAAAGAGCCCAAATATACAGGATTTGAATACAATTTTGTATATGTGGGCTCTTTGATATTTTGGAGTTTATTGGATTAACGCCCCCGTTTATTGAACTACGCTTAAATTTTCAAAAACCTTTTTTATAAATTTTATAACCAGTTATCACACCTATTAATATCAATAAAATGGCGAATAGGTTTATTGCAATAAAGTTCATAACATAGTCATTTGGAGAATAACCTCCTGCCGCTGCAGCTTGATAAGCAGCGTATCCTAACTTTGGAAGCACCTTATTCAAAATACTTGTAGTAAATAATATACAGATTCCAATAACGACTATTAAATTACTAAAGAAAAAAAGCACCTTATTCATTTTATACTCCTTCCTACATTTTCCGATGTTCAATAATCCTGCCCAATAATTGAAGAATGGGCAATAGTTGGATAATTAGCTGATCCTCAGTTATTGTCTCCTTTAAGGGAATAAATCTCTTATTTTGACCACTCGCTTTCTAAAATGCTATAAATAAATGAGTCTCGCCAGCCATCTTTCATTAACAAATTTTGAGTCTCCCTTCCTGAGTTAAACCTGCTTTTTCGAGGACTTTTACTGACCCTAAATTTTCTGGATTGCAATAAGCAAATATTCGATGTAGGTTTAAATTCTCAAATCCAAAACGAATTAGAATCTTTGCAACTTCTGTTGCCAAACCTTTCCCCCAATAATTAGGGTTAATTATGTATGCAATATCGCCAGACTTATTGAAGGAATCCCTTACATTAATTTCTCCTGCACCGATCATTTCATCTGTTTCTTTAAGAATAATTGCATAAACATAACGAGTTCTTGGACTCTTTGATTTATCTATCAATATTTGATTTACAAACTCCTTGGAGTCTTCCTTGGAATTTGGCTCCCAAACTTGAAATTTGCTAACTATATCTTGAGAAGCGTACTTATGAACTCCCACCCAATCACTTTCAAGAAATTCTCTTAAATATATTCTCTCGTTATTTAAAGAAGTTTTAATCAATTCCACTTATTTTCCCCCCTGCCGTAACCTTGAAGTGAGATTCAAAGGTTACTCTTTCAACTTAATACCAATTATTTCAAATCAAAGCAGCATACTCAAGAAAAACTTTAAACAAAAAAGAAGCCCATCCTGTTCCGGATAAGTTAGCAATAGGTAAGCGTTTGAAGTTATCTCCGGCTTTTCCCCTGCTCCGCACCGAACGTGCTAGTTTCCCAGCATTCGGCGGTCCATCTACTGATATGTACTAGATTATAAGTTCCTCGTTACTTTGACGATTAGGATATTACGATGTTTTCCTGTTCACATACCTTTCGGTATTGGTTGATTTTATTCAAAATGGGTTCTGAGATGTTGAGTTTTTTGAGGATTGACTCTATCTTCTCCATGTCTGTTAGGTGGATTAACCGGTGAATATCTTGGTGTAGAATTCGCAGGTTATGAAACTTATCGTTTCCTCCTTGTGACCTTGGGAGATAGTGATGACAATGCACTTCAAATGCCTGTAAATCCCAGCCTGTGATTTCACATTTCCCCATTTTCATACTGTATCGGCTTATTCTATTATCCGCATATTCAACTGACCGATTAGGAAGGTTGGAGTTCATCAAATTACTGATTTCCTTTTGGATATCAGGACGAAGCTTCTTGTATAACATGTCTCGACCTTCCTCTGTATAGGGTGTCACCTTTGGACTAAAGTTTAACGAGTTAACCGTTTTTACAATTCCTAGTTGGAAAAGGTAGACTTCAGCGACTTTAAAGGTTTTCATGGTTAAACTGTAAAATCGTTTAAACAGAGGAGGCGGGTTACTTGGATGTTGATGCTTCCCAACCGGTTTAAGTCGATTGTATATGAACGGCTTTAAATCGTAGGCAAGACGTGAGAACACCGGATTCACATGTGTCGCTCGCTTAAAATAATTATGGATGCCCAATACAAAACTGTTAAATCGCAGAACGTTTTGGGAAGTTGGTGAAGCTTTAATCCGACGGATTAGCCTTTTAGCTTCCTGTTTGATTTGTTTCTTCTTCTTTTGAATAACACCGGTATGCGCTACTCGTTTCTTCCCTTTTTTGTTTGCTCGTATCGTAAATCCTAGAAATTCAGACTCCCTTTTGCGCAGGTTAAGGATTTTAGATTTCTCTGGCGAGATATCAAGATTGAGCCGTTCCTTCAAATATCGACGGACTGCATGATACCACTTTTGAGCAGTCTTTCCATCCCGGCAAAGAATTTTGAAGTCGTCCGCATAGCGGACGAGGTATCCTTCCTTCAGATTAGTCCGTTTCTTTGCGTATCGTTCACCTTCTGTTGATTTGAATGATTTGTGCAGGGGAAAGAACTCCCATTGATCAGCAATCCACTGATCTAAATCATTCAACACGATATTAGAGAGAAGGGGGGATAAAATTCCACCTTGAGGTGTCCCTTTGTCGGGGATTCCTTCTCCATCAATTTCTGCTTTTATCATTTTAGAAATACAAGCTAATACTTTCCTATCCTGTATTCCTAAATTCCAAAGCTGCTTCATTAACCGTGTGTGGTTTACATTATCAAAGAAACTCTTGATATCAATATCAACGACAAAATGAAGGGAGGCTTGATTAATTAAAGATTGAATCCTTGCCATTGCATGATGGGCAGACCGTAGAGGTCTAAAGCCATAACTGTGCTTATAAAAATGAGCTTCCGCAATGGGTTCGAGAACTTGCTTAAAACTTTGTTGGATAATCCTGTCCAGAATACAAGGAATACCTAGCGGTCTTCTTTTCCCATTGTCCTTTTCAATCCATTTTCTTCTGACTTTCTTAGGTTGATAGCTTTTCAGTATTGTACGCACCTTCAAGACGAGTTCATCTTCAGATAATTCCTTGATATCCGATATCGTTTTTCCATCGGTCCCAGGTGTGTTTGAACCCTTATTGGATTTGATGGTACGATAAGCGAGTAAGATGTTTTCTCTTGAAGTGATGACATTGTAAAGGAAGGAAAAGCTGTTTCCTTCCTGGGCTTTCTCATATAGTTCCGTGAATGTCTCCGTCATATTGTAGTAATCCCAGTATCGCAGTGTTGGCACTGTGGCATCCCTCCTTGTAGAAGTGATGTCCCCACATTCTTACCCGACCGGCACCATTCACGTATAGGAAAATAATCGTTTCATTCAGTAGACTTGGGGCTGTTCCTCCACTTTCATTACAAAAGCTTCTTCAGTCGTTCCCCTACCCTCACAAGGATAAATGCCTTTCGGAAACCTTATAGCAAACGCTTCGAGTGACAGCTCTTGGTTCAACGTTCCTTGCTTTCCAAGTACCTTACAACGTAGCTTTTCATTCTAGAGTTAGGTGCTTCCTTTAAGCCTGTGAGCTTGATACCGCCGTAGTCCGGTATAGCGTCTTTCAGAGGGGGCAATTTTACTCCACACCACTCACCCCATCGGAAGATGGGACATAAGTTTCCCTATGTTCTTAACTCTAGACCCTTACCTTCGGAAGTTCGTCAGTTCTTTAGCTAATAGAACTATTCTCACCATTTCTAGTTTTTCAGCCGTGCGGCATATCCGTTGGCATACCTTTTTGGCTTCAGCCTTCGTTCTGCCGAATCTACCTGTGCTCCAAACCCTATAACCTGCCAGTTATAACGCATGCAGGAGTATTGACGGGATGGTTTCGGGTAACATGGAACCGTCATTCCCATCCTCGGTTGTAAAGTTAGAATTTCAGTTGAAAATTCCCTGCTTTTCACGCTTGATAGCGCTTATAGCAGAACTTGTCGCGCGCCCCCTATAATGGAACAAGCAGTACTCTTATTCAAACTCTTTACTGTATAATATTTTATTGTCTTTTCCTCTTACCTTTATGACGTATACTTCGTTTTCTTGTAATAAGCTCGGCAAATCATTTTCAATAATAATATTATTAGTTTCCTCAACCCAATGCTCTAGTTTGCTTGGGTCAATGTCCTTTTGGGAAAAATTTGATTTTAATATATAAGTTACTGGTAATGGATTTAAATCCAATGCTAATCCAGTATATCTGTCACTAATACTTTTTAGTTTGTTATCCACCTCTGAACCGATTAAAAACCATTCATCTTTATTTGTCTTATGCTCAATATTTTTTGTTTCTATTGTGACAGTTATATTATTTAAATTTTTGGCAGATAACTCTCTATCTAGATAATTCTTGATGAATTTCTCAGCTTCTGAAATGTTTGTTTGTTCTTTAGATAACTCGATGTTTAATTCATTCTTGTCGTTTGGGGCGAAAGAAACAACACCAATTAGGTAGCCTTTATCCCGAAGTTCTTGAGTTATTTTGGCGATGTTAAGTTTATTCAAATTAGATTTTTCTGCTTTACCCATAGCAGAGTAAACGAATGTGCCTAGTACAATAAAAGCAACAAGCATAAAAAGGGTAAACTTCTTTTTCATCAAATTATCACTCCCAAAGTATTAAGGCGTACTGCCCTGAGTTAGTTATATATATGCATATGAGCAAATATGGACAAATATGTACCCTTTATACAAAAAAAAGAAGACTAATCCTTTTTAAGACAAGCCCTCTTTAATAAGATGATATTTAAGGAAGTTTCTTCTGTTAAATTATAATATTCATTCTTCTACTAAACTGCTCCTTTACTTGAATAAAGGGTTGCTGCTTCTTTAGCAAACGCCCCTTTTTATTCAGTAACTTCGTTTTCAATTCTTTGTTGAAGTATAAAGTAAGTAACTAGGGTTAAACAAATTAAAATTACCACCATACCTATTCCTATTATTACCGAAGCGTTAAATCCTTGTATTAGTGAATAAACGTTTCCCAATCCTATAATTGCTAGGAAAACAAATCCTTTTGTTCTATTTTTAAGGTATATAGAAGTGAAAATAGCAAGACCCAAAGAAACACCGACTAATTGTGCTAAAAAAATCGTAATATACATCCACATACTAAAGCCCATATATTATTGCCCCTTAAAAAATATTTAGTTCGCCAATACCTTCCCTTCAATACATTTACGAGCAAGAATAGTAAAAGTTTCAACAAATGCATTATTCAGATAAATTGCCCAATGATTGAATATGGGCAATAGCTGAATCATTCAGCTGATCTTCAGTTATTCTGCCCGTTGTCCGAAGATGAACTGGGGAAAACCAAGGCAGCTGCTTATCAGCAAATGCCACTAATAGTTGAAGAATAATTTACTTATTTTCTACATCGTCTATTCGCTTTTCTAAGTTGTTTATCCTCTCATTTGTTTCTTTATTGGAGGTTATCATTCGACTGGATACCATTTTAAACAATGAAATAAAGAATAAGACTAAGACGAACACACCTAGTAAATATCCTATAATGATTTCCACATAATCACTCCTTCATATCTTTATTCAATTATCCCTTTGAACAATTAAATAGCCGGCTAGATTAGCGGATATTTAATTGTTGTTGCATCCGACTATTAAGTAACTTCATTTTTTTGATGCACAAAGTAAGTCACTACTGGAAAAAACCGAATATCCAAACAATTAGATACATCGGAGCCGCAACTATAATCATCCCTGCAAATAAATAGCTAATCGATCTAATAATAAATTTCAAAATATCATATGTAGCACCTGCTAGATCATCAATAACCCTTAACACAAAAGCCCCTCCACGACGTATAGCTTGGTAATTTCATTTTAATATCTTTTTATATCCTATATTTAACATTATATATTTTTAATGTCTTTTAGAGCAGATGAAGAGCGACCACATAATAATGCAATCGCTCAAAAATATTATTCAGAAACCGGTACAACGAATTCAAGTTCACTCAAACTTTTATCTTTACCCTCTTCCTCCTTAACAACAGGAATTATAGTTATGGATTTCACATCTTCTTCTATTGGTTCAAAATATATTTGACTGCTTAAATACAGACGACTTTCCCTGTGGTCGATAAGAATTCTACCAGTCTTTATCAAGCCCATTTCTTCACCATTATCTGCGATTAGTTTAAAGGTTAATGCTTGTTCATTGAAATTTAAGTTCGAGGGAAGTGAAAAGACATACTTCACCTTTGTACTACTAGGAGTTAATTCCATTGAGTCAATACTGAAACTATATTTTCCTGATTTGATATCTTTTTTAGGAATGGTTATCTTTTCTCTTTCTGTTTTCTTGGCCGCTAAGTCAAATCGCCAATGCCCTTTTTTGTTTAACACATCCGTGATATCTAGCTTAACATTAACTAAATCTGAAGACTTTGGTAACTCTTCACCTGCTATTGTAATTATGCCGGTAATATAGTCATTTTGATATGTTGCCTTAGACGAATACCCAACCTGCTTCCTATCAATATAGATTTCTGCATCTGAAATTCCTAAAATTTTATATTGTTTTAACACTTCTTTATCCTTAACCTTTAATGGTATAGAATATCCTATTTCCAATCTTGAATCATCATAATATAAATCTGTAATTGTAATAGCTACTCCATCTTCTTCAACTGTTTGACCTATTGATTTTACTAATCCTTTTTCATTTGCAGCCTTTAAACCGTCATCAGCGTATGGTAATACTGAGTTAATTAAAGGAATCTTACTTAATATAGTTGCCATTGTTGGTGAAACAAAACCGCTTCCAAGTAAAATGGTCAAGAATAGTACAACTGCTGTAGACAAATAAGCAATTTTCTTCCCTTTTTTATTACTATTAGAGCTTTTATATATAGTCTTACTAATTATTAAATCCAACTCTTCTTCTGGTATCTCAATCCGTTCAATATCCTCTTTAAACTTGATTATTGGCTTATTCATTAACACAATCCTCCTTCAACAAGATTCTGAGTTCTTGTATTGCACGATGAAGATTTGACTTAACAGTACCTTCCGGAAGATCCAGTATCTTTGCTATCTGTTTTAATGTTTTATCTTGATAATATTTAAGGATAATAAGTGTTTTATAACGCTCATTTAGATGGTCAATTGCAGTGAAAAGTTCTAACCTATCAACTATATTAGCTTCTCTGCTAGGAGTACTGACATCAATTTCAAAATCAATAGACACAACTTTCTTTCTCTTTTTGATAAAATCCAAAGATGTATTAATTAGGATTCTCATTAACCAACTGGAAAAGTAGGTCGGCTCTTTTAGATTCTTTATTGAAATAAGTGCTTTATAAATAGTTTCCTGAACAATATCGAGTGAATCATCCTTATTCTTAGTGTATAAAAAAGCAGTTCTATATAGTTTAGTCTTTTCGGCTTCAATAAGTTGAGCAAAAGCTTTTTTATCACCTTTTTTTGCTTTGTTTATTAACTTGTAATTTTTCATATTGACCTCCTTTCCCTTATTAGACCTTGTTGTATATTTTTTAGTTCCAAGAATAGAGAAATTATTTTAGAGAAAATTAAAATAAGACGAAACATAAGTTCCGTCTAACTTTAACAGATCTTCAATTAAATGGCCCGTTTGTTTAATAACACCTGCACTTCGGATACGCATAAAAATAACAGCATATGCATTTTAGAAGGGAATTAGGTTTACCTCTGTGATCTTTATACTTAGCACTTCCACCTTAGCTCCTATCAGAAGGACAGGTTCTCAACTGGAAAATTAGTGTGTCATTTTATCAAGCAAAGACTGTTTCATCCTATCCAGCGGTCACACGGCTGCTAGTTAAGCAAACGCACCCTTTAGCTTAATAAGACCTCCCCATGAATTTAAATTAGATTAAATTCAACTGAATACAGAATTGCCCTGTTAATTATTGAAGTGTTACGTTATCAAAAGGCATTGATTCACCATTCACCAGAACATCTATTACATTGGATTCTGGTCCTGTCATTAAATAATATGTATTTTGCTTTACAACATCATCTTGCAGATTGGTTACATTAAACTTTATTGTTACAGTATCTCCTTGTGTTTCTAAATCCGTTTCTACATCGCCATTTGAATGAAAAACAATATAATTCCCTTTCTCACCATCAGTGATTGATTGGAGTTTTAGATTGGAATCAACTTTCTCTTGCACCTTATTAGGTACATTTTCAATTTCACTAAAACTCAATTTTGATGAATTACAAGCAGATAAAATTGAAACCATCAAAAATACTAATACCAATATTTTCCTCAAACCTTTCACTCCTTCTGTCTTATATTTTGATACGGTTAAAAGAAGTATAATTTCCACTTCTTGATAAACTTCCCTTCCAAAAGTACAAATAGTTCATTGGTGCTTCCTCTAGTAAACTGCCAGATTACGAAACAATGAAAAGCTATTCGATCTTCAGCTACTGCTCCCCTTGAACAAGCAATTTGAAGAAAGTTCACTTAATACACCCCTTGCCTGTCAATTGGTACTCCTCTTGATTACTTAATTGCTGCAATTTATAGGCATAACCAAACTCTTCATCTTTTCTAAATGATGATGCAGAAATCATGTATTGTTCGCCTTCTGCAATTAAGTTATAAACCATTGATTCTTCGATAAAAATTTTATAACGCTCACGATGCTCTTCCTGTTCATATCCGTTATATCCAATAACCCACATTTCAATATATTGTCCAGGTTCAATATAGTGGTGTTTTTCTTCTATAACCATACCTGCCATACTAATACTTTTTGTGATTTGCGAACTTGGTTTATTAATAAAGAAAAAATAAGTGATTATTAGTGCCATAACAGATATAACCACTAAAACAAACCATTTATTGCTAATTAACTTCAATCAATATTACCTCCCTAATCAAAAAAGACCGTTGTTATGCCAGATAACAATCTCCTCTATGGTTCAACCGCCTATTCCCTTTGCTAACAATAAGAGAAATACAAAAATCAGAACGGCTCCATTAGATAAGACTCCAATTATCCCTGACAGCCATTTCTTAGATATAGCAGCAAAAACAATTCCAATTACTGAAAAAATACCCAAAATGATTATACCCAACGTCAAATCCGCGTTAGGTCCTCTTAGGATCAGAAACGCAGTAATATTGAATACCACCATTAATATTGATAAAAAACCGTATTTGTTCATCTCTTTCATGCCCCTTATTCAATTTTCTTAATTTTTCACTTTGTTTTTTCCTCTCTTAATTAGACGGAAGCCGACTCATTTAAGGTTCGGATTAATTAACCTGCCGTTACTTTAATTAAACACGGCGTTTAAGTTAGCAATTACTTTAATTAACCCTCTTCATTTTCTTCTTGAAGTGTTTTTATTAGTTCTTCAAAATTATTGTTAAATCTGTTTATCTCGTAATCATTTATTCCATTGTTTGAATTGTTTATGGACGCTTCTTTTATTGCACTCGAAATATTGAAAGCGGAAAATAATATGCAGATACTTAAAATAATTATTGCACCAGTCAAAGATAATCTTGGTTTTTTCCCGCTCATAATAATCCCCCTAATAATTAGTTACTAACTATTGTAACACCTCGAATCACCTAATTGCTTCCATTCTTTTAAATAAACTGACAATAATTAAAAAGAACAATAATCAGATCAATTAGTCGATCTCCAGTTATCGCCCCTTTCCATCCTGTGTAATAAACAACTTAATGGCTTGCTGATAAATAAAATCGCCTGGCTCTGTAAGCTAGATCCCCCTATCAAATGGCCCGTTTCTAGAACAGCTAAAATCCTGTTGCAAACAACAACAGGATTTTTATTGATAAAACTTTATTTTTGATAAAAGATTTTTGTTTTAACCCTTAAAAGTAACACCTATCACTCCGGCAAGAGTTTCAAGGCCACTGATGTATATTTGGGCCAGATTCATATCTTCGACGCAGTTCGGCTCCTTTATCATTTATCATTAAGCAGTTTGGCAGCTTTCGGCCCTGTTGAATAGTTGCCGATTTTTGTGGATTACCTTATTACTTATTAATATTGCTATGCTCTTCTTTCACAAGACTTACTGTCCCTGCCACCATGCTTATTCTTGAGCCCTAGAAAACTTCAATCGCACTGGAACTAAACGCTTAAGCGATCAAATCTGCAAGACCTCGAATGATAATATTTTTAAATTAGGAGGCCTCCTCTTGGATTGCAACTACAAACTGCTTATTAAGTTTATCAACAAAAAGACAATATTCTTTATCAGGGGAAATATTAGCACTTTCACGTATTTCTTTTGGTATTAGGACTGTATTCTTTTCTGAAACAAAGCGTTTGTTACAGGTACTATTGGGGTTTGCCTTTCGAATGTAAATCACTTCTGGTTCATACTCCACATCAACTTTTGTACCAAACTCAATGTTAAATTCTTTTCCCCATTTGGAAGGTAGAAACAAATTTCCTGTACTGGTGAATCCTCTACATTTGTACTTTTCCATAAAATGAGTCCCTCCTTATTAAAGTTATAACCCTATAACACAAAAACCTGCCAACTAACCATTCTTTTAGGAATAGCCTTCTAAATTAGAATTCAATTCCAAGTTTATGCATTTTTCCAGATTGGCGTTCGACACGAGAATGACTATAAAAAAATAACTTCCCCACCTAGAACACCTCTTAGATAATAATTCGTTTCTTCAATAAACCTGCTAGTAATTTAAAAATGTGCCATAGCAGATTCATATAGCTGATTTTCAGTTAGTGCCCTCGCTTTGCTAAATAAGGTGCGTTTAAGTAAAAAACAATATTTAGAACAGTTTGACGGCGCGCAGCTTAATTGTAAGTTTATGTTAAAATAATAAAAAGAATTCGGAAGAAAAACGGGATGGGCAACCACCAAATTGGGAGAGATGGAAATGTATAGTTTTGAAGAAAGAAATACTTATTTTGATAAAGCTGTTAGAGCATTCGGATCCTCCGACTTAGTGGAAGGTATTGTCCAATTAGGATCAGGAGTAACTGGGTACAAAGATGAACTCTCTGATATTGATTTTGATTGCTACGGAGAAAATTGAAAATGCAGAAATAACAAGAGATTTTATTCGAGATACACTAAAAAGTTTCAACACATCCTACATTAAAGAAAAGCAGTTTAGTAAAGATATATTTCTCGTCATTGCCATTATGGAAAATGGACTTGAGTTTAATGTTTCTATTGTTCCAAGAGAATTTCTATCGGTTAAATCGCCTTTATGGAAGGTAATTGTTGATAAAACAGGTTTAGTTGAAGAGAAAATGAAGACTGAAAATGAACGCTTTTTAAATAGACCAATAAAGTACAATGTAGGCATTGATGTGCCATTTGAGTTTGTCTATTGTGCATTAGCATTAGAAAAGGAATTGAAACGCAATAACTTTATCTACGCATTCAAGATGCTGGAGGAAATGAGAGATTTCACATTAATTGTACAGGCATTAAATGAAGATAAAAAACTCCATCAGTTTAAAGCATACGAAACATTAAATCCATCTTTTGTTGAAGCCTACCTTTTGACATTCCCAAAAGAACCTACTGCCGATAATGTAAGGGTATCTGCTGAAAAGTTGAAAGAGCTATTTGTAAGTGCGTTGAAACATAGTTCAATATTCTCTATGGACAACGAATTAGAGGAACTTTTAAATAAGTCTAAAAAAGCAAATGTATCTTAATGTAAGCTATGTTAAAGTTATATGTGATATTTAACTAAAAATAGAATTTTCATAAAACTAACGGGGTTACTTGTGAGGTTAAACGTCAAAGAACAGAAATAATCACAATGGAAAACGTGTTATTTTCATTCCGTAAGTCACAGTTTAACTCACAGACCACAAAGGGCTTAGAGGAAAATTCCTCTAAGCCTTTTGTTTTTAACTTGTTCTTCCATAAAAGCCCCTCAATAATTGAATAGTCCTATCCTTCAAGAAGCGTCATATAATACAATTCTTCGCCCTTATATTTGTGGTCTAATATCTGTACTTTCTGAATAAACCTTTGTCCCTTTTGGTAGCTTGCTTGCACTTAAATCGTTAAACAGCCAGCTATTAGTTGTCTGTTTCTTAACTTCTCCCAGGAGTTCTTCCTTAGAAAACTGTATATTTTCGCCCTCCTGAAACCACTCCAGGTTTGTAACATTGTTATAGATGAAGCCATCATACTGAATAATGTCTGCATCGACATCTTGTTTCAACACATCTCTGGCAGTCACTTTGCCCCCATCCGCCATACCACATCCAACTAAAGTAAGCGTTAAAATTACAGTTGAAAATAACAGCTTTATCCTGTTCAAGACTCACACTCCTACGAAGTTATATAATTTCAAAAGAGGCTTATTCCATTAACCTGCCCCAATAATTGAAGAAGGGCAATAGCCGGATCAATGAGCTGATCTTCAGTTATTAATTATAACCTTTTTATCATTTACTATTTTCTGTGATTACTCTGTCTTCATTAAATTCTTCTATAGCTTTCATCAGGTTATTATCATGGTAAGGCGTATTTCTCATGCCTGCATCGAATAACATAATCAAATGTTCTTGAACCTCACGAGATTCTTTCACGCGGTACGCCCCCTCACTTTGAACCTCTTGAATTAACGTATATTTTCTCTCGTCAGGCAACTCCTGCCAATGCTTTACAAGTAGCTCTTCATCCTGTAATTCTCTTACTTTTTCTGAACTGGAATCGGAACAAGCAAATAGGGTTAAAGATAATTGGAATATGAATATAAGTATAAATATTTTTTTCAATGGTTTTCTCCTCCGAACACGAACAAATGTATTCCAAAATCATTAGTTACGACGTACTCTTCTGTTAACCTGCTCCTTTAATTGAGGAACAAAAAAAGCGTTCGTAGTATGTTGCAAACGCCAAGTGTCTAATTTAATTCTCGTTGTCATTATTTAGTTTCTTGTTTGCATTCTCCAGATCCTCGGTTGATTTTGACCAATAACCAATCGCCAACCACGATACTATTGTGAGGATGGGAACTGCCAAAGCAGCAATAATTTTCATCAAAGATAACCCCTCCTAAAAAGCACTTTTATAATTTTACATATACATATTGCGCATTTTCAGTTATTAAATAATCCTGCTCCTTTACTTGAACAGAGGGCGGCTGCTTGTTCAGCAAACGCCACCTTTAACTTAACAATCAGGAAATTAAATTAGTCACCCTTTTCAATGAATAAATGATAGGAGATAGTGGTATCAAAACTCCAAAAATAATATTACTTTCTATGATTGCCTTCCAAAATTTCATTCCATTTCGAATCTTATACACTAACAGAAATATAGATACAAAAAGTGCAGAAAACAACAACCAAAAAAAATTTTTTTGCCTTTTTACTTCGTTTTCTATGGCATCAATCTTCCAAGTATCTTTTTCCGAAAAATTCACGTCTAGAATATTCTTTTCCATTCCTATCACATTGAATGATTGCAACAATATACTATCTTTCTTCACTTCAACAATATTGTAACCATTTGGTAAAAATGAAACTTTGTAAACAATAAGATATGAGATGACAACAAGCATACCCGCAATCAATAAAAAGGATAAAAAATTTTTAACCTTTGTTATAAATGTATTGTTCATTTTTGAACCACTCCCTTAACACCTTTATTGCACCTAAATCCAATCATCTTGTTAAATATTACTGCCCCTTTCCTCAAACACGCACATTATAAAATGATGTGACAATAAGTCATAATTTCTTACGTCTTCGTTCTAAAAATATTGGTGAGATATTTAGTAAGATAGAAACAATTGTCAAAAACCATAATGCTCTTTCCATACCAGGTGCTTCTGATAAAGCTGACCAATCTTCCCTTTGTGCCCACTCAGATACAAGACTGTATTGGGCACAAAGTGTTAATGCTGTAAACGATAACCCTAATGCCATAGCAAGCTTATAATCCTTTCCTGCTGCATACAAAGAAAGATTTATAACAGTCACTGATATGGCAATAATCCCTAATATTAACCACATAACTATCCCCTCCATATATTTACTTTGGGATCTTCTCACTTAGATTGTTTTTTGAATAATTCTGTTTATGGTATGTGTTTCCTGCCATCTTTCTTGCATTACCCAGCTGCCCTTTACTTGAACAAAGGGCGATTGCTTTTAACAATCGCCCCTGGTAATTTAAGTGACTAATTCACAAACATCTATTTTCATTTTCATTTAGATGATTTAATCCAAATTTTCCAATCTTCAATATCAGCGATTTCAACAACATTTAAGTTTTCTGGAATTGAGACATTACTATCAATATAACCAACTTCATATCCAAAGCCCTCGTTAATAATGAGTGTTTGAATTTCACCATTTCCTTCAAATGGTCCGTTCATTTGGACTATTTCTTTAGCTATCCATTGACCATCTTCTTTATGAATATCAGCAAGCCAAATATCCTTATCATTCATTAATCCTCTAAAAACTATTAAGACTAAATCTTTATTTACACTATGGGTACCAAATACATTGATCTCTCTTTCTTCGTTTTCAGCCTCTATCACCCTTAAAGCATCTTCTGGTAAATTAGCTGGTTCTTGACTACTTTCATTGCAGCCCACAAGTAAAAAAACAAATGACAAAATTACAAGGATTATACCTGGCTTCATTTTTTTCTCCCTCTCTAAATCTTTAAAATTTGTACGTGGGTAATAACAAATAGGAACTGTTTCACTCATCTCCTTTTAGCTAAATAAGCCTCAATTCACTTAAATCAGTACTAGCAGAGTTAGAGATTAGACGAAAACCGAATAATATTAGTTTCCGAAAACCAAATTATGTTTTTCATTAACCAATCAAACAATAAGGGAGCGACTGCTTATTCAGCAAACTGAAAAATAGCGTTAATCCTTCATAGATCACTCCCCCTATGAAATATCTCATTTTTTCATTCCAATAACCTTTCCTGCCATGTCCTCAATGGAGAGCGGACCAAAAACCGAGCTGTCCAGACTTCTCCATCCGTTATCCCCCAAAACAAATACTTCGTTATCAGAGAGTTCAACTTCCTCTATATCTCTAGAAAAATATTCACTATAACTCTCTTCATCATAGGTTGCATTTTGTTCATCCAAATAAGAGAAATATTCATCCTGTGCCATCCCTAAACTTAGAGTGGAACCGTAAAAAGTGTCCAAGTGTTTGTCGTCAACAATTATATTACCATCATGTATCTCCACAGTTTCACCAGGTAAAGCAATCACCCTTGCAATATTCATTTCATTTGGATTCAAATTCGGATATTTTTCTTCGTCTATCTCAGGCGTTGTAAAATAAATCACATCTCCTCTTTCGATGGAGTTTTCATTGTAATAATCTTCATCAACCACGATATTTCCTTCGTATTCGTGATTCCCCCTGCTCATTCCATCCGAAAGATACTTTACCACTGTATAAGACGAGGTATCTGTTATTTGTTCAACTTCTGCTTTTGTATTATCATCAGCGATGGTTCCGCTAACAGAATTGTCTTGCTGGCAGCCCACTAAAGGCAAAATACAAAATAAACTTATAATTAACTTCTTCATAAATCACCCTCCTAATAGATTTGTGCTGGTGCTATTCAGTTGTCCTTATCGACTAACACTTTAGTAATTAGACGAATACTCATTCATCAAAGTTTCCAGTTATTCTATTAACCTGCACTTTACCGGCTTATCAATCTTTTCGAGATAAAACATAAAAACCCCTTTTTCAGACCTGAAAAAGGGCAGGGTATGAAAGGACGCGTTCCTCAATGGCATATTTTCCAAATAGTTAGCTTCAGCCGCACACCTCTATTATAAAGAAAATGCTGCAGTTCACTCATACCAGCGTTAGCTATTTCGATAAAAATCGTCTATACATAATTTACTAGAGTACCCCTTATTCATCTCAAAAAATCTCAATTGCGGTTAAATCATACTACTCAAAAAAGGAAGAAACTTGAGCACACACCTAAAAATATTTTTTGAATAATTTGAAGTTACGTAGTATAGTAAGTTTGACAAACTAAATACCGCCAACCACTAGGGGAGCCATTTACCGGCTGAGACGAGCATAGCTCGGACCCTTTGAACCTGATCTGGATCATACCAGCGGAGGGAAGTGGGCGATTCGTCTGCTTTGTTTTCTTTTGGGCTGACTGTATCCGCCGCTTTCCTCTACTGGAAGGCGGCGTTTTTATTTGCCAAAAAAGGAGATGATCTGATGACATTTTGCAGTGAGGTAAGAGAAGAATGCAGAGAATTATGGACGGCGAGCTTCAGCCACCCATTTGTGAAAGGGATAGCGGATGGTTCACTTCCACTTGATGTGTTCCGGTTTTATGTAATGCAGGATGCCTATTATCTTTCGCACTTTGCGAAGGTCCAGGCGATCGGCGCCGTGAAAGCAAAAGATTTGGAAACAACGAGAAGCTTCGCCCATCATGCTGAACAGACATGTGCGGCGGAAATGGCGCTGCATGAATCCTTCATGGAACTACTCGAGATTACTGAAGAAGACAGGGCAGCTTTTGAACCTTCACCGAGCGCTTATGCGTATACCTCTCACATGTACCGAGCGGCTCAAGGTGATTTATCGGATTTGCTGGCCGCTATACTTCCTTGCTACTGGCTGTATCACGAAATTGGCGAGCTGCTGAAAGACAAAAAGCCGGGTCACATTATTTATGAACGGTGGATTGAGACATACGGATCGGAGTGGTTCGGAGAGCTTGTGGAAGAGCAGAAGAACCGTATGGATAGTTTGGCGGAAAACTTACCTGTTGAGCGGCGCAAGGAACTGAAAGACCACTTCTTCAAGAGCAGTTACTATGAGTGGAATTTCTGGGAACAAGCATGGAAACAGGAGACGTGGAAAGTGTTGAATACTGAAAAGGCTGGTATGGGACATGCTGACTGAAGTGCGGACGAAAAGACCGGTCGTTCACTGTATTACTAATCATGTCGTTTCAAACTTCCAGGCGAACGGGCTTCTGGCAATTGGAGCCTCTCCGATTATGGGCGAAGCGCGGGAGGAAGCGGCCGACCTTGCCGCACTGGCAGGCGCACTATCACTGAATATCGGTACATTAAACAACCACTCTTTAGAAAGCATGCTAGTGGCAGGTGCTTCGGCGAATAAACTGGGAATACCAGTCGTACTAGATCCGGTGGGAGCAGGAGCCACACCCTTTCGTCTGTCATCTGTGAAGAGACTGTTGGCAGAAGTGGATATTGATGTTATCCGATGCAATGCGGGAGAACTGGCTGCCATCACTGGTGCTGCCTGGCAGAGCAAAGGTGTAGACGCTGGTCACGGAAATGCGGACGTAGCGGCACTTGCCGCTTGTGCCGCTCACGATTTCAAGACGATTATCGCGGTGACAGGCGAGACTGATATCGTAACTGATGGAGACAACATTATTGAAATACCGTACGGCCACCCAATAATGGCCAACGTTACGGGAATGGGGTGCCTGCTGAGCAGTGTCGCAGCCGCATTCCTCGCAGTCCAGCCAGAGAAGCCACTTCAAGCTATCGCGGAGGCTCTCCGTATGTATGCGATAGCCGGGGAACTGGCAGGAGAATCAGCAAAAGGACCCGGCAGTTTCAAACCGGCATTTCTCGACACATTGGCATGTGTTTCCCAACACGATCTTCTTATGCAGATGGCAAAAAAGGAGGGAATGTAATGACCGCGGTAAAACAGGTTCTGACAATTGCTGGATCTGATTCTGGCGGTGGTGCCGGAATCCAGGCCGATATCAAAACGTTCCAGGAGCTCGGGGTTTATTCCACTTCGGTGCTGACGGCAGTGACGGCACAGAACACATTGGGTGTAAGTGCAATATATCCGATGAGTGCAGAAGCTGTACAGCAGCAGCTAGAGGCAGTTGCACAGGATTTTCAGATTGATTCGGTGAAGACTGGCATGCTGTTCAGTGCGGCACTCATTGAAGAGACTGCCCGGTGCCTTCGGGCCTTTAACTGGAGGAATATCGTCGTTGACCCCGTCATGATTGCAAAGGGAGGCGCTGTTTTGCTGCAGCAGGATGCAATGGACGCACTAAAAAACCATTTGCTGCCTCTTGCTGACGTGGTGACGCCAAACATTCCTGAAGCGGAAGCGCTGAGCGGAATAACGATTCGGGATGAAACTGACAGACGGCGGGCTGCTGAGCAAATACTGCTGTCAGGCGCAGCATCCGTGGTAGTAAAAGGCGGCCATTGGATGGATCATGACGTAGCTGAAGATTTCTATTTGCATAAGAACGGAGAGTCGTTTGCACTCCGCTCACCAAGGATTCAATCAAATCAGACGCACGGGACAGGCTGCACGTTCTCAGCCGCGTTGACGGCGGAATTGGCGAAAGGGAAAACCATGGAGGAATCGCTCTGCACGGCCAAGCAATTTATCCATGCCGCGCTTGCTGATCCGCTGAATATCGGATCAGGCCACGGACCGACCAACCATATGGCTTTTAAGCGGAGCAGAAAGTTACACATGGATGTGATCCAACTTGTTCACTAAACCGGCGATTTATTTCATCATGGGAATCAAAGACGCAGGAAACAGAGATCCTTTGGAAATCCTGGAAGAAGCGCTAATCGGCGGCATTAGCTGTTTTCAATTAAGAGAAAAAGGCCCTTCCGCTTTAAGGGGCGAACCCTTAAAGCAGTTTGCCGAAAGCTGCCAGGAATTGTGCCGGAGATACCAAGTTCCGTTCATTATAAATGATGACGTGAATCTGGCCATCAGTGTGGGCGCAGACGGCGTACATGTTGGACAGGATGACGCAGATTGTGCGTCCGTCCGAGCCCGTATCGGCAGGCATAAATTACTTGGTGTTTCAGCACACACAGCCGAAGAGGCAAAACGCGCCATATCGGACGGCGCTGATTACATTGGAATGGGACCGGTATACGGCACTCGCTCAAAAGAAGACGCGAATCAGCCACTCGGCGTAAATGGAATGGCGGAAATTATTCAGTTAATCCCGGACTTTCCGGTGGTGGGCATCGGCGGAATCACACCGGAAACTGCAAGACCGGTATGGCGCGCGGGAGCAGCAGGTGTCGCCGTCATTTCTTCACTCGCCCAAGCCGGCGACGTCGCGCAGCAAGTCGAACGCTTTAGGCAATCCTATGAGGGAGAGGCAAAGTCATGAATACGAAGCGCATGGTCTTGATTGCTATGTTCACCGCGATTGCGGTTGCCGGATCCGCATTTGTCTCCTTCCCAGCGGGTATTGCCCGGGCATATCCCATTCAGCATGCTATCAATGTCATGACAGCAATTCTTTTCGGGCCAGGTACCGCAGTTCTGGTCGCATTTCTGACTGGCCTAATCCGGTTCATGACGGGTACAGGATCGCTGCTCGCCTTTCCGGGCGGCATGATTGGCGCATTGCTGGCTGGGGTGTTGTATAAACAGTTTGGCAAATTCAGGTTTGCAGCAGTCGGAGAGGTCATTGGTACCGGCATAATTGCCTCCCTGATCGCCGTGCCCTACGCCCGTATTCTGATGGGAACGGAAGCAGCAGCATTCTTTTTTATGCCGCCATTTCTCGCTTCGAGCGTAAGCGGTGCAGTGCTTGGTGTCCTGCTTATTTCAAGGCTCAATTCTTATTTGTTCAGATAGTTATTAAGTAACCTAGAGTCTTTAAGGGACAGAGAAAAGGGACAGGGGGACAGTTGTCCCTCTGTCCCCTAGCCATATTTTCTATTAACTTTCTTGCTTTACTGGATACTTAACATTATTCTTTTCAAACTTCTTATACACTTTATCCTCTAAATCTACATCCAGTGAATCAGCCAGCTGCACTAAATAAATCAGCACATCTGCCATTTCTTCCTTGATGTTCTGCCTGGTATCCGCAGCAGCCTCTTCACGTTGTATGTTGGTATGTGGTCAATCGTAAAGATCAGTGAGCACAGCAAAACAGCCCCTTTAAACCTAACACTTGTACGTAACCAGCGGTGTTAATACGTTAGTGTACTGTGGGTCAGGCCCTAATACCATTCCCTTAAACTTCTTCACTGGCACGTTTATTTCCTTTATAAATGAAATACAGCGCAATCATCATAAACACCAGTGCAGCGGAACGTTTCATATCCAAGGGAATCACTAAACTATTGAACCAGCCGAAATGGTCAATAACGACACCGATCACAAGCTGCCCAATGATGACGGTGATATTGGCTGCAATCACCCCGATTTTGGGAACGGCCGCGACAATAAAGAGTAAAAACATCACGCCTAAAAAGACCGCACTCAACTGCCATTTAGGCACTTCCAGAATGGCAAGCACATTTCCCTGACCGAAAAAGAGAATGAAAATAGCTAGAAACATAGTTCCCGTCAGAAAGGTTAAGAGTGTCGTTTCGATCGTTCCTGCTTTACGGCTGAATGTACCATTAATAGCCGATTGTGCGCTTAATGTGATACCACCTAAAAAGGTGAATAAAATCATAAATATGCCCATTTTTCATACCTCCTAGTAAACTAAAACAAGTGCAATTATCATGGAAACCACAGCAAATATTTTTTCTTTATTAATCCTGTATTTCTTGCTTCCAAGCCAACCATAGTGCTCAATGACCATACTCATCACTAATTGACCAATAATGACTGCTACCATCGTGATCCCGACACCAACAAATGGAACACTGACCACAATGGATGTTAAATAAACTACCCCAAGGACACCGCCAAGCATCGTCCATTTAGGGGCTTCTGCAGCATGAGAAAGCTTACCCTTCCCAAAGAACAGCCATAACAAACCGAGAATAATCGAGCCCACAAAGAAATTATAAAAACTGGTTTCGAGCTTTCCGATCGACTTCCCTAGTTCACCGTAAATCGCTCCTTCAAAGCTAAGCGCTGCCCCCGCTAGCAGTGCTAATATATATGCAATGTAACGCATGGAATAACCCCTCCTGATTTCTTTATTTTTAAATATCTAGAAAAATCGATATACTACTGCAAAAAAAACAGAAATCCACCATCTCAGATTTCTGTGCCAAGATATTCAGCAAACTGGCGAATGGCTTCTTCGTTTCTTCGATAATACGTCCACTGACCGTAACGGACAGATTCAAGAAGCCCCGCTTTCTGCATCATGGTTAAGTAGTGAGATACCGTAGACTGAGAAGCTGCCGCTTTTTCTTGAATATCACCTACGCATACTCCCCCTTTATAACTTACCTCCTTGGGCAGGTGAGCGCCTTGTTTAGGAAAGTGCTTCTCCGGTTCCTTCAGCCACTTTAATATATTTAGTCTGGTTTGATTGGATAACGCTTTGAATACATCGATTGGTTCCATAGTCCATATTATATATCGAGTTTTTTCGATATGTCAATCAGCAGGAGTGAATACCTTTCTGCCGGCTACTAAAAATAATCCAGCCTCCCTAACTTACATCCCCCCACCAAACCAATTGTTTGCTCTAGCCCTATCCTTTTCTTGAGTAACTCTCTGGCTCTCATTGCCTTCCCAATCGTTTTTATTATTTGTTTTAAATAAGGCTCTTAAAATGCCCACTAGTACAGAAATACTTATTATTCCAATGCATAACCATATCATCGCATTCACTCCCTATTAGTTTAATTTTCACTTCGCAGACTTAGCTACTTGTATTAAATCTTCTTTCGTAATGCTGCTTTCTTGATTTTCGGACATATAGCCTAAGGAATAATGGATATTATCATCATCCCACGTTAAGATTTGTACGTTTTGTTCATTTACAACATATTCTCCAGTGAAGTCACCCGATGTTACTTCCTCCCTATCCAGGTCATCTGAATAAATTACTTCATTACTTGTAGCTTTCAGAGTTAACTGCTGACCATTACCGCTAACAAAATCTATAGTATATCTATTTCCCTTCTGGTTTTGTGTTGGTGGTGTTGATGCGAAAGAATCTGTGACTTCAAAAGGAAATTTAGTAGGGATTTTAAATTCTTTATTTATTTTACTAATTTCTTCTGTGGGTTCATAAGTGAACATCTCGTTATTAGAAGCATTATGTCCTTCTATAAACCCAAGTTCTTGCCCTCCAATAAAAATAAACAAAGCTAATGTACCAAACACAAAAAATACGCTTAAGACTGGACCTAAAATGGATTTCTTCTTCTGGTCCATTTGATTACCTTTCCTTATTTCTTTTTTTATATTTTCCTTCATTTGATAATTGAATTGAAATTCATCAGGGAATTCAGCTCTCATTGTTTTTCTTAGACTTTCCAGTTCTTTTTCATCCAAAATACTCACCCCTTGTTGGGTACTTCTTACTCAAGAGCTTTTTAGACTTGACCAACCTGGTCTTAACAGTATTCATGTTTGTATCCAAGCATTCGGCGATTTCTTTAAGCTTCAACCCGTCAAAATAATAAAGAATTAACACTTCTCTGTACTTAACAGGCAGCTCAAGAATCTTTTTAACTAGTTCACTGTGCCTTTCTTTCTCAACAACAATGGAATCAATTGACTTACTGCTACCCTTAACATACTGATTAATCTTATTGGTTATAAGGAGCTTTCTGGTTTCCCATCTTTTGAAGTAATCTTTACAATGATTCACTGCAATATTTATAATCCACGTTTTCAAAGAAGACTCTCCTCGAAAAGTATCCATCTTGCTGTAAGCTTTTATAAACACTTCCTGAGTTATATCCTCCGCCAATGAATAATCTTTAACATAGGTATAAACGATGTACAGCACCTCATTACCAAAGTCGTCCATAGCTTCTTCAAGGAGGTTATCTTTAAAGGCATCACCCATTATTACCCACCTTTCTTCCCTTCATATATACTGACGACTCCCAGGCGAAAAAAGTTTGTATTATTTTACATTGCTTCTGTTTGAGCCGTTCATTCCAGCAATATCGTTTGTGTAAAAACTAAGTAAAACAACCTCCTACAGAAATTGTAGAAGGCTTGAAGGTGTTGTCATTAAAAGGAGCAAGGTCGCTCAACTCTCTTTAACCCTAATATCTACGTAGTTTTTGCATCAAATTATGAAGGGTTGCTATTCATTAAAGAAAATATTGTCACCCCAAACTCGTCAACAAAACCATTATCCCATTTGTCAGCCCATGAATAAGAACCGGCGGCCAGATGGAATTGGTCCGTTCATAGGCCAGAGCGAATATGACACCACTGAAGAAATTCACCGGCACGACGTTGTAGGTTGGAAAATGGACAATCGTGAAGATCAGTGAACTCAGCAAAACAGCTCCCTTAAAACCGACACGTGTCCGTAACCAGCGGTATATAAAGCCGCGATAAAAGATTTCTTCATATATAGGTGAGATAACCGCAGCCGAGACAAAGGCAAGCAGAACCGTAAGAAGAGTCACGTTTTGCTGTATGGCCTCCGTTTTGCTGTTCTCCCACGTATTGCCGACGAAACTGGTAAGGACGACGATGATGACAGCACCAACCAGTAAAACAATTGAAAATAAAATGATCAATTTCCAATTTCTCACCGCAAATGGTCTTATCCCTACTTCACTCCAGGAAAGCTTTTTCGGCCGCAGAGCGATAAAATACACACCAGCAACTAATATGATGGCAATCGTTAACCCCATCAGCGTCCCGGCATACAGCTCATTATTCAGCCAGCTTGCGTAAATAGGCTGAACAGAGTATTTCACAACCCCAATCACAAATACAAACTCCAGCAGCAACAAAAGAACAAATTCTTTCACACCCCAAGGATCTTTCTTTTTCCAGTTCATTTCATTGGTTTTCATTCATCATCCCTCTTCCCATATATATGCCATAATCCAACTATATTGGATTACGCTGCGTTACCAGCAAGCACTTTTTTAGGAGGAAAAGAAATGAAGCGCTGGACTACTGGAGAGGTATCCAAACAGCGGAATATCTCCGTCCGCACACTTCGGTATTACGATGGGATCAATCTCCTCACACCGAGCTTTAAGGACGATAACGGAAAGCGATATTATTCCGAGGATGACTTATTTACCTTAGAAAAAATCATCATTTTAAAATCCCTCTCACTTCCTTTAGAAGATATTCGCAATATGTTACACAAGCTTTCCTATAAACAAATCCTGATCTCTCACTACAACTACCTACAAGAACAACAAACCACACTCCAAACAAGCATCTCCAACACTGCCTCACTGATTAATTTGATTGACCTGGAAGAAACTCTATCTTGGGAACGGGTTTCTGAACTTGTTCAAAATTCGGAGAAGAGCTCAAAGAAATGGATGGACTACTTTCAAGAAGATGAAAAATCTTTCTTACAAGACACAATCCCAAACCTCAGCGATAACAAGGACTCAACCCAACGATATTTATCATTACTGCGGCAGATTGAATGGTGTATAAAACACAATATCAAGCCGGAATCTGACCAGGGCGCACAAATCGCTTCTAAACTAATAGCAATAACCAATGATAGTTTCGAAGGAGATACAGAGTTGATGGACAAGTTTTGGGAAGTCAGGAAGCTGCCTGCGGAGGAAACGGGGCTTTATCCGGTTTCGGAGGAAGTTCTGGAGTTTGTGGAACGGGGCATTGCTTATGTGTCTGAAGAAAAAAGATGAAGCGTACTTGGTGCCCATACCAAGCTATGCTGGAGGAATATCCTGTAATGATGGATGAATTAGCAGACGAATACGAAATAGCCTATCAGCCGTTGAAGAGTGATCAACGAAGTCTATAAAAGGTGGGATAATCTTCACGTCGATTAAAGCCATAAGAATGTACCACCTTTTTCCCTCAATTTCACCAGCAGTTCTACTAAACTTCCCCCCATGCCGCCAACGGGTTTACTTATAGAGGTATGTCCAAGGGTTTGAAGTAAAGAAGCCCGTCCTCCTTATCTTCACCGAGGAATAGGCATAGGTTTTCCATCATTATACTGTGCAGCAAGAAAGCGATTCCTAAAAACGATAATAAAACTCATTAAAATACTAAAGTTAAGATTAAAGTGGGCATTTTAAAAAGAGAGGTATCCACTGACACACTCTCCCCTTCTCGCACCAACACTTCATCTCTACATATTTTTACTTTGCTGAAGAAGTTTCGATTCTCCTGTACGTTCCCACTCTTCTACTGTTTTATATGCTCTTTCGGGAGAATATCCTTTCCCAACAAGAACTCCCATTAGAATAAATTCTTGAAGGATATGGGTGGCATTTATTCCTCTTTTAACGTCCTCCAGCCCTTCATTCACTAAAAATTCCGTGTGCTGTACCCATTCATCTGGGGTCTTACCAAATACATTAGTATTTCCATTTCCATGCTTCTCTTCAGCAGCTTCAGCATCTGCTTTCGTAACATGAACCGTACCGGCTGGGTGATTAGGCGGAGCATAGATGGAGTAAAGTTTTATAGGAATATTACCTGTGTTGGTTAGATTATGCCACGTTCCAGCAGGTATTATGATTGCAGAATCGTCATAGACTTCTCTTTCAAAGTTTAAATTATTTTGATTCTTGCCCATTTGGACAATTCCCTGGCCTTGTTCCAGACGTAAGAATTGATCGACATTCGGATGCATCTCCAAGCCAATATCTTCTCCAACACCGATACTCATTAAAGTAACTTGTAAATGCTCTCCTGTCCACAAAGCCGTACGGAACGTATTGTTTTGCTTCGTGGCTTCATTGATATTAACCACAAATGGATTTGGTCCATAGTCTCTTAAAGGAATTTGGCCATACCCATTGGAAGGTCGATAACCATAAAACCCACGTGGATCCCCAGCCTCATTAGGAAAAACCCGATAATCAGGATAGCTTACATGATTATTCATTTGAGCGTTCGCAAAATTATGATGCTGCCATGGATACATATAAGGATTATAGTAAATTTTCCTCAGTCCCTTCACAGTTTATAAAATTATCCTATGCACTATTTATGAGTAATGTACCTAAGCCGTTTTCCATTTAAATCCGATCATTTTTACAAAGGAAAAAATTGAACAGGCACAGCAATCTAAAAATGAGCATTAAATAATTTCACCGTTATACAGAAGGAGGACAATCATGTATTCAAACCACCCTTATTATGTTCCAGGCCATAATGATTGGTTTCGGACGGCACCTGACACTCACCTTTTAAATGATTTCCAAAAAGCCATTAATGCCGAGTACAGTGCGGTTGCTTGTTACGAGCAATTAGCCAGATTGGCACCAACACAAGATGAAAGGGACAAAATACTTGAAATACAAAAGGATGAAAAACGGCATCTTGAGGAATTCAGCAGAATTTATACTATTTTAACAGGGAGGCAACCTTCTTATCAGATTATAGAGGAATGTCCGGACACTTATAGAGCAGGCATTGAATTTGCCTTTAAAGATGAGCAAGAAGCTGTAGACTCTTATTTAGATATAGCAGATAAAGCACAGGATCTTACAATCAAAGATAGATTCCGGCGTGCAGCATCCGATGAACAAAATCATGCTGTATGGTTTTTGTATTTTCTTCAAAAACAGCGCCGGGCAGCGCATACCCATAGGCAAATGGATGATTATGGTGCTAAAGGCGCCTTAAGTTCTCCTTCATTGTCCTTGCCTCAAATGTTGACGTATGCTCTTCAGGACGAGTATTTAGCTCAAGCAAGATACAATAACATTATCGGTACATTTGGTAACATACGAACATTTGTACAAATTAGAGAAGCAGAAATGAGACATATAAGTGCATTATTACCACTTTTCGAACGTTATCAAGTACCTTTACCTAATGATACTTCCCAATCCTTTGTCACCACTCCAGATAACCTAAAGGCTGCCTATGCCGCAGGTGTACAAGGAGAAATAGAAAACATATCTATGTACGAACGATTTTTATCACAAAACCTCCCGAATGATGTAAGAATGGTCTTTACCCAACTGCGTAATGCCTCTTTAAACCATTTAGAAGCATTTCAAAGAGGGCTTGCTAGAAAGTAGTTTCTCACTTTATGGGGCGATTTCTTTGGCCCCATTACTTTGTCAATAGGACCACATCTTGTTTTGGTAATTACGTTTTTTAACTCCGATTCTTATAATGGGATCCGTCTCCTTACACCTCGTTTTAAGGATGAGAACGATATTATTCTGAGGATGAATTATTTATATTAGAAAAAATAAGGCGGTCCCCGAGCCCTTTCATTTTTCAGTGTGCGGAACAAACCAGGCTCTATTTACTTTCTTGCATTATCGGATACTTAACATTATTCTTCTCAAGCTTCTAATAAACCTCTTCCTCTAAATCAACATCCAGTGAATCAGCCAGCTGGACTAAATAAATCAGTACATCTGCCATTTCTTCTTTGATATTCTGCCTGGTATCCGCTGCAGCCTCTTCACTCGTTTTCCATTGGAAGTTCTCCAGGAGGGACGGAGGTTCCTTGTCCCTTCAATACCACCCTTGAATATGGGACAAGGAACCTGTCCCTCAATAAAAAATACAAATTCAAGGAATACTAATTGAAATAATAGTATGTATGTTGTATTATATATCGTATATACAGATATATTCGTAATCATAGATACAATAGGGGGTTAACATGAAGATGATAACAAAGCTAAATAGTTATTGGACAGATATTTATTACCACTTACATTTTTCTCATAAAGAAAAAATAACTCATCAGGTTATAAGGATACTCCAACATATAGAAAAAAATAATGGTATTGGTATTGGAGAAGTAGCTAACTATTTAAATGTTTCTCATAACACAGCTTCAGAAAATGTGAAAAGAATAATCCAAAAAGGTTATCTTCAAAAGCAAAGGGATTCATTGGATGAAAGGAAAGTTACTCTTTGTCTAACAGAAACCGGTAAGGAAGTTCTTTATCGTAACACTAGTCTTGATGAATTGAAGTTAAAAGAAGTATTAAATAATCTTAGTTCAGAAGAAAGAGAAGTAATAGAACGAGGGTTTAGAACGTTAAGTGAAGGTGTTAATAAATGTATGTAATAATGAAAGTAGTAATTTCTGCAATAGTGATAGGAATAGTAACTGAGATAGCTAGAAGGTTTCCGACATACGGCGGTGTAGTAGCTGCATTACCATTAGTAAGTTTGCTAAGTATAATCTGGCTACATATTCAGGGGGAGCAAAGTAACACATTGAGTAAATTTGCATTAGGCGTTTTATGGGGCTTCCCTGCAACAGCTATATTACTATTCATTGTGTATCTTTTATTAAGGAACTCAATTCCACTGTTTATATCAATAGGGTTTGGTATAGCTGGATGGTTATTATTTTTATTTGTGCAAGATTATTTATTAAAGAACTTAAAATTATCGCTTTTCAACTAAAGTTGAGCATATTGAAAAGGAATTGAAGGGACAGGTTCCTTGTCCCTCCAATTCCTTCTTTTAATATTGGACAGTTCACCCTCTGTCCCTTTAGCCGTATTTCCTATTAACTTTCTTGCTTTACCGGATACTTAACATTATTCTTCTCAAGCTTCTTATAAACCTCGTCTTCCAAATCCACATCCAGTGAATCAGCCAGCTGCACTAAATAAATCAGCACATCCGCCATTTCTTCCTTGATATTCTGCCTGGTATCCGCAGCAGCCTCTTCACTTGTCTTCCATTGGAAGTTCTCCAGCAGTTCACTCGCTTCGAGGACGATGGATATCGCCAGGTCCTTTTCCCGGTGTTCGTGATTCCAGCCTCGGTCGTCTCGGAATTTTAGGATTTCTTTTGTTAGGTTTTGCATGGTTTATCTTCCTACTTTCTAGTGGCATTTTTGTTTCTTCTGCAAGCCGCCACTTGGTTAAAACATATGTATTTCTCTGTCTTCTACCTCTTTTTATGCAGTTAAGTACTTTGGATTAATTCTTAACCTTTCTCGATAATGCTTCTTCCAATAAAAATTATCTCTTAATCTATTTTGACATTGAGAAGTAAACTCGTCTCTTACTCTTGGATTTTCAAATATGAAATAGTCACGATTCTTTTGGGTGCTCAGCATACTCATAAAAGAAAAACCATATGTAGTATAGTTTTTTATCCCTGAACTTTTTCTAGGAATAAACATCATGATTTCTTTAATAGTGAAAACCTTGCGTGGATCTACTTTACTCTTTTCCACTTCTATAAGAAAGCGTAAAAACAACTTATCCGCATTCACCCTGTTTTCAATATTTGTAGTAGAAAATAATTTGTATTGATCAGAATCCCATTCTAAAGCTTCCATTTTCATCCCCCCTATATTTTACTTATACTTCCCAATCCACCGAATCAACCTCATCTTACTCCGGTCGTACCACTGAGCACATAGCAGATACTTCCTCCCATTAATGGTCAATGGCTTAGCATAGTATCTGCTCCGCCCAGTATGATCCTTCTTAAGCTCATCAATCTTCCCCATGTCTGTTATCTCCCTGAGCATAGGAAAATTCAGGTCAAAGGTATCTTTTGAATATCTTTGATCCTTCAAACTCTCTATCACAGATTGTGGTACACGCCCACTCTCCAGCAGTCTTACTAAATCCGTTCTGGCAATTACCCCTACCTTCTTCTCACTGACAGGCTCCGCTTCCATCGCTACAGATACGGCAACCTCTTTTTCGGCAACGTTATATTCTTCATACTTGCGGACTTTCCGACTTAACTGTTTCAGCTGCCTCTTCTTTTCCTCTATCTTTTCTTCTAACTCCAATAGTTCCTTCTGTCTTAAGCTGATAGTTGTTTCAAGGTTTGAGAGTTCTAGGAATTTCTTAAGCATGTGGCCCTCCTCTGTTCGTCTGCACGATTTTAACCCTATCTATGTTATTATAAGTATACCAAATAAAACCATATATTAGGAAAGGATCCCCATCATGCTTAAACAAGGAATCTACGAAGAAATCATTACCGAAAAGCTTCAGGAAGAGCTGGCAGGCTCCGACCTGGATTTTGATATCGGCAAGACCCCTTTGGATGTGGAGGAAGCACGAAAGGTCCTGTCTTCCTACATCAGTTCGGTCACCAGGAATGCTCTGAAAGCTGTCCGCGATGAGGAGCGGAATGACCAGCAGGCTCTTCTCAGGCAAATCGAGACCTGCAATGAGATTATCGACATTCTCAGCCAGCGGTTGGACCGGCAGGAATTTGAGAGACTGCGAATTTCTGAAGAAGGAGAAGTCCTTACCCATATCTACTCCAAGATGAATTCCGTCCGCAGCATCGGGAAACAGGAAGTCATCCGTCCTGTGACTCCTATCTCCGAGAGTTCGTTATTCACCGGTTCCAGCTACGAGCCGAATATGTTGGGTGAGCTGAAGAAGGAGATTGTCTCCTCTGACTCTATCGATATGCTCGTCTCCTTCATCAAGTGGAGCGGCCTGCGGATCATTTTGGAAGAATTGAAGACGTTCACGGAGGGTGGCGGCAGGCTTCGTGTCATCACGACTTCTTATATGGAAGCAACGGATTTCAAGGCGATTCAGGAGCTGAGCAAGCTTCCCAACACCGAAATCCGTATTTCCTATGATGTGCAGCGGACAAGGCTCCACGCCAAGGCCTATCTTTTTAAAAGAGACACCGGCTTCAGCACAGCGTACATCGGCTCCTCCAACCTCTCCAATCCCGCGCTGACTTCCGGTCTCGAATGGAATGTGAAGGTAACCGAGAAGGATTCTTTTGATGTTCTGAAAAAATGTGAAGCCACCTTTGAAAGCTATTGGAATGACAGGGAGTTCAAACTGTTTAACGGAGAGAATGCGGAAGACAACCAGACTCTTAAGCTCGCCCTGGAAAAAAGTAAAGTGGCGGAGGAATCTGTTCAGTATCTCTTTGACATCCAGCCTTACTTCTATCAAAAAGAGATCCTTGAAAAGCTGCAGGCAGAACGGGAAGTTCATCATCGTTATAAAAATCTATTGGGCGCCGCAACCGGTGTCGGAAAAACCGTCATCTCTGCTTTTGATTACAAACGCTTCAGGAAAGCAAATGGCGGCAAAGCAAAGCTGCTTTTCGTCGCTCACCGTGAAGAAATCCTGAAACAAAGTCTGAACACCTTCCGAGCGATTTTACGTGAACCAAACTTCGGGGACATGCTTGTGGGAACGCAGCAGCCTTCCTCCCTGGATCACTTATTTGTCAGCATCCAAAGCTTTAACAGCAAGGAGCTTCATCAACATACCGAAAGCGACTACTACGATTTCATTATCGTCGATGAGTTTCACCATGCGGCCGCAGGCTCTTATCAAAAGCTGCTGAACCATTATCAGCCGCAGGTTCTCCTGGGACTGACCGCTACCCCGGAGAGGATGGACGGAAAAAGCATCCTCTCTTACTTTGATGATCACATCGCAGCCGAAATGCGGTTAACAGAAGCGATCAACCAAAAGCTCTTAAGTCCGTTTCAATATTTCTGCGTCACCGATACCGTCGATCTCTCCAACTTAAAATGGTCGAGGGGCGGCTATGACACCAAGCAGCTGGAGAACGTCTACACGTCTAACGATCTTCGAAGCACGCAAATCGTTCAAAGCGTACAGAAATACGTCACGGATATCACGGATGTAAAAGCACTGGGCTTCTGCGTATCGGTTGCCCATGCTCAATATATGGCCGACTTTTTCAACAAATCCGGCATCCCTTCCATCGCATTACATGGAGGAACGGACCGAAAATCCCGCCAGGAAGCACAACAGCTGCTCGTCTCAGGAGAAATCAAATTCATCTTCGTCGTCGACCTATACAACGAGGGAATCGACATCCCGGAAATCAACACCGTCTTGTTCCTGCGCCCGACAGAAAGTATGACCGTCTTCCTGCAGCAACTGGGACGCGGCCTCCGTCTATCAGAAGACAAGGAATGCCTGACTGTCCTGGATTTCGTCGGACAAGCCCACCGCAACTATTCGTACGAAGAAAAACTGAGAGCTCTGATCGGTAAATCAAAGCACTCCGTCCAATACTATGTCGAAAACGGATTCTTCAACCTGCCAAAAGGCTGCTTCGTCCAGCTGGAAAAACAAGCGAAGGAATACATCCTGCGAAACATCAAAGCAGGCGCCAATACCAAAGGAAACCTGGTAGCCAAGTTAAAAACCTTTGAGCATGATACCGGGAAACCCGTTACACTGAAAAACTTCCTGGAACACTATCACTTGGATCTCTATGATTTCTATGGAGGAAACAGGGACCGAAGCTTTTCTCGGCTATTTGTAGAGGCGGGACTTGCTGAGGATTTTATGTATGAAGACGAGACCTGGCTGACCAAACGATTACCAAGCCTCTTCCATCTCAATTCAAGAAGGCTGCTGGAGTTTATAAAAAATTATATGGAAACGGGAGAAGCCAACGAAAAAGAAGAAGAACTGATGCTGAACATGTTCTACTACTCCTTTTACCAAGCCCATCCTGAGAAAAAAGGACTCTCTTCGATAAAGGAAGGAATTGAGAAAGTGTTGAAGCATCCTGCGTTCAAAGAGGAGATCAAGCAAATTGTCGGGGTATTATACGACTCATTAGAAACGGTAGAACTGCAGCCGAACTTTGACTTCCCTTGCCCGCTACAAGTACACAGCCGTTACTCAACTGCTCAAGTGCTGGCCGGCTTTAACTACAACAACGAAGAACAAAGCCCAGCGTTCCGGGAAGGAGTCAAATACTTCAAAGACAAGAAGCTAGACATCTTTTTCATCACTCTGAACAAATCAGAAAAAGACTTCTCGCCATCAACACTATACGAGGACTATGCCATAAACGAAAAACTATTTCACTGGGAAACACAGAGTAAAGTAGGTGAAGAAAGCCCGACCGGCCAGCGGTATATCCATCACCGACAGACCGGAAACAAAATCGCCATGTTTGTCAGAGAATATAAAAAAGAGAAAGGCAGCATTCCTTCACCTTTCGTCTTTCTTGGCACAGCCAATTATATTAAGCACTCCGGGAACAAACCGATGAGTTTTGTATGGGAGCTTGAAGAGGAAATGCCTTCTTATTTGGTGCCTCGGGCTAATAAGAATATATTGTAAATTTAGGTGATAAATTCAAAAGGACAAGTTAGCTTGTCCTTTAACTCTCCAATTCTTTCTTTATTAGCTCAATCATATATTCATTTATATACAATTGATCTCTTCTTTTTTTGTCTGACCAAAATGGTTCCCACACAGCTAACAAAAACAAGGAGAAAAATATTATTGGCATAATCACCGATAAGATAAATCCGGCAATAGCATTCGAATCAATTAATTTAACAAGTTGAGGATAAATTGACCCATTAAAACTAAAAGTAAATATTGCAGCAATCATTCCAACAAATATACCCCTAAGACCGAAATAAGAAATTTCCTTTTGAGATGCAGTTAAATGATATAAGATATACCGTAATACCTCTTCCTCATATATAGAAACAGATTGATAATGCTCTTTAAGAATTGATAACTCCTCATGGGCTAGCCTTCTTAACTCCTTATATTTCTTCTGCTTCATTATCACAGTTCTTTTATATCTACGTTTTCTTCTTTTCATTTTAATCCCTCTAACTTTCTCTATAAACAAGTAAAGAGGACTTCTTATCCATGAGAGTATTAATTTACTAAAACCTTTTCTTTATTCCTCATAAATATTGCTTAAGGTTACTTGAAAATCCCTCATACATATAGACTTTTTTAGTGCTTAGCAAAAAAGCCATATCTTCCAAAACCATTGTCTCTAGTAAACTCAATATAATTTATTTTATCTTTTACTTTTTCGTTCGGCTCCTTATTTTCAAGTATAATTATTTGCATTTCCTTCCCCACTGAAGATAAGTCCTTAAAGAAAGCTGCCTGAATATCATTCTTCACCTCATCATCATCTCTTTCCTTTTTACCTTGATAAGTCGTCAGCGGAGAGTCTAAAACCACAAAACCAGGATGAGGAAGTTTATTATCTTTACAATATTCCATTAACGAGATGGCAAATGCACTATAAATAATAGCCCTATAACCTTTTCCGTAGTCACTACTTAATTTATTATTCACATAAAATTTCCCATCCTTAAAAATAACATTGGGTTCTTTAGAAAACTTCCACCTTTTTAGAATATTGGACATATAATACGAGAATTCATTATAGGCGCTTAATATGACTCCTTCGTTTTCGTCTACACTAGTTTCTTCCTTCTCAGGTTGTTTCCTTAACCTTTCTAATACCATATTCTTTTCATTGATTAAATCAGTAATTCTCTCGTTTGTTGAATTATAGTCAGCTAACAAATCCCTTTGAGAAATATATGTATCTATAATATTATTTAAATCCGTTTCTCTTGGTTCTAATGTATGAATTATACTAGCATTAATATACTCGTATTCCTCTTGGTGCTTCTCAATATCTACGAGTAATTCTGAATGTTCTAACTTTGTTTCATGTATAGTAGATTCTAAATCTTTTAATTGAATATTTATTTTATTTATCTCCGCTTCAATTGATTCTGTAAAATTGACTGCATGCTGTCCATCCATACATTCTGCTTCATGAGAGCCATCTATTTTTTGTTTACAGTAGGGACATACCGAAAGATTAAGTTGTGAAAAATAATGATCTCCCTCTTTAACAAAAATCAATCGTTTTAAGTCTGAATTGTATTGTTCCTCTAAAAGATGGAATCTTTTAATTAACTCTGTTATTGCCATATACTTAGATTTTTTTTCTTCAATTTCACTCCACATATTTCTTCTGATTATTGTCTGTTCTTTCATTTGCTCATTAATGCTTTTTAACTCTACTTGCAGTTCCTTAAATTTATCTTCCACATCTACTTCCAGAAATATATCTGCTGATGGAAAATTAAATAAATACTTTTCTTCCTCATGTATAAGCCTATCTAATAATTCTTTTTGTCCCTCTAATTTAGCTTTTGAACCTTTCTCCTTTTCGAGAACACTGTCATTCTTTTTATCATCAATGCCAGAAACAATAAGTTTAAAAACAGATTTTTCAACAGTCACACTAACAAATTGTCCAGATAGTATAGGGGATTTATCCTTAATTATTTTTGTCTCGTTAATTGAAATAAAAATAGGCAAGTCCCTAAAACTTAATGTGCGTAGCTCTCCATTTTTCTTCTTTAACACATCAGTCGGGTGATCAAATCCTGACTTTTCAAGTAAGAAAGCAGATAGATTGTCCGTGTTTTGCTTATCATGTTTGTAATGTAAAATTTCAGGATTCTTTTGTTTTATAGAATGACTTGGAGAATCATAAACTTCAATAGTTTTTTCACCAAATTCTCTTTTTAGTGTATACGTTTTTCCGCTATACATGGTAATCTCCATTAATATAGAAGAGTAACCTATGCTTTCATCTATCTTTTTAGGGATATCTTTTGCCCCCAGCATATAATTTACACATTCGAAGAGATATGATTTTCCTGTGTCTGACGGCCCTGAAATAATATTAAGACCTGCTTCGAAAGTAACCATTGCAGGCTCAACATTTTCACCAGTGACGATTAATTTTTTTATATAAAAACCCATTTTATTCATCGAATCCCCCCCTCACTAAAGATTCCTTTGTAAATTCGCTACCCCATTTGTAAATATTTTTATTTATGTACTCTTCTAATTCTTTATCAGAGAAGTGACTAAAAGTTTCATTTAACCACTGAGAATACCCCCTTACTTCTCTTGCATAAGCTGAATCAAGGTAGTTAATAAAATACTTACTTAGATCATTAGCCCTATAACTTAACCCATCTTTTGTATACACAATTTCTAATAGGTCCTTTGAATACATTAAATTAATACCTTCTTGCATTACTTTTCTTTTTATTATAATTTCCCCAGAACGATTGGGTATTAATGGATGTAAGCTTTCTACATTGTTATCCACATCACTACTATGAGTCACTAAATAATCGTAAATAACCAGTCTATTCAAATCTATTAAAGAAGGAGATAGTTCATTTAAGATTATAAGGGCTCTAAGTCCAACTTCCATCGGCGTATTGAACACATAAGTATTCCGATTAGCTGCAAATTTATTCTTCATCATCTATCACCCATATAACTTCTTCTTCTAGCCCATCTTCGTTTGCCAAATGATGACAAATGCCATTTTTGTCATTACCTGTTACAAAACTACTGAAAATATTTTCCCCACTTACAATAAGGTTCCTAGCTTGCTGAGTTGTTGCTTTTACCCTTTCATAACCATCTTCATATTCAGAATAGACCGTATCAATAATCCCATGAAAAATTTCTTCCTTTAAATCTTCAAATGCATGAATTCCACTAGGCATCGAATCTCTTTCAAATAGCTTTAAAGACTCCGCTTGATAGAAATACATTCGCTGCCTATTGAAATGATGTAACATCCGCTTATAAACCTTTAAATCCTCCAAGCTATTAATTGTTTTATTTTTATGATTGCCATAGGCACTAAATAACTTCTTTACATACATCATTTCTTTTTCACTAATTTCGTGTGGTACGTTTTTAGGTCTTTCAGGCAGTTTTGTTAATCCGCCACCAAACCTTAATGAAAAGTAAGAAGTCTGTTGATACTGATTTATAAATTCAATTGGATTTATTACATCAATGATTGAAAAATCAAAGCTATCTACATATTTCTTAAATTCACCTGTAAGCTGTATTTCCTTAGTTTTAGTAATTTTTTTCAAACAGTGCCTATCCCATTCTTTTATTAATTCTGCTTTTAGAATTTCAGGTTTCAATATGAAGTCATACAATTTCCCACCCACTCCATTAGGAGAAACAAGGTAATATTTTCTAGGAATATTAAAAGCTCCAATGAATGTATAATAACAAAGTTTTCCAAATTCAACCCAGATCTGTGAAGGAGTTAATGGTACGTGATAATGTTTGCATTGATAGTTATCCCAAATTTCTTTTCCGTCCCTAGAATCCACTTCGAATGCTATAACATCTCGTCCTTTATCGCCCGCTCCCCCAACCTTCACTACCTTTTCATAGTTTTTTCTAAGAAATCCAAAGATCCACTCTTCTATTATTTCCTCATACTCATTGGGCGAAATTATTTTAAGTCTATCAATCGGTAATACTGAATTACCAACTAGCAACTGAAGATTTGTAGCTTTGGTTATATAATTCGGTTCTTCTATTTCAATTAACTCTTCATGTTCAATTTTTCCCATACACAATCTCCCATTATTTTTTGTATATTAATGGTATCAAATTTTGACAATCGTATTTGTTGAATCTTGTCGAAATATTACTTTCCTGGGCATAATATCTATCTTAAGGACTATGAAATTGATATTGGTGTGAAAATATCCTTCTTTCTAGATGGCGAGAAGGGTAGTCACTGTGAAATTAACCAGTAACATCCTGTTTTGCTCTTGGAATGAAGAAAATACAGTCTTTAATGTAGCCATAAAAAGGCAGGGCCTGCCTCCCAGTACATTAATACTTTAGAGTACTGGGAGTCAGGCCCCGAATTTTTAATAAGCTTTGGAAGACGATTCTATTGCAAAGGATCCAAGATTTAATTGTGTTGCTAACCTTTTTATTCTTTTCTTATTTCCACGATATGTAATTCGAAATCAAATCTTTTAACAAATTCAATAAGATTTACCATTGATATCTTGGCAGGCGTTGATCTAATTGTTTCTGGATGATTAATATCTTGTGCTGCGGGCCTGTAAGCAAAAACAAAATTATGATTTATTTCAGCATTATTAACCCAAGCAAGGAAATTCTCTTTTGAAGGGAATATCTCAATGAATTTTCTTGCCGCTCTAGATAAACTCGGCTCCTCAGCTTGTTCAACTTCATTTTTTATTTTGTTTGAAATACTGTCATAGTATCTTATGAAAAAGTTAAAATCACCAAATTGTTGAGCATTTTCAAGCGCTGTCATCGAGGCCATAATCTGCTCACTCAAAACTCTGGCATCTCGATCCAGACCATCTTTTACATGTACAAAATAGGACTCACTTCCTTTAATAAGAAGTAAATCACACAGTTCTATATTATCAACAAAAATTTTGTCCAATACTATTACATTCTCTATTTCGTTATGAGAGAAATTATAATCTCCTTCATTTAAGTTATCCTCCCAAACCTTTAACTCTTCAATTTCTTTCGACTGGTTATACTTCGACGTCACTTTCCTAGTGAACTCTGTATTAAGCATTGCAATGAACTCATTATTTAAATAGATCCATTTCCCATTCATTAACCAATAAGTTTTATGATTATAAACTACTTTATAATCTAGCAGGTTTAAAAGAGATATTTCTACAGGTGTTTCATCTTCTACAACACCAACTACAAAGATCTGTTTTATAAAATCGTCCAGGACATTTTTGTCACTTTTCTGTTGAATATTATTTTCAAACTTTTCTTTGTAAAGTCTATAAATGTCTTTAATATCTAAATCACCTTGATGCGAACTCAGTACATTTCCTGTGCTATTTCTTAAAAGCTTAAATTCATCACATTCAACTTGCGGTTCCAAAAGTGATAGGTTTTCACTTTCATTCTCTAAGTCATTAGCGTTTTCTATAAATTCTCTTATCAGTAAGTCGTTTAATTCTTTAATTTTAGGATCCCTATTATTTAACTCATAGAAATTATTAATATTAGATATTGTATCTTTATTAAGTAATTCACAGATATGTTTTATAAATATGTCTATTTCAGATATACTTAATGATTTTCCAAGTCTTATTGAATCCCTAGCAACAAACTTATAATCTTTTTTACCTTCTTCAATTTTTATGCCAAATAACTCTTCAATCTTTTCCCTCTTTAAAAAAACATCAATTCCTTTAAAAAAATTACTTATGCTACTCTCTGAATTAAGAGTAACCGGACCTAGAAATTGTTGTTGACCACTAGCTCTATTACCACTTAAATACCTGTCATTTGTCTCTTTAATTATACTCTCATCAGGTTTTAATATTTTTGATAATAACTCTATTCCAAAATTGTAGTCTTTATATTCAGAGAGTACTAGATAACCCTTTCCTCCAGTTATTGCAAAAATATTATTCTGGCATTCTAGGAATAAAACGAAAGAGTGCTTTAAGTTTTGAAGTGTTGGGAATTCTGCTACTAACTCCATTAGTGGATATTGCCAAACTGGTTGTGTTTTGCTTTCAGAAAAATACACCTTATAATTATCTACATCTTTAAAAGGCGCCTCTTCTCTGTTTTCTTTTTCTGTAAACCTATTATCCTCTTCTAAGCCCTGATTGTAACAAGTTATAATCTCTTCACAATATTGAGCAAAAGACACCTCATTGGGTTGTAACTTATATAATGTGTAACTTGCCGAACTCAACAAAATCACCTTTTTCGATTGATTAGAATAGTTCCAAATAGTTATACTTTATAGCGTGAAACTTTTTACCCTGTAAAGCATCTCCGCTATTACTCCATATTACCTACATTAATTAAACCAAGAATCTGTAAATTTTTACACAAAAACCGACTTTTATTCCTAAAAGAATAATCTGATTTATTAGAAAGGAAAATTAAATCAATCCTTCATTCATTATTACCTAATTTTCTATAATAATCTTGGCTATTATCCTAACGGATTATTAAAACCTCTTATACCTTCGTAACATTAGATATTTCCAAGATAAGAGAGAAGACGAGAAGAATATCTCATTGCTGATTATATTTGCCTTGTAATAAAAGGTTAAATTTTACAGATGTTTTATGATACTATTTAAAAAAAGACACAACGAGGTTAAAAGAATGAACGAACTTATCGTAGAAAAGAAAGATTTCAATCGTAACCATCTCAATCACGTAAAAACAGTCCACTTAAACAACTATCCAATCGTATATATTCTTTACAACGATAATAAAAAACCCTCTGCCTACATAGGACAAACGGTTCAAGCTGCACGTCGATTGAAGAATCATTTAGAGGATAAAAGGCGGAAGAACTTAAACCGTTCGATCTTAATTGGTCATGAGAAGTTTAATCAGTCGGCGACCTACAATATCGAGTCTAATCTTATAAACTTCTTTATTGCCGATAATCGCTACCGGCTGCAGAATGTGAGCCAGACGAACTCCAGGGAAATGCACAACTACTATGAGAAGCCTTTTTATAATGAGGAGCTTTTTCAAGCGATTTGGGAGAAGCTTAGGGAAGAGAAGATTGTTTACGACACAGTTGAAAATCTTCGGAATAAAGATATCTACAAGTTATCACCCTATAAAGAGCTCACACCTCAGCAGCTTGATATTAAAAACGAAATTCTTGAATTCTGTAGAGAGAATATCAACCGGGAAGGCAACCATGTGATTGCGATTGAAGGTGATGCCGGATCAGGGAAAAGCGTCCTGTTAAGCTCTTTGTTTAACACTATTCAGGACTTAGCTCACGACAGCAGCTCGTCCCTCCACGAAACGGACAATTACCTGCTGGTGAATCATGGGGAAATGCTGAAGACTTATAAAGGCATTGCTAACAGCCTTCCTAATTTGAAGAAGAAAAGCCTCATGAAACCTACACCCTTCATTAATCAAAAGACAAAAGATAGCTCGAAGGCAGATATCGTTTTAGTAGACGAAGCTCACCTTCTCCTTACAAAGGAAGATTCATATAACAACTTCAGGTATCAGAACCAGCTGGATGAAGTTATTAAACGCAGCAAAATCACGATTGTTATTTTTGACCCGAAACAAGTGCTGAAAATTAAAAGCTACTGGGATGATCGATTGCTTGAGGAAATTTCAAATCAGTACAATGCCAAAACCGTTAAGCTGACGGATCAATTGAGGATGAACGCCAATCCCGAAACAATGAGGTGGATTGATCATTTTGTTGCCAAAGAGCTACTTCCTTTTCCACCTAAAAAGGAAGACATTTTTGAAGAAGCTTCAGCCTTTAAAGAAGCCATTCAGAGTAAGAATGATGACGTTGGTCTTTCCCGTATCGTCTCGACATTTGATTACCTTCATAAAAAAGATAAGAAGACCTACATCGTAGACGAAGAAGGAATCAACATGCCATGGAACAGTACCCAAGATAACATCACGTGGGCGGAATATCCGGAATCCATCAAAGAGGTCGGCTCAATCTACACTGTTCAAGGATTTGATCTGAATTATGTCGGTGTGGTCCTTGGCCCCTCCGTCGGGTATGATGAAGAAAATAACCGGCTGATAATTGACCCTTCAAAATATAAAGACACCGGCGCATTCATTTCAAGAACGGACCTATCTCCGGAAAAGAACCAGGAGATAAAAGAAGAAATCATTTTGAACTCTATCAACGTTCTGATGAAGCGCGGTATCAGCGGCTTATATATTTATGCCACAGATCCTAAGTTAAGGAAAAGGCTACTGGAGTTACAAAACAAAGGAGTAAATCAATATGAGTGATATACAGAGTCTAATGAATGCAGTAAATAAATTCAGGGATGACCGCAACTGGCGTCAATACCATAACCCTAAGGACCTTGCCATCTCCATCTCAATAGAAGCAGCAGAGCTTCTGGAAGATTTCCAATGGGTTAGCAGCGAGAAAGCACTTCAGGAAAATAAAGAAAACATCCGGGAAGAAATCGCGGATGTTCTCATCTATTCGCTGATGCTTTGTTCTGATCTTGATTTGGATGTTAAGAAGATTGTTGAGGATAAGTTGGAGAAGAATGGGGAGAAGTATCCGGTTGATATTTAGAAGATAGAATATTTCTCCAATATTAACGAAAGAAGCGTCAAGAACATCAAACTGTTCTTTGACGCTCCCTAAAAACTTGTGCTTACTTATGATTCCGTTCACCGTAACATTTACAACTGCAAACTGTTTATTTTATTTAGTTTTGAAATATCCATGTTTAATTAACCTTCCTAATATTAAACGTGAAAGTGTATGGTACTTTCTATTATTGGAAGCTAAATTTGCAATTAAGTTTCTTAAGAAGGGGATTCTGTTAACTCGAATAATAAATTCGGTTACTTCGTTCATTACCTTTATATTTAAATTCATTTTTCCTTTGTCTAAATAATAGCTGTCAATAACTTCTAACTTAACTATACTTTTCTGTTTATACTGAACGTTTATCTTCTCACCTTTATCTAGTCCAATCTGAGCTCTTTCACAACTAAACTCTAAGTTTATGTTCTGTATGCTTTTTTCAAGTTCTTTTCTCTTTGTTTGATAATCAAGATATTTTTGTATTTCAATTGGATTTGATTTGATAGTAGTTACCTCTGCCATTAACTTGTCCATCCCTATAACTTTTGCAAAAGTTGTTCGATGTTTTCCTTCACCTATAACATATGTATTAAGGTCTTCATAGTAAGTAGCAGTTATTAATTCTTCTTGATCTTTCTGAAAGGAACTTATAAAATCATCCAGTCCTTTCTTCTCCAAACTGCTAATCAATTCTTCAAAACTACCATCCTGTCCTTGCCGGTAATCATTATTTTCTAAAAAGTTATCAAGCCAAGAAAAGCTTTCATTTACTCGATTATTAAGATATTTAACTTTTGATAGAGGGATAGGTTTTTGTCCTGATGACTTCACTATTTTAAATTTAGTTATATCTAAATCAGGTTGTCGTTGTGGATATTCATTTCTTGCTCTATCTATTTGCTGATCAGAAATACCAGCATCTATTAATCTTTGTATACGTTTATTAGTGCTCATTATTAAGCTCCTTTTTCTACTATTGATTGCTTAAACGTAGCCCCTCGACCTCAACAAATCTTCGCCAAATTACCTCAATCATTTAAGCAACCTTCCAATTCTAATATAAATCATTGCTTTATAACGATATAAAAAAATAATCGAACTTACATATTTCTATATCCACAGTAATAATACCTCCATACTATAAAAAATAGTTCCCACCTAATTTCAGGCAGGAACTAATGCTTATGGGAGGGACGGTTCCTCGCCACCGAAGACGTATCTCTCTGCTAAAATACAGAGAATCAGCATTTAGGAGTTGCCTTCTTGAAGACTCATTAACTAATTTCATATGTTAGGCAAGCGCTTTGTAGTTATCACCATAATGGAAATATGACACCTGTCCTTCTATCCCATTCTACTGTATCCTTACTCCAGTAACCCTAGAAAAGGAGCCTGACCCCCGGTACTTTAGTGTACAGGGGGTCAGGCTCCTGATTTTCCACTATTTGAGAGTGTAAATTACTTACTTCTTTAATGATTAGCTTCACAATTCCCACAGTATGCACCATGCATGGTTCCTCTTTGGTAAACCACACCACAATCAGGGCAAGTATCATTACTTGAAGTACAATTTTCACAAACAAGTCCACCGTTTATATAGCTATACTGGCCCGGTCGCTCATCACATAGCACACAAAATTCCACTTCATATTCTTCACCATCTTCAATACTAGCAGATGTTAATTCCAAATTTTCAACTTCAAATTCGAACTCTTCATAGTTTACAAATTCATTGTTTTCTATTGAATTCTCATCAAAGTTAAAGAGGAAATTCAACTCAAAATTCATGTCAATTTCAACGAGACCATCATTATTTACTGAATAATGCTGAGAATACATGTTTTCTACTGCTATATCAGACTTTGTATGTATTATTCCTTCAACCGTAATCTTATCACCTTCTACGTCCATAGAAATTGATTCTAAATTAAGATCTACATACAAACTAATTACTTCTACGTCACCCGTCAAACCGCCACTTAAAAACCTATTAAGTTCTCCTGAACTTACTAAGAAATCCATTATTTGATCTTGTAAGTAATCTCTTGAGCTATCATCATCAATAAAATCCATACTAACTTCTTCTATGTTCATTTCAACCCAGGCTCTTGAAGGATTAGTTCCAGTTATTACTGATATATATGTATTGAATTCCGATAGTGTAAACATATTGAAACTGACATTGATGCCTACATAGTCACTAAATTCTTTTATCAATTCTTTACGTGGACCTACTAATTCATCATCTGCATTGATTTCCCACCAATCTGGTTTTACATCCTCAGTAATAAATATTAATGGTTTTTTTCCCTCATTAACTGACTTTTCCAATGTCTCTTTCCAAAGTATTAAATCTCCGAACTTTCTAAGATCAAATTCACCTTTTTCTTCTTCATCCTTATAACCTGGAGGAATCTTATATTTATATCTCCTATCACCTTCTTCATAAATCTCTAACAATCTTTGAAAAGAAAATTCTCTTCCCACTCTTCCATCGGTAGTTAATGTATCCACTAGGTTAGTGACTTCGTCATTTGATAGTAACGTTACATTACTCTGAATTTCATCCGCTATGCTATCTTTGAAATCCTCTGATACCTTTTTTAACTTTTCTAATTCTTCTTCTAATACAGTAGCCAATTCTTTAATTTTAGGAAATTTATATTTACCATATTGAAGAAACTTCTTTGATAATTCAGTATGTGTATTTTTCAATGTCCTATTAACTTCTAAGGTAACGTTTTTATATTTATTGAAGGATTGGTTCCTAACTTTATCCTTATGTCTTCTAAACTCATTAATAACCTGATTTGGAATCCATAATGAATCTATTATCTCATTGAGATTCTCTAATATCTGTTCAGAAGTTCCTGCTGACCATCTATATAAATTTAAAAGTACATTAGTATCAATTACAACTATGGGTTCCTCATCCCATATAGCTTGGAATTCCTCAGTAGAAAGCAAATAAATCATCACCTTTTTCGAATTTTTAAATTTCTGTTATTTCTTCTTGATTAAGTAAGTGGGATAACGATGGTATTTTGTAGGTCTTTCAAACTATTATAATTAAAACAATAATCCAAAAATTTTCACAGAGAAAAACAAAAAATATTCCTAAAAGAATATTCGGGTAAGGTTTTTGGGGACGGAGAGATAGGTTTTATGCACAACTAGGGTATGTCATCTCTGTATAAAATACTGAGAATCAGCTTTAGGAGTTGCCTCCTTGAAGACTCATCAACTAATTTCATTTATTTGACAGGCAGAGTCAGACACACATGTCCTTTTGGGAAACCTGCTAAAATAGAATCGAATCACTAAACAGAAACGAGGGATACCAAATGACTTCACTTGCCTTTGATCATCTTGTTCACTTTTCATCTAATCCTATATCCGTAAAAAATACGATGCTGCAGCATGGCATTCAGGTTATTGAGGGTGGGATGCATGAAAACTGGGGGACTTATAACACGCTTGCTTATTTTGGTTTGGGTTATATCGAGTGGCTCGGAATTCAAGATCCATATGTTTCTATACAGGTTGATGATAACCCGCTGATTCAACAGCTGGTCACTGAGCTGCCTTTGGGAGACCACCCGGGGAGGATCGCTCTCAGGACGAATAACATGGATCAACTTGCTGTCGAACTTAAAGAAAAAGGTCTGAAACTCCATGGCCCTGTCAAAGGTTCGCGGTTAACGGACAGTGCAGAGCTTTTGCAATGGTCTATGCTGTTTATTGCGGAGGAGCGTCCAACACTTCCCCTTCCCTTCTTCATTCAATGGGGAGAAGATGATGCTGTTAGAAAAGAGAAACTGAAGGTACACTCCAGCCATCCAGCCGGTTCTCTTCAAATTAAGGATGTGTTGTTAGCCGTGGAGAACTTGGAAGATACAATTTCCCGCTGGTCTTCCCTTTTCGATCTGCAAATTGGAGAGGCGTATATACATGAGGAATTTGGTGCAAAATGCCAGCGTCTTTACTTGCTGCATGGAAACCTGTTGTTTTGTACTCCTGTCGAGGATGGGGTTGTTCAAGATTTCCTCAATGAATTTGGCGAGAGACCCTTTGGCCTTCAGCTTGAAAACGGCCACGAAAACCAATCCATTGTTACACAGGGAGCGATGTATGAGATTACTAAAGAATGACTAGAGAGGTTGGACCTTAGAGGGACGGAGTTTTCTTGTCCCTCTGAAGACTTATCTCTCTACCCAAATACAGAATCCCCCCATAGAATTGCCTTCTTGAACTCATCAACTTATTGAATGCCACTATGACGGCCCACCAAATCCCCCCTTTCTACTCATTGTAACAAATTGGTGTTCTCCAAATCTCCATATATCTTTTAACATCTAATAAAGGAAACTATTATCAAGTTTTTTGTACTATAGCTACCTGTTTGTCAGCTCAAAAATTGGATAGGTCTTAACATACAATAATATCAAGTAATTGGAAAATATTTATGTCCTTTAAGCTAATTAGTAGGGTATTATTAATACAATAGAATAAATACATAAAAGTGAGGAAAACAAATGACTACAAAGAAGAAATCCTTAACCCACGATTCAATTATGAAAGTACTAGACTGGTCCTATGAAAAAGCAGTGAATGGCGGCATCCCAGGTATGGACACAGCAATAGAGTTAGCTGATAATTACTCAAGCAAAAGCGGTACATTAATAGAAAATGTAAACAGTTTAATCAGATGGCAAAACACCAAGAGTGCTACAAGTGGATTTTTATCTGGACTAGGCGGGTTAATAGTTATGCCTGTGGCAATTCCCGCTAATATCACAAGCGTGATACTGGTCCAAATGAGAATGGTAGCAGCAATAGCCCATATGGGTGGCCACGATCTTAAGTCGGATGAAGTTAAAACTTTTGTTTATGCCTGTTTAGCTGGTAACGGAGCTAAAGATATTTTAAAGAATTCAGGTATTCAAATTGGAAAGAAGCTAGCAATTAGCGGAATAAAAAAAATCCCTGGAGAAGTCATTAAGAAAATTAATCAAGCCGTAGGCTTTCGTCTTTTAACTAAGTTTGGACAAAAAGGGGCTATTAACTTAGGTAAGATGGTGCCTATTGCCGGTGGATTAATTGGTGGCACGGTTGACGCAGTTTCTACTAATACTATAGGTAATGTCGCACGAAAATTATTCATTGAAGAATCTAATGGTAGTAAGCCCTTTGAAGATAGTGAGCCTATTATTATTAATATGAAGTAATCGTATTTAGGGGGAAGAGAAAATCATTAAACTTGCAAGAAGAGGAAAACAGATAGCAACAATCTGGAAAGAAGATTTCCACAAGATAGTAAATAAGGCTATTCCCCGTTTTAGGAATAGCCTTTTGATTGGTATATACTATCTGATTAAAGGAACTGTTCTTTTATGCTCTAAGAGTATTCTGATAAAGTTTTTATCAACCAATCATCTAGTTTTTGAGTCTAAAGTTAAGGATTTCCGTACCTTTAGACTGTTACAGGAAATTTATTCGCATTACTACTGTCTCTACTTAATATTTTATGATTATTATCCCTATCAATATGCCCTGCTGAGTATTTTTTTGTTATATCATTTATGTTGTTTAAAACAGGTCGAAACCCATTAAAGTTTATATCAGTATAATTTTCTAATATATACTTTGAGAAAATCTCCTTACCATAATACTGAGAATGGTCGTACTTATCTTTTTTGGTAAATACTCTCCCTCCTAGCTTTTGGGAAAGTGTCTCTTTTTCAAATAAGTCTTCTATATCACACTCGAGCTTTTTATCTATTAACGGTACAGTTAATAGGTATAAATTCTCAACAATATTAACCATATATTGTTCCTCCAATATACTCTTTTTTTCATCATTAAGCTTCACGTTGTTAAGAAAACTACCTATAGGTTTCTTCTTGCCACTCTCAAGCTCATTGTCAAACATCAGAATTACTGGATTTTCAGGTGAAATATTGCTTATCTTTTTAAAATACCTTAGATAATTCGGAGTGGATTTTTTTGAATCATAGAAACTATATATATTATTTAAGGCACTTCCCCCATCTTGAAAAATCCCCAGAAAATATGACAATCTCTTAGTTTTATTGAGAAAAGATACTTTAAACTCAAAAGTTCCATCACTATTTCTAGTAATTAAATTTGGATATTCTTTATAAAGATTTTTTAAAGCTGCTTTTAAATAAACTATATCTGTTTTACCTTCTGTAACAAGTAAGGGACTGGAGTTGGCAAAGAAGTATTTGTAGAAAAGAAATTTTTGATATTGAAGCTCTCTGGAACTTAATTTATTAAAGTTATGTTTTTCATTATCTAGTTTGTTGTTATACCAAGTTAGTTGATTTATAAAGGCAAATCTTCCTTCTAATTGATTTAGTGTGGAGGGTTTACCGTTTATCTTGAATTCTCCTTCTTTATATAATTGGTGTGCCATCGCCCTAGTCTCTTTGTAATAAGTTCTATTTACGTTGATTTTCTTATTTACAACAAGGCCAGTTACCACCTGTCTTGAATCCCTTAGTTGTAATCTTCTCTTTTTTTCATTAATTTTAAATCCAGCTCGCGTTAACTCACTAGATAACTTATCGTAAAATTCCATCTGTAAATCAAGGAATATTTCATCATTAGTAGAAAATGTTAAGTCATCTGCATAGCGAGTATAGTTCAACTTATATTTTTTTGCGATTTTTAGTAGTCTAAAATCAAGTATCTCACATATTAAGTTTGTAATGATGGGAGAAGTCGGTGCACCTTGAGGCAATTTACCTTTAAAACATGTTAATTGTGCAATAACTGTGGCTACTTCACTAGATAATAAGAAATTTTTATTCTTAATAAAAAAACCTCTCACCCGTCCAAAATGAAAGCTTTCAAAAAAGTTTTCCAAATCAATATTTAATACCAGTTTTTTATTTCGATGATTTTTAGCATTGGTTATAATGCTTTTTTCTTTTTGGAATGCATGAGAGACATCATTTTTTTTTACCTGGTTTTTATTTTTATGCTTATACAAAACCTCTGCTAGTTTTCTTTGAATATCTTTAAGTTCTGTTAAGGGAGCATTAATTTTCCGAACTCCACCATTTTTCTTATCTATTTCAAATGAAGTGTATGAATTATCAATACCTTTTTTATATAAAAGGTAACTAAGTTTTTTCCTAGGAATATTTAAAAAGTCAGCAAGTTCATTTCTTGTTTTTAAATTGTGTAGCTCCATTTTTAAAACCCTTTCTTAGATAAACGTGTGGCTACTCATTATGCGAAAAGCGGCGATCCAACTTGGAAATTAACCACCGTGGAATAAATAGACTATGAGAAGCGAATGTTCCCACCATTTTTATCAACACTTGCGAAACACAAGCGAAAAATCTAGCCACACGTTAATACCATTATACACTTTTTTTCTAAAATGGATATTTACAATAGGGATAAAGGTAGACCTGTCCCTCTATCACTGTTTCTTCGGGGCTAAGAGTTTCCTCATGCAAAAAGTACCGCCTATTACATTTCAGATAATAGTTTATATACGGTTACATGATTGAGCCTTGAGTCGGAGAAGGAATATAAAATGATCATATGTTCACTTTTTATATAATCATACATCCGCGAAACAAACGATGCTGCAGCATGGCATTCAGGTTATTGAGGGTGGAAAGCATGAAAACTGGGGGACTTATAACACGCTTGCTTATTTTGGTTTGGGTTATATCGAGTGGCTCGGAATTCAAGATTCATCTGTTGCGATTCAGGTTGACGATAACCCGCTGATTCAACAGCTTGTCGCTGAGCTGCCTTTAGGAGACCACCCGGGGAGAATCGCTCTCAGGACGAATAACATGGATCAACTTGCTGTCGAACTTAAAGAAAAAGGTCTGAAACTTCATGGCCCTGTCAAAGGTTCGCGGTTATCGGACAGTGGAGAACTTTTGCAATGGTCCATGCTGTTTATCGCGGAGGAGCATCCGACACTTCCCCTTCCCTTCTTCATCCAATGGGGAGAAGATGATGATGTTAGAAGAGAGAAACTGAAGGTACACTCCAGCCATCCAGCCGGCTCTCTTCAAATTAAGGATGTACTGTTAGCCGTTGAAGATTTGGATGTTCAAATTTCTAAATGGTCTTCTCTTTTTGATCTGCAAATTGGAGAGGCGTATATCATTGAGAAATGGGGTGCAAAATGCCAGCGCCTTGAAGGACGGGGCCTGACCCCCGTCATGTTAATGCGTTAGTGTACTGGGGATCAGGCCCTGATCTATAAAAAATTTTAGTTTTCTAAAACCTCTACTTTTGTACCCGTACCATACGCTGGATTAGAAGTGTCTAAGCTTTCATACCAAACCTTCACTTTATCTCCTAAATTTAACTTTTCTTCATTTTCTAATAGGGTGAAGTAAACTGCGCTCGTTGATTTTGATATGAGATCTTGTTCAGATAATGTTTTTGCTTCCTTACTGCTTACCCCTTGCACTAGTAATATTTGTTGACCTTCGATCTTACCTATAATACCTTCTACACTTAATTGGCTGGCGCTTTCTTCATTAAGTGTGTTTGAAAAGCTTTTAATCAAGAAGAAAATTAATAATAAAGCAAAAATGATTAATAATAGAACGGTTAATCTTTTTATGTTTTCAAGCAAAAATTATCAGCTCCCATAAACATTGTTTATCATATGATTAGTAAAATATTACATTATACGGGGTCTTTTGTATCGAAATATTCCTAAAATTAATCCCCCCCTCACTTAATATGATGAGTGGGATTTTTTTGACCTTTTTCCATGTCACAGTGACGCCTTTAAATTTTTCCAAACCAAAATGAGGCTTGCTTCGTCTAAAATGGTGAAAGGGGGGAAACGTAGATGGCTGAACTTGAAGAAATAGCAGTGAATATTAAGAGCATAGAAAATAATGAACAAGTTATCGGCCAATTAATGGATACCTACAGCGATGATGTACTGCATCTTGTTTTTTCCTATGTAAAGAATCGAACAACAGCTGAGGATTTGACGCAGGAGATATTTATTAAATGCCATGAAAAACTAGGTCAGTTTAATAATAAGTCATCAATAAAGACGTGGCTATATGCAATTGCCATTAATCATTGTAAGGATTACTTGCGTAGTTGGCATTACCGCAAACTAAAATTCAGCGATAAAATTTTGGATTATATCCCATCCAAGTCAAAGCACGTTGAAGAGGAAATCATCTCAAAGAATGTAGCAAACAGCTTGACGAGTGCCATTATAGATTTACCAGTGAAATACAGGGAAGTTGTTTTTTTACATTACTACGAGGAGCTTTCTTTATTAGAGATCACCAAGATTACGGGTGTAAATAGAAATACATTAAAAACCAGATTAAAACAGGCCAGAGAATTATTAAAGAACAAGATGAAAAAGGAGGTTTAGCCATGGGCGATCCATTCCATAACTTAAAGAATTCTATAAAAAAAGATTTTGAGGGTTTTTCTTTTTCCGACGAAAGAAAAAATGCGGTGAAAGAAACGATCCGTAAGAAGCAATCTCATCTAGATCTTCACTGTTGGAAAGTAGAAACCCTTAAAAATATATTGTATTCACTGCAAGATGAAGCAAAGCAAGGGTACGATATTTCCACCCAACTTTTTCAAAAAAATGAGCTAAGCTTTAAAAACGATGAAGGCCAGCTTTATATCCTTTTACATCTACTTGAAAATAAGAAAATCATTACTTCAAAGTGGGTTGAGGACAGGAAATACTATTCCCTGACTACGAAAGGAAAAAAATATGCAGCTGCTTCGGAACCTAGAGGTTCTAAACAACGCGCATCACTGAAATCTTTAATTGAGGAGGCTTCTTTATGAGTTCTTCTAAATTTGAGGAATATTTAAGTAAAGTAATCTCTAAAGTGAAATCCAAGGAAGCTCACAGTATGATCAAAAAGGAGCTTAGTAATCATATGGAAGAGCTAAGCCAGTCTTTTCAAGAGAGAGGATTATCTGTAAAGGATGCGGATAAAAAGGCTATGCAGGAAATGGGAGATCCCTCTACCGTCGGTAAAAACATGAATCATCTTCATAAGCCGAGAATGGATTGGCTCCTTGTTGTTTTATTTGTCATTCTTGCAGGCATTAGTTTTCTTCCACTGATTGGCAGTGTTTCAGTACCCAGCCTTTCTTTTATGAAAACACAAGCAGTCTGGCTCGTCATTGCAGTTCTTGCTCTCATAGGATTTCTTTTCTTTGATTACAGGAAACTGAAAGGTTTGTGGATGTATTTTTATGGAGGCGGCTTAATCCTATTTTTCACAACTTTTTTAGTTGGCGTTGAGCTTAATGGAGCAAAAAGATGGATTTCTTTCGGAGGTATGACGATTGATGGTCCAGCTATATCCTTATTTTTATTTTTGATCGCGTGGGCCGGCATTTTTTCTAAAATCAATAAGGCTAAGGGGTGGAAAAAACAAGGAATGCTATTATTCCTATTTTGGACTCCAGTCCTTCTCTACATCATGGTCCCACAATTTATGTTTAGTATTATATACTTTTTTTGCGTATTAGCGATGTATGTTTTTTCTTATGTTCATAAACAATTTGCCATTAAAGCAGCCGTGGGTAATTTGCTTATAGGTATCATTTTCTTTAGTATGATGATCCTTAAATTCCCTAATAGTTACCTCTCTGATACACTCATACCATTGAAAGATATCCTTTCAGAGGCTGGTTGGTTCGGCAACGGACTTTACAATGATCTAAAGCTCCCTGAAGCACATACAGATTTTGTATTCCCATTTCTCGTCTATTCTTTTGGCTGGGCATTCGGAATTGTCCTTTGTCTACTACTCTTTGCATTTATTTTGCGGATTTCATTAAATGCTTTTAAAACAAAGGATTTATTCGGCAGATTACTAGCCATCGGAGGGGCTGCATTCTTCATTGTTCCTGCTTGTTGGAACGTCTTAATGGGTCTTGGAATAGTCCCCATCATGGTAGTACCCCTGCCGTTTATTAGTTATGGTGGAAGCCTGCTGCTAGTTTACTCTGCACTGCTCGGCCTTATTCTGAACGTTTATCGAAGAAAGGATATTGTAGAACCTACAGTGGTAAATTAATTTGGAAAAGGGGCCAGACCCCCAGCACGTTAATGCGTTAGTGTGCTGGGGGTCTGGCCCTGATTCTCAGAGAGTTAACCAAGATAAAAAACTCTCATGATTAACGCTATTACTATATACGGGACAACCAGGATAGGCAGAGTGAGAAGTAGTCCGGATAGGTTCCAGTGCTCTTTTCTATGTCTAATTGCATATATAATGTTAGGAATAAGACCTGCTATGTAAAGTTGAGCTATAAGGGCTGTAACAGGCAGTAAAAAATCATCCGCGTTACCAGCCAATAATATACCTACAAATAAACATAGGTACAAAAACATATGTAAGGGTAGTAGTTTCAAATTATATATTATATAATTTCTCATCTTCATTCTACTTTCCGATAGTAATAGATCGGGAGCCCCCCCCTTCCTTATACTATTCATTAGTAATTAATTATGAAACACTCCATAAAATTGTACTAAAGAATGTGCAGACTCACCATCTTTTGTATTTTCATAGTGATTCTCCTAAAAAGCATGGCCTTACAAGCCAAGTTAACCACTCTAGCGTAAATTTAAAGAGGACAGCAGCAATACTATCCTCCAAGAAGGGAGGTCAATCTGTTTCTATTACTTTAATTTTACACTTTTAAAATCCGCAAAATGTGCTTAGTAAGTAATAAAAATGATCCTTTTTCAGTGGCTTCGACCTTTCCCTCAGGTTGTTGTCCCTTCTATTCTCTTATTTTCATACCAAATAAGTTTTATCAATCTCGCTGATTTTCGCTGTTCCAACAAGGGCCATTGTTGTTTCAAATTCTGTCGTGATTTGACTTACGACTTTTTTCACACCGTCTTCTCCCTCTCTGGCAAGGCCGTAGATGAAAGGCCTTCCGAGCAGTACAGCTGAAGCACCAAGTGCCAATGCCTTGAAAATATCACTTCCCCGACGTATGCCGCTGTCAAACAATACCGGAATGTCTCCTTGAACAACATCACAGATCTTTTCCAGAACATCCAAAGTTGCCACTCCATGATCGAGTTGTCTTCCTCCATGATTGGAAACTATTAATCCATCTACCTCATACTTCAAAGCAAGGCTGGCATCTTCGGGATGAACAATCCCTTTAAGAAGAATGGGGAGATCGGTGTATTGCCGGATCTTGCGGATTGCATCCCAAGTGACGGCTGGGTTTTCGAATAACTCATACTGCTTTTTTAATGCGGCTTCTTTGTCTTCCATAACAGGTTTTTCTAACAAACGACAAAATTCAGGATCTGTGAAATAGTTTCCGCTTCCGGCTCCCTCGCCTACTGGTGAATATTTGTTTCGATGGTCACTTTCCCTGAAGCCCATGATTGGCGTGTCAACCGTAAGGACGATGGCTGTGTATCCCGAAGATTCTGCACGTTTAATCATGCTTTCGGCAACCTTTTCATTACCTGAATAATAAAGCTGGAACCACCGAATGGAGTCTCCCATTTGATCCCCAATCTCCTCCATTGAATAAGAAGAAACTGTGCTGACTACAAAAGGAAGATTCATGGCGGCAGCTGCGCGGGCGGATGCCAGCTCTCCTTCTGGATGTGCGATGGTCTGCACTCCAATAGGTGCCAGCAGGACAGGAGATGAGATCGTACTACCAAACAAGTTCATGGAAGTATCGATATGGGAAACGTCACGAAGGACTCTATGGGAAATTTGATACCTCGAAAACGCTTTTCTGTTTGCCATTAAAGTGGATTCTTCTCCTGATCCCCTTGCTATGTAATCAAATGCTTTCCTTTCCATCAGCGCTTTGGCCTCTTCCTCCCATTCATTAATGGTCAGGTGCCGATCGCCATTCAATGAATTTACATCCTTGGCCGCCATCTTCATTTTCTCATCCCCCATACTTTTTAGATAAATTATGGCATAGCAGAGCTTAATATTCAAACTTATCAGAAAACTAATATGTAAGTCGCAAGTCTAGCTGAAATAAACGGGACAGTGAGCCTGTCCCTCCTTATCCCTCTTGGAATACATTTGTAAAGTATTCCAAAAGTGAGTTTAAAAGGTCTTAATCAGCCCTGAATTTTCATGTTTTTTTATAAATATTTCTTCTTGATTTAAGGGATTTAAGAATCATTCTGATGAATCGCCTCATTTGCTTTTTTCATCAAGGCTTTTGACACGAAAAGTTGATACGAGGCCGCCTCTCCCTTTCCTGCTCCTGGACTCACCGTTTTCATCTTATAGGGAATGCTATTGTTTTCCAGCCTCCCCTTCATGGCTGAGTATTCAGCGAAATCATGAGTGGAATAGATCATTTCCCATTTAGCGAACAAACCTTTTAATAGCTTTATTACCATGGACTTCCCCCTAGTTAATATTAAGTTTACTCTCAACATATTATTCAGGACTCTTCAGGGTTAGTCATTTTGCTTTTGCTATTTCAGGACTGCGTACTAGTTCCTTTTCTTCTTTCTTTTGTGGTAGATGCCATTAGGGGGCTGCCTCTCTTGCTGAAATTGTAAAAATAATTAAATTAGTCTAAATTATTAGATTTTTATTCCTGACTATACTATATTTGTATATATCACACAGAAACTGGGAGAATTCACGGAGAAAATATTTCATCTAAGGAGGAGTTTATGTGAAGAAAACAAAAAACAGGTGGCTTATTGCTTTATCGGCAATAGCTATACACCTTTCCATTGGTGCTGCATATGCGTACAGCGTATATAAGAATCCGTTGGTTGACAATATGGGATGGTCAGAATCACACGTTACATTGGCATTCACAGTAATGATGGCGCTTGCAGGATTTACGGCTGCTTTTATGGGAAGCTTTGTAGAAAGAAACGGCCCCAGGAAATCTGCGGCGGTCGCTGCTGTATTGTTTGGGTTAGGACAAGCCGGTTCAGGAATTGCTGTCGTATTGGATTCTTCCATCCTTTTCATCATCACGTATGGATTGCTGAGTGGATTTGGATTGGGGATTGGTTATATCTCACCTGTCTCGACATTAGTAAAGTGGTTTCCTGATCGAAGAGGTTTAGCAACTGGTATGGCCGTACTAGGGTTTGGTATGGGAGCACTCATTACTGCTCCAGCAGCGGCTGCTCTTATGGAGTCGATAGGGATTTCAAGTACTTTTTATATTTTAGGTGCAAGTTATTTTGTTCTTATGATTCTGGGTGCTTCGTATATTGCTCCTCCTAAAGAAGGCTGGTTACCAGATAATCTTAAGAAAGCGGCGGCAGCTGATGAACAAACCATCAAAAAAGACTTAAGACAATTAACAGCGAACGAAGCTATTAGAACAAAACACTTTTGGATGTTATGGTCGATGATGTTAATTAATACAAGTGCCGGAATTATGATGATATCTGTCGCATCTCCAATGGCTCAAGACATCGTTGGCTTATCTGCTGCAGCGGCCGCAGCCATGGTAGGAATCATGGGGATTTTCAATGGCGGTGGAAGACTTGGATGGGCTGCCGCTTCGGATTATTTAGGCAGGCAAAATGTGTTCATAATCTTTTTTGTTATCCAATTGATAGCGTTTGTTACATTACCAATGACAACAAATATAATTTTGTTTCAAATACTAATCTTTTTAGTGGTCAGCTGTTATGGCGGAGGTTTCTCCAATCTTCCGGCATTCATTGGGGATTTGTTCGGAACAAAACAACTGGGGGCAATACATGGGTATCTTTTAACAACCTGGTCTCTTGGCGGGATTCTCGGCCCGTTACTTGTTTCAAGTATCAGGGGATCAACCGGGAGCTACATTCCTGTCTTCTACGTTTTTCTGACATTGATTTCTTTCGCATTCGTTATTAGTCTTTTCCTACGTGCTGATATTAAAAGAATGAGAAATAATGAAAAACGAAATACTGTCTATTCCAAAGGTGGTATTCCTGTATAGTCACAGTGACGCCACGACATATGTCGGAAGCTATTTGAGGAGTTTCTTGTTCTTATTAAGCTTTAGATTCTTAGCAATGTGGGGGTAATTTCCTTTTTTAAAAGGTGCAGCAAGTCAGGGCCAGAGCCCAGGTAAAGAATACATTATTGTACCTGGGCTCTGGCCCTCACTCTTTCTTCTGATGAGTGCATAGCTTTTTCCATGACTTTTCATTTTACATAAATTAACCTACTCAACCGAAGAGACAGTTCACCTGTCTCTCTGCCCCCTAATAACTACTTTCACCTTCTTCATTTTGGTGACAACTAAGAGACGGAGAACAGTGAACTGTTACTCATCTGTCCACTTATCCCTTGAAAACTCTTCTTCTATTAACCTTCTCGCCCCTCTGTACAGCCCAAACCTACTTTAGTCTGCAGCTCTACTCGAAGATGAAATTATTCATTTAGGAATATTTTACAATTTCCGATTGACTATTCTAGTAGAGTGGAATTAATATTAGCTTGTATACAAAATCTTACAAGTTAGCCGCGGTTATCGACGAAAGGAAAAATGAAAATGAAAGTGAAAAAAGCAATTATTGGATCTACTTTAGCATTGGGATTATTAGTTGGTGGAGGAAGCATGGTTGCCGGAAAAACGATCAATGGTTTTTCAAGCACTGGTACTTTTACCATTACAGCTACTGCATGGTTTAATCCAAGCTGGAAAGTTGTAAGTGGTGCAGGTTATAACCTGAAGGCTGGAGAAAATGTTAAACAAACTTATGTAAGAATTCAAGAAGGCAGTTACGACTCTGGGCGTGTATATTCTTCCAAGGCTTCCAGCACTTCAACAAACAAAGAATATAGTGTATCCAAGAGTAAATCGAACAATCCGTTCTCTACCATGTACACTAATTATGGATGGTTATATTTCTAAAACGCAATCAGCTTAATCGTGATATCTGCGATGCTCATTCTTTAAAAAGAGTGAGCATCCGCTTTTAAAGGAGTCATGAAGAATGACAACACTAGTGAAGAAATCTGTTTATATCATCATCTATTATATTGCAGTGGCGGCATTCAGTTGTTTGGCGTTTTCTGCTCTATTAAATTCTTATAAGGCAACAGGCATCCTTCAAGACGGCCTCGGAGATGAGAGTTTACAAGTTTCCATTGTTTCTCCTTCAGGCGGATCCTCCCTGACTACTGGGCAGTTCGTTGATGAATTGCTTGCAAAGAACTCCTCCCCTTTCTTGTTATATAAAGATAACGGCTCAAACTATGGGTTGGAATATTTAATACATAATAGAGAACTCCCTTTTTCTGTTAAAACAATTTCAAGAGATGAAGAATCTCCCGTAATGATTTTGGATGAGGCTTTGCTGCATAATACAGTAACACAGGATGGAGAAACGATTTTTCTCTATAAAAGCGAGCCATATCACGTAATTGCATCCTTTGATAAGCAAGAAAAGAATATCAATCAGGACAGTTCATTCTATGCGTCATTAGACAAGCAAGCGGATGTAACTGGAACTTATTATATTGACGGCCTTGAAGCAAAAGAAATCACGCAGACGCTTGATACGTTAGTATCTGGAAATACGGAATTGAACTATCAAATCCTTCCGCTGAAAAAAACAGTCAAAGAACGAGCCGGGCTGGTCATCCAGGATCAGGCACTTGTAGTCATCTTACTGGCCGCTACTCTATTTTTGATTGCCATTAATACAATTGGAACCACTCTGGCTTGGATACATTCTCGAAATGATGAAATTTATGCCAGATATTTGGTGGGCGCAACGTTCAAGAGCCTCCAGTGGTGGCTGCTGAAAGATTACTGGCTGATTGTTGCTGGCAGTTTTGCAGCAGGATTAGCAGTCTCTTTCATCATCGTTCAATCAGGTGTTTTCAACTATGTCGTAAATGACCTTAATATCATAGGAATTGTGATTGCACTAGTGTTTTGCCTTATTCTAGGGACGATGACCGAGATTACTTCTACGTTATGGGACTACCGAAAAAAAGAAACCATCAGGAAGGGGATTTGATTATGGTGTATCAACTTCTTCTTGCGTTGAAAGATTTGTGGCGAAGAAAGGCCACTTCTCTGATCCTGCTGGTTCAAGCGGTCATGGTTCTGGTTCTGATCAACCTGACAATCACTTCATTTATCGACCTCCAAAGAATGACCAAAGAAGTAAAAAGGCTGAATGAACATCAGGAAATCTATTCGTTGATGGATATGACGGATGAAAAACAGATAGATGAACTGCTAAGCAATAAGGAACGATTCCAGGATTTGAAAGCCCTGTACAATTACATTTTTAATAATGAAGAATTTCAGTCCTTTTCCCTGTATTCTTCCACAATGGATAGTCAAGAGGGTGCTCTCCTGAACGTTGACAGCCTTGAAAGATACGGAAACCAAGTGGTTCTTCCTTATCTCACGGTATCCGATTTATTCTTCAAGTACTTTAATATGGAAACAGATTCAGGGCGGCTCTTTTCTGAACAAGATTATACAACTGTTGGGGAATCTATCCCTGTAGTAGTGGGGTCTGATTTTAGAGACGTTGTTAAAACAGGAGATTCATTTACCGATCTGAATGGTCTTGAATATCAAGTGGTGGGAGTATTAAAGGAAGGAATGAGTTATATTGACATCATGTCCTCAAGAGACTTTCAACATCTTGATAGTATGATTTTAATACCGCAGAATGTGAACTACGCCATTGATAATACGGATTTAGATGCTCTGATTAACAAAGCGTATATTATTCCCGCCAAGGAAGAAGGAATGGGTAACGTTATCAAATATGCTGCTGAACTTGATACCTACTCTTTCGCTTATAAAAGTATGAGAGATCAAGTTACAGTGGTGGTTCGTGATAAGGAAAAATGGATACAAATGCAGCTATTTTTAACTTCATTAGTATCTCTATTTACTTTAATCAGTTTTACTATCTCTTTTTTACAATTTATTGATAAGAACTTGTATGAATTCGGTGTACATTTGCTTTCTGGTGCCTTGAACAGTTCTTTGGTGGTCCGTGTTGTTTCGCAAATTCTCCCTTTCATCATCATAGGCAACTTGGTGAGCCTTAGCGTAGCCGGGACTGGAACATCAGGAAACATTACCATTCTTGCCAGCATCCTTCTTGGTGGCATGATCTGTGTAGTGCCCATTGTTAAAATGAACAGGATTGAAGTCAGCACAATATTGAGGTGGAGAAACAGATGACTATGATCAGATTGGATAACATACAGAAGTCCTTTGGCAGTAAGGATTCTCTTGTCAATGCTCTGCAAGGAGTATCGCTCACTATTGCCGAAGGAGAATTAATAGCTATTACGGGGACATCCGGAAGCGGAAAATCAACCTTGTTGAATATTATTGGGTGCTTGGATTACCCAACCCAAGGTGATTACTATTTGGCTGATAAACCTGTCAGCCATAAATCCAAAACAGAAATGGCCAAGCTTCGCAACGAGGCGATTGGTTTCGTGATGCAAGACTTTGCTCTCGTAGATCACTATACCGTAAGGCAAAATGTTGCTTTGCCCCTCATGTATGTTAAGGACAAGAGCTTAAGAAAAGAACGTCAACAAAAGGTCGATCATTTACTGGCCCGATTAGGAATCGATAATAAAGCCAAAGAAAAATCAGCCCTTCTTTCAGGGGGGCAAAAGCAGCGGGTTGCCATCGGCAGAGCACTGATTAACGAACCGCAATTAATCTTGGCGGATGAACCTACAGGGGCACTTGATCAAAATACCTCCAAAGAAATACTCAATTTATTATTGGGTCTTCACGAAGAAGGAAAGACCGTTATTATTGTTACTCATGACTTAGAAGTTGCTGCCTTATGTGAAAGAATCATTCAAATGGAAGATGGTAAAATCGCAGGAGAAATTAAAGGGAAACCACTAAAGGAGAGAGCATATGGAACCTTTTAAATCTAAAGAGCTGTCCTCCTGGTTTAAGACAATCTTAATAACATTGGCTGTAGTGCTAGTCTGCAGGCAGTTTTTGTTTTCTCCTGTTACGGTTAAGGGTGAGTCCATGAACCCGACCTTCGATACCAATAATAAAGTATTCATTTCTAAAATCAGTGAGATTAACCGTTTCGACCTAATTGTCTTCCAATCCCCAAATCATGGTGAGGAGCATATTAAAAGAGTAATAGGTCTTCCCGGAGATATAGTCGAAGTGAAGAATGATGTGTTAAGGGTGAATGGAAAAGAATATATTGAACCCTATCTTGCTGCTAACAAGGAAAAAGTGGAACAAGGTCAAAATCTAACAGAAGATTTAAAGGTAACTGTGCCAGAAGGTTCGATTTATGTTATGGGAGATAACCGCGAGAAGAGCGGGGACAGCCGCCTATATGGCTTTGTGGCTTTGGATGCAATCAGCGGTGAAGTGAAAGTAAGGTATTTTCCCTTCAACCAGTTCACTGTTTTTTCTTAAGCGTATCGAAGCAGACACAGAGGTAAAATCTCAGAAGCCTTATCATCCCTGCTTTAATTATAGTTTTCTTTGAATATGGGACAGTCCCCTTCTGTCCCTCCAGTTAAATAAAAGTTATGCTCTTCCCTAACAGAAGCACTCCCGTCAACACCCCTTTTTACTTCGAAACAAACCAACTAAACTCCTTAATAAAATTCAACCTAACCGTCCCAACCGGTCCATTCCGGTGCTTAACCAGGTTAATTTCCGTCTCCAGCCCAGTGGAACCTTGTTTATAATACCCTTCCCTATAAAGCAGCATGACGATATCTGCATCCTGTTCAATGCTCCCCGAGTCGCGAAGGTCGGACATCAACGGCCGTTTGTCCTGGCGCTGCTCGACTGACCGGGAAAGCTGGGACAGTAAGATGATCGGCACTTTGTACTGTTTTGCCATCTGCTTCAATTCCCTGGTAATGGCACCTATGGCGAGATCATGACGTTCAAACTTACCTTCAACCGGAATCAACTGCAGATAATCAATGACCACCAAACAAGGTGCATTTTCATTTTCCCTTCTTGTCTTCTGGATTCTTGCGCGGATTTCGTCCAGGGTCAGCTTTCCTTGGTCATGGATTTGAAAAGGCATTTTGTAGCATGTGTTCAGTGCTTCGTTCGCCTTTCTGGTTTCTTTATCCGAAAAAACACGGAACGGATTATGCCACTTGGACGCATCGATGTAAGCCATCCTGCTGATCAACCGCTGATAAAGCTGGATCTCGCTCATCTCGAGTGAAAAGAAATCGACAACGGTTCCTTTTGAGGCTGCGTTATAGGCCAGGTTCAGCACTAGGGCGGTCTTCCCCATCGAGGGCCTTCCGGCGACAATGATCAGTTCCCCTGGTTTAAAGCCTCCTGTTAATCCTTCAAGGTTTCCATATCCGGAAGAAATGCCGCCATGTACAGGATCAGAATAAAGAGATTCATAAAGCTCGACTAATGCCTCGCCCTTTCTTTGCCCTTTTTCCAGCCCAATCTCCTGTGTTTCAACATATTTTTGATAAAAAGCCTCTGCCGTTTGGGCACTCGAATGATTCAGGAAATAGGCGGCCGATTTACGCAGCTCCCTTATCCTGTAAGACTTCAGCACCACTTCCTGATAATGCTCCAGCCCGCTCACTGACGGACAGCAAAGGGAGATCTCCGTTAGGTATGTAACGCCGCCGACATTTTCAATCTCGGTTCCCAGAAGATTGACCAAACTGAAAGGATTGATTTCTACCCCATCGTGCTGCAGCTCCCTCATCGCTGTAAAAATAACCTGGTGCCGGCTCTGAGAAAAATGTTGTGGTTTCAGGATGATGTCGTTGATGGCCGCAGGTTCCAGGAAAACTGCTCCAAGCACCATACTTTCGGCTTCAAACAATTCCTGCTGACCCGCCATTTCATCGGACCCATACAGGCTCAAAGGTCGGTTTGATTCTCTTAGATCCATTTGCAAGGCGGTCCTCCCCCTCTCTCTTCCACTTTTCCAGCTTGGCCAGGAAATCATTCGTTTCTTTTACCAGGTTGGAAGAAGAGCTGGGGGGCTTAGACGCACTCCTTGATTTCCTGATTTTCCGCAGCAAAGCCTTCTCGTAGTAGGTAAACGACTTGATTGTGCTGTTCCCATTCCGCTTTCGGTAGGCAGACTGGATCTCTTCCATCCAGCACAGCAGCGTTTCCACTTCAATCTCCTTCTCAGCTATTTTTTCAATGGCACACTGCTCTTTAGGAGAAATATAAAATCCTGAGTTTCGCAGCTTCAAAAATCCTTCCGTGACCTTCTCAACTCTCCTCTGCACATCTGGTTTAGAAGACAGGTCATTCCTCGCGCGCACGCTCTCTTTTTCTTTCTCTTCTCTACCTTTCTTACATTCTTCTTTTAGTGACGCATTCATAACCGCTTTGTCTTGCTGTGCTTCATCCTCCGTTCTACCGTTTTCGTGCGCAGAAAAATCTCCGTCATTTTGGAGTAATGTAAACAACGTACCGATTTTGGTTTCCTCGGTAGAGATGAGACCATACTTCCTCAAACGATCGACACTCAGTTTGATCGTGTTCTTCGACGGGATCTTCAAATTGCCATTCTCCACATACTGCAAATCTTCAGCCAGCCGCGAATACGACCGTAAATACTGACCTCTATGTACCTTCACTTCTTCTATATACATGAATTCTTTTTGCAGCGCCCTGCAGCTCAATAATAATAGAAGCCTCAAGGTAAACGGGCTCCCCCAGATCGGACTTTCAATCGTGCTTCGGTTAAATTTGATCCATCCTGTCATTTTTAGTTCCTCCCTATATATGTTTTCATTGGTTATATAGAGAGGTTTTCGGAAAAGAGACACCTTTTTTATAAAAAAAATGCTGAGCTCTCAGACTGAGAGTCAGCATTCAAAATATATCGGTTTTCTTACTGGATCAGAAAAGGCAGGCGGTACGTCCTACTTTAGCCAGGCCCTGTTATCAGATTTTCAGAACTTTAAAAATGCCTGAACCGATTCCGGTAATAATTGAAAGACCAAGCCTTGGAATAGTATATCGAGCAGACCGGCAATGAATAAAAAGATTAGTACAAATACTAAAAAAGGTTTCTTATTTTTTTCAGAAGTCCACTTCACTAAGCTCACTCCATCATCACACTAATTTACTACCTTCTATAGTAATTCATGTAACAGGTATTTATCAATTCTTTAGTAAATGCTGTTTCAGATAAATGAACCTTACCCTCACTCGCAAGCTTTTCACTTCCAAATACCCAAGATCAATCCCATTAAGGGGAAAATACCGTGTGGATATAAACGAATTCCTATCAAATTTTTGGTGGGACGAGGTGCCTGTCCCTTTGTCTCTCTGACTTCTAATAAAAAATAGTAGAATCCATTCAGGTTCTAATAGTATAAAAGCTCCCACATATGAATGAATCAAATCCTCTCACATATTTTCGGTAGATAATGAGCTTTATTGGGATATTAAGATGTAATTAATTGTGGTGGAGTGCGTTTTTATTCAAGATTTTTTACTGGGCATGGATGAACATACAAGAACAAAACTTTTTCTTTCATAAATTAATAGTATTAAATGAAAGAGGTGAAAAAATTAATGTCATCTAAACCTTATAAACAACCTTCAGCAACCATAGGCCAATGTGAGGCAACCGCTATCACTCCTAGTCCTGTTTCCGATCCTACATTGGTAAAAGTCCCTGTGGTTCTAGCTGAAATTTCTGTTAAAATACCGATGCATGCAAAAATTAATTTCCCAGAGGGGCAGCACGTTTTAGAAATTAAGAATGTCAAAAAACGTGTAAATGTAACGCAGTGTCGTCTTCTCCAACCTGAAAATAATGCCGCAAGCCAGCTATTTCTTGCTGGATTTGTGCGTAAAAATATACAATACGCCGCAAATCCTATTGTTGGCAAAAAGACTGAACTAAACTCAGAACTCAACTCTTTTACTGTTGATGTTCCTTTCAGCTGTGCCGTGTCGATTGACAATTTAAGTTTTTTAAATCCACCAGTCGGGCCTTTTCTAAATACTCGTAATGAGTTTGACTTCCTATTTTCTACTCCTCTTGGTGCTGGCTTTCCCGAAAAAGATCAATTGTTATCAACTGATCTTTCGGATTTTCATCAGCAAAGCACCGAGTTTTTTAATGAACAGATTTATTGTGAATTGCTCAGAGCTGATATTACAGAGTGGGATGAAGCTTTAAATTGTTGCCCTATACCAGGTACATCGGGCATAACTGCAGAAGGAGAATGCTTGTTTACTCAGCTTTCAGAGAGTATGATTTTAGACCTCCAACTTAAAATTCTGCAAAAACAACAAGCTACCTTTACAGGAGGAGCGACCGGACCTGCGGGTGCTACCGGAGCCACGGGCGCTACCGGACCTGCGGGACCTGCTGGGGCTACTGGAGCCACGGGCGCTACCGGACCTGCGGGACCTGCTGGGGCTACCGGAGCCACGGGGGCTACTGGACCTGCGGGACCTGCTGGCGCTACTGGAGCCACGGGGGCCACTGGACCTGCGGGACCTGCTGGCGCTACTGGTGCTACTGGACCTGCGGGACCTGCTGGGGCTACGGGTGCTACTGGACCTGCTGGTGCTACCGGAGCCACGGGAGCTACGGGACCGGCGGGACCTGCTGGGGCTACCGGAGCCACGGGGGCCACTGGACCGGCGGGACCTGCTGGGGCTACGGGCGCTACCGGACCTGCGGGACCTGCGGGCGCTACCGGACCTGCGGGACCTGCGGGACCTGCGGGCGCTACCGGACCTGCGGGACCTGCTGGGGCTACTGGAGCCACGGGCGCTACCGGACCTGCGGGACCTGCTGGGGCTACTGGAGCCACGGGCGCTACCGGACCTGAGGGACCTGCTGGGGCTACCGGAGCCACGGGGGCTACTGGACCTGCGGGACCTGCGGGCGCTACTGGAGCCACTGGAGCCACTGGACCTGCGGGACCTGCGGGCGCTACTGGAGCCACGGGGGCCACTGGACCTGCGGGCGCTACCGGAGCCACGGGACCTACTGGACCTGCGGGTGCTACTGGAGCCACAGGGGCCACTGGACCTGCGGGACCTGCGGGCGCTACCGGAGCCACGGGACCTACTGGACCTGCGGGCGCTACCGGAGCCACGGGGGCCACTGGACCTGCGGGCGCTACCGGAGCCACGGGGGCCACTGGACCTGCGGGCGCTACCGGAGCCACGGGGGCCACTGGACCTGCGGGACCTGCTGGTGCTACTGGAGCCACGGGGGCCACTGGACCTGCGGGCGCTACCGGAGCCACGGGACCTGCGGGACCTACTGGACCTGCGGGTGCTACCGGAGCCACGGGGGCCACGGGACCTGCGGGACCTGCTGGTGCTACGGGTGCTACTGGACCTGTTGGACCTACTGGACCTGCTGGGGAAACGGGAAGTGGAGGATTAATTCCATTTTCAACAGGTATCATCCGCAGCGGGGCTACAGTAGTTTCAGCTGCTCCACTTTTAATGGGCTTTGGAAGTAGTACGGTTGAAGTTATTGACGGTTCTGGAGAATCAACTATGCCGCCAGAAGCAGGAGGTTTCGCTTTCCCAGTTCCATTTGATGGGATCATTGAAAATTTACAGATCAGCGCGGATTTACTGGTTGCTTCTGTGGTTTCTATAAACACTCTAGGTCTAGAATATGAATTTACAGTATTCCGTGCACCTTCCGTTCCTAATAATGGTATTGATCATATTTCTGCACCTTACGTGACAACTCCTCTGAGCAGTTCGGTTAGATTCGGATTTCCAAATAACACCATCACCGCTGGTACTTTCCGTACAGCAACCAATCTAAATACCGGATCATTAGAAGTATCAGCCGGTGATCGTATTGGTATTCGTGTAAGAACCGTTCAAGAAACGGATCCATCAGCAGCTGATATTACTCAACTTTCATTTAGCGCTAGTTTATCTTATACTCCTTCACCCTAAGTCTCGAGCATTGTAATCAACAATTCTTTCCAAAGACCTGGCATGCTTCCCCGGTACGTTAATAATTTAGCGTACTGGGGTCAGGTCCTACATAAAGTCGCAGTGACACCCCGACAATTGTTGAATTCTGTTAGGTAGTTTCTGGTTTTTTTGTTGGAGAATTCTTGGTTAGTTCATACCCTTGCCCCCCGAGTATGTTAAGGCATTAGTACACTTTGGGTCAGGCAAAGCTAAACGAAAAGATTATTGAACAAAACGAGCGGCTGATTGCTCTTTTGAAGAACAACAGGAATCGACTCTATCAAATTATCAGGACAAAAACGATACTTAAATGAGAGGTTACTGAAAAACTCTAGCAAAAACTTAGAAGCGCAGAATCGTTCACTTCAAAGAACGATTCTGCGTTTTTCTCTTCAGATAATTAAAGAGTGTCTAATTTCCGTGCACGTTGCCCGGCTCCGCTGGGCTGTAGTCAGGCGGAGTGGGCTTTATAGCGAAAGAGGCCTGTGATTAGCTTAATTAAGGGATCCAGAGGTAAAAATAAGGGAAGTTTTTCCCCTTAATGGCAATTTCCGAGCTCATTTTGGAGTAATTAGAGGGAATTTTTCCCCTTATTTGAAGAAATAGCACCTATTTTCAGTAATTTAAGTCTAATAAGGGGAATTTTTCCCTCTATTTAAGCTTTTTATGATGCTTTTTAGTAAATAAGGGGAATTTTTCCCTCTAAATGACCAGCCAAAGTACTGAAGCCTACTATTAAGTGCCACCAGTCACTATTCCATATCGTTGAACCAGCATCTTTCCATCGACTAGTTGAGGAAAATAGGGGCCTGCCCCCCGGTACGTTAATGCTTTAGTGTACCGGGGGCAGGCCCTGATTCTCAAAACCAACTTTTGATGTCTTTCAAACTGACCACAAGCAATTGGTTCTGCTTATAATTGTAAATATCTGGTGGGACAAGGAACCTGTCCCTCTGTCCCTTCAACCTCTACAGCATAATAATGGTTAATTTTGGCTATACTGCCTGATAGTTATTCTTATCAAGAGGTGGGCTATGTATTTATTATTAGTTTTGGCAGTTTGGACTTTGTTTGCTTATAAATTTATTGATTGGTCACGTGTAAAAGATCAATATCCTACGGTTTTGTTTTTCATCGCCATTAACATGACGTATAACGCGATTTATCAGGATCAGTTACTGTGGGCTTTTCGGGGAATCACTGCAGAATGGTTAAACCATACGACGATTAATTTATTTTTCACGTTTTATATTTGTCCTGTGACCTTGATTATATTTTTCCAGCGTATGCCTGCGGCTCGAAATGCAAAAGTTATCTATGTAGCCGTTTGGGTTATTTTCTATTCCATTATTGAAGCATTGTTTGCTCATAAAGGGATGTATGTATACGGAGATGGCTGGAATAGCTGGCAGAATATTTGGTTAAACGCCTTATTATTTATGTTCTTGATCCTTCATAGTAGAAGACCTGCCTTGGCACTTATTCTGGTATTACCAGCAGCAGCTCTTTTCTATTTCATGTTCCCGGTTCCGCTTTATTGATTAAACCATTCTAGAGGTGAAATTCTGATGCTCATCCAAAATGTTTTGTCTACACCCGTCTTTTTGTTACTGCTTTTATTAACCTATCTCTCCATGGCGTTCTATTTGTTTAGAATCGAAGGAAGAAACTCTAAAAAATAGTGTTGAATTGTTCTTTCAAACTTGTTATTCGAAAATGCAGGGCCTGACCTCCGGTACGTTAATACGTTAGTGTACCGGGGGTCAGGCTCTGTATCTAAGGAGGTTCCACCATTTAATCAAACGTTTGATTAAGAAGAAAGCACGAAGATTTTTGGAGAAAATCACAGATCTCAGCCCTCCATTACCTAATAATTCCAATTTAGCAGAAGGAATGTCTACCCCGCCATTCTCATAGACTTATATAAAAAGAAGGGAGCTGGTCTCAATGCTTGAGATGAGTGCTGTTATCGCAGCTGTCGCGTTTACCATTCTCGTCGTTTATTTGATCCTGACCTTGCGAAAAGTAATGGCCACACTTGCTGAAACGAAAAAGACATTGCATGACGCCCGTACATCTGTAAACAGCCTCACAGATGAAGCAGAAGAATTGATCCATACAGCCAACCAGATTTCTGATGATGTAAAAGGAAAAATGAAAGCCATTGATCCGCTGGTTGAGTCGGCTCAAGATGTAGGAGAAATGATGCACAGTGTGACAAGCTCAGTAAAAAGAAAGGCTCTCGGAACGCGAAAACCGCAAACCATCCATACGCAGGAAAGCAAGCCGGTACAGATTAAGTTGAAGTGAGGGCATAAACATTTAGAGGTTAGTTCGGGATTTTTTTTTACTCTAGTTAAATCAATATTCGGTATCATCCGCCGTGAATACAGGACCTGCCCCCGTTACGTTAATACTTTAGCGTACCGGGGGGCAGGCCCTGTTTTATTGTTTTAATCAAACTAGCTGCAAGTTAAATCTTTTCTTTAGTAAATCCTGAACAATTTGTACCGTTTCATCTATAAATTCATCCACTTCAACCGCTGTGAGATAGATAAACTCATGGTCATCTGGGATCGTGCTCGTTTGATAAAACTCTGTAATATTTCTTATTTGTTTCATTGTCTGTCCTTTTGGAAAGATATCCAGGTACTCTGGAAATTCAGTGATGTGCTGGAATTCAGTCCAGAAGATATTATCTTTATGATTCTTCAAATATAGAAAATCCAACCCGTACCAATCTCTTTTCACAAGGCGCGCATAATCTGGACTGTCCAAAATCTCCATATAAACCTTTTCCTTTTTCTTTCTTTTCAGCAGTTTCAGCCATTCTTCATCAGTCAGCAAATGAATGTAATAGCCTAAAAGATAAGAGAACTTTTCCGACATAGGTTCAATGTCACCACTAAGGTGTTTATTGTAAAAGGACTCCGAATTGATCTTGCCGTCAACATAAGAATGAGTGATTTCTTTTGGAGGAACCGGTTTGCCGTCTTCTCCAATAAGCCCGCAATCCGGGCCAATATTTCCAACCAGGAATTCAACCTCTGACACCGGCATTTTCCTTTTTAATAACTCTTCCGTAATCCTAAAATGAGTAACCCAAGTAGCCAAAATTCTTCCTCCCCTTTTTTCTATATCAAAAGGTAATTCTCGTGGGTGGTATGAAATTCCTTTTTTTATTGGTAAATGGGTGATGGATTAGGGGGCTGGCCGTATGATGTATGATCTGAGTGTCGAGGGACACCTAGCTCGAAAAATGGACTCATAGTGTCCTTCGTACTCGGCTCGAGGGACACCAAACTTCAAAATCTCACTTATAGTGGCCTTCGTACTCGGCTCGAGGGACACTAAACTTCGCAATCCCACTTATAGTGTCCTTCGTACGCAGCTCGAGGGACACTATAATTCAAAAACTCACTTTTAGTGGCCCTCGTACTCGGCTCGAGGGACACTAAACTTCTAAAACTCACTTTTAGTGGCCTTCGTACTCGGCTCGAGGGACACCAAACTTCGAAATCTCACTTTTAGTGGCCCTCGTACTCGGCTTGAGGGACACCAAACTTCAAAATCTCACTTATAGTGGCTCTCGTACTCTGCTCGAGGGACACCAAACTTCTAAAACTCACTTTTAGTGGCCCTCGTACTCGGCTCGAGGGACACTAAACTTCTAAAACTCACTTTTAGTGGCTCTCGGGCGGGGCTCGAGAGACACCAGAAGGCAGAGCCTGACCCCCGGCACGTTAATACGTTAGTGTACTGGCGGGCAAGGTCTTAATTATGAGATTTATCACCAATAAGAACGTTCCAAGTTAGACTCACGGCAGTCACCACATCTCTTCGGCAGGTCAAATCCTTTCATTTTATAAAACTGCTGTTCTCCGACAGTAAATAAGAATCGGTCTCCACATTCATAGCACTTCAGAAGGAAATCTTCCGGTGCCGCTCCTTTTAAAGCCTCATGAATTCTGCTTTGTCTTTCGCGGACTGCAGCTTCATCGACTGGCTCTTTTGCTTCCAGAGCCTCTATTGTATTTTGAATCTCTGTTTTGACTTTTTTATAATCAATCTCTTTCCATAGCTTCAAATAAGGAATAAAATCTTGATTTCCGGATTCTTTGATTTTCTGCAGCATCAAAAGGATCATTTGCCGATTGCGGTCTTTTAAATAGGTCATGTCCGGTTCTTCTATTCCCTGTAAAATCCACTCTTCCCATTCGCTGATGAACTCATCAGTATATTGGTCAGATTCGATCAGCCAGCCCCTCTCCGTGTAAACAATCATTGGAAGTTTTCCAAAGTACTCGATTTCGAGGAAGTCATGATCGATCATCCAGTCGATTTTTATCATGATGTCATCAATTTTTTCCCCATGAAAATAGCCATATACGGGAGCCTTGTCCAACTTCAGCTCAAGAACTTTTTTCTCTCGGGAGCCTTTCAAGATTTTGGCTAAGAGCGTTCTCCCTCCTTGGGCAATAATTTCATCGGCTGCTCTTAAAATCACCTTTAATTCCTTATGAGATAATGAAATTGTTTTGGACATTATGAAGACCACTCCTCTTCAGTATTTTGTTGTACAACACATTTTTTCGCTTAGCTCAAAACTTTCCCAAACTTTTTCTGATAGAGTTCTCTGACCCACTCTTTTACGGGCGCTTTCCATTGCTGCTTGGGTGAAGGGATGTTCTTTGTCAAACTCTTGGGTGTCATTCCCAGTTTCTTCGCCATACTTATATCCGCCTCATTCAATCGGCAGCGTTTTTTAGTGTCCGCCCATGCATCTGCATTCTTCTTTTTAGCCGCTCCATTCTCTCACTATACCTCAAGTTTCATTATGATCTCTATTTTTGATTATATTGTAGATTGAAAATGTAGTATAAGATTTCCGATTCAATCACCGCAATAACTTGTAGTTGTTGGATTGATATTTTAGTATCGTCACAGTGATACCCAGACATACTTCTATTTTTTACTCGTTGAAAATTTTATCATTTTCGCTTGAACTTTGCTTGTGTTCTGGTGCCTGCCCCCCAGTGCGTTAATGCGTTAATACTTTAGTACACCGATGGTCAAATGGAGTGGGCTTTATAGCGAAAGCAGCATTAAGGGATCCAGCGGTAAAAATAAGGGGAGTTTTTCCCCTTAATGGCAATTTCCAAGCTCATTTTGGAGTAAATAGAGGGAATTTTTCCCCTTATATGAAGAAATAACACCTTTTTTTAGTGATTTAAGTCTAATAAGGGGAATTTCTCCCTCTATTTAAGCTTTTTATAATGCTTTTTTGTAAATAAGGGGAATTCTTCCCTCTAAATGACTACCCAAATTCCTGAACCCTGCTATTAAGTGCCACCGGTCACTAATCCAGCAGCATCTTTCCATCGACTAGTTGAGAAGTACCTTTCCAGCCAGCCGACAGGCAAATGTTCGAAAAAAAATTAAAATGAAATAAAATGAGCAACAAATAAAACTTTTTCTATGATAATAACAATTAGAGTCTAAGTTTCGGTAGATTTTCAGCGCCTTTTTCTTTTGAGTTATTTGTTTGGCCGGGAGTCTTCCACCCTTCTAGATACGTTCAATTAAGCGGGGGCAGCCTCCGGTTACGTTTACACTTTAGTGCGTTGGGAGTCAGGCCCTGATAATTAATTGTAAATATTTGGTGGGACGAGGAACCTGTCCCTTTGTCCCACCTTGGACGAGGAACCTGTCCCTTTGTCCCACCTTTGTCCCAAGCTGAAAAGAACCAAAGGGATTCAACATTCACACAAAAAAAATTCGCCAAGGAGATTGGGGTTAGTTATCCTCCACCACACCAATCATTTTTCAAAATTTCAGTTTACAAGCTTAAAAGAATGCGTTACCATTAATCTTGAAAAAACTGCATAACACGTTTTCGCACTAGGGGTGCATTTTTGCTGAGAGGAGCTGTCAGGTTCCGACCCTTATTACCCGATCTGGATAATACCAGCGTGGGGAAGTGCAGGAGAAGGTATCTTATTTTCATGTGTTTCTCTTATGATATCAATCGACTGCATCCCACTCTGTGATGCAGTTTTTTTGTTGTCCAAAATAATTTTTCAGGAGGAATACAGTATGAATCAACAAGTTTGCGGTACAAGTGAGATTACAGGTGCGAGGTTTACGATCCATCCGATGGCGGACGATTTCGTCAGTATCATCCTAGGTGCTATCGAGGAAAGTGATACGTCAAAGGTTTGGCGTAAGACGGATGATGTGTCTTCGTGTGTACGCGGCCGTTCGGTGCATGTGTTTGATACGGTGAAGGCTATTTTTCTCAATGCGAGCAAGACAGGTAAGCATGTTGTGCTGAATGCGACGTTTTCAAACGGCTGTCCTGGAGATACCCAAGGAGATGTTTATTTATCAGAGGATGACGAACCTATGAATAAAGCTTCCCTCTCTGGTATCTCTCAGGATGTGGCGGTCCACTTTGCTCTCTATCCGCTTGGCAGCACGACGTACATGGAGAACATTATGGATCAGGTGAATGATGCGATTGAAAAAGGCGTGAAAACACAGGGGGTTCATTATGCTACACGGCTTGACGGTGATGCTCATGATATTTTTTCGACCCTCGAACGTGCCTTCTACAATTGCCAGCAGGGAGATTCCTCTCATGTGGTCATGACAGTCACGATGTCCGCGAATTCTCCTTCAAAAAAAGGTGAGAAATAATGCTCGCAAAATGGAAGCTGCGTGAAGTTGTTCTTCTTTCGGTTCTGGCCGTGATATTCGGGGTCGTTTATCTGGCCTTCCTGCAAGTCGGAAATGTGCTGTTCGGAATGTTCGGCTTGATTGGATATGATTTCATCTTCGGGATCTGGTTCATCGTCTCGATTATAGCTGCCTATATCATCCGGAAGCCGGGGGCCGCGTTTCTCTCTGAAACCGTTGCTGCGACGATCGAAGTGCTTCTTGGTAACGCCGTTGGTCCGATGCTGATTGTGTCAGGCATGATCCAGGGTCTTGGCGCAGAGGCTGTGTTCGCCGCAACTCGCTGGAGAAACTATTCAACACTTGTTCTCGTTCTTGCCGGAATGGGTTCGTCGGTCACAAGTTTCCTGTGGGGTTTTTATGTATCAGGATTCGCCGCTCTGTCACCTGGTTATGTGACGGCGATGTTCTTTGTACGGCTTGCAAGCGGAGCCATTCTTGCCGGCCTTCTCGGAAAGTATATCAGTGAAGGGCTTGCCAAGACGGGCGCCCTAAGCTCCTTCCCTCTAGGAAAAGAAATGAAGGCGGCGAGGAAGAATCATGAACGTACAGCCTGAACTCCTTAAGGTGGAACAATTGAGCTTTCGCTATGAGGACGATGAGCCCTGGATCTTCAAGGATGCATCTTTCTCACTTTTTGAAAAAGAAACCCTGCTCCTGCTCGGCCCAAGCGGCTGTGGAAAAAGTACTCTGTGCTACTGTGTCGAGGGTCTTTATCCCGAAGCTGTCGAAGGTGTGATGGAAGGCGGGATTTTCTTTCAGAATAAGAAACTCGCAGACTTCCCTCCCGGAAAAATCAATCAGCGGATGGGCATCGTTTTTCAAGACCCTGAAAGCCAGTTCTGCATGCTGACGGTCGAGGATGAACTGGCCTTTGTGCTTGAAAATCATAATGTTCCACCAGAGGAAATGTCTGCGAGGATTGATGAGGCTCTAAAAAAAACGGGTCTGCTTTCCTACAAAGAAAGCCTTATCCATGTCCTGTCCGGCGGCCAGAAACAAAAGCTCGCACTGGCAGGAGTTCTTTTAACAGAACCAGACCTTGTCATCCTGGATGAACCGACAGCCAACCTTGATCCTGTATCGAGCTCAGAGCTTGTTGCGCTGTTGAAAGAACTGCAGGAAAGCCAGGGCTTCAGCATGATCGTCATCGAGCACCGCCTTGATGATTGGATGGACATAACGGACAGGTGCCTGGTTTTCAGTCAAAACGGAGATATTATTTTTGATGGAGATCCGAGGGAATGTTTCACAGAGCATGCCTCATATTTAAATGAAGAAGGCGTCTGGCTGCCAAGTCCGACACTTGCTGGCATGGAGGCGGCAGCTGCCGGAATCTACGCGGGGACTTCCCTTCCCTTCACGACCGATGAATTGATAGAAGGGGTGACCGAAACTTCTGCTTTGCTTCAGAAATTTCAACCTGTTACCGGCAATTCCCTCGTTGGCCGGAAACCCTTGCTGGAATTGAAACAAGTCTCATTTTCCTACCGGCAGAAAGAGATTCTGAGAAACATAGATTTTAACGTGTACGAAGGGGAATTCGTTGCTCTTCTCGGGGCGAACGGATCTGGAAAATCGACTCTGTCTAAGGTTATGTGCGGAATCCATCCCCCTTCTGCAGGCAGTATTTTTTATGAGGAAAAATCTTTAGGGAAGTGGAAGGAAACCGAGCTGTGGAAACGAATCGGCTATGTATTCCAAAATCCTGAGCATCAATTCATTACAGATTCCGTTTATGAAGAATTGGCTTTCGGACTCTCACAGCAAGGATATTCTGAGAGCGAAATTTCAGCAAGGGTCAGACGCACTTTAGAAAGGCTGAATCTCCTTTCCGCTGCGGACCGCCATCCCTTCTCACTCAGCCAAGGCCAGAAACGCAGGCTGAGTGTTGCAACCATGCTCAGTGATCAAAATGGATTGCTGATTCTCGATGAACCGACCTTTGGCCAGGATGCAAGGACTTCCAGAGAACTGATGGATCTTCTTGAAGAGAGAAGAAAAAACGGCGGTGCCATCGTCATGATTACCCACGACATGGAGCTCGTCCATAAATATACAGACAGAGTGGCTGTGCTTAGCGAGGGAAAGATTCTTTTCAACGGATCTCCCTCCCTTCTTTGGGAGCATGATGAAATCCTGCTGCAAGCAAGGCTGAAGCTTCCTTTCGCCGTCAATCTTCAAAGAGAAATCGAAACAGGAGCTGAGAACCGTGTTATTGCACAACCTTAATCCAGCAATCAAGGCTTTCACTGTCATCGTCTGCATCCTGATTCTCTCAATTTTTTTCGATCCAGTGACTCCCCTTGTCAGCATCACATTCACCATCCTGGTCACTCTTTTACTGAGCAAAGTTTCCTGGAAGAGATGGCTTCTGCTGTTCTCTCCCTTTCTATTCTTTGCCGTGGTTTATATCTGGTCGAGCATGTGGTTTGCCGAAGTGGAGCCGGGTGATACCATTCTGTGGCAATGGGGCTTTCTCACAATGACGGACAGCGGCTTGGAAACAGCGATTTCACTGGGCTTGCGTGTCCTCAGCTTCTCAGTTCTCTCGCTCTTATTCGTACTGACAACAAAGCCGATCGATTTCATCCTGAGCCTCATGCAGCAATGCAAACTGCCGCCAAAGCTCGCTTACGGAATCATGGCAGGATACCGTTTCCTTCCCCTCATCCGAGAAGAGTTCTCCATCATCAGGAGCGCCCATCGCATCAGAGGAGTAAAACAGAAAACAGCCTCACTTCCTGAAAAGATCCGCAACCTGAAGCGATACATCATCCCGCTTCTCGCCGGCGCCATCCGGAAAGCCGAGCGAACAGCACTGGCAATGGAATCGAAGGGCTTCACAGGTGAGGGTGACCGCACGTTTTACAGACGTTTCCACGTCAGCGGGAAAGACTGGCTTTTCCTGGTCCTCATGGTAAGCGGGATCCTGATGAGCGTGTTTATCTCGTGGAGCCTGGGAACGCTTGGGTTGTATCAGAGGGAATTGTAGTTGTTTTAGGCGTGGTGAGGTCCTTCTTTTTCTTAGTGACAGTCACCACCCGGATTATGTAGGATTTTGTCGAAATAAAGAATGCCTGTCCCTTGGTTTATTTACTGGGGTCAGGCTTTGATTTTTTATAGAGAGAATTCGCAGATGGGCGCAAAGAGACATCTGAGGAGGAGAAAAAGATGGCTGTTGGCTCTCATACGGGGCACGAGGGACACTAAACAGCTAAAACAGAATTATTGTGTCACTCAAACTGCTCACGAAGGACACTAAACAACTAAAGCAGCTTCTTAGTGTCTCTCAAACTGACCTCGAGGGACACTAAACAGCTAAAACAGAATCATTGTGTCACTCAAAATGATCTCGAGGGACACTAAACAACTAAAGCAGCTTCTTAGTGTCACTCAAATCGATCTCGAGGGACACTAAACAGCTAAAGCAGCTTCTTAGTGTCTCTCAAACTGATCTCGAGGGACACTAAACAACTAAAACAGAATTATTGTGTCACTCAAACTGATCTCGAGGGACACTAAACAACTAAAGCAGCTTCTTAGTGTCTCTCAAACTGATCTCGAGGGACACTAAACAACTAAATCAGCTTCTTAGTGTCTTTCAAACTGACCTCGAGGGACACTAAACAACTAAAACAGAATTATTATGTCACTCAAACTGCTCTCGAGGGACACTAAACAACTAAAGCAGCTTCTTAGTGTCCTTCAAACTGACCTCGAGGGACACTAAACAACTAAAACAGCTTCTTAGTGTCTCTCAAACTGATTCTCGAGGGACACTAACCAACTAAAGCAGAATCATTGTGTCACTCAAACTAATCTCGAGGGACACTAAACAACTAAATCAGCTTCTTAGTGTCCTTCAAACTGACCTCGAGGGACACTAAACAACTAAAACAGCTTCTTAGTGTCTCTCAAAATGATCTCGAGTGACACTAAACAACTAAATCAGCTTCTTAGTGTCACTCAAACTGATCTCGAGGGACACTAAACATTCAAAAACTGACTCCAGGTGTCACTCATACAAATCAACTTTAGAGTGATGGCGCTCAACCCCTGATTTACTATTGGTTTTTAGCCCAGCAACTTCATTTTAAAAATCTTCTTTGAAACGAAAATGTATTATCGTTTCACTTCGTGGTAAAATATAGATAAAGGGGGATTTCACATGATTATTGAAGAAGGAAAAACAAGTCCTGCAGCCTTAATAGTAGATAATATTGATTACAATAAAGACCCTGGCTTTATTTTTCTCATGTTAGCTCATGCAACTGAAATCAAACATCGCAAATTTGTTAAAAAAATCATACACTCTGAAGATACTTTTTTTAAAAATAAGGTCTCTTCACATGACGAATATCTCGGCACTGCATCATCTCTCATAACAGAATTAAGAGATACTGAAAATCACCCTGTTGAAAACTTGGCCAATATTAAATATTTACTGGATTCATTATTCTTAATCATCACCCAAAAAGGTTCATTGAAGTATGAATACCGACGAGACTATCTTCATCGTTCTGAAAGCATTTGCAAGAACTTAGGTATATCTAAATCCACTTTAAGTCGATATGCAAAACTTGGACTGGAAGTGACTGATGCAAATACACACTACCGATACCCAGCTCATGTAACTTACTATTGGCATAACGCATTATGGGCTTCTCGAATACAAGCTCTATATCAAGCCTTTAAACTCCGGAATCGCACCACTATTGACATCATAAAAGAACTCGAAGAAGAAAATGAAAAATATGAAACAAAACACGGAGACAAATCTTTTTATGATGTATATGCAAACCTTGAAAACCCAGATGAGTTAGAAGAACCCGATGAATACTACGACTGGAAAGACATAATCGAGGAACTAGAGGAATTACAAAATGAAAACAAATCAGTATGACCGTATTCAACATATCCAAAAACTCTTCGAATCACATCCCGATTTATTCGACTATACCAAGACAGTGATATTTGAAAACAGAGCAAGGGGAAGCAAAAAGGTAACAGCCGTGCTTCCATTAAAGAATCACGATGTTCATGGGGAAACGGTTCTTTTGATCAATGAAAAAATAGAAAATGAACATCTAGAAGAATATAGATACGGTTGGGAATTATCGCAAAGAAAAGAAAAGATGGGGGTTTCAACGAGATTTTTGACTGCATTCGATAAACAGTATAAACCAGATCCCCCATATAACAACATTGAAACCGACCCTTATCATCACCATTATGAAATAGGAAACAAAGTGCCTCGTACTGAGACTTCAGTAGAAACATTAGAGGATGTCATTACTATTTTAAAAGATTACATTAAAAGTGGCCGGCCTTATAACAATAATGATAGATTCATATAAAAAACCCACAACTTAAGAATTGTTTGTTATTTCTTCTCCCTCTCTTCCTTACCTTTTTAGAAAGATTCTTAATGAGTCCTTACCTCTTCTAGAACCCAACTACATACTTAACGTCTTCTAAAAATTCATTGGAACTAAGTATAGAGCGAAAATTCCCCCAAGACGGTGCACCTCCTCAGTACGTTTGAGGGGGAAAATGGCCGGCTGGTTTCTTTCAAACTGATCTCGAGGGACACTAAACAACTAAAGCAGCTTCTTAGTGTCTTTCAAACTGATCTCGAGGGACACTAAACAACTAAAGCAGCTTCTTAGTGTCTTTCAAACTGACCTCGAGGGACACTAAATAACTAAAGCAGCTTCTTAGTGTCTCTCAAACTGACCTCGAGGGACACTAAACAGCTAAAACAGAATTATTGTGTCACTCAAACTGATCTCGAGGGACACTAAACAACTAAAGCAGCTTCTTAGTGTCTTTCAAACTGCTCTCGAGGGACACTAAGCAATCAAAAACTGACTCCGGTATCCCTCAAACTTATATCCAATAAAAGTCACATTGCCTCAGACATTTTAAGACGAGGCCTGCCCCCGGTACGTAAATACTTTAAAGCACCGAAGATCAGACCCCAAGTTTCCAATGTCCTTAATCCCCCACTCCCCAAACACCAATCACTTTTCCATCCTCATACACAACATACTCCTCAAACATATTCGCAACCGTACAAGCATGGTTAGGGATAATCTGCACCTTATCATTCAGCTTTAATGAAGTCTCCCCTAAAAAAACACCAACACCATGCTCTTCCGATAACCGTTCTATCGTTAATTCCGGATGCCCGACTACATGTCCAAACCCTTTCACACTCTCGTTTCCATGGGCGCCTTTGTCCAGACAGAGGGTTTTGCTTCCTGTGTCAAAGACAATCCGGTCTGGATGAACACCCACGACAGAAGCTAAAACACTCAGAGCGCAATTTTCGTAAGTCGCAACACCAAGCCCCACTTGTATCGCATCAAAGAAGACCACATTCCCGGGCCTGATTTCAGTGATTCCCGGCACTTCCCCTGAGAATTTGTAGGTCGGTGTGGACCCGACACTTCTTACCGGGATGGAAATCCCCGCTTTCTCGCACTCCTCGGCACTTTCGACGACTGCCTGCCCTTCCTGGAGGCCGATTTTTTCAATCTGGTCAGAGCTTGATGCAGCATAGGAGTGGCCTGCGTGGGTTAAGATTCCGCCCAGCTTCAATTTTGTATGCATCATAATCTCTTTCGCTAAAACAAGAGCATCCTTGCCCGGCTCCACGCCACATCTGTTCAATCCGGAATTGATTTTAATCCATACCTCTAATGTAAAAGGTGTATGCTTCAGTTCTTTTTGCAGATAGGCCAGCTGTTCCTTGCTGTCTACTATTATTTTCAGCTTCACGCCTCTCTCCAGAAGTTTACTCAATCTCTTAATCTTTTGCGGACGGGAGATTGGGTGCGCGATTAGGATGTCCTTGATCCCGCCGGCAGCCATAGCTTCTGCTTCGGGGATGGTCGCGGTTGTTATACCGACAGCTCCCGCTTGCTGCTGCAGCTTGGCGATATCAACGGATTTATGTGTTTTGATATGCGGCCGGTATGCCAGGTTATTCTCTTTTGCAAAGCTTGTAATCTCGTTAATGTTTTTGATTAGTTTTTGATAATCGAGCAGCAAGGTCGGTGTATCGAGGCTAGTCATAATTGTCATGAGTCATTCCCCTTCCAGTTGTGTCTCTTTTTCTAATTCAACTGTTATACTTTAATTCCTCCTAAATGACATGGTTAGTTCTACAATTCTCTTGAAAAATAAAAAGACTCTGTCTCCCAATGGAGATAAAGCCTCACACAGTTATTCAGCTGAAATTCTTTCGGTGATCGTGCTGCTGACCCATGGTTGTATTTGTTAATATTTGGTGGGACGAGGTACCTGTCCCTCTGTCCCGTGTCCCGCTTTATATCTCACCAGACAGGGTACATAGAAAAAAAAGGAGGAATTAGGAGTGAAGAAAATAATCAAAATAGCTGGAATGGCTTCTATAGCTTTTCTGCTGATAAGCTGCCAAAACTCTGAAAATGGAGCAACTGGTCAAGGTGACGAACAGGTTGATGAAAACTCTCAAGATGCAGCAGTGACAGAGGATGCGGACGAACTGGAAACCGAGGGAACAAGTGATGAAAACAGCACGGAAGAAGAGGACATGGAAGAGGAATCCTCAAATGAAGACGAAGACTCAGACACCTACGGAGGAGCTCAAATCACTCCGAATTATTTTATTGATTCACACCCGTACGATACAGGGACCGAGTTTCTTACAGCCTACACCATAAAACGTGAAGCAGAGGAAAACCTTTCACCCGAAGAAAGGTTAAAGATGTCGCTTATCGAAAATGATCCTTCTGAACAAGAGATCCTTGGCTCCTTTACTGAGATATCTGCAGAATGGCCAAAGCTTCAGGTGCATTTTAATGAAGAAGGAAACCAGTTATCCACCACCTCTGCCCAGACGACTCTATTCTATGACTCTTTAGTTGGGATCAGCAATTTATATGGCATTGAAGAAATTTCTTTTACCAATCCCGATGGCGAGGAAGACATCATTGTAGCTCAAAGTCCGATTGATAAGCCTATCATTGTCAAAGACGAAAGAGGACTTTCGCGGGGGTACTATACGATTTACGACAAAGACACAGAGCAGACTCTATTCCTGCCTGGCGGGGACTTGGATGAGCAGGTTGAGAATGAAAACGGAGAGCCCCTATCCTTCCCGGAGACGGTAGAAGCGATGGGCACAGTGGAAAATGAAGACAGATTCTACTCTTCAGCCATTGTAGAAGGATTGGAAGTCGTGAGCGCTTCACTGGAAAACGGCAATGCGACTGTTCAATATACGATGGATGAGGAAAATATAACAGAAGCTGACCGGATTGTGTTTGAAAACGCCATGCAGCTTGCAGCTCTTGACTTTAAGGCCTGGGAGATTCGTTTAATAAACGATACGGCACAGGAAATCAGGACGTATCCGTTGGTGGGGCAGTAAAAATTAAAAGGGGTCAGGCCCTGAATTCCTTTATATGTTTTAGGCCGAAAAACATAAAAATACGCAGCTTTTTTTAGCTGCGTATCTACTAGAGAGGATTAACACTCTTCTTGGTCGATATTATATAGGGTTTGACATAACGATCACTAAAAAGGGTGAGCTTAGATGAATTTCAATCCTCTTAACCTTGCTTTCTATTTTTAAAAGTATGATCCGTAAAGTGTTGAACAGTTGTGACGATGCTGTTCTGAAATCGAGGAGGGTTCTTCTTATCCTCATGGAATATTGATAGAAACTGTGTTTCAGCCACCGTAAATAAGGTGAACACTAAAAACAAGTTTCGTATATGAATTTTCAACTAAAATCGTTTCTCCTTATAATATTGTTACTATTAGGAAATCGATCTTATTTTACACTCGTCTTCTTCCTTTCCATTACAGCAGATAATGTATCCTTTAATTCTGGCTTACATACTTCTCTTCAATCCGCTTTTCAATCTTCTCCATCTGCTCTCTATCTTTCAATAACTCTTCTCGGTTTGCCTTCATCAGTTCTAATAAAGAAGGTTTTAGTTTTTTCATGCTGTGATCTTCCTCTCGATTATGTGAATTCTTTTCTTTATGAAGAGAATTAAACTCTATCTTCCTATGGAAGTGACAAAAGACCTTCACCAATAATATGGTAAAGGCCTTAAAGATAAACAAAAAGACCCTACCAATTGGTAAAGGTCTTGCTAACAACGGTATCGCTGCTAACAAAGCCGAGAGTTATGGTTAACTCCGTATTGACGACTTTGCTATAAAAGCTACTCCCCTTTAGGAATAGAAATATTCAATTCATAAGATAAGAATATACCATTTTGTCTGAATTGTCAATAATATTACCCGGAGACGAAATTGGACATTGTAATTGGTGAACTTTATCATCAATAATTTGCAGGAACATGGGAACTATCAAACTTATATCCCCAAAAAGGCACATTGTTAGTACAAGTCGATGCAAATTTCTGATTCGCCACCCCGTCAAAGGCTCATCCTAATGTACAATCTCCTCTACAAATTGAATCGCATCCCAATGATTAAGAACCTCCAAGTGTTCACGTAGTGTTTTGCCGCCAACGGTAAGCCCTTCTAGAACTACTTTCGTTTCGTAGATTGTTAACGTGCTGCCTTCAATCACATTTGAAATATATGTCCATTCGAGTAATAACTTTTCACCTGACCCTAAATTCAAAGTGAAAAATCAACCTTGATTTCCTCTTTGCTCCTCTTCGTGTGAGTAAGAAGATACTCATACAGTTCATCGTTGTTTTGATTATCCACCATGTTCCTGAACTTTTCCAGCTGCCTTTCATACCCTTTGAAATACTCACTGTGATAGGAAGGATTATTGTACATCATGATATATTCCTGGTAATCCTTTGCCGCTATTTTCGCCTCAATTTGAATTAAAATATCGTTCCAATCTTTCAGGCGCTTGGAATGGAGCGGCTTTTTCACACCTGCCTCCTTCTTTTCTTCCTGTTTGATTTGCTCTATAAAACCTTCCACTTCTAACTTAATTTCAATAAGCTCGAATCTATTTTTGTTGTTTAAATCAGGCAATATTTTTGTTTTATACTGGTGAAATCGCGTTTTTCGAGGATGGTTTTTCTCCAGATACTGCTCAGACTCTTTTCTATTTTTCCGAAAATCCTTTGCGATTTTGCCGGCGCTGCCCACAAAGGCTGCTCCCTGTGAAATCTCTTTCCAGTTTTCCTTCACAAACTTAGCAGCTGCAGGGCCGTGGGTTTTAGCCAGCTTAATAATTGGTTTTAGTGGTAGTTCTGCCAAACTGTCTTCACCCCTTTAATTTCTAGCTTCTATTACTACTATTATAGATTGGGAGAATTTTAGGAACAAGGAAGGAGCATAAACTACAATTCATTCAGGTGATAGGGCCCAGGGCTTGAACTTATTAGCGGAGAAGATTGAGAAGTCTTATTTTTTGCTGAGTAGCCTACCACCTCCAAAATAAGGGGAAATTTTCCCTTTAAGCGCTGAAAAACGGGCTATTTTTCCTGTTTTTAAGCAAATAGCGGGAATTTCTCCCCTTATTTTTTTGCCTTCCTTTTCAACTTCTATATTTACAGAAAAAGGCTGAGAGATCGCTGCATCTCTCAGCCTTTTTCACTGTGAAGTTCGTGTAACATTAAACTTAGGGAGTTGATAATACTGAGCTTCTACTAGTTAATCAAACGTTTGATTAAAAAAATGAACAATGCACCCTGCCCCCGGCACCAAACATACCAAAGACAGACCCTCACCCAAACGAACAATCAAAAGTTCACTAACCCAACCAGAAACTCCCATCACCGCCCCAAATACCAAGAATAAAACCGCTCAGCAGCCGGCTTAGGAATATCCCGCACATCCTCCACCCTGATAGGATTGGCTCGGTTAATCGTTGAGATCGAGGCGGCGCCGATCAGCTTCTGTATCCGTGACTGGCTGACCTCGACTTCGATTACCTTTTCCCGCTTGGTCACGAAAATCGTGGATACGAAGAAGCCTTTTTTAAATTGAACAAAATTCTCCTGTACCGTATAGGCGGTGTTAAGGAAGTCCAGCCATCTCCACAGCAGGATCCCCACAAGCAAGGCAATCGAGAGAATCAGCCAGGAGACTTCGATGGTTCCAAACAGGGATGGCTTCCACCAATAGAGAGCTCCTGTGCCAAAGATCCACAGCCAGCTGGGTCGCACCAGCCTTATCCACAGCGACTTCAGCGGCAAAGGTGTCATCTCTTTTTCAACAGAGTAACCTGGTAAAAGCTCAGAGATCAATTCATACGCACGATCAGCCGGCAGAAATGGATAAAGTGATTTTATGTCCGCGGTGTCCTCCAAAATAGCCCCTTGTCCGGCACTTACCAGCTCAACTTCTGCCAGCCCTAACCACCGCTTAAGCAGGGGCTGCTTGATTTCCACTGCTTGCACTCTGTTTTTCAGAATGGAAAAGCTTTGCAGCTCTAGCACTCCATTCTGGATATAGATCCGGTCTCCATCTGAGGAAAGTTCATAGGCACCGTATTTAAGGTAGGTCCGGATGACTCCCAATAGGACGGATACGATCAGAATCACGACTACGACAATGGTCAGGATTGCTGCTGAACCGATGATGGACGAAAAGATGCCCGTCGCCTCTTCTTCCACATCCCAGATATCGTTGATTTTGGAGTAGAAGGAAAAGAGAAGCGGAATCAATAGAAGGAAGCTCATTGAAATAAATGAAGCTTTGATGGTGTCTTTTTTAGAAGGACGAAAATGCACGGTCCTCTCCAATTCCGGAGCAGCATCCACTGACTCTTTCAAAATATCTTTCTCATCCCTGCTCGCCAGCTCCTCCAGTTTGCCGGCTTCCTTAAGGGTCAAAGCATCGAACTTCACCTCTGCGTCTTCCCCGGCAGAGGCTGTTTCGAATTGCAGGGAGGTTAAGCCAAACAAACGGTGAAAAAGCGATGTGTGCCGATTGACATTCTGCACTTTTGAAAAAGGCACCGTCTGTTCTTTCTTGGTAAAAATACCTTTCTTCAGATAAAAAGCCCGTTGGTCATAGGAATAGGTTTCATAGAGCCACTTCAGCGGGATGGAAATCAGGCTGACTGTGACAATGACAAGGAAAACCCATTTTCCGTAGTAGATAAAGAGAGAGTCTGAATCTCTCTTCAACACAAATAAAAACAGCAAGAAGAAGGCTGAGTCACGGACCAGCTTCCAAAGTCGGAATACCATTAAAAGCGGATGATAGCGTGACGGCGAACTCATTGTTCCACTTCCTTGATTTTTGCAAAGTGGGCGATCTTGTTTCGTATTTCAATCGCTTCTTTTTCTGGCAGGGCGGGTATGATATGTGACGATCCCATCGTTTCGATCTTGATGGAATTTAATCCGAACTTACGAAGCAGCGGCCCTTTTTCTGTGGCGACAGCCTGAATTTTGGTCATTGGCACGAGGTGGTGCTCCTCCTGCCAGACTCCCGATTTCAACTGTAAAAAATCCTCGTCCATATCAAACCGCCAGCTGTTGTACAGCCATTTCGGCTGGAAGATCGACCAAATTAATTCCACAGCAGTAAAGAGTGTAAGGGCGGTCAGCAGCCATCCCGCCCACTCACTCCACGAAAAATAATGATCCAGATAAAACAGGACTCCAAGGACGAGAAACCCGACGGCACTGGAAATGATGCTCGAGATCCTCCAAACCTTCACCGCCTCCGGTGCTAATTTTTTCTGCGGCATATTCATGCTCTTTCCACTTCCTTATCCCCCATGTTGGTTTCTTTCATCCAGAAAAATTTCTTCCAGAGTCGGTTCCTCAACTTCAACACGGTACACATCCACCTTGCATTGGTTGAAGGCGCGAATGATTTCGGCAATCTTCTTTTCCTGCCCGACGGTAATCTGGAGGCGGTTGTCCAGAAGCTCCAGTTCCTCGCCCGCACCTTCCAGCCATTGCAGCAAGCGTGCTTCTTCTGCTTCCGGGATGCTTCCGTGCTTGATTTTCACGACAATTCTTGTTTGGTAAAATGACTGGAGTTCGTCCATGGATCCCATTTTGACAATCCGGCCTTCTTTCATTATTGCAATGCGGGAGCAGAGCTTTTCCACTTCATCCAAGTTATGTGAAGTCATGAAAAGCGTTTTTCCCTGCTGGTGCATTTCGCGGATTAATTGATGGATGTGGACAACGGATTCGGCGTCGATTCCGGATGTCGGCTCGTCCAGGAAGATTAACTCGGGATCATGGATGATGGCCTGCGCGATGCCCAGCTTCTTTTTCATTCCGAATGAATATTTCGCGATTTTCTTATGGGCGTCTGCTTCCAGGCCGACTTTTTGCAAAACGGTGAGGCACTCTTCCTTGGAAGCTTTTTTACCCGACACCTCTGATAAAAATTTCAAATAGCTCATCGCTGTCATAGATTCCGGAAAGCTTGTATAATCCGGCATCACACCGATCCTTTTTTTTACCTCGTCATTCGGGCCATCCGCTCCTAATAATGAGAATGAACCCGAGCTTGGAAGGATGATGCCTGTCAGCATGTTGATAAAAGTGGATTTCCCTGCTCCATTCCTGCCTAGGAACCCAAAGATTTCCCCTTTTTCCACAGACAAATCGATTCCTTTTACAACTGTCACTCTTCCATACGTTTTAACTAATTGTTTGGTTTCAATCACAGCCATCAGCACTCCCTCCTTCTAAACACTATGTATGAAATGACGAGCATTACCGCAGCCAGCGGCAGAATGATAGGAAAGGTGTAATCCTCTATCAAGTAGTGAAACGGCGTCAGGTATTTCAGCCAGGCCACCCATTGATTGCTCGTGAACGACAGCCAAAAGCCCAGGATAGGAAAGGCCATTCCTACGACAATGCTGAGAAACATGGTGAATGCCGGCTTTGGAATCACGGTCGACAATAGGATGGTCAGCGCTATTTGATAGACCAGCAGACTCAATGTCTGGAAGTAGCTGAGGAAATCCATCGTGCCGGACATGATCAAAATGATCAGGAAAGACAGAGTTACGCACGTCAACCAGAACAGCACGATCCCGAAAAATTTTCCGAGTATAATTGATAATCTCGAGGTCCTCGTGACCAGGAAGCGCATCGTCCGTTCATGGGTTTCCCGGTTGATCGCATCATGAGACAGCCCCATGACAAATAATTGTCCTAAAAAGAGTAATAGAAATAATAATCCTGCATAGTGAATTTTATCCGCATCCTCTGGTGAAAACTCGTCCAGTGACAGCAGCAGGTTCGAAAATTTTGCAGAGTAGTATGAAGTTAAAACCAGAATCAGGATGATGATGATTGATTTGAAACCCTTGAATAATTTCAGAAATTCTCTTTTTCCAATGGCAAACATAGCTTTTCTCCCTTCGATATCAATACGATTTTTATTGATATCCCCATCTTACATCCCTTATCTTAAGGCTTGCGAATCTCTTCCTTAATTTTATCTTAATTCCTATTTTTCCATGGAAGATACTGATATGATGAAGCTATATATTCAGTAGAAACAGAGGTTTGGATAATGCATGATTCTAAGATTCTCATTGTGGATGATGAAGTTTCCATCGTCACAATGCTCGCTACCATTTTAAAGAAGGAAAATTTTCATTATATAGACAGCGCCCACACTGCGGGTGACGCACTGGCTCGCTGCCGAGAGAAGCAATACGACTTGGTTCTGCTCGATGTCATGCTGCCCGACCGCAGCGGCTTTGAGATTTGTCCGCTGATCAGGGAGACAACCGACGCTCCGATTTTCTTCCTGACAGCCCGGACTACTGATTTGGATAAGCTGTCCGGCTTTGCTTTGGGAGCGGATGATTATATCACAAAGCCCTTCAATCCGCTGGAGGTCGTCGCGCGGATCAAGGCTCATTTAAGACGGAAAGACGGCAGGGCAGCCCCTGCCTCTCCTCTAAAAACCTATGAATTCGGTGACTTGAACGTCAACACAACTGCGGGAGTGGTTACCATAAAAGGCCGGAAAGTCGATCTGCCCGCACAGGTGTATCAGCTGTTGACCTTTTTCTGCCAGCACCCGAACCAGCTTTTCAGTAAAAATCAGCTGTATGAACAGGTGTGGGGCGAGGAGTTCCTGGGAGAGGACAACACGGTGATGGTCCACATCCGGAAGCTTCGTGAAAAGATTGAAGACCAGCCAAGTGACCCGCGCTATATTGTGACAGTCAGAGGATTGGGGTATAAATTCATTCCGCACGGAGCTCTCCATGAACATTCATAAACGGTTTATGATTCAGCTTTTCCTTCAGCTCATGCTCATTTTCTTCTTCGTTGGGTTATTTCTCTTCTTCCTCTTTGGCCTGATCGGGTACTTGCTTTCCGATACAGAGGCGGAATTTGATTTGCTGCAAGCTGAAAATTATTTTGTTTCGGAAAACGTTTCACTCGAAGATGGAGAAGCGACGATTTCAGAGAGACTAAAGAGACTGCTTGAAGAGCAGTACGGCACCCTCCTCGTCGTGTCAAAAGAAGGAAAAGTCCTTGGCGGCTACCCCGAACCTCAGCAAATCTCCTTTAAGAAAGGAGAACTCGCCGGCCTGCTGCTGGAAAAAGATCCGACACTCGACTATGCGTACTGGAGGCTCGATGAATCGGACTCTGATTCTCCTTTGGTCTTTTTAAGAAAAGAGAACGGCGAATCGCTCCTTTTACAGTCAGTGACCCAGCAGGTTGATTGGCAGCAAGGTGAACTGGATCTGCAACAAGGAATGGCTTCCCAATTGGAGGACAAAAATGCCTGGGTGCAGCTGGTGAACTCTTCCGGGGAAGTAACGGATGGGTATCGTGCCGGAGAGAAGCGTGAAGTTTACTCTCAGGAAGATATTTTAGAGCTGACTCAATCCATGGAGGAATCCGTTTCAGCTCATTATGATAGAGAGACGAGGCAAACGATTTTGCTCGGAATGCCTATCGAAGGGACCGCAGCCGCATTGGAGGAAACGGTAGACAGCAAGATTGGAAACAGCATCCTCCTGGTCGCCGTGTTGATTTTCATATTATTGCTTCTGATCACTTTTTGGTATGCCTATAAATTCGGCAATCCGCTTCTGACGATGATGAAGTGGATCGAGAATCTAGGAAAAGGCCATTACCAGCAGCCCGTCAACCATGTTGATCAGCCTATCCTGTTCAAGAAGAACGGAAAGCTCAAACGAAAATTCAAATTGTACCGCGATCTCATCACTACCCTTTCACAGTTAACGGAGACGTTGAAGGAGAATCAAGATCAGCGGGCGAAAATTAAAATGACCCGCGAGGAATGGATCAGCGGGATTTCACATGACTTAAAAACCCCCCTCTCCTCCATAGCTGGATATTCAAAAATGATGGAGTCCGAGGAGTACAACTGGTCACAGTCAGAGGTGCGGGAGTTTGCGGAAGTCATTGGCAGTAAAGCATCCTACATGGGCGATCTGCTGGACGACTTGACGTTGACCTACCGCATCAAAAACGGGGCATTGCCCATCGTCCGTGAAGAAGCCAACATCACGGAACTCGTTCGCAGGACCGTCATCGGGTATATGAACAACCCGGACTACTCGGATAAGACCCTTAATTTTCAAGCAGAGGACGAAACCATTTTAGCTTCGGTGGATCCAAAGTGGTTTCAAAGGATTACGGATAATCTTGTTGAAAACGCCCTTAAATATAACCCTGCCGGAACCACGGTCACCGTTTCACTATCCACCATTGAAGATCATCTATTTCAAGTGATGATCACGGATGATGGAATCGGGATGGATCAGCAAACGGTCAACGGCCTCTTCCAGAGATACTACCGCGGAACCAATACAAATGATTCCGGAAGCGGCACAGGTTTGGGCATGGCGATTACGAAGAAATTGGTTCAGCTTCATCAGGGAAGCATTAATGTGAAAAGCAGGCCGGGGGAAGGGACTTCGATACGGATTTTGATGCCTCTTTAGGGGATTGCAAGCTCTACTATTTTTATTAGAATGGGAGATTAAGCGAATATGGTTAGATTGCATTCTTTTCCTGTCGACTTTGACTGCACCAAGGAAGCACCTTACTTTTAGGTACCATCGGAACAGAGAATCAGGTTTGGGATGGAAGATCTCAGTGTTTCTTTAATCCGAGGAGTTATAGAAGATGTATATGATGCTGGTGATACTTTGACTGTTATATTTGTCTCAGAGTACATGGTGAATAACAGGCGGCGTTCTTTTAAGTCAAGAATCGGCCGGTCTGTAAAAATAACTAACTGGCAGGAAACTGTAATTTATGATGAGTCTTTGAGTGATGACGTCATATACACTTCTATAAAAAATTTAAACCGTGAAGACGTAATTATGTACTGTTCATCTATTTATAAGGGCTCTTTTCGTAAACTTAGTGGCTATTTAATATGAATTTCGCAAAATAACTCCATAATTCACTATAAGAACTGGTAAGTAAGAAAGAAAAGAGCTACTCCCTCAGATTAGAGAGAAAAACTTAGTATCCGGGGAAAAATCCGGTTCTTGGGATTTTTCCGAAAGCAAAGATTTATACGAGAAGAGCCATTTATAAAGGCCAAAATTAAGCGTACCTTGCCTTTTATAACGAAAAGTTCTTAGTATATGTGAGCAGCGATGTTATTGATATTGTTTCGTGTGACCGTGGACGGATTGCCGAGTTAAAACAGCAATACTTTAGGCTGTTCGACCGGTTTTATGAAGGTAGTTAGATAAGGGCCTGGCCGAAGTTGGCCAGACCCTTTTTGATTATTAGAGACTGATGTATGTGTTGTAGAGCCTGACCTCCGGCGTGTTGACGCGTTAATACTTTAGTGTGCCCGGGGCCAGGCACCGCTATTCCCACGTAATAGGTCCCAAGCCATGAAATAATTAGTGTGGAGTATTCTGATTTAGTAAGCAGTCTTATCCTTCATTGAGTAACCAACCTAATTTAAAATAAGGGGAGATTTTCCCGTTAAATGCAAAATTGAACTAGATTCTGGTCAAATAAGGGGAAATTTTCCCCTTAAGCAAAGAAAAATGGGCTATTTTCCCGGCTTTTAAGCAAATAGCGGGAATTTCTCCCTCTATTTAAACCGATTTTAGGTGCAATTCCCTAAATAAGGGGAATTTCTCCCCTTATTTATCAAATCTTTTTTAAAAAGCGCCTATAAACATCTACAACTTACATATATTCACTAAAAAAGCTAGGACTGGGGATGAGTGAAACCTAACGCCTTAATACAGTCTCCAATTGTCTCTCATACTCTACCTGGGGTCAGTCCCCGCTAGCCACACTAATCACGTGGAACATGGTTCTACTAAAAATTGTTAATATTTGGTGGGACGTGGGACCTGTCCCTTTGTCCCATCCCTTTGTCCCACCATTATTTTACAAAAATCAATCTGTAAAATTGAATAACCACAAGCGGCACTAGAGACATGATGTATATGGTACCGAATTGTGCTGCATTGAGCGGTGCGACTTCAAATACTCCCATAAGCGGGGGTAAAAGCAATACCAGGTGCAGCAGGATGAACCCAATGATGACGGCATACCAGACATATTTATTGGAGAAGACTCCGATCTTGAATAATGACTGTTTGCTTCGAGAGTTAAATCCGTGAAATAACCTGGCTAAACACAAGGTGGCAAAGGCCATGGTACTGGCAATCATCGCATCTCCGGTGGATAGTCCAATGTGAAAGGCAATCAAGGTTGCGACAGCAATGATGATTCCTTCCACCGTTACCCGTTTGGCGAAAGACTTATTCAGGAGCGGGGTATTGGTATCCCTTGGCGCCTGTTTCATGATTTTTTTATTATGAGGCTCAAGCCCGATGGCAATTGCAGGCAGACTGTCTGTTAAAAGATTGATGAATAAGAGATGAACCGCTGCAAATGGAACCGGCAAGGCCAGCAGTGATGCATAAAGCACGGCCAGCACTCCGCCCATATTTCCAGCCAGTAAAAACCTGATGGAATTTTGGATGTTGGCATAGATGCTTCGGCCATTGGCAATGGCTTTTACAATGGTAGAAAAATTATCGTCCGTCAGCACCATAGAGGATGCTTCTTTGGCCACTTCTGTTCCGGTGATTCCCATGGCGATTCCGGTGTCTGCCTGCTTCAAGGCCGGTCCATCGTTGACGCCATCACCCGTCATGGCCACCACATTTCCTTTTTCCTGCCAAGCCCTTACAATGCGGATCTTGTGTTCTGGAGAAACCCTTGCGTAAACGGAGATGTCAGCTACCTTTTCCTGCAGCTCCTCATCACTCCATTTTTCAATTTGAGCCCCCTCAACGGCTTCCGATTCATCTTTCAGGATGCCGATTTGTTTAGCGATGGCCGATGCCGTAATTTTATGGTCTCCGGTAATCATGACCGGCTTGATTCCAGCATCAATACAGGCCGCAACAGCTCCTGCCGACTCTTCCCTCGGCGGATCCATCATCGCGATCAATCCGATAAACGTTAAGTCATTCTCGTCTTCATACTCAATGGTTCTTCCCTCTTCCACTTCTTTATAGGCAAAGCCGAGTACCCGCAGCCCGCTTCTTGAAAATTCCTTATTTACACTTTCTATTTCCTGTCTATCACTGTTGGTAATGTCCACAACGCCTTCAGATGTTTCAATCTTGGTTACCCTTGATAAAAGAGCATCAAATGCACCTTTTATAAAAAGGAGATGACGGCCTTCATAGCGATTGACTGTACTCATCATTTTTCGATCAGAGTCAAAAGGCAGTTCGCCCTCTCTCGGGTACTCTTTCCTCACACTCAATTCATCGAGCTGGTATTCTTCGCCAAGACCCACCAGTGCAAGTTCTGTAGGATCGCCAATTTTCTTTTCACCGTTTTTCTCTGAATCATTACAAAGCAATGAAGTGAGCAGAAGTTTCTTTTCCGTTTGGTTCTCCAAGTCCAGCTGATCATGATTTTTCATTCCATGATTCACATAGACTTTCTGGACCGTCATTTTGTTTTGAGTCAGCGTCCCGGTTTTATCCGAACAAATGACAGAGATGCTTCCGAGGCTTTCGACAGCGTGCAGCTTGCGGATAATCGCGTTTTGCTTCGCCATCTTCTGCGTTCCAAAAGCCAGAACAATTGTCACAATCGATCCCAGCGCTTCCGGGATGGCGGCAACTGCCAGAGCTACAGCGAACATGAACGATTCGGCAAGCTCATTTCCTCTAACAATATCCAAAGCGAAAATCAAGACTGCAATTGCGATGATAATGATCGCAAGCTTCTTTCCAAACTGATCGAGGCTTTCCTGCAAGGGTGTTTTTTTCTCTTTTGCAGACTCGAGCAGGTTGGCAATCTTTCCAATTTCCGTGTTCATCCCTGTGCTAGTGACAACGGCTGCCCCGCGTCCATATGTAACAAAGCTCCCTGAAAACACCATATTCGTTTTATCCCCAATAGGGACGTCCTCTTCAGGAATAGGGTCAATACCCTTTTCCACACTCAGGGATTCTCCTGTTAATGAACTTTCATTGATTTGCAAGCTATGATTCTCGATGATCCTGGCATCTGCACTGACCAGATCACCGGCATCAAGAAGCAGGATGTCTCCAACCACCAGTTCTCTTGAAGGGACATCAGTCTTTTCGCCGTCCCTCAGAACCTTTGCAGCTGGAGATGACAGCTCTTTTAAAGAGTTCAAGCTTTGTTCAGCTTTCAGATGCTGAACTGTGCCCAGAATCGCATTGAGGATAATGACAGCCAAGATAACAATTGTACTTTCAAATTTCCCTAAGAAAGCAGAAATGACGGCTGCCGCAATTAGAATAATGACGAGAAAATCTTTAAACTGTTCCAAAAAGACCTGAATACCAGTCTTCCTTTTTCCTTCCACCAGCTCATTATATCCGTACTGTTCTCGACGCTCTTCCACATCATTGGATAGCAGCCCATCCTTGGTTACATTCAGTTCATCTAAAACTTCCTGAGAGGTTTTATTGAAGAAACGGCTCATCGGCATCTTCTCTCCTTAGTTTAGTTTTGAAAATGATTGCTCTATTACTGTTCCCGAATAACAAGAAATTAGTATGGGCGCAGTGGCAGGTTTACTTTCTGTCCTCATTCAACGTGTTTCTTTATCTAGGTACCCACTTCCCTTTAAAAAACGCTCTGCATAATTTAAAAACGCTCTTTTCGCAAAGATTGTGGCTGTTTAAATTAAAGGATTTCCGCTCCAGGCGCACGGCTCCGCGGGGCGGGCGGTGAGCCTCCTCGGCTTCGCCTGTGGGGTCTCACCTGTCCCGCTAGTCCCGCAGGAGGCCGCACGCCTTCCGCTACAATCCCCTACGTAAAAGGGGAGGAGGGGTATATTGCATTCAAAAGCCACAATCTTTTAGAAATGAGCCTTTAAAAACGAGTCGAATGATGCTGCTATGCTGCCTCGGATTGCCTAAGGCCTGTCCCCCGGTAAACTAATGCTTTAATGCACTGAGGGTGTGGACCTCATTTTTCAGATTTGTAGTGATTGTGAGCGGATTACTGAGTTAAAGCAGCTACGATCTCGCTATTCGATAGGTTTTTTAAAGATAGTTAGACAAAAGCCTGGCCAACAATCCTTTTGGTGGAATTGCTGGTCAGGCTCTTTTTAATAGGCAGTTTTCGCAAAGATTGTCGCTGTAAAAAAGTGATGGATTTCTGCTGCAGGCGTACGACTTCAATCCTCCTACGTAAATGGGTGAGGCGGAAAAAAAGTATTCAAAAGCAACAATCTTTTAGAAAACAGCCGTTTAATATTATAAAAGACACCTGGTGAGAGGAAATCGTCCCCTGGTGTCTCTCAAACTCATCCCGAGGGACACCTAACTACCAAAACCCACACCAAGTGTCTCCAAAAAAGGTTCCGAGTGACATGGCTCGTCGATTTGTAAAAATTTGGTGGGACAAAGGACCTGTCCCTTTGTCCCGCCTTTGTCCCGTTATTCTTTGTCATAATCCTGTTTTCGCAAGACTTCTTTCGGTATGGAAAATCCGCGGGAGCCTCTGATATCTACATCGCCCTGCTCGGAAGGATAGTAGATAATGAAGCTTTCCGGCTCGATTGCAGCCAGCCGTTTAGGAAGCTCTTCCAGTTTTGGATGCCAGCCGACCGTTCCTCTTCTGGCACTCAGGATGATAACCAAGTCATCCTGGGTCAGTTTAGGTACTTCTTCTTCTTCCAACTTGGACCAGTTCTCCACTCTTCTAATTGCAGCAGGAGGGTCCGGCTTAATTGAATTCAACTTTTGTTCATATGCATCTATCGAATCTTTGATGACGAGTGTAAGCAGTGACGCACTCAAGTTGCTGGTCAGCAGCTTAATCCTTTTTAAAGCATCCTCGAATCCAGTTTTGTGATCGGCTCCGTAAGGGATGATAAGAAGAACTCTTTTAGTTGTCTTCAGCGGGTGTCCCAGTTTGGAAACCAGCAGGGTTTGGTGAGTTTCATCAATCAAGCGGTCTAATACACTGCCAAACAGCTGATTATTTTTCCGCTCTGCATTCCACCCTACCACTACTGTATTGATGCGCTCTTCAGCAATGGCACGCTCGATTCCGTAAGATATATTTCTGTCAACCCTTGTCAGCATCCGGACCGGCATCTCAGCACCAGAAGCATACATGACGGCGTGCCCCAGCATTTTTTCTGCCTTCTCCACATCTTTATGTGCTGACTTCACATCTTTCTGGACGACTGTTAATGGATAGAGCGGCTCTTCTTGTGTATTCGGCTGTTTAATCATATAAGCTAAATCCATTAACGATTCCATCGTGTCTGGATTATATAGCGGAATAAGAATTCTTTCCGGACCTTCACTTTTTTCACCAGGTGACTGGTCTTCTTTAAGAGCCAGCGCTCGCCCGTGTTTCTCAACAAAATACGGCCCGGCAATACATGTGATAAGGATCATGATAATCACTGCATTCACGGTAGCCTGGTCGAGAAGGCCGACTTGGTAGCCCACCAATGTGGAAGCAAGGGTGGCAGCTGCCTGAGGGATGGTCAACCCAAAGATAACTTTAGTTTCAATTTTAGAGTAATGATAAATTCTTGAAATGATGAGAGGAGCCAGCCACTTTCCTACGAACACCGAGAAAATGATGCACAAGCTGACAAGCCAAGCCGATGGATTACTCAGAAGAACTCCCAGATCCATAAGCATCCCCACAGATAAGAGGAAGAATGGAATGAACAAGGCATTGCCCAGAAAGCGAATGCGGTTCATCAGCGTTCCATGTTCCAACACAAATCGGTTGAGAGCCAGCCCTGCTAAAAACGCTCCTATAATAGGCTGCATATCAGCTACTAACGCAAGGAAGGCCGATCCAAACAGTATAACCATCACATACGAAAAGTTCGCAATCCCTTCACTGCCTGCATTCTTGAAGAACCATCTTGAAAGCATAGGCACTCCCCACATGATGACGAGTACAAACACAGCTAGAGATATCACCATCTTCACCCAGAAGCCTGCGGATAATTCGCCCGCTGCAGCTCCTGTAATGACAGCCAGCACCAATAAAGCAAAGGTATCCGTAAGCAGGGTACCTCCGACTGCAGTTGTCACTGCTTTATTCTTTGATACTCCAAGCCTGCTTGCAATTGGATAGGCCAGCAGGGTATGCGAACCGACAATCGATCCTAAAAGAATAGATGCCATGAGGCTGTAGCCAAGCAGAAGACTCGCTGTTGTCCCAATCGCCAGCGGGATGGAAAAGGATAGCACTCCGAAGAAAATACTTCTGTTGCGGTACTTCTTAAAGCCATCAAGATCGAGCTCAAGGCCCGCAATGAAAATGATGAATAATAAACCGACTGTCCCCAGCAGTTCAATCGTAGAATCTCGTGCCAATAAATGAAGGCCGTGGGGTCCGATAATCACACCAGCCACAATCGGTCCAATGATCCCAGGCATCCTTAATTTATTCATCAAGATTGGAGACAGAAAGAAAACAGTTACAGCAATAGCAAATATGATAACGGGATCTTGAATTGGTATATCAAACAAATTATTCCCTCCTTTCTAAAAGCAATGACATTAGTAATAGGCCGCTTCCATTGAATAACAAACTATTTAATAATTTCTACTGCCCAAAACACCTTGCATAAGCAAAGTCTTTGCTTTCTCTTCAAAAAATATAAACTTTAAAATACCACATTGCTAACTATAAATAAAGTTATAACATCAGGGCCCTGATTTTCCCAAGTGCCTCTCACGCGGGCCACGAAGGACACCTAACATCAAAAAACTAACTCTTGGTGTCACTCGAGTAGATCACGAAGGACACCTAACATTGAAAAACTGATTCTTGGTGTCACTCAGGCGAGGTGTTAAAGAAAATCTCGTTGACAACCATGACAATTGGTAAGTAAACAGGCCTGACCCCCGGTACTGGGATCAGGCCTGTTTATTTATTAGAATCGTTCCATTTTAAAAGAAGAGAATAGTTACTCTCCAGCCCTCAAAATCGAGGGCATTTTAAAAGAGACTAACTAAAGATTACTCAAAGCCTCTTTTACACCAGTAGATCCTTTCACCACTTGAAACTCTTTCCCGATCGTAGAGTTATCTTCCAAGGTTCCGAAAATCACCTGAGCCACATCCTCGCGAGGCACTTCTCCTCTTTCAACTTCACTGGCGATTTTGACTTTACCGGTTCCATTGTCATTTGTGAGCAGACCAGGATGGACGATGGTGTAATCCAAGTCTGTGCCTCGCAGCCACTCATCTGCATAGTGCTTGGCAGCCACATATGGCGCGAAGGATTCTGGCGCTTCCTGTATCGCTTTTCGAGTCGTATCATATGAGCTGACCATGACAAACCGCTTCACGCCTGCCATTTCAGCCGCTTTTATCGTTTTGACAGCACCGTCTAAATCAATCATCAGGGTTTTATCTGCACCTGTGTTCGGGCCGGATCCTGCAGTGAATACGACGGTGTCGACTCCCTCTGCTGCTTTGGCGATGTCTTCTATCCCACCTTCTAAATTCACAACCGCAGTTTCGGCACCTAATGATTCGAAGTGGGAGACCTGCTCCTGTTTACGGATCATCGCTTTGGCGGTATGGCTGCCGCTGTCTTGTATCAGTCCGACTAAGTGCTTTCCGATTTGTCCGTTTGCTCCGACAACAAGAATTTTCATAGGATCCATCCTTTCTGATTTAGTTTCTATAACTAACGTAAACGGTATACAATCTAATGTCTAATGACCTGTTTCAAACCTTTTTACAAAAAATATTTCAGGACCTGCTCATTCGAGTCAGGCCCTGTTTTTTTTATTTAGAATCGATTCCAAGAAAGCACATCATCAAGAGGCAGACGAGTTTTCTCGAATCCAGCTTTCGCTCCTTTACCAAGAGAAAGCAGCATAACCGGCTCATAGCTTTCAGGTACATTGAAGGCTTCCACGAATTGCGCTTCATCGTAGCCGCCCATTGGGACAGTGTCGTAGCCTTTCGCTTTCGCTGCGAGCATTAATTGATTCGCGACAATTCCTCCGTCAATGTGAGCGATTTTCGCTAAGCGCTCTTTAGGGAAGTTTCCGTAGTTATCGAAAATGCTGTTGACGTACATGTCTTTGACGTCTTCAGGCATGTTGCCTCTTTCAGCAATTTGAGTGTAGATTTGATCAGCATTTTTGTACGCTTCGCGGTCACCAATGATGGCGATGACAACGGAAGCATCAACGATTTGCTGCTGATTGTTGGCGATTGGCAGCAAACGCTCTTTTTCCTTTTGATCTTCGATAACTAAGAATCTCCAGGATTGAAGATTGCTGGATGAAGGTGCCAGCACAGCGGTTTCCAGAAGTTCACGGATTTCGCTTTCTTCTATTTTAAATTCAGGGTCATATTGACGTACGGAACGGCGCTCTTTCGCCACTGTCAAAAAGTCCGTATCCTCCAGCTGCTTCGGTGCTTCTTTCGTTGTATCAAGTTCTTTCGCTTTATTTAAATATTCTTCTTTGCTCATTGTTTTATCAGACATAAAAAAATCCTCCTTCAAACTGTAACTTCTACAGGAACAGTATAAAACTTAAACTGTACCTTTGTCAACTACAGTTAATCCGAGGTGAATAAAAAAGACTCCCCCTTTAAGAAAACAACACTGAAGTAAGCCATGGTAAAGAAAAAAACCCGCTAGAAAAGACTAGAGAGTTTATAAAAAAATATATTAATAAATATCTCCACGGTTGCCGATGGCTTCGATGTAGACAGTTTGCTCTTGATGGTCAACAGCAAAGATCACACGGTAACTTTCAATTCTTAATCTGTACAATCCCTTATGGCCCTTAAGACTCTTAATGTCTACTTATGGCGGTAAGGATAAAAGTCCTTTAACCCAGTTACAATTCTTTCTTGAGAGGTAAGAACCCAATAAAGTCCATAGCTGCTTTTTTATCTTCCTTGCTTAAAGAGTCTACCATTCTAAATAAATCTTCTTTACGAACAGCCATTTCATTCACCATCTTTTCATGAAATACCTTTAGTATTAGTAAAATTTAAATGAGTGTCAACGTACTTCTATTAATCATTTTATCAATTTACTGCCGCAATAATGGAGATGGCGTTTCTGCTTGTTCCGGAACTCCCCATTCAGTTTAATAAAGGTATCCTAATAGATCTATATTGCCATCCTCCCACTTTATATTACCCACTTCTTTAATCATGAGTTCATTTATTCTTTCATATCCAATACCATATGTGGTTTGATTTTCATCGTCTATTTGTAACCATTTACACTGATTATTTACAGACTTAAATCCTGCATTCCAGTACAATTTTGTGTTATCTGCGAACAAGAGTAGAAAATCAATTGATTTCCCTGCACAGAAATCTTCTATCTTATTGAGTAATAATGTCCCTATTCCCTGTGACCGATTTGTTTTAGAGACACATAAATCTATTACACCAAGAACCCTTATAGGTCTGCCGTTTAAATTCATCACTCTATAATCCAAACCAACTTGACCAACAAGTTGATCATGATCATCCATTGCAACGAATCTAAAATGAGGTACCTGTTTAAAATAAATTCTTTCTTGTGGATATTCATCTGAAAAACACTCTATTAAAAGGTTTTGCAGCTTACTTCTTAATTGATCATTAATATCATAGTCAAAAACTTGCTCGATTTTCATTTTGTTTTCCCCCTAAGATGTATTCGACAATTAAAATTCTTAATTACCTTATTTTTCCTTAACTTTGCAAGCTTAGTCAATCTAGATTGAACATGGTCAAAAATCAAAAAAGCAACGCTCCTTTGCGTCGCTCTTTTAGTAATTTATTTGGAAAGCTTCTAAGACTTCATCAAATCCTTAATCGTTTTCTGCTCCAACCCGCTCACTACCCAGCTTTCCATCTCATCGCGCAGCTCACCCATGGATTCACGTGTACAGGGAGCAAAGCATTCTTTGCTTTCTACATCAAAGAATCCTTTAGGAAACGTTTCTGATCTCATGGCTTCATACACGTCAGACAGCTTGATGTCTTCAGGATTTTTCACTAGATAATAGCCGCCGTCCCGGCCTTCTTTTGCCTGTATCAGCTCTTCTTTTACCAGATGCCTTAATATTTTTCTTAAAAAAACTGATTTGGAATTAAGCTTTTCTGCCAGCTGGCCGCTTGGACAGAGCCCTTCGTTGCTGGCCATGACCACCAGAGCCTGAATCGCCATGCCAAACCACTTTACACTCGTTACATTTTCGCTCATTGTGTCACCTCATCTCCCTTTATTTTGAGACATTCTCCATTAAAAGTCAAAATGATTAGGGAAGATGAAAGGTGATTTTTCTGATGAAATAAGGGCTGCGCTATTGCAGCTTCACCGTTTTACCTACTTTTGCTTTTTCCGACACCTGCAGGTCATTTCCGTACTCAACAAGCTCAATCTCACAGCCGGGTCCGATCTCTACATTATTCCCGCGGACCACTTTTGCCTTGGTATATTCAAGATTGATAGTGTCGCCTTCGATGAGCTCTGCCTGCAACTCCTTGCTCCAGGTTTTAATGAATTTATCCAGATTCAGAATGGATGGTCCGGATCTTTTCACCGTGATGGTTTCTCCGCCGATTTCTTTTACCTTTGATTTTCCATGCAGTTCGATGTCAACGCGGTCGCTGTTAAGCAGGCCGCCGATGGTAAAGGCACCCTTGAGGTCGGCGGATTCTACTTCACAGTCGCCTTTCACTTTTATCATCCCTTCAAGGAGTATGTGGTCCCCCTTCAGTGATTGATCGACTTTCGCCTGCCCCTTGACTTCCATGTCCCTGAACGCTGCATGGCCGCTCACGTCTGCATTTCCTTGCACTTCAATTTTGTCTGAAGTAAGGTCTCCCTGTATATTCATGCTTCCTCTAATGAGGGTATGCTCCGAGGTGATGTTTCCATATACTTTGGCGGAACCATTGCATTCCAGGCTTTCACAATGAACATCGCCGGTAATCTTGCCGCTTCCGTTGATTTCGACCTTTGTAAAAGAGCCGCCTCCTGTTTCGCTGCTCCCTGACAATATCAGAGCTTCTTTCTCTTCGTGACTCATCGTAAATCCCCCTTCATACTAAATTTTTTTAGCGTCTAAAATGCTTTTATCTCTATTGGTGAACGTCGATCGATATTCCACCTTCTCAATATGGCAGCCCGGTCCGATTTCCACGTTGCTGCCTCTGACCATTTTGGCTGTGGTATTCTCAAGATAGATGCTGTCGCCTTCGATGACATCTGCCTGGAGGGTTTGAGACCGGCTGAAGAAGCTTCTGCCCTTCACCTTTATCGTCTCTCCGCCAATTTCATCTGCCCTGCTCGGCGCTCCCTGTAACTTGATAATCAATTCTCCGACATTTAGCTCTCCCTTAATATCAAAGCCGCCTTTAACATCCATTTTTTCCAGCTCAACATTTCCTGAACTGTTAAGAAAACCTCTTACACTACACGTATTGGCCTTCATTGAGTTTCCGACATTCAATTCACCTATGATGTTCATTTCATTGCTGCTTAATTCTTCATCGATGGTCAGTTTTCCCGTCACCTTTAACTGGCTGATCGCAGCCTTCCCCTTCACATGGCCTTCACCAGTTACCTTTGTTTCTACCGCACGAAGATCTCCGGAAACCTTTCCTTGGCCAGTAACTTTAACTTTTTCATAATCGCCGCCCGGATAGGTGCCTTCTCCAATCACCTTCAACCGTTTCATTCTTTCTCCGCTCATCTAAAAACCTCCCCCTGTTAGCTTTTTCATCAGTGCATCCACTTCAGACTCAATAGACAATGAAACAGCTATTTTCGTCTTCTCATCCACATAAAAGTCATTGATATTCGTTAGAAGCAACACTGTTACAACACCCATTTTCCTTAAGACGACAAGGGAAGCCTGTTTATCCTCCAACTTAGGAAAATGAGCATCCAATGTCTGCAAAATTCTCATTCCTTCTTCCAAGCTGATTTCCCCTGTCTCCAAAGAGCGCTCGAGGAGAAATAAGTACAAGCCGGTTTGAAAAGTGATGCTTTCCAGAGGACCGAATTGTTCTTCAAAAATAGCAACCGTGTTCTGCGAAACAATGTTACCTTGAAGGAAATCTTTCTTCGTAATATTGATATCCTTCGTATTGGGTGCCAGAGCACCTGCCAATTCATCCAGAGATAAATGATCCTTCAGCTCTTTAATCCTGGAAATTCTTTCGAGTATCTGCTCCATCGGGAAAAAGGTCTCCTGCCCGGTAAACGTTGACTTTCTAATAAACCAATCCTCAGGAATCAGCTTCTTCCTCTTCCAGCGATAAAGCTGGCCGTACGTAATATCCGTCTGCTCCAGCAGATCCTTCTTGGAAATCAACTCTTTATCCATGTTCTTCACTCCTTGATACTAACGTAACATAACACTGTTACGTTGTAAAGACGAAACAATGTCCTCCCTTGTTTCTCTGGTGACAGTCACCACCCGGGATTTGTTGAACTTTGTCGATGGAATGTTCTCCATATACTGGGGGCTGGCCACCGTTGAAGGTGACATGAAGCCTCTCTTACCAGCCTAGACCTAAAAGGCCACTGAATGGTTCTTCCTTCTGCACCACATTCGTACACTCACTAATTCTAAAGAATTTCCTTATTTCTTCCGATTCTTCTATCTCGTAAACGGATTTTTTAATATTTAAAAACTGTATCGAAATAAGCGGAGAAATTCCGCTTATTTAAGAAGATAGCACCAAAATAGGTTAATTAAGCGGAATAATTTCCCTTATTTGCTTAAAACACGCAAAAATGATTCGAATTGCTGTGCTTAAGCGGAAAAATTCCGCTTATATACCCCAAATCGGTATCTTTTCCACTGCTTAACCGGAAAATTTCCGCTTATTTTAAATATAACTGGTGACTCAATGAAGGATTGTTCAGTTCCCCAGGCAAACCTCATTCTCTGATGGAAGGGAGTGGACTATTATGAAGTAAGGTTTTTTACTACCACGCTATAAGCTCTGGAACTCCCGGCATAGCCAAGGGTTTTCAAAACCATCAAATAACCCCCTGAACCAAACGAGGTCCCGGGAGTTTTTTTGTCCTTAAATCAGTTTTTCTGTCAGCTCTAAATATTCTTCGATCGCTTCATTGACCGGCTGGATGGCAGCTTGCCAGAATTCCTCCTTCTCAATATCCTCATGGAGGTAGGTTTGGGCCAGCTGTTCCACGGTCATTCTTCCTGAATTTCTTAACAGCTCATTGTATTGATCAATAAATGCTCCCTCTTGTTTTTTGGCAAGGGAATATACACCGTTACTGAATAGGTAGCCTATTGTGTAAGGAATATTATAAAAGGCGTTTTCGGTGCTGTAAAAATGAAGTGTAGTAATCCAGTTGTACTCATAATATTCATCGACAATGTCACCATAGAATTCAGCTTCTGCTGCCTTCATCAACTCTGTTATCTCTTTGCTCGAAAGAAGCCCGCTTCGTCTCTTTTCATATAACTTCTGTTCAAAGTCAAACATGGCAGGAATCATTCCAAGATAAGAAAGACCGGCAATAATTTTCGATTCAAGCAGTGATAATTTCTCTGTTTCATCTTTAGCTGTTTGAAGTGCCGCATCCAGTACAAGGTTTTCGCAGAAGGTAGAAGCAGTCTCGGCTACGCTTGTTCCTTTCTCCCTGGCAAAAGGAGCTTCCTCATCGAGAATGAGGTTATGATACGCATGCCCCAGTTCATGGGCGATTGTGACGATATCCTGATAGTTTCCTCTATAGGTCAGGAGAATTCTGCTCTCCTTTTTAAGAGGAAGAGAGGCACAGAAAGCTCCATTCCGTTTATTAGGACGATCTTCTGCTTCAATCCAGCCCTCATTAAAAGCCTTTTCAGCGAATTCCCCAAGTCCTTCATCAAAAGCGTGAAATTGATTGACAATGATGGTTTTTGCTTCTGCGTAGGAGTATTTTTTTTGTGAAGTAAAAGTGTTAATGAAGAGATCGTAAAATTTAAGCTTATCTACCTTGAGCAGTTCAGCTTTTCTTTTCATAAACCGATGAAGTGGATCATGATTCGATTTAATGGCTGCAAGCATGGTGTTCAAGGAACTTTGTGAAATTCTGTTTTGACTGAGGGCTTCCTTCAAGACATTGTCCCACCCTCTTTGTTCGTAAATATCCAGCCTGAAGCCGGTAATATGGTTTAGAATCGTGGCGAAAGAATCTGACTGGGCTTCACACACCTGCTTTAACGCACTGATAATCGATTGGCGATAATCTCGATCTGTGGAAAACAATACTTTTTGCAGTGCCTCTCCCAGGGTTATTTCCCGAAATTCACCGTCGATTTCCACATTGACTCTAAGCTTGGAAACAAGCTGCCCATAATGGCTTTCCCAAGCTTTGAACCCATTTATGGATAGGTGCTGAATCAGCTTTTCCATCGGCAGCGGCAGTTTGTCATCAGCTTGCCTCTTCCTTTCTTGAAGGAAAAATCGGTATTTGCTTACTTTTTCATCCTGAAGCAAAGCTTCCCAAGTTCCATCAGGCAGAGATACCAGAAGTTGATCCAGTTCACTTAGCAAAACTTCAAATGCTCCGCGTAATTTGGTGCTTTGGTTAACGAGGCCGGCAGACGACTGATCTTCCACATTATCCGATGAAACGCAGATCAAGAATTCATCCACTTGCAGGGTTGACTGCAGGATGTCCTGCATTTCTTCAAAGAGATCTGCCAAGTTGCTTATCGTTACTTCCTCGTCATCTTGCATGCGGTTCATTTTCAACTCCACTTCTTTAATGGAGCTGTTCAGTTGATCCATAAATTCGATGAGTTCCTCAGATTGACTGCCGCCTTCATAGATTGAATCCAAATCCCATTTCCTGCTTAAAGTTTGTTCCACGTCATAACCCCCTAAGTTATGTAACTATGTTTCTAATTTTCAGTTTACTGTAAATGATCTGATTATTCATCCACCTGAAGTCTGAGGAATGACTAGTCTTCAGCCCCGGGGCGTGACAGTCACCACCCGGAATTTGTTGGATTTTGTCGACAGTGGGAAGAAGGCACTTTGCTCCTTCTCATACACCCACATCAAACAAATTTTTCTGTCATAGGATAGTGATAAGGAAACGTTGTACACCACAAATTTCAAGAAGGCTGTGATATGAAAGATGAAAAGCGATGGTGCTGATCACTACTCATTCCGAAACCTGAAGAAAAGCGGTATGTCGTTTGAACAGGTCTTTGAGCATATAGTAAAGTTCATGAATTTGAGGCCCAATGGGAATTACCGGCTGATGGTCGGGACGGATTCGCAGGTTCACTCCAGGCACACCACCTTCATCACGGGAATCGTCATCTTAAATGAAGGGAAAGGAGTCTGGGCCTGCATCAGAAAAGTGGTTGTTCCGCGGAAAATGCTGCAGCTGCATGAGCGGATATCGTATGAGTTATCTCTATCTGAGGAGATTGTTTCGCTGTTTACGGAAGAGAGAAAAAATCAGTTGATTGATATTGTTCTTCCTTATATTTATAAAGGAGCTTCTTTTACCATGGAAGGTCATATTGATATCGGGGCTGGAAAGAAGAGCAAGACGAATAAGTTTGTGACGGAGATGGTCGCGCGGATGGAAGCAATGGGTGTTGAGCCGAAAATCAAGCCGGATGCTTTCGTGGCTTCGAGTTATGCGAACCGATATACGAAGCGGCGGAATGGGTAGTGGAGCAAACAACAGGTGCCAGGCACTCATTTTAAAAATAAGGGATGTTTTTTCCCTTATTTGTAGATGCGGCCTTATTTTGCAATGAATAAGGGAATTTTTTTCCCTTAAATAAAGAAAAAGCCCTATTTTTCAGTGTTTTGAGGTAAATAAGGGAATTTTTTCCCCCTATTTATGCTTTTTTCAGTGGAATTTATTAAATAAGGGAATTTCGTTCCTCTATTTTAAACTCCTTTTCTCCACTACAAAAAACACTCCCAGTGGGGGGGCAGGCACCTGTTTACAGCAGGAGAAAAAAAGCACGATCACCAACCTTTTGTTCTCCCGGGGATATTTGACCCCTTTTCAGACTGGAAAATTTGAATTGTAAGATGGGACAAGGCTCCTCTGCTCCAGCAAGCTTTTAAAACCCTCTGCAAACAGTTCACATTTTTCAATATCCTTTTGAGAATCCGGGCAGCAATGAATCTTCAAGCCATGAGGCATCACATTTGCACCTAACTCAATCGCTTTCTCTTGAAAAAGATCGACGGCGGCACAAAAGTGAGTGAAGGACCGGTCTCCAGAACCGAAGCAGCCGACTGCTTTGCCGCTTAAATCAATCCGGCTCAGTTTCCTGAAAAAAACATTGGCGTCATAATGAAGGACCCCGTTTCCCCAGGTGAAGGCACCAAGCAAAATCCCGTTATAGGGAAGCAGGCTCGAAGGATCCAGTCCTTCCATCTCCAGAATGTCCACTTCATAATCTGTCAAACTATCAGACAGCAGGCCGGCGATTTTTTCAGTATTGCCCGTTAAGCTTCTGTATACGATGCAGATTTTTTTCATCCTCTTCCTCCTCATAAAAGAAACCTCCCGCCCCGCTTGCGGACAGAGAGGTTTAGGTGTTCTTTTAATATTTACGCAATAGGCACTGGCTGGCGCTGGCCTACGACATCATAATAGTTAACGTTAGAGCTTAGAATAAAATCAGGGCGGGGGCCACTATGGGATTTCCGAAATGACTCCCCTTTTGTCCACTCGTCATGAGCTTCCTTGGAAGACCACATTGTCCAGACAATGAACTCATCATACTCTTCTGTATCTCTTGTCTGCAGTAAATTCAATGCCAGGAATCCTGGACTTTTTTCGACGTCTCCCGGACGGTTGAATCTTTCAGCCAGACTTTCTCCGAAACCTTTTTTCACTCTGATTGTATTTGTAATGACGATCATTTTGCTTCACTCCATTTCATTGTTTTTTTCTGACAATTGACGAGGCCGCATGGATCACAAATCGGGTGGCCGTCACCCAGATGAACCTTGGCCTCAATCGAGAAGACTTCCCTGAAAAATTCGCATGTGTACACTTTCGACGGTTTCCCCTGCTTTACTACCTTTCCATCTTTCATCGCTATGATTCTATCACTATATTTAGCCGCTTGATTCAGGTCATGCAGCACCATGATGATTGTGATTCCCAGTGTGCTGTTCAACTCTTTCAACAGTTCCATCACTTCCAACTGATGAGCGATGTCCAGATAACTGGTCGGCTCATCCAGAAGGAGGATCTTGGGTGTCTGGGCAATGGACATGGCAATCCAGGCACGCTGCCTCTCCCCGCCGGATAGCGTATGAAGGGAACGATGCTGCAAATCTGTTAAGTTAGTAGCGGAAATCGCCCAGTCAATGTATTCATCATGGCTTGCATTGTACTCCTCATACCATTTTAAGTAAGGGTGGCGTCCAAATTTGACTAGGTCACGCACAGTTAAATCAATCTGGTGATCATTTATTTGCGGAAGCATGGTCATCTTCTTGGCAATGTCCTTGCCTGAAAGCCACTTCATTTTCTCCCCTTCTAGATAAACAGTTCCTCCTTTGGGCTTCAACAGCCTTGTTATCAAACGAAGAACCGTTGACTTGCCTGACCCATTCGGCCCGATGATACTGACCATTTCACCCTTAGTAAATTTAAGTGACAACTCGTCAAGAAAAAGAGTATCCGTATAACCGTAAGAAAGAGTTTCCGCACTTAGGACATTTTCCATGATTTCATCCCTCCTCGTAATAAGTATAAGAAGAACGGTGCGCCCAACAGTGCCAGAAGAATTCCTACTGGCAGTTCAACAGGATCGAACCAGCTTCTAGCTGCTGTATCTGCGGCAACGACGATGAATGCTCCCCCAATGGCTGATATCGGTAAAAGAAAACGATAGTCATTTCCAACGATCAATCTGACAATATGAGGAATGACCAAACCGACAAAGCCAATCAAACCGGCAACACTTACAGCAGCACCTGCCAGGAATGTAGCCAGCAGAATCAGGAAGGCCCTGCTCCTCTCAACTCTTCCACCCAGCAGTTTGGCTACTTCGTCTCCGAGCATTAACAGGTTGGCATGCTTAATCGCAAAAACCGAAAGCACAAGCCCAACCAGAGCATACGGCCAAATGATGGAAAAATGCGGCCAGCTCCTGCCTCCCAGTCCTCCAACCAGCCAAGGCAGGACGGCTTGCACACGGTCGCTGTATAAAATCATGACGGCCGACATGACAGCTCCTAATAAGGAATTGATTGCTACGCCGGCTAAAATCATTCTGACCGGTGAAACTCCTCCTTTCCACGCCACAAAGTAAATGACCACTGCTGCAAGAAGTGCTCCAAGGAAGGCTCCCAGCGGCAGGAATTGAATGAATTGAGGCAGTAAAATCATCATGATAACGGCTACAAGGCCTGCACCCGCTGATACCCCGATAATACCCGGATCAGCTAACGGGTTTCTCATCACTCCCTGAAGCAATGCGCCCGCTGAAGCGAGGCAGGCCCCCACTAATAATCCAGTCAGAATCCTCGGCAGGCGCAGATCCCAGATAATCTGCCTTTCAATGGTTTCCGCTTCACTGAACAATGATGTCCACACTTCTCCAATCGGAATAGAGATCGTTCCGGTTACCAGCCCATACAGAACGGAGGCAATGAGAAGGAGCGGCATAACTATTAAGGTAACAAGCCTCCTGCCTGCTCTTGGATCCTTCTGCCCATCTGAACTTTCTATATCAGCTGAGTTTTCAGCCGGATTCTCCAGTTGTCTAGCTTCCATCATTGAATTCACCTTTTCTTTAAAACTTTTTAGTTCATCGATTGAATGCTTTCACTCAAAAATTCTAGTGATTCTGTCACTCTTGGACCCGGATTCGAACTGAACAGCGCAGGCGGGAGGATGACCAAGTTGCCATTTTTCAAAGCATTCACATTTTCCCAGGCAGGATTGCTCTTGATCTCTTCCTCAAACTTTCCTTTGACTGCTTCTGCATCACCATGTGCGATAAAGTAAACAACATCAGGATTTTCTTTTAAAACATGTTCCATGCTCAGCTGCGCATAGGTTGGATATTTCTCGATTCCAGGCAGATCGCTGGCTATGTTCGTAATCCCCATGTGTTCTACCAAGTTGCCCGCAAATGAATTAGGCAGAGCTGCCATCATCGATTCAGTTGATCCAAACACAACCAGTGCTTTCACTTCTTCTTTTGCCGGCTCGATGGATGCCTTTTTATCTTGTATAGACTTCACTAATTCGGATGCTTTATCTTCCTTGCCTAACACCTGGCCATATAACTCGATCGTTTCAAGGATATTTTCATAACCGTCCATAGCCGTCAGCATTACGTTTATCCCCAGCGATTCCGCTGTCTCAACGTCCTTCATATTCAAGCGCGCATGCCCAATGACTAAATCCGGCTCAAGGCTTGCAATCTTCTCATAGTCAACCTGATGGGAGTTCCCGACTTCTTCAACACCTGCTAACTCTGCCGGAATGACCGGTCCATGTGAAGTTGGACGCCCGACAATCTCTCCACCTAATGCATGAATGATTTCCATATCAGCACCGACAAGCGAAACAATCCGGGAAGGGTGCTCTTCAAACGTCAATTCACGCTGAGCATGATCCGTCACCGTCACACCTGCCTCTTTCACTTCCTCTGTTTCTTCCGACTTCACCTCTGAAACTGCTGCTTCCTTCTCCTCCGTTTTTTCAGTAGATTCCCCGCTTGTTTCAGTTGAAGAACAACCTGCCATAAAAACTAAAAACAGTGATAAAACAAGCAGTAGAGCTGATAATTTACTTCTTTTAAAATATGTATTCATTTCTTTCTCCTCCTAAATGAGATTAATTATCATTTTCATTTAAAGTATAACGTTATCATTTCTACTGCGTCAATACCTAATTGATAATAATTTTCATTATCAATTAAAAACAGGGTCCCTTGTCCCGTTCTTACTCAGCAAGCCTAGCAAAGCGGACAGGCTTCGAACTGAAGTTTTACGTAAACCACGACGGAATTAGGGACCTGTTTCTCCTCATGGAGTATCATGGTAAAATAAAACAATAAATTCTGAAACTGGGGTGACTAGTATTAGTAAACTCAAAATCCTATTTTTTGTGTTCTCGATGATAGGAGGACTTTCTTTTACTCTTTCTTTTATTCTTGCTTTTTTCAATATTGGCAGAGATGTTTTTGAAGAATACCTGCCTGTGCTATTAGCAGTGTTATGGATCGGCACAATAGGAACATTTATTTTAGAAAAGGTGGAAAATAAACAGCGATTAACAAACAGTAAGGCAGAATAAAGAGCTTAAGTGCATTCCGCATGGTGCAGAACCACTACGAGAAAACCAGAAATCCTCCCAGTTCATGATGGAAAGCCGGAAGAAACAGAAACAGGGCCGTGCTCCAGATACCGGAGCAGGCCCTTTCCTTTAATTAATGTAAATATGAGGGGTGAATACTGTGCCTTAATTGGGGACAGAATCCTGAAATTTAATATTAGTAGCTAGTGCAACAAAATAAGGGGAAGATCTTCCCCTTATTTGCCTATTTGAACTATTTTGCTGGTGAGTAAAGGGAATTGGTATCCAGCAACAGATAAAAAAGGCTCCAACTGACGAGTCTTTTGCCTTGTTAACAGTTTTCCTTTTAAAAATGTTATGTGCTCAATAATGATTCTATCGACGGGTTTGATGGCTCTATCCGCCACTTTTGCGGCTCTATCCTCCACTTCCATTTTCCGGGGTACTATTAAAAATACAAACTTTGAATTATCCCGAAAACTGGCTGCATTTCCCCTGCAAAATCTGGTTTTGGGTCCTCTATCTTAAAAAAAGACCTGATTCTAAATAGAATCAGGTCTTTCGCCTTGCAATTTCAGTTTGAATTCTGCATACGACCGGGACGCGGAACCTGTCCCTCCGGCCCCCGATATACCGGGGGCCGGCCCTTATCTTATACTAGTATGCGCCTTGTGAGTAAGTCAGCTCATAGCTGTGGGTGTAAATCTCAAAGATATTCCCGAATGGGTCTTCCACATAGACCATTTTATATGGCTTGTCGTCGGGATAGTACTCACGGATTGGCATCCTCTGCTTGCCTCCGTGTTTTTTAATTTTCTCTACGAGTCCCTCAATATCCGGATCCTGGACACAGAAGTGAAAGATTCCTGTTTTCCAGTATTCAAAATTATTTTCAGGCTGCTCGTTTTGAGGAAATTCAAATAGTTCGATCCCAATCTTATCTCCTGTGGAAAGATGGGCTATACGGAAGCTTTCCCAATCATCGCCGAAGACATCCCGACACATTTGGCCGATAGGCGTATCGTCGTTTTGGACGTCCGAGGGCTCCATAAGCGTGTACCATCCGAAGATTTCTGTGTAGAATGCCACTGCTTTGTCCAGGTCGGGAACGGATAAACCTATATGTGAAAAGTTTCTTGGATAAGTCAGCATGTTTAATTTCCTCCTTCATTGGTTTGACAACTCTTATGATAAACGGTTATTCTTCTACACAAAAGTATGCACTTTTTGGGGAGATACTACCCAAAAGGGAAGCTAGGAGTGATTGTAAGGACATGGACAGCTCCATTGAAGTAGATGAAAACGGAAAGCTGAAATGCTCGATTGAATATACACTGAACAAGGTTGGCGGCAAGTGGAAGCTCGTTATCCTTTGGCATCTCGCCTTCGATGGGATGCATCGCTATAACGAGCTGAGAAGGCTCTTGCCCGGCATCACCCACAAAATGCTCAGCCAGCAGTTGAAGGAACTGGAGCAGGAAGGACTCATCAACAGAAAGCAATACAATGAAGTGCCGCCAAAAGTTGAGTATTCCATCTCTGATAAGGGAGAGACCTTAAAGCCCTTGTTAGAGGAAATGCACAAGTGGGGAAGCGAGCAGCACTAGTGACAGTCACCACCCGGTTTTTGTCTTTTTTTGTCGAAGATATTTTTCATAAAAAAAGAACCTTTCTATTAGAATAGGGTCTTTTTTGCTGCACTCTTAAGGCTCAGCACACGGCTGAGCCTCTTTAACTATTATATAATTCCAACACCTCAATAACCGCACGCTCGGCCGAACGCAGCGCACCTTCCAGATGCCCTCCGGATTCCGGCGAGGTTTCTGTTCCTGTAAACAGGATTTTCTTTTCCCAGGTACCGCTGTTTACTGGCAGTCCATAGGCCGGAAAACTGCTGAGCGGCTGGTGGTCGTCCTCTACCGCCGTTTCGGGGTCGGCGGACCAATCCTTGTAAAGGACAGAGATCGGCTTTTCAGCCTGCGGTCCAAATAGCCGGATCAACTGATCGACGGCCATTTCGAGAACTTTTTCCTTCCCCAGCTGCCCGCGTTGTTTTGCAGACAAGCTGAAGAAACCAAAGAGGGCACCATATCCGGTATGGGGTGAAGCATCATGAACCTCTTGCAATGGACCCGCCCAGCTCATTGCCTGTCCGGAAAGGCCATCTTCTCTCCAAAAAGGGCGGTCATAGATAGCGAGAATCTTCGCCTGTCCTGCCATCCAGGTCGGCTTATTTTCCAGGCTGTCCACCAATTCTTTCGGAAGCCTTGGCGAGAATTCAATCATTTGTGATGCAATCCGGGGAGGCAAAGCTAAAATGACCGCTTCTGCTGATATCTTCTTCCGTGTTCCATCACTGTGTTCTGCTGCAATGACAACCTTTTCTTTTTCCATAGAGATTGCGGTTACCCGCGTATTGAGTTCAATTGTCCCTTGGGGAAGAGTTAGAGTCAGAGCGTCAATGAGCGACTGAATCCCTCCCGCAAGCCTGATCGATTTTTCACCAGATCCTTCTGGCAGCAGATGCCGCTGAATCGGACCTCCTGGAGATTGTTCGAGAAGAATGGCTCCTTCTGTATGCTGGTCGATTGTTTTTAACCCAAGCTCGCTGACTAAATTGGTGATGACGGGCTCATGTTCCGGCCAAAACCAGGTCGGTCCAAGGTCAAATCTGCCAATCTCCGGTCTGTCCTCGACCTCCTTGCTTAATACTCTTCCGCCAGTCCGCCCGCGTGCCTCCAAAATCTTGCACTCGATACCTTGTGAAATAAGGAGAGATGCCGCGCGGAGACCGCTCAGTCCTGCACCGATAATGATGACGGGATCCTTCATATATTACACTCCAATCTTTGTACTACTTTTCCAACCCTGCCACTCCGAAGCCGCCGGCACCCGAATGAGTCGAAATCATTCCGCCTGCCTGGATCCATCTGATTTTCTGGAAGCCATTTTCGCGGGCAACCTCTTCCATCCGCTGTTTGATAGGTTCATCGAGTCCGATAGAATAGATCAGATAGAGCTGCTGCTCTCTATCAATGTCGAATTCATTCAAGTAATCTTTGAAGAGTTTTTCAGCTGCGCCACTCATTTTTCCGCGGTACTTCTTCGTTGACATAAGCTTGCCGTCTTTCAATTCTATACATGGCTTTATTTTTAAAAGAGTCCCAATCAGAGAAGCCATATTGCTTACCCGGCCTCCTGCTCTAAGAAACTCCAAGCTGCCCGGAATAAAAGCCAGCCTTGATTTAGGAACGATTTCCTCTATTATTTTAACCAGGCGCTCTGGTTCAATATCCGGTTCTTTTTCTAACAGTTCCCCTGCATACACAACGACTGCCGCTAATCCACCGGTTACATTGAGGGCATCGATGAGATAAATGTCTTGAAATTCTTCCGCGGCAATGACCGCATTTTGAAAAGAAGAAGACGCTTTTGAGGTATAACCGACATGAACAATGATGCTGTCCGGAGATTCTTTTCTGATTCTCGTAAATAACTCTTCATATTCATGAGCATTTGTTGAGGTCGTGGAAGGTATCTTTTTCGTGCGCGCATAATAGTCATAGATCTCCTGGACAGGTAAAGAACCGTCTAAATAATCCTTCCCATCCATGATAATGTGCATAGGAACTACCTGTACATTGTACTTTTGGGCCAAATCCTCCGGTAAGTCGGCACCGCTTTCGGTCGTTAAAATAATCCTTCGCATCCTATTTCCCCCTTGGTTATATTGGTCGCGCGTTTATTCTCCTGGTGTTTGTTGTCTTGCTTTAACTATACATGATGAGGCGGGATTATATTGTATTTTTGCCGCGCTTTAAAATATTTATGGCTGCGGGCCCTTTTATGCTGAAGGGGCTATCGACGGGTTTTCCCATTCTATCGACGAGTTTGGCACTTCTATCAACGACTTTTACGAGTCTATCAACGAGTTCGGCGCCCCTATCAACCACTTTTCCCTTTCTATCAACTACTTCCATTTTCAGAGCAGCCTTCAAAGGCAAAACCTTAGTTTGCCACCCAGCCTCGGCTGGGCTTCTGGCTGTTTTCCTTTCAAAACGTATGGTGATGGGAACTCAATACTGCTTCCATGCTGGCTGCGGGGCTCTCTGAAATCAACCACTTCCATTCTCCCGGTTACTCTCAAAAAGGCAAACTTGGGGTTAATCCCGAACCCTGGCTAATCACCTGCGAAATCTGGTTCGACCGCCCCCATTCTCAATAAAAAAAAGACCCAATCCCTAAGTGGAATCAAGTCTTCCCGCTATCTATTCAAGCTAAAAATCGACATAACAGCCGGGACGAGGAACCTGTCCCTCCGCCCCTCACGCTCCGCTATGTCTTGGACGACACGGGTTGCGAAAAGGATCTTGCTTCTCTATCACCGAAGCTCATCCTCCTCAGCTTTGGAATATACAGCGACAAGAAAAAAGATCTTGCGAAACTGAAAAGAATGAAGCTCAACCAGATTCCCGTGTTGCCTAAACTCGGGACCATCAGCCATATTGCCGGCAGAAACAGAAGCAGTGCCAGAAGAATGGAGTCCCGCACTGGAGCTGCCTGGGTGGCACCTGAGAAAATCCCTTCCAGCTGCAGGCCCCAGAAACCGACGAGAGGAAAGATCACCATCCAGATGAGCTGTTCCTGTGCGGCAGCCTGCACCTCTCCTATCGTTGTGAACAGGGCGACCGTTTCCTGACCCCATAACAACATAAAGATCGCCAGGAAGGCGGCAGATGCGAAGCCCCATTGTGCGGATAATTGATAAGCACGAGTGTACAACAGGCGGCTGCTGCTTCCGATTGACCTTCCAACGAGAATGCTGGAGGCATTGGCGAAACCGCCGAATAAGTAAGCCATCATATAATGAATCTGCAGAAGAATGGCATTGCCCGCGAGGATGACTTCACCCATGCTGGCTCCTTTTGATGTGAAGGTAATCGTCATCGCCAAGAGACAGACAGTGCGCAGAAACAAGTCGCGATTCACTTTGAACATTCGCTGAAGGGGCTCAAGTTCTGTCAGCATTCTCAACTTGATGTCCTTAAGACCAGGCTTGATTGATCGGTAAATGATAATAGATCCAAACATGACCGCCGTCACTTCTGAGATTAATGTTGCGACAGCCACTCCAACCACACCCATCCCAAACCCAAACACAAAGACGAAGTCCAAGATGATATTCAGCACATTCATCAGCACCTGAGTGGCGAGTGCCAGCCGGACTTTTCCCATTCCGATGAGCCAGCCTATTATCACATAGCTTAATAGAATAAAAGGCGCGCCCCATATCCTGACGGAAAAATAAGAGGCCGCAATATCTGAAACCGCTTGACTTCCTCCCATCAACGCCAAGGAGATATGCAGAATCGGCCCCTGCAAGAAAAGGAAGAGCAAACCAAACAGAAGAGCGATCAACATGGGTCTGAAGAAGGTTAACAGCACTTCCCTTTGGTCCTTCTGCCCTTCTGCCTGCGATGTAAAACCGCTGGTACTCACTCTCAAGAATCCGAGCAGCCAGTACATGGTACTGAAGATGACAGCCCCGATTGCCACTCCCCCAATCGAAACCGGATCAGGCATGCGGCCGACAACTGCCGTATCCACTGCACCAAGGAGCGGTGTCGAGATCCCGGAAATGACAAGCGGGATGGCTAAACGCAGGTATTCTTTATGGCTGCATGCCTTTTTGATTTCTAATGATTGTGCCCCTGTTTTCATCGTATTCTCCTTCTGTCTTCTCCTTTTAAAGGGTTATTTTCGCATTAATTGTTGCTTTCGGAACAATCATTTCCCCTGGATACTAAGGCTTTTTTCTTTCTTTTTCACCAGAATATTCTGGTACACTATGGTTTTCAAAAATTCATTGCTAAAGGCAACAAAGATTACGAAATGACCCTTTTATAAAGGAATTTTTTCTGCGATCCTGAAGCCCAAGTGCTTTTAATCCAGCGCAGCGGCTTCAAGCAATGCTTTTGTATAAGGGGCTCTTCCCTCATCATAGATATCATGGAGGCTGAACTGGTCCACCATGATTCCTTCTTTTAGAACGAGGATTTTATCACAAAGAAAGGTCACCGCCCTGATGTCATGTGAGATGAACAGAATGCTCATGTTCATTTTCTTCTGCAGCTCTTTTAACAAAGTAAGAATTTGCACCTGGACCGTCACATCCAGGCTGGCTGTTGGCTCATCACAAATCAGAAATGCGGGTTGGAGGCTGATGGCCCGTGCAATACTCACCCTTTGCTTCTGCCCTCCGCTGAGTTCTCCTGGATACCGGTCGGCCATTCCGCTGTCCAGGCCTACGAGCTCAAGAAGTTTTCCGGCAATCTCTTTGTCTGAAAGACCATCGACTTTTATAAATGAGGGAGTGAATTCCTGATAATTTTTCATAGGCTCAAGGAGACTCTTCCATATAGGAATTTTTGGATTCAAAGCACTGGCAGCGTCCTGAAAAATCATCTGTACATTTTTACGGTAGGCGCGCAGATCGGACCGCTTTTTTGGCGAGATCGGCTTTCCTTGAAAAGTGATCATTCCTTCTTGATAGGATTCAAGACCAATCAGGATTCTCGCTAATGTGCTTTTTCCGCTGCCGCTCTCTCCGACGATTCCGAGAGACTCTCCTTGATCCAGCGAGAAGGAAAGTTTCTTCAGCGCTTGCAGATTTTTCGAATATTGTTTTGATAAACTCTCTACTAGCAAAGCTTTCACAGTGAGAACACCCTTTCGTTCGTGGATGGCTCTTGTTCACCGGGAAGCGATAATAAGCAGGAACAGAGCTTTTTCGTGTATGGGTGTTGATGACGGCAGCGGATCTGTTCTGGCAGCCCTTCTTCTACGATCACTCCCTGATACATGACATGAATCCGGTCAGCCCGTTTATAGGCTTGTGTGAGATCATGGGTGATCATTAAGACGGCACAGCCTGTTTCTCTTCGAACTTTCTCAATATAACTCAGCACTTTTTCTCCGTTCATCAGATCTAGTGCGGTTGTGATTTCATCGCAAATGAGGATATCAGGCTTAAGAGCAAGTGTCATTGCGATGGCTGCACGCTGTACCTGTCCGCCGCTCAATTGAAATGGATAGCTTTTAAAGACTCTCTCACTGTCCAGACCTGTTTCTTCAAGAACACGCAGCGCTTCTTCTTTTGCTGCTTTTTTCGAGACGCGTTGATGAGTACGAATCGTTTCGACCATCTGATTGCCAATTTTAATGTAGGGAGTAAAGCTGCCGCGGTAGTCCTGAAAGATCAGGCCGATTTCTTTTCCCAGCAGCTGGCGGCGTTCTTTTTCCCGCATCTTGAGCAAGTCCCGGCCCTTGTATAAAATCTGTCCGTCCACCTTCATATCCGGAGGAAGAAGCCCTAAAATGGCTTTTGCGGTCAAACTCTTTCCGCTCCCGCTCTCACCGATCAGAGCGGCAGTCTCACCTTGTTGGATGTCCATGTCGATGCCTTTAAGAAGACGATCGCCATTTCTGCTTTCGATCGTTAAATTTCGTATTGTGATCAAATTTCCACTCACTTCCGGCCACTCCCTCTTCGAATATCAAAATGACTTTTCAGACCATCTCCCAACAGGTTAAAGCAAAGAACTGTCAGCATGATCGCTATTCCCGGATAAATCATTAACGACGGGTTCACCTGAAAGTACCCCCTGCCGTCATTAAGCATCGCTCCCCATTCAGGGATCGGCGGCTGTGCGCCCAATCCGATATAGGAAAAGGCGGAAATCAAAAGAATCACCTTTCCGACGTCAATGGCCGCCATGACAATGACATCAGGTATGACATGCGGCAGGATGTGCATGCGGATCGTTTTGAAAGCGCTGGAGTTCGAGACTTTCGAAACAAGTACGTATTCCTTCTCTTTTTCAGCGAGAACCAGACCGCGGACTACCCTGGCATAGACAATCCACCTGACCAGAACAATTGCAATCAGAAGATTTGTCAGGTTAGGACCAAGAATTCCGGCAATGGCAATAGCTAAGATAAAATCAGGAAAAGATAAAATACCATCCACAATTCTCATTAAAACGGCATCCACCTTGCCGCCGATATAGCCGGAGAAGAGACCAACCGGCACTCCAATCAAAATCGCCATGATGATAGCAAAAGTTCCCAACCCGATTGTCAGTTTTGCGCCATATACGAGCCTGGCCAGGATGTCCCTGCCAAGCTGATCCGTCCCCAGCCAATGAGCAGTGGAGGATCCTTGAAGTCTGTTACTCATATCTACCAGAAAAGGATCGTGGGGAATGAACGCCCCGCCAATCAAGGTAACTCCTGTTATGAACACAGCGAGAAGCAAACCAAGAGCCATATTGGGATTTCGTAAATACACTGACGTCTGGATAACCGCTGTTTTCATAACCCTGACTCCTTTCCTTGGTTTATTTGAGGATTAATCAATAAATACATGAGATCTACTAGAAGGTTGGTAACAACAACGAGGAAGCCAATAATCAGAATATATCCTTGAATCACAGGATAATCACGCTGCATTACCGCACTAACGATCAACTCCCCCATTCCCGGCCAAGAGAAAAGAATCTCAATAACCGTAACACCGCCCAAGAGGCTGCCGATGCTCAATCCGAACATCGTCACAAGTGGAATCAGACTTCCTCTCAAGGCATGGTGGAAGATAATCCTCCTCTCTCCTATCCCCCTTGCTTTTGCTGCTTCTATATAAGGACTTTGAAGGGTCGCAATCAAACGTTCACGCAGCAGCCGGATATACATCGGAGCCATTGCAATTCCCAGTGTGACAGACGGCAGGATGAAGTGGGCAAACGTTCCTTTCCCCATTACTGGCAAGAGGTTCAATTGCAATGAGAAAACGTAAATCAGCATCAGTCCCAGCCAAAAACTAGGGATCGAGGCTCCAGCTAAAGCGGTCCATCTACTCAGATAATCAGGCCAGCGCCCTTCATAAACAGCCCCCAGCATCCCCATCGGTACCGCTATGATGAAAAGCACCACCAAACCGCCTAAGGATAAAGAAAGGGTTGCCGGCAGCTTATCCAGAATCAAATCCATTACAGGCCGTTTGGATATCAAAGATTCACCCAGATCCAATTGAAGAACCCCAATGACCCATTTTCCATACTGTTCAAGAATCGGCCTGTCGAATTCATATTCTTTCATCAACCTTTCCTCATCAGCTTTCGTTGCTGCAATATCGTCCACGTTCAAGATTGTCCTGATCGGGTCACCCGGAGTAATTTTCATTAATAAAAAGGTAATAAAAGAGAGAACCAGAACCATAATCGCTAACTGAAGCATTCTCGAACCGATTATCGATAGAAATTTTCTCATGTCACTCACCTGCCCATCATTGCTTTATAGTTTCACAGAAAAAGTGAAAGCATCATGAGACGCTTTCACTTTTTCTTTATTGAACTTCCATTTCATGAGTAATCAAATAGTACTCTTCAGTTCCCGGCTTCCAATTCTTCACCCGCTCGTTCACCCCAACAATGATATGAGGGTGAAGGATGAAGGATTGTGGAACCTCTTCCTGAATGATTGCCACTGTTCTCTTCTGTAATTCAATACGTTTTTCCAAATCCGCTTCTTTGTTAAGCTGCTCTGTCAGGTCGTTCACTTCAAGAATATTAATGCTTCCAGGATTCAAAGAACCGTCAGGCAGATAAGCAACATTGAAGAAGTAGCCTCCATCTCCCCTTGGGGCGGATAGGTTGGAATATGTGGCAATATCCCACTCTTGCTGTTGTTCCCAAAGGTAGCTGTCGATATTTTCAACCGTGGCGACATTAACTTTGATGCCAAGATTGGCCGCCTCTGACTGAAAGTACTGAGCCATCATTGGAAGTTCAGGTCTTCCCTCATAAGTCGCCAGTGTCAGCTCAAGGGCCTTTCCATCCTTCTCCAGCTCTCCATCGCTATTTTTCTCATAGCCTGCCTCTTTCAACAGTTCCTCTGCTTTAGCAGGATCATAGGCTGCCGGATCTTTCTCACTCGCAAACTCAAAATCCGGGTTGAACGGCCCGTTGGCAGCTGTAGCATGTCCATTCATGATTTCCTTCACAGCGACCGGTCTGTTCACTAACAGATCCAAGGCTTGGCGTACTTTCACATCCTGCAGTTCCGGTTTAGCTGAATTATAAAGGAAGAAATGCACTCGCAAACTCGCAACCGATTCGACACGTAAATCCTCATGACTCTCGATAGGCTCAAGTGACTCTGGAGGCAAGTGATAGGCAATATCCGCTTCTCCCGATTGAAGGGCAAGCGCGCGCACATTTCCATCAGAATTGAACTTGATGGTCACATGGTCCAGGTTGGGCTCTCCATCCCAGTACTCAGGATATTTCTCCAGCTCTATTTCTTCTTCTGAGGAGAAGCTCTCCACTCGAAATGGCCCGGTAGCAATCGGCTTTTCACTGATATTTTCCGCATCCGCTTTAATAACCGAAGAATTGGTGTGAACCAGTTCGGATAAAAAAGCAGGATACTCTTCTGTTGTCATAAAGGTGACTTGCTGTCCATCCGCTTCCATCTTATCGATTTTCAAAGTAGAAGCTAAGGACTCATTCACTTCAATTGCGCGTTCAAAAGAGGCTTTAACCGCTTCCCCATCCACTGCAGAACCGTCATGGAACGTTACTCCCTCTTTCACAGTAAAAACCCATGTCTTTTCATCCTTCTGCTCCCATGACTGAGCAAGCCACGGCTGAATTTCAAGGTTTTCATCGATTTTCACCAGCGTTTCGGCGATTCCTGCGCGTACGCCCATCCAGTCCTGATGAGGATCGATCGTTTTCGAGCCGAAGCTAAATAACATGGTTAATGATTTATCCTCTTCTGATGATTGGTTTTCCCCTTTGTTCTCTGAACCTGCTGTGTCTTCCTCATTGCTGCATGCCGTTGTGAATGCCAAAAACAACGCAAGCAGCAGACCTAGTAAAATTTTCTTGGTTTTCATAAATGGTTCTCTCCTTCATTTATAGATCGTTATAAAGATTGCTATGTAGCAGCTATTGGGTCCGTGATCCGCTCTTTCTAAACAGAATGATTACGATTTAACCCTTAAAAAAATTTAAACAAACGTTTGATTAAGAAATTTATCGTTTGTACAAACCGTAACAATTACTATTTACAATAGATTACTATACTCAGAGATTCTCATTTCGTCAATCACTTTTTTATTGAAACTAGAGGAACGCTGTCTATAAGGGGTGTGAGGCCTATTTTCTCTTTCTTCTAACCACTCTCTATCTTAAGAATCTTCAAAGAGGAAACCTTATTTCGGCTCACAGTCTCGGCTGGGTTTCTGGCTGTTGTCATCATGAAAAGAGATAGTGCGGGGGCATAATTTAGAGGCTAACAACCGGTTTTGGGATTCATCAGCCTGATTTGCGATTCTATCGACGGGAATTTGCATTCTATCGACGAGTTTAGGGATTCTATCGACGACTCTATTCTTCTATCAACGACTTTAGATATTCTATCGACAACTTTCACCTTTCTATCAACGACTCCCATTTCCGGGACCAATCAAGAATCAAACCCTAATTTGGCCCCAAGCCTCGGCTGGTGGTTCTGGCTAATACCCATTGAAAGGGTATCATATGGTTTCCATAAAAAAGGACCCAATTCCAAAGTGGAATCAGGTCCTCTGCTTTTAAGCTTATATTGGATAAAAGCCCCTGTGACCAGGAACCTGTCCGCATTAATACGTAATTGACGATCCAGGACCAATTGGAAGTCCGGTAAGCATCCAGATGAGCAGCAGGACCACCCAGCCGATGGTGAAGGCAACTGAATATGGAAGCATCGTTGAAATGAGCGTTCCAATTCCGACCTTCTTGTCATACTTTTGCGCAAAGGCAATTACAATTGCGAAGTATGGCATTAATGGTGAGATAACGTTTGTTGTTGAGTCTGCAATTCTGTATACAAGCTGTGTGAACTCTGGTGAATAACCAGAAAGCATCATCATCGGGATAAATACAGGTGCCATAATCGCCCATTTAGCGGAAGCACTTCCGATAAATAGATTGATGAACCCCGAAACAGCGATGAACGTCAGAATCAACGGAATTCCTTTGAAGCCTGTGGCATCTATGAATTCTGCTCCTTTTACAGCGAGTACGGTGCCAAGGTTGGACTCGCTGAAGTAAGCAACGAATTGGGCGGCTACGAATGCCAGGACAATATAGGCACCCATGGTAGCCATCGTTTCAGAAAGCTGCCTTGCCACATCTTTATCATTTTGGATGGATTTCGTAATCCGTCCGTACACAAGTCCAGGAATGAAGAACATAATCAAGATGATTGGGACGAGTGTTTGGAAGAACGGAGCATCAATGATATCCTCTTCTCCGCCTCGCAGTGGTCCCCATTCCGGGATGACCAGAAGCGCAATCGCAATCATTGTTAAAAGAAAAGCGGCAAGAGAAGCCCACAATCCTTTTTTCTCTTCCGGTTTCAGGTAATTGACTTCCTCTTTTACATGGCCTTTATATTTTCCTAAGCGTGGTTCAACAATGAAGTCCGTTACTAATGTTCCTATAATCGTGACCAAGAATACTGATGCAATCATGAAGTAGTAGTTCATTGCATAGTTTATGCCCTCGGCGTATTCAGGATTGATGATGGCGGCAGCATCCTTTGTCAGCCCGCCAAGAAGCGGATCAAGTGATGTCAGCAATAAGTTCGCACTGAAACCTCCGGAAACTCCGGCAAATGCGGCAGCCAGACCAGCGAGCGGATGGCGCCCAAGTCCTGCGAATAACACTGCTCCAAGTGGTGTCAGAACAACATACCCAGCATCCGCTGCCATACTTGACATAACTCCGCCGAATACCAAAGCAGCAGTCATCAGCACACGGGGCACGGATGTTACCAGTCCGCGAAGAGCAGCGCTGATTAATCCTGAGCGCTCCGCAATCCCGATACCAAGCATTGTCACCAACACAGTTCCAAGCGGTGCAAAGCTCGTGAAGTTAGTGACAGCGCTTTCAAACAAATAGAGAATTCCTTCCGAGCTTAACAGGTTCTTAACTGCAATCATTTCTCCTTCATTCAGCGGATCTTCCACTCTCAGACCGATCGCCGAAAAGATAGCAGACAAAACGACTACCAATAAAGAAAAGATAAAGAACAACGTGACCGGGTCGGGCAGTTTGTTTCCGACACGCTCGATGATATTTAACATACGCATGATGAGGCCATTATTCTTCGATTGTTCCATCATCTTCTTCCTCCTTATTTCTTTTATTAATAAAATTCTAACTATTACTAAAAAAACAATATCCATATTATAGACAGAAGAACATCAGAAAGGAATACTTCAAAAAGTATTCGCAATAGGAGAATTTTTCTGATAGGCATCTAATGGAAGAAGAGAGTATCTTTCCTACCATGACCAAAAGAATCAGCAAGTATTCAGGGCTGTGCGTTACGGAAGGGCTCCTGTCGTGACTCTAAACCACTGCAACCCTTTTGCCTACAAAATCTGCTCTGGCAGGAAAACAAAATTTTCAAGAGAATAATAGAGAGGATAGGAAAGAACTAAAGGAGGCACAAAAGTGAGTAATAAAAACAATATAGGACAAATCCAATGGCGCGATTTAACGGTTGAAAACGCAGAACACATTAAAGATTTCTACTGTGAAGTCATCGGATGGAAATCAAGCCCGCATCCAATGGGAGATTATCAAGACTACAATATGCAAACTCCATCTGGTGAAACAGTAACAGGAATATGCCACGCAAAAGGAATAAACTCCTCACTACCGCCTCAATGGCTCATGTATGTAAAAGTCGAGAGTGTAAAAGAAAGTGCTGAGCGTTGTGTTGAAAATGGCGGAAAGATTATAGACGGCCCCAAAATGCTGGGGCAGATGTTTCTATGTGTCATTCAAGATCCTGCTGGGGCTGTACTGGCAATTCACGAATAGAATTGGGGCAGGAGTTTTGCTTGAGGGCATGCCTTGGCCTAAAACCCTCCACTAATGTACCAAGTTTTCCTGGCTGAGGACATGTCTTCTCTTGAAAACTGTTACTCATGTATCCAGACCTACTGCGTGAGGACATATCTTCCCCTGAAAACCGGCACTCGTGTATCCACCTCTACTGCGTGAGGACATGTATTCGCTTAAAAACCGGCACTCGTGTATCCAGCTCTTCTGCCTGAGGACATGTATTCGCTTAAAAGCCGGCACTCGTGTATCCAGCCCTTCTGCCTGAGGACATATCTTCCCCTAAAAACCTCATCTCGTGTATCCAGCTCTTCTGCCTGAGGACATGTATTCGCTTAAAAGCCGGCACTCGTGTATCCAGCCCTTCTGCCTGAGGACATATCTTCCCCTAAAAACCTCATCTCGTGTATCCAAGTCTACCGTGTGAGGACATATCGTCCCCTAAAATCCTCATCTCGTATACCCAAGTCTACGGCGTGAGGACATATCTTCCCCTAAAACATTCATCTCGTGTATCCAAGTCTATACACCCCCCAATAAAATGGCACAAGCCTGCATAGGTCACAGCAAATTCTCGTAATTCTATTAAGGAAGTCCACTTTTCGAATATCTTTTAAAGGACTAACTTTAGTTTGTTCTCCCAGCCGCGGCTGGGAGTTCTGGCCGTTTTCACTCAGCAATGGGATGGCTTTTCCCTTTAAGTTCTGCAGTTTCTATGAAATTTTGCTAGGATTCTGCGGTCACCATAAAAAAGAGACCCAATCCCAAGTGGAATCAGGTCTTCTGCTATTCTTCGTCATATATTTAAGACGGTAAACGGGACACGAAACCTCCGTCCCGCCTCATCCCGCTGCTACCTAAACAAATCCATAAACAGCTCCCAGAACCCTTTCTCTTTCTCCGGCTCCGCTTTCTTTGTTTCCTGTTCCTCTACTTCAATGCTGTCTGTCCTGATGACGAATTGAACAGAAGAGATTTTTTCATTTTGAGAGGAAACAAAGGATACAGGCTCAAAGTCGGATTTATCGTATTCTTTCATCATTTCATCGATTTCCTCTTGCATTTGTTGAGGCAAGTTCTTGGTTTCCTGGTATAGTTCTTCAGTTCCGTTTTGAAGTTCGCCGGCTCCTTCAGCAAGCTCACTTGTTCCGCCTGTCAATCCACTGATACCGGAGTGCAGCTCGTTATAAGAAGCAGATAGCTGGCCGACTCCTTCTGTGTAGCTTATCAGGCCGGAATGAAACTCGTTGTAATTTGCAGACAAGGAAGCCAGGCCGGTTTGCAATTCACTCAGCCCGCTCATGTCTGTTTCCGCAAGAGAAGTCGAGAGGTTATCCGAGATGGATGTCAGCTGCCCGCTCATCCCGCTTACAGATTCACTTATGCCGCTCAATGTTGGTCCTACAGAAGCCAACACTTCTTTTACTTCTTCGTAGGTCACTTTCACTTTTTGTGCGGCATTATGAGAGGCTATTATTTGATCCAGTACTGCAGAATCCGCTCCGCTTTCATACAGTTCCGTTTTTTGCTCATCGGTAAGTTGATAAGCTGGAATTTCTGTGATGGCTCCATCCAATGCTCCATAAGCACCTGCATAGTTCTCTTGCAAGGCGGTTAGCCCGTTGGCTGCCTCTGTAAGCCCGTTCGCTAATGAAGTAAGCCCGGCAGGCAGTTCGCTCAGGCCGGAAAGATCCATTTCAGATGACTGCCCGGAAAGGGATTGATTGATGCCATTCAGTGCTTCACGGATGGAAGCGGAAGCTCCTGTTATTTCAGAAGATGAGCCCGCCAGCTCGCTGACTCCATTTTTATATGCTTGAGAACCATCAACCAAGCCTGCTGCGCCGCTGTTCAACTCGGAAACACCGTCTTCGAGTTTCGCGACGCCGTCATTTAGTTTTCCAATGGCAGTCGATAATTCCGACATATCGCCGGTCATATTATTCATTTCAGACGTATCAATGGGCAGAGTCGATGGAACCGCTGCGATCTCGACTCCTTGAAATTCGAAATCGGAAACATTGGCTTCCACTGTTAATTTTTCCTCTTGCCCAGGCATGACAGTAAAAGTGATTTGTTTGTTTTTACCTGCGTTCGCAATCATCCCGCCTGATGCCTCGATATCACGATAAGTGTTCGGAAGCGTCAAGGAAACTTGCAGCAGATAGTTGTCATAGAAAACAGAATCTCCCTCATCGTTGCGAGCTGTATCAATAGTGATTTCAACATGGCCGGTTTGTCCTGCCAGTTGAGATGGTTCTACTTTCTCTCCATCGAGTCTATAGGAAACAGCCACATCCCAAGGAAGCTCTGTAGTTTCTTCCATGTTTCCTTGATAATAAAATTTTCCTTCAGGGGCATCGATTTCAATGTTCTGCCCTTCTTGATTGATGTCTGTTGTATCTGTCAGGTTTTTCACGCTTCTGTAGGTTCCGTAGTCCAGAACTTCTCCAGCCTGCGCCACCTCAAGGGTATTGACGACATAGATTTGATCCAATTCTCCGTTGGCATTCAGGGTTGCATAGACCACTTCGTCCTTAGAAGTGACTTTACCTTCTGTAGCTGCATGGGCAGGATGGCTAAGAAATGAAGGCAAGAAAATCATCAAAGCGAGTGCAGTATAGCGTATTTGTTTTTTCTTCATCATCATTTCTCCTCATCATAATAATTTGCTTTATAGGTTGTTTTCTTAATAAGTTTATCGAACACAAGCAGCATCGCCGGCAGGGCAAACAGAACCATGATGAAGGCCAGCAGCGCCCCTCTTCCAAGCAGCAAGCCGATGGATGCGACAATCGGATTGGTTGAAGTGATCCACAGAATGAATCCGACACTGGATAAAATGGCTGCCGATATCGAAATCGAGAACGTTTTTTCGTCCAATGTTTTCACAATCGCTTTTCGGGCAGACATTTCCTTTCGATAATGATTGTAAGACTCCGTGAATAGAATTCCGTAATCCACTGTAGCTGCGAGCTGTACGGTACTGATGATCAGGTATCCGACAAACACAAGCGAGGTATTTGTAAAATAAGGAATCGATAAGTTGACCCAAACCGCTGCCTGTATCGTAATAAGCAGAACAATCGGAATGGAAATCGATCTAAAGCTGATCAGCAGAACGATGGCGATTGTGACGACCGTCAATACGTTTACCACGATATTGTCCTTGTTGACGGTATTCTTAATATCGTAGAGCGTCACACTTTCGCCTAAAGCCAGTGCCTCATCTCCATAATAATCCTGTGCTGCTGTTTCTACATTTTCGACGATTTCAAAAGGAATTCTTCCCTCTGTTCCCTGATTTGTATTTATAATGATCCGGCTGTAATTTTCCGAATAAAACTGTTCTGTAATAGAATCGTCCAAGTATTCAGGGGGAATCTCCGCACCAACTTGGTTGGCGTAGGCAATGACCCCTGTCACGTAATCCATCTCTTCTATGTCAGAGACAAGCTCTGCTTCTTTGGCAGCATCGCCTTTAGGAACTAACAAAACAACCGGCGTCGTTTCGCCAAACGCTTCGTTAATCACCTTCACATCACTGCCGACCCTTGTATTTTCCGGCTGCTCTCCTGTACCGTAGATGAACGATGTGTTGCTTTGTGCCAGAAATGCAGGCACGATTATGGCAAAAACAAGAATTAGAATTGGCACCTTCAGTTTCATCACTTTATTGCCGATTCCCTCAAAGCTTGGCACCAAATTTCTGTGCTTCGTTTTATCCATCCATTTATAGAAAAACAGGGTCAATGCTGGAAGGAATACCATGACGCTGATAAAGCTCAGGACAATTCCCTTTACTAGATTCAGTCCCAAATCTGCTCCAATTTCGAATTCCATGAACGTGAGGGCCATGAACCCGAAGAATGTCGTCGCCGCACTCGCCGTAATTGCCGGGAAGGACTTCTTCATCGCAAGCTCCATTGCCTCTTCAGGGGAACTTGCTGTCTTACGGTAATCAGAAAAACTGTGAAGCAGAAACACCGCATAATCAAGGGAGACGGCCAGCTGCAGAATTGGCGCAACCGACTGGGTGACGAATGAAACTTCTCCGATGAAAATATTTGTTCCTAAATTGATCAGCACCGAAACACCGATCGCCGTCAGGAAGAAAAGCGGCTCTACCCATGAAGTCGTCGAAACGACCAAAATCAAAATAATGATCGGAACCAAAAGCAGCGCCGCATACATGGATTCCTGCCCGGCCATTGTCTGCGAACTCGCCGTATTGATGGCTTCACCCGCAATGGCTCCCTCTTCGCCGATCAGTTCATAGATAGCATTGGTGATTTCCACCTCGTCACCGCTGCGTACGCTGATGGAAAACAGAGCATTTTCGTTTTTATAGTAATTTTCAATTGTCTCTGAATCTGCCATTTCAAGAGGACTCTTCAGATCAACTATATTATCCAGCCACATGACATCGGAAACGCCGTCAATGGCTTCTAATTTCTCTTTATAAGAAAGGGCTTCTTGTATGGTGACATCCGTGACCATTACTCTCGTGTCCGCGACAGCACCAGTAAACTCTTCTTCCATGATGTCCATCGCACGAGTCGACTGAGCATCTTCCGGTAAATAGTCGACCATATTATAATTGACCGACACAAAAAACTGCGCAACGATTGAAAGGATTGTCACGAGGACAAACACAAGAAGTACAGCTTTTTTATGCTTTATGATACGTGATGCAATATTTATCATGATTCATCCTCTCTTGTTTCTATCCGATTTACACTTTATCATTATATTAAACACAGTGTTGGATATTCAACAAACAGTTGGTCTTGGAATGTTCAATACACAACAGTACGATCTTTTTTGTTGGATATCTTTATGAAATTTTTGTGAAGAAAGGAACAACCATTATGAGTTCAAAGATGGACCGAAGAAAACAATATACGCGGATGGTTTTAAAAGAAAGTCTGATGGAACTGCTGCAAAAGAAAGCCATCTCCAGCATAACCATCAAGGAAATCTGTGAAAGGGCGGACATTAACCGTTCCACCTACTATGCCCATTTTTCTAATCAATACGAATTGCTCAATTCTATCGAAGAAGAGTTTATCAAAGAGCTGGTGGAAACTCTCGCTCAGTATAATTTTTCAAAAGAAGATGACTCTTTTCAGATGACCGAGAAGTTCTTTGAATTTATCGCTGAAAATAGTGAAGTATGCCAAACCCTTTTAAGTGAAAATACCGATATCCACTTTCAGAAAAAAGGGATGATGATCACCCAGCAATTCATTTTCAAAGACTGGATCACCGACATGAAAATGGATAAGGAAACGTATGAATACATCAACCTCTTCATCGTCAGCGGCAGTATTTATGTCACCAAGAACTGGCTGGAGAACGGGCAGAATAAAACGCCCAAGGAGATGGCGGAGATTCTGCATAATTTTATTAATAAAGGGTTGTCGAATATGAGGTAGAGACGAAGGTTCCTTGTCCCAGGCAGGACTTATTATCCATTATATAGAAGATATATAGTACGATTAATAATTTAATGAGGGATGGGAGAATACAGTTTGTGATGTACAAAGCATGTATGATAATGGTCCTGCTCCTGCTTCTAAGCGGGTGCCGGATCGAGATGAGTCTAAATGATGCCCCCGCCGCTGGTACAACTGCTGGATCAAATGTTTCAGAGTCTAATGGGAACACAATCAAGCAAAATGAAAGTTTGAGTGTTTTCATTAACGGAGATATTGAGTATGATGAGTCTCAAATCAACTTGAAAGCTGACACTGATTTACAAGAGGGAGCGGTCTTGAAAATACAATTGCAAGAGTACCCAAAGGATGCATCCTTAAGGGAGATTTACAATGGTAAGGTGGAGCCTGTTGAGACACCCGTTTTAGATGAAGCTATGGAAGTCGATCCCAACGGTGGTTTGAACGTAACCCTTGAACGCGAGGCTGACGTCGTCTACATTCTGACGGTCCAGTTCAATCCCGAAATCCAGGGTGATGAGATTCAAGAAGTGTACGGCTCAAGAGGAGAAAATATAGTCGTTTCCGGTAATATTGAGCACTATGATCATGAAGGCGAAACGATGATTGGTGTGAAAACGTCTGCTAAAATCGGCACGAGACCGTCATGGGGTTACCTTCAGTAGAAGAACAGAGTGACAGGTTTGCTGGCCATTTCCCCGTCAAAGGTGCCGGATTATGATAGAAGATGGGGAGGGAAATTCACCCCCAAAAAGGCCGCCTGTGCTTTCAGGCGGCCTTTCCGCATGTTATTTTCTTCTCACATCGCGAAGCTTCATCTTACTCTCAGGCAGACTCGGAATATCGTTCATACTGTAGCTCAAATCCTGCTTCGGAACGGTATACTCTAAATGGTTCACCAAGTAATCGACCGTAACCCTGAGAATATCAAGCGTCAGCCACTCTCCGGCACAGCGGTGGCCGATATCATACTCCCCTCCGCCCTGGGGGATAAAATCAAACGGGCTGCCGGACCAGGAGAGAAAACGATCTGGGTTAAACACATCCGGCTGCTCCCAAAGCTTTGGATCATGATTGGTGCCGTACAAATCCAGGAGTGTGATGGTGCCTTCTTTAAATTCATAGCCTTTCCATTCGAAATCCTTCTTCACGCGAGCGGCTGCAAATGGGAAAAACGGATAATAGCGACGCACTTCCTGAATGAAGCGCCGCTGCTCATCACTTCCGCCGCTTTTCACTTTTGCCGTTTCCTCAGGGTAATCATGGACAGCCAAGGCGGTAAAGTCAACATAGACAGAGATCGCTGTGATTGGACGCAGCAGGTTCAAAAGTTCTACTGCAACGATGGCTGGACTCAATAATTCTCCATTGGAATCCTTATGAAAAGAAAACCGATAAAGCGCCCTCTGTTCATCAGCATGAATACTGCCGGAACGCACCTTTTCCACTAGTGCTTCCACCCGTTCTTCTGCTTTGGAACGGGACCGCCGTGATTCAAAGTGTTTCAAGCTCACACTCGCTGCACCTTCAAACATGTCGCTCAGCTCGTCTGTCCACTTCTCCAAATTTTCTTGCTGAAGCGGAACACCCGTCCATTCAAATGCCGTCTCTGCCAGCATCTTTTTCACTTCATCATAAAGGACGATCTCATCCTCCGCTTCCCACTTCTTACTGTAGTGCTCCCATTTTTCTTTAAAAATGGTTTGAACCTCTTCAAGGGAATCCTTCGTCATCATCGACATGAACATCGCTTTCCGGTTTCGATGCTCCTCCCCGTCCAGGCCTTGTACACCACCCTCGCCGAACAAAGTCTTTTGCGCAAGTTTCGGAGCTGCACCTTCCCTCTTGAACCGGTCATTGTCATAAAAAAGCTCAGCCGCTTCTTTTCCAGTCAAACAAATGCCGGTTTCACCTAAAAGGTTCGTTTCAAAGACTGGCGTGTCAAACTTATCACTTCGATTCATTATGTATAAATACCCTTCCCGAAGGAGGCGGACGTTTTCAATCAACCCCGTCTCTTTCGGCATATCCTTATGTTCTGTCATTAACTCTTCCTCCTTTTACACTATAAGTATTCACTAGTCTTTACCTCTTTTGGAAGAAAAAGAAACTCATCAAGCACCCCGAAAATGAAGGCAGATGGTTCATTTTAAGATTCCCTTTTTCCGAAATTCGATGTCAAAAATGAATACCGCACCACAGGGACAGGCAGACTATTACATGGTATAATGAAAAAAAGAAAGGAGGAAATAAAATGGAAGAATTATTAAAGCAGTTCATGGAACAAATGAATAACCGTTTTGACCAAGTAGACGAGCGCTTTAATAAAATAGATGAACGCTTTGAGAAGATGGATCAGCGCTTTGTTCAAATCGATCAGCGCTTTGAAAAAGTCGATCAGCGCTTTGTTCAAATCGACCAGCGTTTTGAAAAAGTCGATCAGCGCTTTGTTCAAATCGACCAGCGTTTTGAACAAGTCGATCAGCGCTTTGTTCAAATCGACCAGCGCTTTGTTTCAATTGAAGGACGAATTGACGGTTTAACAAAAGACGTAAAAGAACTAAAAGCTGGACAAGACGGTTTAACAGAAGATGTAAAATTACTAAAGGCTGGACAAGACCAATTAAAAGATAACCTAATTAATGGATTAGGGCCATACTTTGAACAAATTGAGAAACACATCGACACCAAAACAGATACAATCAAAGAAACCCTCAATGACCAGCAAAGTATGATTGATACTCTTTCAGCTCGTTCTATTAAGCATGAGAGTGAAATAAAGGACCTAAAAATCTCCATCCGGGCCTAACGTCTCTACCTTTAGTTCTCTTTCAAGTCAGATTTATTTTTCAGGTTACTCTTCACGCTCACTCAACTCTGCAAACTCAACCACTTCTAACACATTTCAACTGACTCAATCCCTAAATATGATACTTTTTAAAGAGCTTTTATACTGCAGCAAACTTGCACGTCTCTATAGGTGATGCTGTTTAAAACCCCTTTATACTGCATCAAGCCCACACATCCCTATAGGTGATGCTGTTTAAATTCCATTTATACTGCATCAAGCCCACATACCCCTATAGGTGATGCTGTTTAAACTCCTTTTATACTGCATGAAATCCACCAGTCCCTAGAGTTGATGCTGTTTAAAGAGCTTTTATACTGCATCAAACCCACCAATCCCTAGAGTTGATGCTGTTTAAACTCCTTTTATACTGCATCAAACCCACCAATCCCTAGAGTTGATGCTGTTTAAAGAGCTTTTATACTGCATCAAGCCCACATATCCCTATAGGTGATGCTGTTTAAATTCCATTTATACTGCATCAAACCCACCAATCCCTAGAGTTGATGCTGTTTAAAGAGCTTTTATACTGCATCAAGCCCACATATCCCTATAGGTGATGCTGTTTAAATTCCATTTATACTGCAGCAAACCCACCAATCCCTAGAGTTGGTGCTGTTTAAAGAGCTTTTATACTGCATCAAGCCCACATATCCCTATAGGTGATGCTGTTTAAATTCCATTTATACTGCATCAAACCCACCAATCCCTATAGATGATGCTGTTTAAAGACCTTTTATACTGCAGCAAACCCACCAGTCCCTAGAGTTGATGCTGTTTAAAGAGCTTTTATACTGCATCAAACCCACCAATCCCTATAGATGATGCTGTTTAAAGACCTTTTATACTGCATCAAACCCACCAATCCCTATAGATGATGCTGTTTAAAGACCTTTTATACTGCATCAAGCCCACATACCCCTATAGGTGATGCTGTTTAAACTCCTTTTATACTGCAGCAAATCCACCAGTCCCTAGAGGTGATGCTGTTTAAAACCCTTTTATACTGCATCAAGCCCACACACCCCCATAGATGATGCTGTTTAAAACCCATTTATACTGCATCAAACCCACCAATCCCTAGAATTGATGCTGTTTAAACTCCTTTTATACTGCATCAAACCCACCAATCCCTATAGGTGATGCTGTTTAAATTCCATTTATACTGCATGATGTCAAAAAACCTATGAATCGATGTTGTTCAGCCAAACATCATCCTTCATAGGTTCCAAATCAAAAATAGTTGCCACCTCAAAATGGCAGATCATCGTCATTATCATCAATAATGGGGCTGGTTTCAGTCATTCTTTTCCCTGAAGTGGTATCAGCCCCCAATACTTTTCCAAACTTATCCTCATAGATGTCCCTGACCCATATTTTAACAGGAGCTTTCCACCTGCTGATTTGGGGAGGGGATATTCTTAATTAGGCCCTTTGGAGTCATCCCCAGCTCCTTCGCCATCCTAATATCGGCCTCATTTAAGCGGCATCTTTTTTTCGCTTCGGCCCACGCCTCTGCACTTCTCTTTTTAGCCATCTCATCACTCCTGCACGAACTTATATCATTCAGCGAACTTTACTCAATTCATCTAAAAAAGCCGGTTTTTTCTTATAAAGTGCCATCATTTCAACGATGACTTCCTGAACTTTCTGCTTATCCGCAATCTCTTTATACCCGGAAACTTTTCGGCTTACCTCCCTATAGTGACTGCGGTTGGACGCAGATTTTGCTGTTGCCAATATATAGTTTCTATAAATCTCGATAACTTCTTCTTTATAATGGTCTGCCAGCTTGCCGGCGTACTTCTCAATAAGTCTAGTGTTTTCCCTGACAAACATCATCAACTCTTCAAGATCATTCTCTTCTTCTATCAATTTCAAAAATAAGTGATGATTATGCAGCCCACACTCGTCTTTCAGCTCTTGCTTAAGGTCTTCGTAGAATCCCTCGTGATTTCCCCCCAAGACTTTTAATTCATGATAGTAGTCTAAATCTCCACTCAAAAACATTTCTTTTGCTAGCATTTGCTGTTCTTGTCTCATCTCTAGAGAAGCATAAGCTCTGTAACGAAAGGTTTTCCACTTTTTCAACCGCCCAGCATATTCTTCATCCTGCGCTTCCCCTTTTAAAGCAATCTCAATGACTTCCTCGAATTTTTGCTGTTGAAGATACTGCTCCAACAATTGTTCTCTAAAGGAAGAAAAGTGAAGATGATCTTTGGTAAACTGAGTTGCTTCTTCCTCTGTTCCATACTGATCAATTAAATCGTATAGTAATTGAAGCAGATTTTCGCGTTCATACTTCGAATAGTCCTCATCTGAATCTCTTCTAAGCAAGGACTCAATGCTGCTTCTTAACCGCTCTCGAAAATCTTCGTCATCCCCAAATATAAAACAAATACTCAGCAAATCAATTCTATAATCTTCCCAGCCATCAAAACTTTCACTCTCTGAAAATGCTAACAGTTTCATAAATATCTTTTCTCTGTTATCGTCCTGTACGTACACAGCAGTTTCCTCTATCGCTTGGAGAGTCAGTCCGACAAGATGGCCGATTTCTCCACTTGAATCATCTGCATATTGAAAGGAATAAAGCACTTCTTCAAGAAGCAGTAAGGAAATATCCGCTGCCAGCTGAGAATCTACAGTATCCTTTGCCTTCTGAAGAACTGTTTCCAACTCACTCGTAAAGTGAGAGGTATCTCTAAGGTCAATAAATCCACTACTGCCCGTATATTTCCTCACAATCTCATCAATCAGCTTTTGGCAGGACTCCAGCTCTTGTTCACTTTTTCCTTCAGAGTATTTCAGCATTAAACTATTTTCTAACACTCCATCCGTGTTGGTAATATCCATAATAATATGTATCAATTCTTCTTTTGATAGATTCCTTAATACGTCACGGATCGTTTGATTTTCTCCGACCTTAGTCAATTCCCTTTCCTTCTCAGGATGCTTCACGAGTTCACCCAACTGATAATAAGCCGCCGCCTCATGTTTACAAATTGGGCCAAAATCATAAGGACAATCACACCGGGAATGCAAGATTTCTCCATCCTGACCAAGTTCAACTACCACTTGATAATCGTGGGTTCCTTCAATTACAAAAAGATACTCATTGTCCCGCTTTTTAAAGGCTTCGGCAATATTCCCATCAACATAATAGTCGTATCCCCTACTAAGAATCTTCTTGTTTACAACTTTTTTAAAATTATTTAAGTTCATTTGTCAGACCTCGCATTACAAATTTCTACCTCACTATAACTTTGCCGCCAGTTCTATTACTCTGGATCATCAATGAACTTCTCTCTCAATAATGGTTCTTCAACCTCTTCTTCTTCAGTGATTTTTTGTACCTGAATACGAAACTCCCATTCCGAGATGAAATCGTAGAGATAGAGAAACGATTGCCCTTCATATAGATCCAAGCCGCCGATCTGCACTTCATTAACATAGGGGCCTGCAGGATCCATCGGCGCATGATAGAAGTGTTTGCTGAATTTTTTTCCATCCATATAGAAAGCATAAAAATGGTCATCAAATAAATCAAAGTGTTCCTGAATAGCATCATTCAAGTCCAATAAGGTATGAGAACTGGAGAGTATAAGAGTTATCCAGCAACCAGAACCCTCGCTCACTTTAAAAAGGTAATTTCCATTCTGAAAGACCGTCTGCTTCTTTTTTAACGTCGTTCTTAATTCCTTTTCTGAAAAATAAGGGCTTAATAAGGCTGTAAGGGACTCTGCGGGCTCTTCGATTTCCTCTTCTGTTTCTTCATCCATCCCGCTAGGCAACCCAAACAGTTCTCCCATTTGAGCAAAGGCCTGCTCCTCTCTGGGATCTGAGTACATTTCCCAAGTGTCGCTCAAGACATGCTGAATCTTTTTGAAAAATGGTGTTAATTCAATGAATTTAGCGAAAGTAAGCTCATTTGTTTTTTCTTCATCTATCGCGACTGTCCAAAATCCAAAGTAACTAAAGTAGTAGAAAAAGGACCCAAACTCCCTCACATCATTATTTATTTCGGGATGATGTTTCAGTTGAATGACTTCATTGGCAGGAAATCCTTCTAATTCTTCAAATAAAAGACGCACTGTAAGCGGCGCTCTCCCCCACTTCTCGCCTTGAAGCTCTTTCCAATCTGCTTCCATCCAAAACGCCTCAAGCAATGAAAGATACTGCTCGGCAGCTGTCAGTTCCAAAAAAGTTTCAATCCGATCGGTCTGTATCATAGCAGCCGCTGTCGTTTGAGTACGACGAACTTTTATAAAATCTAATACAAGCGAAAGTTCATAAAACAAATGAACAATAGGGTAGTCCGTCTGTGTAGAATAATTAGGAACCTCTCTCATATCACCCTTCATTTTGGAATAGAGGGAAAGCAAATCTTTTTTTGTAAAATAAGCGTTTCTTCTCGTTAAGTTAATCTTGTGTGTCATCAGATAGTCCAGAAAGCTTCTAAAGTTCTCCACTAGATGAGCAGGAAAATCAGGAGTCACGGTGATTTTGCCACTTTCATTCACTTTATAATCCACTGTAATTCTCCTTCCAGTATTACTAACCTTGTAAACACGAGTATTTACTCATCATAATAGCACTAATTGAAATAGGCATGAAAGAACAAAAGCGTAAGCGCCCTGAACAGCCCCGACAGGCAAATGCTCCGAAGAGAAAAAAAGGCGGTCTTTCCTTTTATTCTTTTCGGACATTTGACCCCGAGGGGCTGGGCGCTGAAGCTGGATGAGAACAAAAGCGTAAGCGCCCTGAACAGCCCCGACAGGCAAATGCTCCGAAGAGAAAAAAAGGCGGTCTTTCCTTTTATTCTCTTCGGACATTTGACCCCGAGGGGCTGGGCGCTGAAGCTGGATGAGAACAAAAGCGTAAGCGCCCTGAACAGCCCCGACAGGCAAATGCTCCGAAGAGAAAAAAAGGCGGTCTTTCCTTTTATTCTCTTCGGACATTTGACCCCGAGGGGCTGGGCGCTGAAGCTGGATGAGAACAAAAGCGCAAGCGCCCTGAACAGCCCCGACAGGCAAATGCTCCGAAGAGAAAAAAGGCGGTCTTTCCTTTTATTCTCTTCGGACATTTGACCCCGAGGGGCTGGGCGCTGAAGCTGGATGAGAACAAAAGCGCAAGCGCCCTGTTCAGCCCCGACAGGCAAATGCTCCGAAGAGAAAACAAAACAGGAACAAGGTGACTCCCCCTTGTTCCTGCCTTTTCACAGAATATCTCTGTAATCATAATAGAATTTGTTTTTCCCTAGTTTCTTCACACTGCCGCTTTCAACAGCCTTTTTCCATCTGTGTATAGAGATTCTATCCAAAGCTTCGATTTCCCCCGGGCTCCTGGTCCTGCTTTTTTTCTTTCTGTCAGGGCTCTTCGTCTTGGCAATTTGTTCATTAGCGGTCTTTCCATTTCTCAACACCGTAGCTTCAATATCATCCAAACTCCATTTTCTTCTCATTCCCATCAACCTTTTTAATATCTTCAATAACATTGAAGTAAAGCAATCTCAATACAATTCCGTCATGGAAAAAGGGCGTGCACTTCCTTCCAAGTAAACTCAAATCACCTCTTTTTCCTTGAGAAGCTAAACCTCACTCCCATATCTCTTTAGAAACATCCACAATATACTTCAGCTTTGCCCATTGCTCTTCCTCCGTCAAAATATTGCCATGATGCGTGGAAGCAAAGCCGCACTGCGGGCTGATACACAGCTGCTCTAATGGCACAAATTGTAAAGCTTCTTTCACACGCGCCTTGATATTTTCTTTATCTTCTAAAGTACCGTGCTTTGATGTGAAAACTCCCAGTACAACCAGGGGACCATCTTTCGGAATATGGTCCAGCGGCTGAAAATCACCAGAACGATCATCATCATATTCCAGGAAGAATCCGTTCACTTTTTCTTTTGCAAATAACGTTGGAGCGATCTTAGCGTAGCTTCCTTCAAAGGCCCATTTCGAACGGTAGTTGCCCCTGCAGAGATGGGTAGTCACAATCAGATCTTCCGGTTTATCTTCCAATACGCTGTTCACCACATGAAGTGCCAAATCGATCAGTTCCTGGCGGGAATAGCCGCTGTCATTGAAAGGAATTTCCGGTGCATTCAGGCCGGCAATGTAAACGTCATCGAACTGCAGGTACCGGCATCCTGCATCATAAAAGGCTTTTACAGCATCACGGTATGTCTGGATCACGTCCTGTGTGTATTCTTCTATGTCCGGATAAATTTCCAGGTTACGAATCCCGGCATTGAACAACTGGTTCGGACTCGGGATGGTCTGCTTCGCAACGGCACGGTCACCGACGATTTCTTTGAATTCAGTGAAATCCTTAATATGAGGGTGATCCCCATTAAAAGAAATTTTCCCGGTTACACGCACATCGTATCTTTCCGTTTCCTCGCCTTTAAACTGGAAGCCCTGCTCTGGAACATATCCTTCTACTCCTTTTAAATGCTCAAGAAAATCAGTGTGCCAGAACCTGCGGCGGAACTCCCCATCCGTCACGGCTTTCAATCCAACTTCAATCTGCTTATCTACAATTCTTTTAATCTCTTCTGTTTCAATAGCGTGAAGTTCTTCAAAAGAAAGGATTCCGTCATGAAACTCCTTTCTTGCGCGGTGAATCCTGTCCGGGCGAAGCAAGCTTCCCACGTGATCTGCTCTGAATGGTGCTTTAATCAATGTTTTAGTCATATAAATCCCATCCTTATTCTTTTTTTAGGTACATCCGGTTTTCTATCATCTAAGCCATGTTTTTTATGTTTCAGCTATGCAATACAAAAACCCCCTCTTCTAAAAATTAAGAAGAGGGGGCAATATAAACGAATTTAAAAGACCTTCTCTTCTTATCTGCTAGCATTACGCTACTGGAATTGGCACAGTACTATGAATAGTCCGCTGCCGAGGTATCAAAGGGCCAGTCCCTCCACCTCTCTGGATAAGAAAAAGTTTTGATTATTAAGTTATTAAACTCACTATAAACTTCGTGATTGTGATTGTCAATCATTAATTTTGAATTTTCTTTCAACTCAAGCGGATGGATTTACCCCTCAGGACAACAAAACCGTCAAACCATAACCGATAGGATAGGAATGAGAATGGGTGCCAGCTGAGGATAACGGAATTCAGCTTCAGTAGAATTTTTCACTTCGATGGTCTGGTGTGCATGTTAAACTTCAAGAACTTCCTGTTTAGTCGAATGATCAACGATTTCGACTTTCTCTTCAATCGGAGTCCGCGGCCTAGCTTCTGGCACTTTCTCCGGATAGCCCGTTTGTATCAGCCCAACGATTTTTTCACCAGGTTTTACTCCAACCTGTTCTCTGAAATATGGTGAGTGAATGAACGGATTTGTCTTCCAAATGGTTCCGATGCCTCTTTCCCACGATACCAGCTGAAAGTTTTGGATGAAAGCACAGACAGCGGCATAGTCTTCTTCCCATTCCTTTTGGCGCGGATCTTCACTCATCACTACTAGTAAGTGCACCGGGATATTCATGATCATATCCTGTATCATTTCCGGGCTTTTCTTTTTGCCGCCTCTATTCGGATTATTAATGATCGCTTCAGCAAGCTGCTCGCGGCCTTCTTCCATAAACAGTACAAATCTCCACGGTTCTCGAAGACCATGGTTGGGCGCCCAGGCTGCTGTATTTAAAAGTTCAAACAGAACATCCTTTGGAATAGCGTCGCTCTTAAAGCGCTTAATGGACCTGCGCTCTTTGATTATGTCGGTGATATTTCGATTTGTCATACCTATATATCTCCCTTTATTATTACTAAATTAGGATAAAACCAATGCCCATCTAGAAATGGGCATTGGTTCTGGTGCTGCGCTATTTTGTTTTATTGGACCATTAATGATTCTTACTGCTCAAGACCCGCTTTTACTTCATCCACTTGCTGTGCAACTGAAGTCAAGCCGCCGCCGGAAAGATACCAAACTGTTGGATCCAGGTAGATAAGCTTTCCTTCTTTAGCCGCATTGGTTTTGTTTACAAGATCATTGTTGAATACTTCGCTTGTTTTGGCTTCTTCGCCGACTGCCTGGTCGCGGTCAATGATGAATAAGTAGTCAGGGTTTTTCTCTGCAATGTACTCAAATGTTACCTTCATTCCATGGGTGGAAGCTTCAATGTTCTCATCAGCTTGTTTCACACCAAAGACATCGTGAAGAATTCCAAACCTTGAACCTGCACCATAAGCACTTAATTTCCCGCCAGTTGTCAGAGTGACCAACCCTTTATTGTCATCGTCTTTAGTCATCTCTTGAAGCTCTGAAACTTTTTCATTAATTGCCGCAAGCTCTTCTGCAGCAGCATCTTCCTTGCCGAAAATTTCGCCTAATAGTTCAACATTATGAGTGAAAGACTCCATGTAGTTCGCGTTATCAATACCAATGAATACGGTTGGAGCAATCTTATTTAACTCTTCGTATGCAGCAGATTGTCTGCCGGAAATAAGGATCAGTTCTGGTTCCATGCCATAAATGGTTTCAAAGTCAGGCTCTTTTAAACTTCCGACATTCTCATATTTATCATCTTGATATTTTGATAGATACCCAGGCATTGCACCTGCTTTTGCTACGCCAGCCACTTCGACACCAAGCTTATCTAATGTATCTAATGCACCAAAGTCAAACACCACGACATTAGAAGGATTCTTTGTTACGACTGCTTCACCGAGCTCATGCTTTACAGTGATTTCTGCTGGTTCTTCTGATTCAGTTGACTCGCTTGATGATGCGGCTGATTCTGTTGCCGTTTCTACACTTTCTGTTTCACCGGATGCTTCTTCATTTGTACCGCAAGCTGCTAAAACAAACATAAGCAATGCAGCTAATAAAAGACCTAATAGATTTTTCTTCATGTATACCACTCCTTGAAATTTTTTTATATGTTTAAATTATTTTAAAAATAATTTAAGACCTAAGTAAAATAAACACAGATTCGGTTGCCGTTAATTTCCTCGATGTGAAAATCCATATCGAATACTTCCTTCAACACTTCATTATTAATAATTTCTTCTGTCCTGCCTTCCCGGATGACCTTCCCATATTTAAGGGCGACAATATAATCCGAATAACAAGAGGCAAAATTTATATCATGGATGACAATGACAATTGTCTTTCCCAGTTCATCACTCATCTTTCGCAAAGCCTTCATAATCTGCGCAGAATGTTTCATATCCAGATTATTAAGCGGCTCATCCAGCAGAACATATTCTGTATTCTGGGCGACTACCATCGCAATATAAGCTCTTTGCAGCTGCCCTCCGCTTAGTTCATCAATGAATTTGTTCTGCAGTTCTTCCAATTCCATATAATGAATCGCCTCATCGACGTATTTCTCATCCTCTTTTGTGAGTCTTCCTTGTGAGTAGGGAAAACGGCCAAAGCTGACCAATTCGCGGATCGTTATCCGGACATTCACGTTATTCGACTGTTTCAGAATGGAAATCATCTTGGCAAGATCATTGCTTTTATACGTGGTGATTTCTTTTCCTTCCAGCAGTACAGAGCCTTCGTTCCTTGGAATCAACCTCGAAACAATCGACAGCAATGTACTTTTTCCAGCTCCATTCGAGCCGATAAAAGAGGTGATTTTACCTTTTTGGATATTGACTGAAACATCCTCTACGACTGTCTTATTTCCATACAGCTTCGTTACATTTTTCACTTCTACCATGATTTATTCTCCTTTAGCAGCAGATAAATAAAGTACACGCCGCCTATAAAGTTGATGATCACGCTTACGGTTGTAGAGAACGTGAATACTCTTTCAACAATCAGCTGTCCCCCGAGCAATGCCACGATGCTGATCAGGATCGAACCCGTGATCAGAATTGAATGCCGATAGGTTTTTAGAAATTCATGAGCGACATTGACGACAAGCAGTCCCAAGAATGTAATCGGACCTACCAGGGCGGTTGAGATGGCGACCAGGATTGCAATGACGATGAGCAGACGCTGAACAACAAAGTCATAAGGAACTCCCAGGTTGACTGCCTGGTCCCTGCCGAGAGACATGACATCCAAATACTTTACAAATCGGAAGAAATACAGTGTCACAAGTATCAACAAGATGACGGAAACCCAAATCAAATCCGTATTCACATTATTGAAACTGGCAAACATCGAATCTTGCACAATCAGAAATTCATTAGGATCTATGAGTAACTGCATGAAGGACGAGATGCTGCCAAAGAAAGTCCCCATGATAATGCCTATTAATAGAAGGAAGTAGATGTTTCTGCCTTCCTTTTTCATAAAAATGAACCGGAATAGAATCAGTGCGAATAGAACCATCAGTCCTACAGACAAAAGATAGTGATGTCCTCTGCTCATCATAGCGAGCGTTGCACCGCCGAATAAAAACACGATAACCGTTTGAATCAGCATATAAAGTGAATCCAATCCGATTAAGCTTGGTGTCAAAATTCTGTTGTTCGTAATGGTTTGAAACACGACGGTGGAAAAGGCGATGCAGCTTCCAGTCAGGATGATTGCAAACACCTTGACAGCCCTTTTAGGAAGTATGTATTCCCAGTGCTCCCCAATATCCCAGAACAAGAACAAACATGTTAATAGAATAGATATAATCGAGAGAATGATAATTTTTGTTTTATAACCCATGCGCTCTTCTCCTTATCAGTAAATAAAGGAAAATCCCGCTGCCGATGACACCAACAGTCAATCCGATGGACACCTCGTACGGAAAAATAATGATTCGTCCAAAAATGTCACAGATTAATACGAATAGAGCTCCGAGAACAGCTGTATGATGCAAGCTCTTCTTTAGGTGATCTCCCTGATAAATAGTGACGATATTAGGGATAATCAAACCTAAGAATGGCAGGGAACCGACTGTAAGCATGACGCAGGAAGATACGAGAGCCACAATGATTAACCCAATATTCACTACTTGTTTATAGTTAAGTCCTAGATTCGCCGCAAAATCCTCACCCATGCCGGCAATTGTGAAGCGGTTCGCGAATATGTAAGCCAGGATGACGGCCGGTATGCTGATATACAACAGTTCATACCTGCCTTTAAGGATCATGGAGAAATCGCCATGCAGCCAAGAACCGATACTTTGAATGAGATCATTCTTATAGGCAAAGAATGTTGTAATCGACCCGACAATGTTCCCGAACATCAAACCGACTAACGGAATGAAGATCGCGTCCTTGAACCTGATCTTGTCTAGTATTTTCATGAAAATAAACGTCCCAAGCAAAGCGAATGCAAAGGCGATTGCCATCTTTTCGAGCATTCCTGCTGCCGGAAATACTATCAAGGCAACCAGAATCCCAAGCCTTGCAGAATCCATCGTTCCAGCTGTTGTCGGGGAAACGAACTTGTTTCTGCTGAGCTGCTGCATAATCAAACCAACAATACTCATTGCCATACCTGCAATCAAAATGCTGATAAGCCTTGGAATACGACTAATAAGCAGAACTTCAAGCTGATCCTCACTTAACCTGAAGATATCCAAAGGCGATATACTGGAAACGCCTACAAAAAGCGATGTAATAGATAACACCACCAACAAGATGAGTAAATGGACTAGTTTCATAACTTCTTCTTCCTCACCAACTATGACTTCAGCTTGATCGCAACGATAATGATAATTATTATCAATGCTAATTCTAAAAAAAAGTGAGCTGCTATCTCCTCACCACTTACTTGTTTCAACACTAATTGTTTAAACAAGTATTTATGTACAAACAAATGATAACAATTATCATTATCACTTGTCAATAATAAATTGGAAGTTTTTTTCATGTGTTTTATTTTTTTGTTGGCTCTGTCAATATTATTGTTATTTTTATAGGGTATGTTGACTGCCTACACAGGTGTACGACTCCGCGGGGCGGGCGGTTTCAATAAGGAGAGCAGCTCTTTTCTTTCTTACTTACCAGGCCCTTTCAGATGAATTAAAGTGTAAAAAAAGAGCCTAAAAAAAGCAAGCCAATGGACAATGCTCTATCCAACAGCCTGCTGTTTATTTAAGATTTTCTCTTATCTGATCAAGTACTTTCAAGCTTAGTGCCAGATCCTCTTCACTCACATTCCGTGTCGCTTGGGAAATAGTCTTAAGCGCTAGGCTTTCAAGATCACCCTGAATCTTTTTGCTTTTTGCCGTCAAAAGTATACGCTTAATTCTTCTGTCACTGTCATCCGGAGCACGCTCGACTAATTCATTTTTTATCATATTATCAATCAGACGGGATATACCTGCCTGATCTCTTTCAATTTTAGCCGCCAATTGATTTTGAGTAAGTCCATCTTCCTCATATAGACGGCTGAGGACCTGCCACTGCTCATATGTTATCGAGAATTCTTGGAATCGGAAGTTTTGATTTAGCCTGCTGTTCATCAATCGTGAAGCATGAAACAACTTGTATCCAATAGATTCGTCCAATAAATAGTTTTTTTCGTTCATTCCCCTGCACTCCTTCTGACAATTTGGCGTTTTTCGTTGTTGAAAAGTAATGGATTTCCGCTCCAGGCGCACGATTCTTCAGGGAGGACGTCCAGCCTCCCGATTGAGAAAACGCTCTATACTAGAAAATGATTAAACCCAGAAAATTGCCGGTGTTTTCAAACTTTCCCTCTTCTTTATTATAACAGGTGAAGTTTTGAAGAGATAAGGATTTCAGGATAGAAGAGTGATAGAAAGGACAAGTTTGTTCTTTCAGGATTACAATCAAAAACCGGTGGTGTGAACTGGGGTTTTCTCTGCAGCTTAATGTCTCTCTACAAGCCTCTGCCCAAAAGGTCCGCTTATTTCAAAAAAATAAGGGGAGAAATTCCGCTTATTTTAGAAATAGTAACTAAAACAGTTGCAATAGCCGGAAAAATTCCGCTTATATGCTTAAATGATTCAAAAATGGTTCATTTTTTTGAGTATAAGCGGAAAATTTCCGCTTATCTACCCCAAATCGTATTGGATTCACTGCTTAAGCGGAAAATTTCCGCTTATTTTAAGAATGTTTATACTTGTGTAAAAAATTTCAAAAAATAAGGGGAGAAATTCCGCTTATTTTAGAAATAGTAACTAAAACAGTTAAAATAGGCGGAAAAAATCCGCTTATTTGCTTAAATGATTAAAAAATGATTCATTTTTTTGAGTTTAAGCGGAAAAATTCCGCTTATCTACCCCAAATCGTATTCAATTCCACTGTTTAAGAGGAAAATTTCCGCTTATTTTAGAAATTACTCGTTATTCAATTAAAGTTTCTTCAGGTGCTTCTTCACCGTGCATACCTCCTACTAATATGGAAGGAGGGTGTGATCTGTAAACCAGCTTTATCTTGGCATAGCAAGGGGGTTTTCAAGACCATCAAAAAAAACGGAACAAGGCCGCCGCCTTGTCCCGCTTTCCTTATTGACCCTGGCCTAAAGAATATCCTCTTTCGCCATCAAATCTATAAAGGTTTTCTGTTTTGATTGCATCTAGATCAGCTTCATCGATTCTATTTAACAGAGAGATAATCTGCTTGTTGGTTTTTTCTTGAGAACCGTTAAATTCGAATCGGCAGCGCCAGTGGTCTGTTGTAAAGGTTTCTTCAAATCCACCAGGATATACCTTTACTCCACGATTTGTGATTACAGCTAATTTGAAATCCGGACCAGCAAGTTCTTCAAGCTTCTGTCCGATTTCATCTGGTGTACGTCCATTGTCAAATAGAAATACATCCACTCCGTCCAATTCGCGGACAACATTCGGTTTTGGACGGTCTTTTACTGCCGGAGCAAGTTTGAATTGTCCTTCTTCTTCAGGGTCAGCCATCTTGTATTCCACAGGAGAATAGGTTTCAGGCTTTTGGCCTAATCTTTCAATGACAGCTTCAGCAAATTCCATTGTGCCGACTGATTTGCCGCCTTTTGCAATGTCTCCTGTATGAATGCCGTCTTCTAGCGTTTTTAACCAAGCGTTATGGATTTTGGCAGCAACTTCCGGCTGGCCGATGTGCACTAACATCATGATGGCGCCGTTGATGAGTCCTGACGGGTTTGCAATCCCTTTGCCGGCAATATCAGGGGCACTGCCATGGATGGCTTCGAACATCGCCACATTGTCACCAATGTTTGCGGAGCCTGCAAGCCCGACACTTCCTGTAATCTGGGCAGCGACATCAGAGGCGATATCTCCGTAAAGATTCGGCATGACAACAACATCAAAGTCCTGCGGTGAATCAGCAATTTTAGCCATTCCAATATCAATGATCCAGTGTTCTGTTTCAATTTCAGGGTACTCTTCAGCAACCTCTTTGAAGACTTTATGAAACAGGCCATCCGTTAACTTCATGATATTATCTTTTGTGAAGCACGTTACTTTCTTGCGGTTATTTTTCTTAGCATACTCAAATGCATAACGAACGATCTTTTCTGATCCCGGACGTGTGATCAGCTTCAAGCATTGAACAACTTCAGGTGTTTGCTGATGCTCAATTCCCGCATACAGATCTTCTTCATTTTCACGGATAATGACAAGATCCATGTCAGGGTGTTTGGTTTCCACAAACGGAGCGTAGGACACGTTCGGCCTTACGTTAGCAAACAAGCCTAATGTTTTACGAATGGTTACATTCAGGCTTTTATAGCCTCCGCCTTGAGGAGTTGTGATAGGGCTCTTAAAGAATACTTTTGTACGTCTGAGTGATTCCCAAGCCTCATCAGGGATTCCGGTAGAATTTCCTGATCGATATACTTTTTCTCCTATATCAATGAATTCAGGGTCGAACTGGGCACCAGCATGCTCAAGGACTTTAAGGGTGGCTTCCATGATTTCAGGACCAATTCCGTCTCCTTTGGCAATGGTTATCTTTCTTTTTTCTGGCATATGTATTTCCTCCTCATTCTCTTGTAGTATCTTCGTGTAGTTCGACAGTCCATTACTTAATATTCTCTAATAACTCTACCCTCATATACATGTTCAATGTCAAAATCTGAACTTCCCTTTGAAATTTCCACAATTTTAGTTAAAAGGTTCTCCTCAGCCATTGAATATATGTACAAAAATCTCGATTTGCCCAGTCTTGTATCTTCTATTTCCTCGCGGGATTTCATTTCATAGAAAGCAATGGCTTCTCTAACTAGTTTCATGATACATTCTGGATCATCTTTATCATAGTGTCTCATTTGGTCCGCTGTATTCTTAACAAAATCCTTAAAATTCGTGGTCATAAAAAGCTCCTTTTCAAGAGGATAGCCTAGAAAAGCAATCTTGATTGATTATTCTGTCATTAAAAGATAGAGGGATATAGAGAATTTCTGTCACAGCCTCAATTTTAAAGATTGCTTGAGCTAAAATCAAATATAATCCCAATTGATTTGCAATTGGGATTATATCTATATCCATTATGAAGCTATACTCTCTTTGATGGATTCTTCCTCAGCCACCATCACTGCACTGCCTGCATGCTGATAAGCGCAATAGACTAGGAAAACAGTGACTAATAAGTAAGCCATAGAAAACTGCGGAGCAGCGTTAAACGCGAGTTGCGGCGCATGCATCAAGCCTATGAAAGATAGAGAAGCACCTACTAAGGAGAAGATGCCTGCTTTAACAAACCGCTTGTCAATAACAAACACTGTTATCCCGCCTAAAATGATTGCCGTAAACATTGCTCCCTGTCCAAGCGGCACGATTCCTTCCGAGATACCTGTCACTACTTCTCCGGCAGCATTATTAAAACGGGTCATGACATAGTTTGCAAAGTAAGGCAACATCGCGATCGCGACAGCCGGAAAGTATTTTGCTTCATTGGATGAGAATGCAGTACCGACCATCGATATTCCGACAAACACGAGAATTGGCGCAACAGCCGCGATTGGGATGATGGCAGCCAGAGCTGCTACAACTCCTGTCATCGCGGCCAGCCCAAACACAGCTGCATTCAAAATACTATAACCGCGCCCCGCGCCCATTGACTTCGACCCTACCGTCGCAATATATACGGTAGTAGGAAATAATCCGCCGAATACGGCTCCGAGCATTGTGCCGACACCATCTACAGCTTGGCATTCACGAACATCATAAGAGTCGCCAGCGGCAGCCATTGCATCTACATTGTTCATAGTTTCAATGGCGTTGTATAGCGTGATTGGTATGATTACTGCAAGCAGTCCAACCAACACTGTAAACAAATACCCCATTCCTTCAAAAGCAGCAAAGCTTGGCAGCAGTGGATAAAATCCAACATTAGCAAGCCCTTCTGAAATCTTATCTGTTGATTGAAAGCCAAGAGTGAAAGCTAAAACTGTACCAATGACAATGGCAAATAATGAAGCAGGAATTTTAAACGGCATGACTACTTTGCCAACTACCCCAACAATGATAATGACAAGTGTAACAAGACCAACAACCGGAATGGAGAATGTGTTGAATAACATCTCACCGGCAATGAATGTAATGGCTACCCCTGCAAGAGCACCCAGCATAGCAGCTCTTGGAATCTGGCTGCGCACCCAGTTGCCGGTAATACTGACCAAGGCTTCGACCAGTCCGCTTAAAAATGCAGCAGCCACAGCAACCTTCCAGGCCATTTCATAATCATTAGTCAACGCATACGCCGGGGCAAGAACACCAAACAAAAATACAAACATAACGGGTGTGCTTATACCGTAAGAAAGTGCCGTGACATCGGTTCTTCCTTCTTTTTGAGCAAGACGGTTTGCCATATAGGCATAATACAGGTTCCCCACCATTACGGCTGCAGCCGCTCCCGGGATAACCTTTCCAAAAACAATGCTGGCCGGGAAGCCCATTCCAAGCATTGTTACGGCAATAATCACAAAGTTTGCAAGATTATTTTGAAATAAAGCAAAGAATGCATCTGTATCCTCTTTCTTATACCATGGATAATTTACTGTATTGTTCATGTTCATTCCCCCATCCCATGTTTATTTAACAGCCTCTTCTTTTAAGAACGTCACTTTAGAATCTTTCAGAGACTGAATCCTTGCCAATGATTCCACTCTGTAACCCTCTTCCTCAAGCTTTGTCCGTCCATCCTGAAAGGACTTTTCAATCACGATTCCGATTCCGGCCACTGTTGCACCCGCCTGCCTGACAATATCGGTCAAGCCAAGTGCTGCCTGGCCGTTAGCAAGGAAATCATCAATGATTAGAACATGGTCTTCAGCTGTAATGAAATTTTTAGAAACAGTGATTTTATTCGTTTCTTGCTTGGTAAAAGAATATACGTCACTTGTATAAACATCATCCGTCATCGTGAGCGACTTCCTCTTCCGTGCAAACACTAGGGGAACGTTCAGTTCGTTTGCCGCCATGAAGCTTGGAGCAATTCCGGAAGATTCGAGTGTCAGAACTCTCGTAATCTTTGAATCCCGGAACCTTTCAACAAATTCTTTTCCGATATGAATCATTAGGTTCGTGTCTATTTGATGGTTCAGGAATTGGTCCACCTTCAGTACACCCTCTGATATAACCGAACCTCTTTCCTCAATTGCTCTATGTAATTGTTCCATTTTGTTGCCTCCTTAAGCTTGATTTAAGCGTTATACTTTTTTATCCTCCATATTTAGTAAGGCTGTTTTCGCAAGGAATTGCTCTTAAAGGCCTGTTGATTTCCCTGCGTGTAAGTTACTCTGTGGGATATCACATTTCATCTATAGTGAAAGAGACAGATAGCTTTTTATAATACAAAAAAAGCCGAATGCAAAGAATCACTTTTGACTACAAGTGATCCTAAACATTCGACTCGCTTTTCACTGGAGTATATGAGAATAGAACAGCACATACGAAATAGATCGCCTGCCATTCATTGTTTAAGGAAACCACTTGTAGTCAAGTCATTTACGGTAACTTGGTAGAAACTTGCAGGCCATATCCCCGCTATTATACAAGTAAGATTATTAAGTTATTTCTGTATGTTTGTGATTATATAGGAATTCACTTTAAAATAAAAGTCATTTTTCATAAAAAAACGAACATTTCATCGAAATATGTCATATAGATTCGTGAAAAGGTAGTATTCGGGTGAACTTTTTGAATTATCACACTGTTATCATTTGTTTTTGGGTGAAAATGCAGATAGGCACGTTGTTGTTCATGAGGATTATTGAAGAGGTCCTTCCTTAGACGGTATTTCGCTGAGTTCAGCTATTTCTCAACATCGGCCCCTCCCCCCCTCTTTTACATATTATTGGCCATATCGGTTGAAACTAGGGAAAAGACGAAAGCCTGTACGACCCTGATATTTCAAGGAAACGGTTGCAAAAAACTAATAATTTACCTTCCACGAAATATGCGATATCATGTTTTTTTGTGAATAAAAATATATACGAGGAGTTTGAATATGGATCTTGTTGAACAAGTTACTCATTTACAATTATTAAATCAATTTTGGCTCATTTTATTATTTCTAATCCCGATGGTGCTGATTTCACGTACAGTCGTAGCAGGTACGAGGTACTCTCCCATATTAATTATCGTGATTTTCGGATTAACTCTTGGATATTTGCTTGTGTTGAGCGATGTTGCTTCTCCTGGTCTTATTGAATTCCCATTTGTTAATTTGATGGCTAACACGACAATCATTGCACTTATAGCCACCTTCTTTGTGGGAGGACAAGAATTAAGAAAAATACTGGGAAATAAGGATGTTCCGGATGATGATTTTGTCATTCCTTCTAGTGAAGAAACAATCATTGGTACATCAAGAACTCAAGTTATTTTTATCATTCGTGCTTTCTTTATTTTATTTGGAATTGAAGGATTAACGAAAATAATTTTAGCCAATACAGCCTCAGAAGCGATTCCAGCAAACTACTACCCGCTTATTGCCTATATCGGAATTATTGGGGCGTTAATCTTTATAGACAACAAAGCGACAATTAAAAATAAAAATGTTTATATACGTAAAGGTGTTTTGGAGATACTGGTCATCGTGGCGGTATTATTCATTTCCTATCACCTTTCTGTGTGGGCCAGCTCACTAATTGCTCTGCCTCAAATCTTCTTTGCTATGATGGTTGCGGCAGGAATAGGAGCGCTTTTATACAAGTGGACATTTGGTCCTACCTTACGTGCATTATTATTTGCCGGAATTCCAATTGTTTTAGCAGGAAATTTCATGGTTGGGGGCTCCCGCATTGGAGAGGCCTTTTCAATTGAAGGAATGAATTCTGTCATTTTCTACGGTTTCTTCGGCCAATTATTCTGGATGTTTGGCGGAATTGCCTTACTTATGTACTTTGCAAGAACAGCCCATGCAAGAAATCTTGCTCCTGGAATGGCCGGTTCCTTATCACACTCCGGTTTAACAGGAGCATGTACAGCAGGAGATTTCGGAAAAATTGCTGCTAACCGTGCACCTATCATGATCAATATTCCATTCTTTGGTCATATTTTTGTGTTTTCCATTTTAGCTATTAGTGCAGAACGAGGAAGCTTATGGTTCCTTCCCTCAGCCATCTTAGGTGCACTGGGACTCGGGTTGACAATCTGGGCTCTCAGCAACCTGCGAAAAGCAAATGGCAGTGACAAAAAAGAAGTAAATGCTTTGATTATGTTTTCTTTCGGCTGGCAGATTTGCGCAGTATTCGGCGGTTTAGTGCTGCTCAGCTTCAGTGATATGCCTTTTGATTATTCAGCTATGGCTCAATCAAGTGCACTCTCTCACTTTGGACTCTTTGCCGCCATTCAAGGAGGACTGTTCGGCACGAATGCAGCGTTACTTATTCCATTCATTTTCTCTATGCCCTTTTTAGTTCACCCCGTCGTGTTCTACATGTTCGGTAAAGCAATGGAAAATGGCGGAGAAATGCCTGTGAAACCCGTTTATTCACTCGCCTTGATTGGCGTTTTAGGTGTGACAGGTGCTTTGTTTATTTTTTAAAAAGCTACACATTATAAAAAACAGGTTGTAGAGAGCCACAGCCTGTTTTTTTATGAGATAAGACTTCTCGTGATTACGTTGATTATTCAAAGCCGCTGAATCAAAGATCCAGACAAACACCGTTACCTCTGCCTCCCTCGCGACAGAAGGCCAAAACGTGACTGGGTGCCTGTTCCTTATCTGATTATTTCTTTTGGGACGGGTAATTTTGCGATGCTCAAGTTATATATTCCAAGAGAATGTACATTTTGCTTTAAGAACAAGGGCAGCTAAAGTAACCAACTGCCTCCCTTAATATAACCCTTTCGGTTGATCGGTTGAAAAGAGAAAACAACATAGCTTTTGAAGGTGGAATTAGCATGCTAATTCGCACCTCCTTCTTTTTAATATGATAACGTTTATATGGAATAGAGTCTTTTAACAGAAAAATTAGCAACCGTTTTAAGACCCTTTTAGCAGTAAAGAATAAAACTATTCACACTGTTGCTTAAAGGAGCGTTAATTACATTGTTGAATATAATCCTAAGACTGTATTCTAAATATCGTGATTATTGAACACTTTCTGAGGTAATGATTTCCGCTCCAGGCGTGCGACTCCGCGGGGCGTGCGGTGAGCCTCCTCAGCTTCGCTTGCGGGGTCTCACCTGTCACGCTAATCCCGCAGGAGGTCGCTCGCCTTCCGCTCCAATCAAATACAGGTGGTAAAAAGGACTAATATCTTATGAAAAACAGTCAATGCGGATGCTCCTTTGATATGACATTTAAGCACCCAATGGTTGATGATAATTCACTTATTTTCCACATCGTCTATTCGCTTTTCTAAGTTATTTATCCTCTCATTTGTTTCATTATTGGAGTTTTTCATTCGACTGGTTACCATTTTAAACAATGAAATAAAGAATAAGACTAAGACAAAAGCACCTAGTAAATATCCTATAATGATTTCCACATAATCACTCCTTCATATCATTACTCCATTATCCCTTTGCACAAGGGAAATAGCCGGCTAGATTAGCTGATATTTATTTGTTGCATCCGACTATTAAGTAACTTCATTTTTCATCTTCTTTTGAAGCATAAAGTAAGTAACTATCGATAATCCAATGATAATAATCATCATACCAACTCCCAAAATTATCGACGCATTAAACCCTTGTATTAGTGAATAAGTCACTAATAAAAAGGTAATAGCAAGGCTGACAAGTCCTTTTGCTTTATTTTTAAGGTAAATTGAAGTGAAAATAGCAAATGCCAAGGCAACCCCGACTAACTGTGATAAAAAAACCGTTATATACATCCAAATACTAAAATCCATTTATTTACGCCCCTTACAAGTTATACTTTACTTCAATAAATAAATTTCACTTTAATACTCTTACGATAAAGATAAGTAAAAGTTACAACTAACCTCTAATTCCGTCCGTAGAGCTGCCTGGCAGCCGGAGATAATATCTTTTCTGAAGGAATAGATGGATCCTTTTTTTGCAGACACCCCTATCAAATTACTTAAAAAAAACGAATATCCAAACAATTAAATACATTGGAGCCGCAACTATAATCACCGGTAATAAATAGCTAATCGACCTAATAATAAATTTCAAAATATCATATATAGCACCTGCTAAATCATCAACAAACCTTAACACCAAAGTCCCTCTAAGACGTATAACTTGGTAATTTCATTTTAATATCTTTTATATTGATATCGTCTATTCAACGTTGACCTTCTTAATATCTTTAAAGTAGTTGAAGAGCGACCACTTAATAATGCAATCGCTCAAAATTATTATTCAGAAACCGGTACAACGAGTTCAAGTTCACTTAAACTTTTATCTTTACCCTTCTCCTCCTTAACAATAGGAATTATAGTTATGGATTTCACTTCATCTTCTATTGGTTCAAAATTTATTTGACTGCTTAAATACTTACGCCTTTCCCTGTGTTCAATAAAAATTCTACCGGTCTTTATTAAGCCTATTTCTTCCCCATCATCTGTAATTAGTTTAAAGGTTAATGCTTGTTCATTGAAATCTAAATTGGAGGGAAGTGAAAAGAAATACTTGACCTTTGTACTACTAGGAGTTAATTCCACTGAGTCAATGCTGAGACTATAATTTCCTGATTCTGATTTGATATCTTTTTCAGGAATGATTAACTTATCTCTTTCGATTTTCTTGGCCGCTAAGTCAAATCGCCAATGTCCTTTCTTGTTTAACACTTCCGTGATGTCCAGCTTAACATTTACCAAATCTGAAGACTTAGGTATCTGATCACCTTCTATTTTAATTACGCCCGAAATATATTCATTTTGAAAAGATGCCTCGGAAGAATAACCAACCTGCTTATCATCAATATAGATATTCGCATTTGCAATACCTAAAATCTTATATTGTTTCAATAATTCTTTGTCTTTAACTTTTAATGGAATAGAATAACCTATTTCCAATCTTGAATCATCATAGTATATATCGGTAATACCGAATACTGACACTAAGAAAAGTAAAATCATAAATAAAACGTAAATCGATAATCTATTAATTTCTTGTAATCCTTCACTATTAGCCGCTACCCATATTGATAATCCAACCAGCATTAAGTAACAAAATACATTTGGAATAATCCATACGATTCTTAACTTCGCGTTTTTCAAAAACATCCCCCCAATAAGCTAGTATGAATGTTAGTTTTTACTTATTCAACTAGTCTGCCCTTGGACAAAGCACGGCTGCTTGTTCAGTAAACGTTACCTTGAACATCCCTCATAATCTAAGTAAGCGACAATATTAATGTAATCCTTTAGTTAAATACTTGTAAGTTTATTTAGATTTAGGAATTTGTCTTTTTGTTCCCAAAAAATAGGAGCTAATCCCCATCACCAATCCACCGATGATGCCGACTAAAGTTCCAATACTTGCCCAATAGGTTGATAAATATATTCCCAGCATAAACATCACTAATCCGATAATAAACAAAAGCATACCAGTTTTCATATAATTACCCCTCCCAGAAATTGGACGATTTCCACACTCTTAATGTTTTCAATTTTAGTTAGTCTGTTACCGATTGGTCTTATGATAAAATTTAATTGTTCGAATTTTCAAAATTGATCATGTGTTGATGTTCCGTTACGGGCTCATGGAAGCATCAGTTGACACTTCCGTTGATTCGTCCTTACTAAAAAAAAGAATAGCAGACACAAAACTTCACCACTTGGTCTGCTATTCTTTATGTTATATGATATGTTAAAAAGTATTCTATTTTAGTTGTAAATTGTTTTTTTCTCCTCATCAACCGAAAGGGATAGCCTTAATACAAAGGCGGTCAATGTTAAAGTCAACTATCTTGAGTGGTCGGGTGAGTGGTTATTCTTAGGGGAAACAATTGCGTCGGGTTAGGTTGAAGACTTTATAATGAATGGGTTGTGAGTTTGAAAAACGTTAACTGCTCATCAGTAAAATAAAACTTTTACACTTCCTTCTTTTTGCGCTGTCTTAAAACAGTTAAGAATAAACTCATTAATTTGTTTCCCATCCCAGTTTGCAGCACCGCTTTCTGACTGAGATTTCTTTCCGTAAAGCTTCTTCCAGCCATTAAAAGCCTTTTCCATTTGCAGGGGTGAATAGCTGTGACTCTTTCCTGATCCACTGACTCCAGCATTATAGTGGTGGGCATCCAGTAAATCATACAGTACAAACGCATTGGAATTACCCATGCTGAAACGCGCATAAGCAACTTCCTCACCTTCTCTATTGCATCCTAACATTTCATGGCTCATGAACCATCCTCCTTAAAATTTTTTCGAACGCAAAAAAGCTCATTAATTCTTTTCTTTTTTCATCACCCCTTTCAGGGAAAAATAATTAGAAATCATATAGGGAAGAAAAAGAGAGTTTAGATAGAAATGAATTTAAGAATGCATATGAGAGGTACAATCGTTTTGGATTTTCTTCAGGGTTGCAAAAGAAGATGTTGTAAGAGGGGGAAGAACAAAATTGAAAATGTTAGAGTTTGAAGTTATTAAGTTGATTATTTCATAATTTATCCAGCTTGTCAGCTGCAACAAATCGACAAAATCTGCGCTTTTTAAGAGGCTCTGTTAGTCAATATTGTTATTTAAACGTTATTTTCGCAAAAATTGTGGCTGTTGAAATGTATTGGATTTCCGCTCCAGGCGCACGACTCCGCGGGGCGGGCGGTGAGCCTCCTCGGCTTCGCCTGCGGGGTCTCACCTGTCCCGCTAGTCCCGCAGGAGGTCGTGCACCTTCCGCTCCAATCCCCTAAAACCAATTAGTGTTTCAAGCATGTATCGAGAGCTCCCCTACATAATTCTTTAGTTTATCTCGTGGTTGATTGGAGTTACTCATCTGGAGTGGAAGTCAACATGTTTATTTATAAAAAACAATGTTCTTTGACAGAGCCATTATAAAAGAGACCAATACAATTAAGGGAAAAATCCTTTAAAATATTCGGATAATAATAGTTGTGTAAATCCTTTTATATGGAGTAAGCAAGTTCACAAGCATATCTGATAACTAAGCTCCTCAGAGTCTTGAGTTGGTTAATAATGAAATCTCTGTTTAGAAAGAAACAACAATAGCATACATTAGCGTCTTTTTTTACTTTCTACTCACCTCTTACTAACCATTTTTCTTATTTCACCCCACCTTTTCATCATAATTCCTATCACTCTAGAATCCCTTGTTACACGCTCCTGTGCTTTAAAGGAATCTCTCCCAATAATTAGTTCCGAAAATTGCGGTAAAAGATAGTATCTTAAGGTCAATCTCAAGTTGATATCCGGCTGCCAGCTCCGTTGCTCTTACCCTACAATAAAAAAAGAATAGCAGACCAAAAATTTCACGATTCGGTCTGCTATTCTTTATTTGATTTGATTTTCCTCCCTCTCAACTGATAGGTTAAACTTAAAATTGAGGGGGCTGCCTAAAATTCATTCTTAATTCTCTTCTACTTCTTTACGATTTTTCTTCAACATTTTTGAAAGTACTTCATATACAATCGGTACGATCAATAGGGTTAAGATTGTTGATGATGTCAAACCGCCAATTACAGTGATGGCCAGCCCTTTTGAGATCAGAGCAGATCCGGCACCGCCAAGTACCATTGGAGACATAGCGCCAATCGTAGCAATTGCAGTCATCAGGATTGGACGAAGCCTTGTTGTTCCTGCTTCAACAATCGCATCACGCAGCGGCATTCCATCGCGTTCCATATGAATGATACGGTCCACAAGTACAATCGCATTTGTCACGACGATTCCGATTAACATCAATAGACCCATCATAACTGAAACGGAGATGGTTTCACCTGCGATCCATAGTCCTACAAAGGAACCAATCACAGCAAATGGTAATGAGAACAAGATCGCAAATGGTGCTAATCCTTCACCGAATGTTACTACCAAGATGAAATAAACAATGAGGATTGCCGCAAGCATTGCAATTCCCAGCTGTGTGAACGTTTCTTCCATATCAGCTGCAACACCAGCTACTCCGATTTCCACACCCTCTGGTAAATCAAGCTCATCAATTCCTTTATCAGCTTGAGAGGTTGCTGCAGATACGTCATCAGTCGTTACAGTACCTGAAACAGTTGCGTAATATTCGCCTTCACTACGGGATAAAGTGTTATATGTCGTACCTTCTTCTGTCGTTACCAGCTCAGATAGCGGTACAGTCGTCCCCGTTGCCGTAGGGATTTCTGTTTCCAGCAGTTCATCGATTGAGGCTGCGTCTGTTTGCTCTTCACGCTGGACGATTACATCAATTTCTTGACCGTCATTTTCCACCGTTGTCAGTACTTCTTCAGAACCTGAGGCCGTTAATGCACCAACAATTTGTCCTGTTGTCAGGCCATATTGCAGTATTTCCTCATGATCCACGTTCAGTACATGCTCAACATATGGATTTTCCATGTCAGATTCCACATCTACAAGGTTATCGACCTCTTTCAATGTGTCTTCTACCTGGGTAACCGCTGTATTTAAATTATCTAAGTTCTCACTATACAATGTATAGCTTACTTCATTGGAGGCCATGCCTCCTCCGCCCATCATGTCCTGCGATTTCCATTCACCCGATTGGCCAATGTTAAAGACGTAATCTTCAACTTCCTCTTTAACTTCAGAGAAGTTTTCTGTGTCCTCATCAAAGAATAGATACAGCAGCGCTCCGTTGCTTCCGCTCATCATCATAGAAGAGGCGTCTGCCGTATTGCTGTTGTTAAATGATAACTGAACAGTCTTAATATCCTCACGCTGCATTAATTCCTGTTCAACTTCTTCAAGGTTTTCTAAGGTTTCGGCATCAAGTTCACCTGTAGATGGTGTATATGTCAAATAGATCGTTTTTTCCTCTTCAGATCCCATAAAGCTGAAACCAATGAAAGGAGTTAAAGCTAATGAACCTGCCAGCAGCAAGACGGCAATGACTGACGTGATGATTTTGTGGTTCAATGCTTTAATCAGTACACCTTTATACCAGTTTGCTAGTCTGCCAACCTCTTCATGCTTCGATGCTTTTTTCTCTCCATATAATGACTTACGGAATAAGAAATGCGACAGTGCCGGAACGATTGTAATGGCAACAAGAAGTGATGCACCAAGAGCAAACGCCATCGTTAAGGCAAATGGTCTGAACAACTCGCCAACCATCCCGCCGACAAACATAAGCGGTGCAAATACGGCAACCGTTACAAGAGTTGAAGATAAAATTGGCTTAAACATTTCAATTGTCGCTTCACGGATTAATGCACGGCCGCGAAGTTTCTCTTCTTGCAGATGCATCCTTCTATATATATTCTCCACTACAACAATCGAGTCATCAATAACACGGCCTATCGCCACTGTAATCGCACCCAATGTCATGATGTTTAGCGTTATATCAAGCCAGTTCAAAAGCAGGAATGCCATGAAAATTGAAACTGGAATGGATATAATGGAAATAATCGTAGACTTGAAGTCACGAAGAAATAACAAAATGATGATGATTGCGAACAAGCCGCCAAATAATGCTTTCTCCACCATTGTGAAAACAGAGTCTTCGATCGGTTCTGCCTGGTCCAGTGTGACATCAATGACCAAACCGTCAATTTCCCTTTCTTGTTGGGCTACTACTTCTTTAACAGCATTCACAACATCGACTGTGTTAGCTTCCTGCCCCTTTGTTACTTGGACAGCAATCGCCTCTTCCCCATTTGTACGGGAAATGGACTGAACCTTGCCAACGGTTTCAATAGTGGCAATATCCCCTAATCTAACAAACGGATTTGGGTTCGCCTCTGAAGGGGTAACCGGAATTTGCAGCTCTTTCAATTGATCTACGGTCTTGATATCACCATCAATCGCAAGAGCCTCTTCTCCGTCTTCATATTCCTGCAAGCCCAGAGACAGAGCCATATCACTTGCTTGTACCATTTGTTTGACAGTATCTTCAGTTAACCCTAATGATGCCATCTTCTCTTGGTCATAAGTGAATTCTACTTCTTCTAGATGCTGGCCGGTAATTGTTGTAGATCCAACTCCATCAATCTTTGCAATTTCCGGTAATATTGAATCTTCAACAGTTGTTGAAAGGTCAACAATATCTCCTTCAGTGCTGCTGACGGACAATGCCACAACAGGCATCATATTCATGCTGAGTGCCATGACCGATGGTTCTTCGGCACCTTCCGGCAATGAAATTTTATCAATGGCTGATTCCAGCTCACGTTTTTTCTCGTCCATATCAACGCCATATTCATATTCAATTTGGATCTGTGACACGTTCGCTGATGAATTCGAGTAAACAGCCTTAACATCTTCAAGACCATTAATCGACTGTTCCATAGGCATAGATATTTCGTCCATGACTTGTTCAGCCGTTGCACCTGGATAAACATCCATAACGATTAAGTATGGAATGGATACATCCGGTATACTTTCCATTTTCATTTGTGTTCCAGCATATATACCTGAAACTGTAATGATGATGGTTAATAACCATACAGCAAGTTTATTTTTGAGTACGAAATTAACTAAACTTTTCAATAATGACACCTTCCTCTTCCTTTTTAATAAGGTTGACAGCTTTGTTATAATATAAATGACCAGTTAGTCATAAAGCTATTTACAATATATCAAATATAACTGACCAACCAGTCAGCAGTCAATATTTTTGTTGCTTTTTCCCATGTATTTACGTTCACCGTTAACAAAAGTTTCACATTTTGGATATAATATACGTCAAACTTAGGATGTGAGGGGGGATTTTTATGAATGAAAAAGATATGCAGATAATCGAAGTAGGCATGAGGCTTTTTGCAAGCAAAGGGTTTTCAACGACCTCGGTCCAGGAAATCGCAACAGAAAGCGGCATATCAAAAGGAGCCTTTTACTTACACTTTAAATCAAAGGACGATCTGTTATTAGGCATTTTACAATATCATTTTGACATCATTAACAGCACAATCATCGAAGAAACAAAAAATATAGATGACCCCCGGGAAAAATTAATAAGAGAACAAATGGCGGTATATTCACATTTCATCACCCATCGCGACCTTCTCGTTATGCTGGCCAAAGAGCAGGCAATCCCAAGAAACGAGACTGTAAAGCAGCTCATATTTGAAAAACAAATGGAAACACACCAAAATTACCGAAAGCACATTATAGAAATATATGGTTCTGAAATTGAACCTTTCTCCTGGGATATCACGCTCATTCTTGAAGGAATCATTAAATCCTATATGAGCGTTCTATTGTTTTCCAAACAAGATTTTGACCTCAGAAGTTTAACAGAGTATATGCTGAACAGGCTCGACAGCATGGTAAAGGATATCCATAAAGATCAGCCGTTCTTTACCAAAGAAAAGGCTGAAACGGTTTTATCGAATATCTTATTTTCCGACCAGCCGAAACTGTCCACTGTAATTAAAAACCTGGAAGAGGAAATTGATAAACTGGATGCAGACGAACTGATGATTACCCTGCAAGTCCTGAAAGAGGAGATTGGAAAAGAAAATCCTAGAGGGCCGGTCATTCAGGGGATGCTGTCTAACTTCTCGGGTTATCCAACGCTTCATTCTTATCGGGAATTCATCTCGGAGCATTTTCAGGAAAAACGATAGAAGAGAAAGAAGGACAAGAAGCAGACTAAAGGTTGCCGTTTTGAGGTGCTTGTACCAAAAAAACAAGCCTAATGACACTCATATTGCCACCCAAACTGGCAGTTATTGAAAGTAAAAAGACTCGTCAATGGACGAGTCTTTTGTCTTGTAACATAAATTGGTACCAGTATAACGATCTTCAATTTAAGCATCCTTTACTGGAAGAATGAAGTGTTCATTATAATAAGTTTGCGGAGAGGTTTTTTAGAATTGCTAGTGACATAATAATAGCCGCCCCTATAAGCAAATACCCCCCTTTGACTTGCCTATCCTTCACTTTTTCAATTCCTATTAGCAGAAAAAACACAAATAAAAAAATCGGCCATATATACGCAGGCAATTGAATGTCTTTAATGAAAAAATGCAAGAACCCCAAACCTATTCCAATGATAGCGAGTATATCGTTTGCCTTTCTTAGTAGGTTCACATTTATCCCCCTTCTAATTTTCTTGAAATATAACAATTGGGTTATTACGAAACCCCTATTTTATAAGTTTCCATATATTCCATTAACCGTTACTGGAACAAGGGCGAATGCTTGTTCAGCAAATGCCCTGTTTGTTGCATATAGTTATTTTCGTAATCTTATTGGGTTCCAAACTAATTAAAACTAGGAAGAACTCGACAAAATTTTTTTCAAGAGTCGAAAGCTAAAATAAAATATGAAAAAGTTAAACAAAAAACCAAATAATTCAACGGAAACAGAACCACTAATATGATAATAGCTGAACCATTGTGCTGGAAACCCGTAAAATCGGTTACCATCTTCAAAATACACCCCTAAAACAGGTACAAAAACAATACTAATCGTAATGAGATAACTTAGGAAATAAAGATTTTTATATAACCTCATATCTTTACCGAACAAAAATACTCCGATAACCCCAATAATCAACGCTACAATAAAAACCGGCACAAAAAAACTGGGTGCTTCGATGTCATATGTCCCCTGGGTGAAAATTATCAACGATAGGAAAACAAAAAATATATATAAAATTTTGCTCTTGTCCTTTACCATCAGTCACCTCCTAAGAAAAGTCACCTCAATGCCAATCCCTATCCCTATTTCACCACAGATAAGACTACCAATTTAACAGATATGATGTGATTCTTGACGGACAAAACGGCCAGGTAATTGACACTCATTTTGGCACTTTTTTTTTACGAGGGCAATAGCTGTTGTCCAGAATAAAAGTGTTGTCATTTGACTTGCCATTTTCTCGTTAAAAACCTATTAAAACTTGATATAATAAGAAACTGACCTATGATAATTCATAAATCAGTTTCAATGTCATTTATTTGAAATGCATCTCAAAACGGAACCCTCTAGAAGCAGAATTGTCCTTTTTGCGTAAACTTCTATGAAGATTCTGGTCATATATTTACAGGGGCAAATAAAGTATTCATCGGTTTTGATTTCATAGAGCGCTTTTTCGAATTTCACAACCGCGGATCAACCGGGTCCGATTCCATTGCCAATGTACCCAGCACACACTCATGAACTCTTTCAATCGATTCGCCGTTAACAAACCTTCGAATCCCTTCTAGCCCTAGTGAAAATTCCTTTAATGCCAGCTTTTGCTTCTTTGAAACGTTTCTCTTCTTTAGGCGGTCTAAGTTTGCAGGCAGCAAGTAATCCATACCGTAAATAATGTGCAGGTATTTTCGGCCTCTCACTTTAATGGCAGGTTGAATGAGTTTACCCTGCGATTTTGATAAAAACGTTTCAGGTTTAATCACGATTCCTTCGTGGCCGTCACTTGTGATGGTTTCCCACCAATTAATAACCGTTTCTTCACTTGATGAATCTTCAATAACCATATATTCTGTTTCTACAAAAAGTTCCGCCATCTCAGCAAACTCTCGATTCTTTTCCATATGCCAAGTATGGGGCTTATCAAAGAATGTTTCATTACTATGTGCCAGAACATGGAACGGGGCAATCTGAATCCCATTAATGTCCTCTATATCCCAGCAGTATTTTTGAAACACTTCCTTAAATACAAGGGCATTGTGCAGTTTATCATCATATTGGGCAAGCCACGCTTCTAATTCTTCATTACTATGAACAGCTTTTTCCAGCTTGCTTTTAATCATCGTTCTGTCCAGTATGGCATTTTCAGACACATGAGCATATTGGCTGCTTATTAGTTCTTTTGCTTTAAGATTCCAGGGCATGATCTCAGCATCTAACAGCACATAATCCGTCTGGTATTTATGAAAATAATTATGCTGATTTAAGCCGTCATTAAGCCTCTGCAGAATTTCGCTTTCTACTTCTCCATGAAAGAATCTTCTCCCTGATCTTGTATAAATAACACCTAATGTTTCACATCCAACGTACTTTAAACCTGATTCCTTGTTGTTAAAAAGCATGAGTATTCCCCGACTGCCCATATGCTTCTTTTCTGCGACCATTTTCTCAACACCCATACTTCGGTAGTATTCAATAACTTCCCTCGGATGTTCAAGGTAATCCTCTAAAGCAGATGGCCGGGGAGCAGGGCTCATTGTAGGCGGAATATAAACAAGCTCTTCAATCGGAACCGTATAATGAGATACTGCGTCCAATGATGACAGTACATTTTCTTTCGGTATTCGTATTTCACCAATATCCTCTGCTAGCACTGAGTAACCATTGATGAATTTGGCAATGTTCGGCGGGTTCAAGCGTTTTTTCTCCAACTCTTTCAGTGGATTGCTATCTGTACCTGAATAATCTTCTTTAGCTTTAACCGAAACAAATTCCTTTTCCGGATAGCGTAATGCTGTTAGCTCACCACCAAAAACGACACCTTGATCAATATTTATCGTATTGTTAATGATGAGCGGCTTAGGTTTCGGATCATGCCCCCAAAGGATTAATGTGCTGGATTTGTGATCGATGGTCCAGTCTTTTCTTATTGGTTTACCACCCTCATCCAGCCCAGCTGTATCTCCATATCGGCAAAAGTCACTCACATCATGTGATTGTTTTCCTATAAATTCATCTTTGATTCCTGCATGAGTACACACCAATGTCGGTACACCCTTCTTGGTTACCACATAATGAGAAGGTGCGCCAAGAAGAAATTCCTTTAACTGCCTTTTTAACTCTGCGGTTTGTTCTTCACCATGTTGTTCTTGAAATTGCTTTAATTCTTTTTCAACAAATTCATCGCCATGGTTTAACGTCACTTTCCGGCCATCTAACCATCTAGCGATTTTCCAGCCGTGGTTACTATCAATCATGTAAGCAAGACCCTCGTTAACATGCCTTAAAAAGAATTGCATCGTTTCCAGTGATTTCGGTCCTCTGCTCATGACATCTCCAAGGGATAAAAACTTTCTTCCTTCCGGGTGGATAAAATAATCCTCATCATTTCGTTCGTATCCTAGTTTTCCAAGGAGGACAATCATTTCATCAAAGCAGCCATGGATATCACCAATAATATCGATTCCTTTATCAACATCTAACTCAATAGGATTGTTATAGTGTCTGCTTAATTCTATCTCGTCAGGATGTTGGATAAAATAGGATGCGTGGTATCCTTCTTTTTTTATAAAACGCTTTTCTCTTTTAAAAACTTGATACTGCTGCTTGATTCTTCTTTTTCCTCGGGGATTATCACGTAATTCATCTCTTTGCAGCAGGATATTTTGCTCTACATCCAATATGATTGCTGTGATTGGTACATGGTTGTTTTTAGCGATTGCGATATACCTTTTTCGGTCATCAGGATGTAAGTGCGTTGCATCCACAATCGTTAACTTATTCAATCTGCATCTTGATTCAATTAAATTGTCCATTAACGAGAAAGCTTCACTCGATATCTTTTGATATTGGTCATAGAGAGCATCCGACACATCATTCGCCTTCTGCTTCCAATCTATGAATTCACTATCACTAACTAACACTCTAAAATCATCTGAACTGATTACTTCAGAAGAAAGCAGTTGTTTCTTATCCACAAAGCTTTTTAATAAAGTAGATTTTCCACTGTTAGACGGCCCTACAAGCAGAACAATACCAGCGTAAGGTAAGACGACCTCCATTGTTACCGCTCCTTTCTCGTAAATATACACATTTGAGTAGGAAATCCATACCGTTCATGTTCTTCTCCGATACCATCAAACACCAACTCATAGTTCTCAGCAGTATTTTGCTGATTACACCATTGATAAAACTCTTCTCTCGTCCATTCAAAACGGTGATCACTATGTCTGTATCCTTCAGACATATCATAGACTTGGTTGTATTCTTGATTAGGTGTAGTAATCATGAGAACCCCGGGCTTGTAATCGTTCAAAATCGTATTCATTATCTTAGGCAATCGATACTCATCGATATGTTCAATAACTTCGCACAAAATCATTACATCTTTTCCCTTTAATCTTTCGTCAAAATAGAAAAGTGATCCCATCATGGTTGTTGGCATAAGGATGTCTTCCTTTTGTGCAGCCTTTTCGAATCGCTTCAAAGCTTTAAGCGCTGCAGACTCTGATGGCTCAACGGCAATAATTTCTTTCACACCATTCACGAAACCCAGTCTAAGAGATAACTTTCCTTCACCCGAACCAAAGTCTACAATACTTTCTTTTTTCTCCAGACGATTAATATGATGAATAATTTTTTCATATCTTAAATCGTTTAACCGAACTTTAATAGGAGATTCTTTTTTATCCCCTTCTGCAATCCTATTATCTACCTGGCTGTAGATCTCCTTGAAACGCAGTGCTTTTTGTAAAATAAATTCCCTTTGAGGATGATGATCGAGCCACCCCTCGCCATACCTTTCAATCTTTTCAATCTCTTTTTCATCTATATAGTAGTGTTTATAGTTGTCAAGAACTGGAATCAAGACAACCAGCTGCCTCAGTCCATTTTGTAGAGTTGTCAAACCTTTTAATGTAATATATCTAACAGAACTTTTTGTTTTAAGATCAAGGTTGTAGTCAGCCTCACCATAAGTAATTTCTACCTCATATCCTAAAGGCTCATATAACCCTATAATCTGTTGATCCGAAAGACTTGATGCCAGCGGACCAAACTCCAACTTCAACGAAAAAGCATGATTGACCCAAGGAGCATACTCGTCTTTCGGTTTTCCATTTAGTGCTGTTCCTAAAGCAGATCTAAGAAATGTACAAAAAATACTGCTTACTGCAAATTCTCTATCATTTATATAAGAAGTGATATCATACTTCTCAGAACTGTTTCTTGAAAGTTCAATCGGATCCGGAGTGACAAAAAGAGTCACTTCGACCTCTTCTTTAGTAAACTTGCTATAAAACATTCTGACAAGATGACCATTTTGGCTTCTTTCATATATATTATTAGGATTTTTGGCCAGCAAAAATGAAATGACCTCTGCCTCAGCACCTGACGCTCGAATGGTTAGCTGCATATTCTCACTTCTTTCATCTTAGTATCCCACTGAAAAAATCTAGTTCTTTATGATTGTAACAAGATTTAGAAAAGAAGTAACCACTTAATATTCAGAATTTTTCCAGAGAGCAATTCAGAGAACAAAAGTGCAATCGGCCTGTGGATCATTCATCACCAGTTGATTATCTTCCACTTTCAATAGGCCAGATTTCAATTTATAATTAACCATTCCACGCCCTCCCATTCCTATATTAGTAGTTGGCTTTCAATGGGAAGAATTCTTAAAAGAAAGGGATAAAATTTGGCTAAGAAAAAGAAACGAAAAAGCAAGAAAAAACAATTTTGGGGACTGACGAAGGAAGAGCGGCAACAGATAGCAAGCTCCTGGGTGAGCGAATATGAAGGAGATAATATCGTAAAATCCTACTCCAAAAGGTTTCGCCTTAACCTAAAGAACTCAATGAAGGAACTGACGAGTTTTGGGTTTACCATAAGCAAAGAAGAAAGGGCCAAGATGAAAAGATTAACAGATATCCAAAAATATAAAAAAGAAAACAAACAGAGAAAAAAGGGAGAGCTTGAACTGAAGGAGTTAATTGAATCTGATGAAACATTCGCCTTCATCGCAGGGTATACCGAAGGCGGTGCTCCATTTGGAATCACTCAGGAGGAAATGCCGGAAATTGAGAAAGAGAAGGATTAGAGGAAAAGGAAGGAAAGCTATATTGTCAAAAACACACAAGAAGACACCGCGGCGTGTCTTCTTGTGGTACTTTCCGTTGGGACATTTAGTTTATTCAGGGGTTTATAGGATGCTCAATAATAAAGTTCATCCAACCACCATCTTTATACTCAACGTGGATGTCTCCTTTGTGCAGTTCCACTATCTTTTTTGATATTGCCAGGCCCAGTCCAGTTCCTCGACTCTCTCCTCTAGCTTCATCTCCTGTATAAAAGCGTTCCAGCAATCTGTTAACATCTTTATCGGGGGGAGTATCGACTCTATTGGAAACTGTTGAAATGGCTTTGTTTCCCTTACATTCAAGACTAATGATGATCTCTGACGGTTTCATACTATATTTCATAGCATTCTCAAATAGGTTTTCATAAACACGAACCATTTTTTCCACATCCATCAGGACAGGTATCCTGTCTTCTATGATGAATTTCTCTACACTTAACTTTTCCTCCTCAAATATAGGAGTATATTCTCCAGCTATCTGTTCCAATAGAGCAGCCAAGTCCATTTCCATTAAATTCAAATGAAGATTAGGATCGGTTAGGCGCGTATATTCAAACAGTTCATCAATTAAGGATTTCAATCGCTGAGACTTTGAATAAATGGTTTCAATATACACCTGCTGCTGCCCTTCCTGGTATTGTCCCTTCTTCAACAAGTCCAAATAGCCAAGTATGGACGTCAGCGGTGTGCGCAAATCATGTGAAACATTGGTGATAAGCTCATTTTTTGAAGCTTCCATTCGTCTTTCATGTTCAAACTTATTCTCCAGCTCTTTGGACATGTAATTGATATTTTCTGCAAGCTGGGTCAGTTCGTCCCTGCCTTCAGCCTTTATCGTTAGACCAAGGCTTCCATTAGCTATACTATTTACACTTTCAGAAATCACCTTCAAATAGACTAATTTCTTTCGCACCATTATTAAAAAAACAACAATAAAAATTATAATGGCAGATGAAAATATATAAAAATTCATAAAGTTGAACTGCAATACACTTTCCGGATTCAAATAATTGTTGTCAAATAGATATTTAAATAGCAGCGCATTTAAGACCAGAACACAATACGAAACAAAGAAGCTGACAGCAATTACACCCAGCATCTTTAAAATTAACTTGTTCCTCCGTCTGTTCAATTTCATATTTTGTATCCTACTCCCCAAACTGTCTTAACATAAATGGGATGCTTGGAGTCTCCCTCTAATTTGTTCCTAAGTTTTGTTATGTGAACCATCACAGTATTGTCTGACTTAAAGAAGTCTTCCTTCCATACTGCTTCATAAATTTTCTCAACACTTAAGACCATTCCCTTGTTGCGGGCAAGAAGCTCTAAAATATCAAATTCTTTCGGAGTCAGTCTGACTTCATCACCACTGACCCACACCTGGCGAGTGTCCGTATTAACCTTTAAGTCACCTATTTCAATGACCATCTTATTATGATCTGTTTCATAATTATATTTCTGAAATCTCCTTAATTGAGACTTCACCCTCGCTATTAATTCTAATGGGTTAAATGGTTTCGATAAATAGTCATCGGCTCCTGAAGCAAGGCCTTTGATTTTATCTATATCTTCAGACTTAGCTGAGAGCATAATGATTGGCATATTTCTTTCTTGCCGAATTTTGATACAAGCTTCTATACCATCCATTTCAGGCATCATGATATCCAGAATGATTAAGTCAAACTCCTTTTTCTCCAACAATCGTAATGCTTCAATGGCATTTTCAACTTGTTTCGTCTGCATTCCCTCATTTTCTAAATAAACAGCTATAAGATTTCGTATGTCTTTCTCGTCATCCACAATGAGAATGTTCGATTCCATTTTCTCCCCCCTTATCCACAGCTTTAGAACAATTAAACACAAAAGCAGGCGGAACGTTCCTTAATTCCTTCTTCACCTCTATTTTGTCAAAAAACTGCTCAATAAATGCTTTCTTGAATGTAGTATATTGAAACGTAATGAACTTTCCTTCTTTATTTAAAATCTTCCTGGTTTCACTCAAAATATTGAATGATACATGTTCTGGTAGACTCGCAAAAGGAAGACCAGATATAACATAGTCTGCATAGGGTATCTGGTATTTCATGAGATATAACCCTATGTTTTCAGCTGAACCGTTTACAATATATAAATTCTTTTCCAATTTAAATCTCTCTTCAAGGATGGAGCAGAACTCACTATTGCTTTCTACTAGCATTATAATCGTATGAGGGTTCCTCTTTTTAATTAATTTCTCTGTAAATACCCCTGTACCCGGCCCATATTCTACAATATAATCAGCACCATCAAAATTTATCTGTTCCACCATTTTATCACCAAGGCAGCTCGAACTGGGAATAATGGCGCCGACTGTTTTTGGATGGAAGATATATTGATATAAAAAGGAAATGTATTTCAAAGCGTTTCACTCCAATGTTTTAAATTTATAGTCTTACTTTAAAATTTAAACCTGAAGAAAAAGCCCTGAAATTTCTTAAGTTTTCTTAAGTTTTGATGGATGGTACCTTCTTTCAGAAATGCAAAAAGGAACAAGGTTTCCTCCTTGTCCCTTTTTATTATAAATTGAGCTTAGCCACACACTCGACATATCCATAGTGTATGCGGGGGATTCTCACCAAAAAAAAGCAGCGAACAGAGTCAGGGACTGTTCGCTGCTGGCGGCAGGAGTTAGAAATATGTCGGCCTCCTGGCACTTCTATTATTGAGCTGGCGTCTGCATACGCATTAATGCGCCATTTGGCTGCGGTAAATCTTGCTCTATAATTTGATTCATTTTACAAAAATGGTCAAAAAATTGTTGTCCGCGCTCTCGTTCCTCTGGGTCATTTTTTAATGAAACGATATCACGCAAAATTTGAGCCATCCATGAATTATTAAAATAACGGTATTTCCCTGTATTCCATGTCATTTTATCAGGAGATTTTTCATTGACATAGTAATTCCAGAAAAGCAGCTGATCCGATTCTTGTTCTGTTAGCTGCAGTCTGTATTCTGAATGAGCAGGAATAGATCCATCTTCACAAAGCTTACCGATAAATTCATCCTTCACCATATAGACACCCAAGATCCGTCTTTCTTTTTCAGGCATGCCAGGTTCTATTGCTGTTAACAGGACTGCGCTATTTTGGTGCAAGCGGATCGGTTTGTTAGGCTTCCCTTTGTTAGCACCACTTTTAATTTCCCCTGAAAAGACCTTCCACTCTGTTATGGCAGAATTCTTTTCTTCTGCATCACACCAGAATACCATTTGAGATTCGGGATGAAGCTTATGGTTTCTCATAAGTTTTTCATGTCCCATGCGAAGCTCCTGGTATTTTCGTTGAAGTTTAATTTCCTCTTCCTTCTTCATTTCTTCCTCTTTTTGTTCGATTACCTTTTCTTCTATAATCTTGTCGAGTGAATTAGCGACACTCTTATCATGTAGTTTCAGATGTTCTCCAAATACATCGGGGTAAACAAACTTCTTATTTTCCGTTGCGAAATGAATTTCGATAATTGAATCATCTTGCTTAACGATACTTCCCATGCCAAACCGCTTGTGTGTAACTTTCTCATTGATTAAATTCAATATATTAGTCCTCCTTGTATTATAACTCGGGTACTATAACCTTAAAAAGCTCACAAAACTGTTTGAATTTCTCTTCGGTTTTTATCAGATATTTCATTAAACGTTCGCGTAAAAAACAACTTAAAACCAATTATAACATTTTTTAGGAAGAATTACAAATTAATTCTTGACAACACATTTTGATGCGGGGTAAAATTTAGTTTTATTTAATTATTGATTCTTAACACACCTCTGAATATGTTGGTTTTTCCTTGCAAAATAAATAAAAAGTCGACCCAGACGTATCTGCTGGACCGAAAAATTATCCATTGCTAAAAATCGGAAAGGTTTTTGTAACGGGCCAGTGAGTTTTACTCTGATACAGCATCGCCATAGGTCAAAGCCATCCTCATATGTTACCCGTATCGTTGCTGTTCCTGCTGCTTACTCCATACTTCTTTCAATCTCATTTTCGTTTAATATCATCAGATAATCTAATTCGATCTCACCGTTAGAATATCCACTGCCGTTTACAGAGTTTCTCGGAAACGTCTCTCTGTTTCCTTGCTCGTATGGAACCCATCCATAAGATATCCGTTGATCTGCTGATAATCTATTTAAAAAAGAATCCATTGGCGATTGGTTTACTGATTGTGTATCATTTACAGATTTTACGAATTTTGCCCATTCTGCGGGGACCTTCAGTACGCCAAATTTGTTTTCATCCAAAAAAACAGTTTCATTCATTTGCACCCTTGGATGGTAGGTCTCTTTCACACCGTCTGTAATGGTGTATCCTCTGTCTCTTATCATATAAAAACTTAGTTGTTTCAATTTATCTTCAGGGTGTATATTCCATACAATGTGGTAAGTTGAAGGATTCTTTTTATCCACCTTCCAAATTCGAGGCTCTCCTGTCGTTTCCACATATACCAAATCCCACTTATACTTATTCCACATCCAGAAACTTTTCCCGTAACTATTCCCATTTGATTTATAAGGGACATACATATGTTTTTCACTGATATTAAAAACTCCTTGAATTTGATCTGCATTCGCTTCTGGAAATGTTTGATTAATCTCTTCAATTAACTGCTTCTCTGACAGGAAAGACGATGGGACAGAGAAATAAGAAAGATAGATAAAGAACAAAAGTAACAAAATAACGATCCCACTTAATAAATACAATTTCTTTTTCTTATTCACTTTGCTTCTCCTCCTTAAAAATGGAGGTTTGGGCACGAAAATAAAATTGCTTATCCGCTGTGGAAATTAATATTCCTTTTCCGTCATTCTCTATGTAAATCATACTCTTTATTCCACTGCCCCATTTCGGCCTTACATCCATAAGCAGATACGGAAACCGTTCGTTTCTCTTATTGAAGTCCGTATTCATGTAAGTCTGCTCATACCACTGCCCACTCATAATACGATCACGTTCAAAGTTAGCCTGTTGGCTCATAATCACTTCTTTATTGAGTGACCTATCTTTTGCAGATGGATGTATTGGTATAAGGTAAGCATCCCTTACATTTGAGATATATGTTGACGGTTTTTCAGGATAGAAAGCATTGTGAATTGGCATTGAGATGAAAGTGGAGATCAAGAAGATGAAGTTAGCCCAGAATCCTAACCATGCAAAACGGCGGTACGTTTCCCATCTTCCCTCTTTTCTTTTTAAAAGACCATACAAAACCCATACACCTAAAGGTAAAATGGATAGTGAAATCACCGTATCAAACATAGGCCAATTAATTGAAAAAGAAAAAAGACCTGCCACAATGACAACCGCAATCTTCCACACCCTCGGTTTAGCCTCTTGTTTCCTATAAATACTATAGGCAATATATCCAATTGTCCCCCATACTAAAAATCCGATGACAAATCCAATAATATTAAAACTTATATCCCACATACAGGAAACTCCTTACTCATCTTTATTGCTTAAATAACAGCAAGTCTCTTAATTCTTTTGTTGCCTTCGCAGTTGTTGTATACATCTCACCATCTCCAACCATATACGACAACGTACTTTGCTCTCCCTCTTCTCCTAACCACAAATGAATGGCGTGAGGGGGAAATTCATCTCCATAACTTACAACAATGTCATAATCGGGTGTATCACTTGTGCTTACATTGCTTTTTGCCGCTGTCGTGATTGCTTTCTCAACAACACTTATCCCCTCGTTATCATCAATATGTATTAAAGCTTCCAGATTCATGTCTCCTATTCCATTTGACTCTGATACAATTACCTCCATCACTTTCTCGTCTAACAAAACCATCATTTCCCCTTGTTTCATTTGACAGCCTCCAAGTAATAATACACTCATTAAGAATAGTAAAAGATACATAATCTTCATTCCCGCTTGCCCCAATCTCTTGATATCATATATAAAACAGCAGGCTAATATAACCTCTCATCAGGCTTGAAAAAATGGATGCAGCGGTTCACACATCATGGTCAATTGCTCTCATTGTGTCTCAAGCTTCGCCGAAATGATAATGACGGAATATTGCTCTCACTCGTTACCCTTTTTTAAGATCTCTTCACCCGACAACCCCAAGGGCATCAAATCAATCAAGACCATAACCCACTTCCCGCTGTCCAGGTAAATCATTGCCTCCGTCCTAGGATACGCGGGCTTGGCAATAGGCGCTTTTACTGACAATATTACACAGCAGGCGATTGATATCCTCGTCGTCATCGATTCTTAAGATATATATGGACTCTTTCATTGGAATCACCCTTATAATTTGTAACTTTATCATTGATTTAAATTCGGGGGATGTCAAGGGGGCGTAGTGATTTGGGTTCATTCAGACAAGCGAATAAGGACTCAGGACTAATTAGCTCAGTAACTATTTGCGCGTTTATATCCGTCCTAATCTATATGTGTAGAAGTTGTATGATATCCCTTAACACAAATAGTGATATGAAATTAGCTATAGCTTATAATAAAGAAAAAAGGAGAGATGGTATATGAAGTGGCAGGAAGTTAGAGAATTATTTCCAAACCAGTTTGTATTAGTATCGATTCTACATTTCTACGAGGAAGAGGATAAAAAAATAATCGATGAAGTCGCACCGATTCGGGCCATACCAGGAGAAGATGCGAACAAGGAATTTTTCAATGTAGACCCTGGAAATATTGTGTACCATACATCGAACGAGGAATGTATTGTTCATATTCGTAAAGATCCGTTGATCAGGGTGAGGCGGAATTAGTGAAAATATCGTTTGATGGACAACTTATTACAACGTCACTAAGAGTTACTTTTCAAGGAAGAACATTACAAGTCGATGATATGATTATTGATACTGGTTCCTCTCACACGGTGATCAGCCCCGACGTATTAGAAGAAATTGGGGTAACATATGAAAATGGGGACGATATCTATGAAGCATATGGAATTGGGGGCTCAGTACCATTCTATACCAAGGTAATGGATGAAATTATAATCGATAGAATCACTTTAAAGAATATCGAAATCGATGTAGGAGTCCTTCCAAAAAATCATAATGGACTACTTGGGCTGGATATCTTGATGAATTACAATTTCATTGTAGATTTGGACAAGCTGGAATTATATCCATCAGTAAACAACAACTAGGACACCGTTTTTTGAATATCAATACCTCTTTATTGCGAATAAACTCTACTAACCCTCACTCTTTTCCGCTAGTTTTTCAGACGAAATTACTTCCCAAAATTAAAGTTCCTTTAGTACTAGTGTAACGACATAGCAGTGATAACGACTGGCATCTCTAAATGACTTACCTCCAACTACTTTCCTGTAAAATGGGACAGAGTGACAGGTTAATTGTCCCTAACATGCAAAAAGAGACAAGGTTATCCTTGTCCCTAATTAGTGTATTCTTTTACCTAAAAACCAACTGCGACACACACTCAACATGCATCGTCTGCGGAAACATATCCACCGGCTGCACTTCAAGCGTCTTGTATCCGCCGTCTTCCAGCACTCGCAAATCACGTGCCAGAGTCGCCGGGTTACAGGATACATAGACAACCTTACGGGGCTTCATTTCCAGAATCGTATTCAGCAGGGCTTCGTCGCAGCCTTTCCGAGGCGGATCGACGACGAGGACGTCTGCTTTGATTCCTTCTTCGTACCATCTAGGGATGACGACTTCTGCAGGTCCTGCTTCGAATTCTGTGTTGGTGAAGCCATTCAATTCAGCGTTTTTCTTCGCGTCTTCAATTGCCTGCGGGACGATTTCGACTCCGTATACCTTCTTTGCTTTTTGAGCAAGGAATAGAGAGATCGTTCCGATTCCGCAGTAAGCGTCGATGACATTTTCATCTCCGCTCAAGTCGGCATACTCTAGTGCTTTTTCATAGAGCACCTTTGTCTGGTCAGGGTTCACCTGATAGAAGGAGCGTGCTGAAATAGCGAACTTGACGTCGCCGATATAGTCATAGATGACTTCTTCTCCCCAAAGGACATTGGTTTGGTCTCCCATGATAACGTTTGTTTTCTTGGAATTCACGTTTTGGATGACCGATTTGACTCCTTCAATGGAGCTGACGATTTCTTCTACAATCTGATCTTTATTCGGAAGGTCTGCAGTGCGGGTCACCAGGACCACCATGACTTCGCCTGTTTGGTATCCGTAACGGGACATGATATGTCTTAGTGTTCCGCGGTGCTTTTCCTCATTATAAGGACGGATTCCGTATTTCTGGCAGATTTCTTTTACCTTTTGGACGATCTCGTCATTTTTTTCATGCTGGATGATGCAGCGGTCCATGTCGATGATTTCGTGGCTGCGCTGCTGATAGAAACCGGCGACCAAGCCGCCTTCTCTTTCACCTACCGGAACGGCTGCTTTGTTGCGGTATCTCCATGGATCTTCCATTCCGAGGGTCGGGTGAACCGGCACTTCCGGAAGCTTGCCGATACGCGCCATGACGTCGCGGACATGCTTTTCTTTTGCCTTCAACTGGCCTTCGTAGGAGATATGCTGAACCTGACAGCCTCCGCATTGATGGTAAATCGGACATGGCGGTTCCTGGCGGTATTGGCTTTCCTCATGAAGCTCAACCAGCCTCCCAAAGCCATAGTTTTTGCTCGCCTTCACGACTTTAACTTTTCCTCGTTCACCAGGAAGGGCATTGGGTACAAACAATGGATAACCGTCGACTTTCGTGACCCCGTTCCCGTCGTGGGTCAGGTCCTCGAAATAGGCATCCTCTATATAATCGTTTTTATTAACGGGTGCTCTTTTGCTCATCGTATTACTTCCTTCGCTCATTTTGTCGTAACTGATTGTACCATAATTGAGCATTGGATTGCGAAAAGCTGTAAAGTCCGCTCGACTGGTAAATTTTATGGCTCTGTTAAAGAACGTTGTTGGTTTTAAAATGAATAATTTGACTTCCAATCCACTTGTGCGACTCCAGTTACCCCCTTAGATAAGCTAGGAGTCATATTATGACCATATAAATTAGTGTTCCCTGGGTTTGAGAGAACTCCCCTTTTTACTCAGGGGGGATTGTAGCGGAAGGCGTACGACCTCCTGCGGGCTCACCGCCCGCCCCGCGGAGTCGTACGCCTGGAGCGGAAATCCAATACATTTGAACAGCCACAACCTTTGCGAAAACAGCTATTAAATAACAACACCATAGACTAACAGAGCCAATTTTATAGTAATGTTAAAATAAATTTTTTTCCTGCGAAGGAGGCATATTACTATGAAAAAACTATCTGATTTTGCTCCTTTTCACTGGATAGCCGACCCTATTTGCTGATTGCCTGTTTCCTGTAAATGAAGCCCAAATATAGCAATGAACATACCGATCCAAAATAAAGATATTAGAGATTTCCTATCCTCGGAACATTATTATCAGTCAGCTACAACTTATCAGGATCCTCAATAGTCATAGAATCCACATTTCCACAGGAAGCACAGCACTTTATAAGCATTGCGGTCCCTGAAATGATTTTCCCCGGTTTCTTTACACTGTCATAATTGGAGTTTCCAATTCTTCCTGTTTTGCTTTTCGTATGACCACATTTTTCACAAACAAAAGTTTCCGTCATTCTTATCCCCTCCATTACCTTTACTACTTAGTTTGGGGTAAGAAAGTTTCATTTTATATACCAAAAAAATTGAATTTTCTTACAATTATTTAGGGATTTCATGCAAAAAAGGGTGAAATTCTTACATTTCACCCTTTTTTACTACAATCTCTTAAGTTGTCCATCCAGTTATCCTTATTTTCTTAAGTTCTCCTGATCCTTCAAACGATTCTGCTGATCAGGCTTCCTGCTCTGATCCTCTATGCTCTCATTCTTCTTCTCTTCTTGAAAGTCACGTTCTACATCTCTTAGGTTTTCATTCTTTTCTCCTTTACCTGACATGGAACATCCCTCCTAACTTTTTTATATCTTTTCCCTACTAAAAGTCTATAAAACACCTAACACATTCCTAATTATTGGTATAATTTAATTGTATTATTTTACCACAAAGGAGGCTACTTATGTCTTTGCCACTGCAGACAAGTGCTGAATTGAAACAGAAGTCTTCTTTAAAGCCTCTTACCTTGGTCCTTTACCTGTTGATCCTTGCCGTTGGGGGATACTTTATCAGCAGAATTTCTTTTCCAAGTAACCTTTTCAGCGGAGTGCGAGGGTTCACTTGGTTTGCCTGTTTCATGACAGTTACTCTTTTTTTCAAGCCGATTCGGCAGATGATTGCTCCATTGGTTAATTTCAAGGCGATGAAAGAGCCCATGAGCTATCTTTTAATTTTGCTTACCCTTTTGGTCCCCTATCTCCTTTTGAAATTTTGTATCCACTATGAGGTGGTGCTGGACAGAATGACTATTTATTACCTTACCAACCCGCGGGTTGAAGCCTTCAGCTTAGGGTCGACCCTTTATACCACCTTACTGACTCCTATATGGGAGGAGATTTTGTTCAGGGGAATTTTGCTGACGATTTTGTTAAAAAAGCTGAAGCCAATTTGGGCAATCAGTATCACAGCCATCTTATTTGGTTTCATCCATACATCCGAAATTTGGATCTTCACTCTTATTGGCGGATTTCTATTAACCTATACCGTTTATAAAACAAAGTCACTGATACCTGCTATCGCTGCCCACTCTCTTTGGAATTTGTATATGACGCAGCTTTTTCTATATTTTTAGGGAGGTTGTCTAGTACATTTATATGGATATGTATGATGCCGGGCTCTCTTTGGGCTCCAGCAGCTCTTTTTTCCCGAGATATGTATTAGGACGGGCTCGCTTCGGTCACGAGGAGGCTTTTTTTCCACTAGATATGTATAAAGACAAGCTCGCTTCGGTCTCGAGACGCTCTTTTTCCACTAGATATGCATGAAGACAAGCTCGCTTCGGTCTCGAGGAGGCTTTTTTCCCACTAGATATGTATGAAGATTAGCTCACTTCGGTCACGAGGGGTTCTTTTTCCACTAGATATGTATAAAGATTAACTCGCTTCGGTCACAAGGGGCTCTTTTTCCATTAGATATGTGTGAAGATTAGCTCGCTTTGGGCACGAGGAGGTTTTTTCCACTAGATATTTATGAAGTCAAGCTCGCTTCGGTCACAAGTAACTCTTTTTTCGTTAGATATGGGAAAGTTCCAACTTTTTTAATAATCTCCTCAATACTTACAAAGCGATACAGCCTTCCAAAGTTAAACAGATGTTTGATTAACCGGAAAACCCCGAATCTGCCTGCTCTCCAATATAATGTTAAAATGACCTCAGGATTACTTTCGGAGGTGATGGTTGTGAGTCACACGAAAAGATTCACAATAGCGTTGATCGGAAGCTTCATCATCTTTTCATATGGCGTTTACCGGCTGGGCTTTGAGGAACGGACGGATGAATTCACGGCATTACCGCTGATTTTTGCGGTTACCGGGCTGGTCGGCATCATCGCTAATCTGGTTAAATTAAAGGATGATATGGAGAAAAGCGAATAAAAACTCGCCGTAGTGGCGAGTTTAATTTGTTATGGTTTATGGATAACGTCGCCCTTATTTCTCAACATACTCCACGCCCCCGTTCACCTTTACATCTGAAGGAACGCGTAAATACAGGATTTCCATCCCATATAATGAACCCCGGTTATTTTCAAACATACTATAGCCATCCGTAAATTGGTGGAACGGATAAGGAAAAGCTGTCTTCGCAACCTTTACCTCTACCGGAAAAGGAGGCGTGATCTGCAGGGTGCCATTCACTATCCTCAGCTCGGGAGAAGGCAGTTTCGAAGTCACGTCCACATTATCGAGAAATTCTTTGCCTGAATAATGCGCCGCATGAATGGTTCCCTCATCATTTTCGGTTTTTTCAACAAGTATTTTAATATAGTAGTCGCCATTTTCATATGGGACCATTAACTCTTTGTCCTCATATTTCATTTCCCATTCTTTATGCAAAACAGCACCCTTCGCTTCGTCAATTCTGCCTTTCCATACTAAATCATGGAACTGTCTATTATTCATCTCCTCTACCTTCAATTCTTCCTCCGATAAAAGATCATTGCCACTAGAATTGTTCGGGACCAGATAGGATAGTACGGCTCCTATAAAAAGGATGGCAATATAACTGCCAAACACCCAATTGCCTCTTCTGCCCTTAAGAAATATCTTTGAAACAGGTTTAGCCAAAAAGAAAACCAAAATAAGGATGCCGGCGATAAATAAGATGGAAATAATGGAGGCCCATAACATCCTACTTCACCTCCAATTTCATGGAAGATAGTATGGCAGCAAACCAACTGAGTCCGGAGACGAGCAGAACTTTCAGCATAAACACCATAATCGAATCTTCCATTCCAAAGAAACTGAAAACATTTGGCACCAGGGATGGATTCCCGGTAAGGCGGGCTTCATAGAATATTGACCCTATAACCAAAACGGGCATAATCAGGATGAATATTTTGCTGATCTGAACCAGGCTGCCTGCCAGATACCCAAAGGATGCCAGTAAAAAAATGTAGAGAGTAATAGCGATCATCCCAAAAAGAGCTCCTTTGAAGGTCAATGGCTGGCCAGTCATGCTCACATTGTCCTGAAAAAGATAGATAATCAAAATCACGACGCGATTGGCCAGCAGTATAGTAATGCCGGATATAAAGCTCGCTGCCAGCAAAAATAAGATATTTGAAAAATGGCTGGTCAATTTGTCGGTAACGAAAGAATAATCATCATAGCGGTATCCTCGTGTGGTCATCAAGATGGCAGAGATGAACGCCCATATCATTACAAAGCCAAAGATAATATTACCGCTATAGTAAGTTAAGGTATGAGAGAAGAAATTAGAACTTGACCCTCCTCCACTCATTCCGTCACCATTCAGGGACAGAAGAATGCCGATGATTTGCAGCACGATCAGCGAGGTGAACATCCCACGAAATGACTTGAACTTAAAACGAAACTGTTTTTTCACAATATCCCACATACTAACCTCAGTTAAATACATCATCGATTCCCCCTTTTGTTCTGCTGGTCAGGAACGTACAAACTTCATCTGCCGTAACTGAAGAAAACTCAAGGCCCGCATGTCTCGCTGTTTCAAATTCATTGGCTGAAAAGTTGTTGCGGACTACTGCATAGATCCCGGCGATGCTTTGGCTCGTTTCATGGATGATTTCTTTATTCTGCAGCCATTTCCGCATAGCAGTGTCTTTTCCTTTGACGCCAATTGCGTATTCCCTTAGCTCTTCGACTCCCATGTGCAGAAATTTTTCGCCATCTTTTATTAACAGGATGTCTTCAAGGATGTCCTCCATTTCGTTCAGGAGATGACTCGACAGGATGATTGTCCTTGGATGAGCAAGATAATCCTTAAGAAGGGCACGGTAAAAATCCTTCCGGACACCGGCATCCATCCCAGTCGTCGGCTCATCGAAAATTGTGAGGGGTGTACGGGCGGAGAGTCCAAGAATCATATTGAACGTGCTTCTCATCCCCTTTGAAAGGCCGTTATGGTACTGATAGGGCTTGAAAGAAAAGTAGTCGAACAGCCGACTAGCAAGCTCTCTGTCCCAGTTGGGATAGAAGTCTTCTGCCGTTTGCAGGATTTCCTCCAAGTTCATAGTCGGGGGAAGATTCATTTCATCATCAACGAAAATCATATTGGCCGACACTTTAAGGTTATTAAACGGTTTCTCTTCAAATACAAGCACTTCTCCTGAAGATTGTCTGATATAGCCTGCGATCAGTTTCAGCAGCGTGGTTTTTCCTGCCCCGTTGCGCCCGATCAGCCCGGTGATTTTTTCTTTTCCCAAATTAAAAGAGACATCCTTTAACGCTTTTTTCCGTCCGTACTGCTTCTCGAGTCCCCGGCACTCTACTACATTCATTTCCCTTCCCCCTTCAGTTTGCTCTTGGCGCTCCTAATCATCTCGACCAGTTCGTCTTCACCAACATGCAGGTGCTCAGCCTCTTTGACCAACTCCTCCACCAATCTCGCCAATGTTTGGTTTTTCCGTTTCGAAAGAATGATGCTTTTCGCCTCTGTCGATACAAACATGCCCAGCCCCCGCTTCTTATATAGGATTCCATCATCAGCGAGCAGGTTCAGTCCCTTTGCCGCGGTCGCCGGATTGATGTTGAGCATCTCTGCCAATTGATATTGAGAGTACACTTTTGCATCCGCCTCTATATTGCCGCCGAGTATTTCCGTCTCCAGCCACTCGGCAATCTGGATATAAATTGGTTTGATGCTATCGGAATTCAGAATCAAACGAGCACCTCCTCTTCTTAGAACGTTTCTCAGTCACGTTCCTTAGTGCATTACTGATGTAATGTACTATATGTTATTTCACAGGATTTGGCAAGGGTTAATTTGGTAAATATACTATTTTTATTCAAGAATGGAATCTGAGTGGAGGGGAGTGCTTTTGGCAGACCAGCTGTACCCTGGAAATGGTTTATCAGCGGAAAGTACGCGTGGAGCTCAATGGAGTCTGGAATGAAGAATAACTTTAACGCGTCACCGCACGAAAAGGGACAGTCCCTTTTCGTGCGGTGACGCGTTAAAGTGTGATAGGGGACTATCCCTTTTACTGCTTTAAATCAGTAAAGGACGGTCCTTTTTGGGACCGTCCTTTTGTTACTTTTCAATTTCATCTTCATTCTGCTCATTGAGGTAAGAATTCTCTGTGGTTGCAAAGTTTGTTGATTGCAGGCTTTCCTGCTTATCAAGCCCAAACAGCTCATCGCGATTTTGCGGTACTTCTTTGTTGTTGAGTGAGGTTTTTTCCTTCATGATTTTTCACCCTTTCTTTAATTAGTATGAATCATCCGTTGGAAATTTCATGCACTCTATCTGTCATTTGTTTTGCTTTTGAAATCTCAAGCTCAGCACATCTGCTTTTAGAAGTGCTTCTGCTTTGAAAGATATGTTCCCAGTATTTTGTTTGTTCAAACGCTGATTTGCAGTTTGCTAATTTTTAGTTGCCAGAAGTTTTTATCCTGTCACCAGCTGCCACTTGTTATCTGCTTCAATCATTTCCGCTGAAAAACGAGACAGTAACGATACAAAAAGTAAAGCCCTCCTATCACCGAGGGCTTTAGATCACTTATCTCCTTCATCGTTTCGAATATCTCGTCGGTCTGGAGCCAGTTCTTCGGATGTCTCAGTTTGAAACTGAAGTTTCTCTTGAACTGCATCCGCAGTGCCCCCTCGCTCCCCAAGCCCGCTTCTGTACAGGTACTTGTGGTAAAAAAATTCAAATACCGCTGTTCCTGCAGCAGCCACTATAGACGGAAACAGGACATTTTCAACCGGTGTCATATTAGCCAGCATTGCCCAAATTATTATAAATGCGAGACCAAAATCAGCTAGTGAAGCGGTCGTGTTATTGGACCTCGGCAGCAAAAATAAATCTCCCGCTGCATAGCTGACCGCACTAAGTACCACTGAAATTAAAAAGACTTCACCCAGAGTAACGCCGTAAATTCCACCTAGTATAATGGCCAGCAGTGCAAAACAGGCAGTAAATTTAATGAAAAAGGCCTTCAAATGTTTCATGTTGTTTCCACTCCTTTTTCTCCTTATTTTGTCTAAGAAGTAAAATGCTATTCATTGTTAGCGGCTCTTGCCTATGCCATTTACAGCTCCTGAAATATACTGTTAAAAACGAAAGGAATGAGAATTCTTGAGATTATTTTTCTACCCGCCCTATTTTCCTCCTTACATTCCTCCTCACATTTATAAGTACTACTTTCTGCAGAAATTTCAAGATATCGATGAATTGAAACAAAAATATCCTTTGGCTCAATTTCCGGCAGGTCCATTTATAACGGGCGAGTACTTTCCATCCCAGAGCACTACTCCTACAGGTCCTACGACTCCTACTAATGTCAGGCCTCTGAGGTAGGGAAAAGTTAAAAAGTATACCATGCTTAGAGGTGTTTCACGTTCTTCTTCATTTGACTAATAGAGTAACAAAAAAAGAGCATTCCCCTGGGAAATCGCTCTTTTCACTTTGTTTGGTACAAGCTCTCTTGATTCAATTCTTCGTGCTTAGATACTGCTATTTTGTATGAAAAAAGCATAGACCTGCTTAAAGCTTCCTAAAATACCTCAAAGAAATATAGTTCTCCGCTTCTTCATTTCCATGTCCAGGTTCTTCATGGGAGAAAGCGAAGCCCCGCGCTTCATAAAAGGGGATCCCTTTCGTGTTTCCCTGCTGAACGGAAACCCATTGTTCCTGGGCTTGGAATTCTTGTTTCTGCTGGTTCGTTATAGCTTCCAACAACAGCGATCCAATCCCTTCACCGCGTCTGGTGGAATCCATGTACAGTACATAAATCTCCCCTGCCGTGTCACCGGTCATTCCTCCGCCGCCAGCACCGACTACAGTTCCATTCTCGACTGCGACAAAGTAACCGCCCCAATTTCTGCTGAAACTGCTGACTTCCTCCGCGACTCTATCATGGTTGTAATATTGTTGAATCACCCGCTCGATGTATTCTTCACTATAGAGATCTTTATATGTTGCGCGATTCGCTTCTGAACAGACCTTCACAATTCCTTCTACATGCTCTGGCAAAGCCTTACTAATATGTATCATGGCTCTTTTCTCCTTTATCGACGTTCAATTTTATCCCTTATGAGTTTGGCTCCACTTCATTTCCTACTCAGAGATACGGTTAAATTCTTTCAGTTGCCTCAGAAGTTCAACCGTTAAATAGCCGCTCCACTCTTTTTCAGCTCCCTTCCAGACTTCATCATAGCTTCCAAACCAAGACCAGTTTGGCGAAACATATCCCGCTTCAGTTAACTTTTCAATTTCATAGTCAAGATTTTCACTAACCTCCTCTTTGAGTAGAGGAAAAAAAGGCGAGGCGGGAGAATCAGCCACCTGCAGCGGTTTGGTTCCGTAACCCTCCCACTCACTGCGATTGAGTTTTGTGATTTTTCGGACGGACTTCTTCAACCGCTCTTCAATTTCTTCTTTTAATGGCGGGTGGACGCTATCCATGAGCCTTTTATAGCAAAGAAAGTCATGCATCTCCATTTCTCCTGAGGAAGTCTGAAGTTCCTTTCTGGCTCTTTTCGTAACCTTTTCCACTAATTCGACCGGAACATAGTCGGCATATTCATAAAGATAGCCTGCAATTTCAGCATTCGGGTTAGCCCACGTCGCATGTACACCGCAATGGCCCTTTTCCCCATCAAAAGTCCACCATGGGGCATGCGGGTGATCATTGACTTCTCTCCCTACTAGATGCCATCCTCCGATCGATTCATCGTATTCTTTCATCAAATACTCCAGAGCTTTCCGCACACTATCATCTTTCCCCGTCAGTTTTAGCTTTCTTGCATATTGAAGGCCGATTGTCGTCGAAATGGGAGATGAGTCAGGCATTCTGATGTCCGGTTCAATTCCATTTCCGAACCCTCCGTCTTCATTTTGAAAGTAAGCTAATTCCTTTGCGACTTCTTCCTTGTCTCCATCTTCAACTAAATATCTGAACAAACTGGCGTCTAAAGGTCTTGCATTTGTTAAAATAAAGGTTCTTGCGCGTTCGTAATCCGCTGCAGATAAAATTTTCATCGGTTTCATCCTCCTCACAACTGTTTTCCTATTAATCAAACGTTATTTAAGATGTTTACTTGTACTTAATATCATCTAAAAGAGAGATGATCTCCTTGTTTTGTTCAATGAGAGTATCATTCTGTTTTACCATCTTCGTAAAGTCGTATAAAAATATAATCAGGATGATTATGACAAAGATCATGCTGCCACCTCCAATTGTAAAGTTTCAACGAGTCAGTTTTTTCAAGCATTGGCAGTTCTGATTTTCTTCACACTCAGCCAGATACTAATGATAACCAGTGCCCAGACGATTGGATGATCAAGGGATATGCCTACCTTTGAATTTCCTCCTGCACTCTCAAAAATAAGAAGCAGCCCGAATAAGAGGATGGTAGTTACAAGTGAAAAGATCCCCGACCTTCTCTGTGACTCTTCCCGCTTTGGTATGTAAGACGCGAGGATACTGGCAATGATGATGCCGAAGAGAGCCCAAATGATCCAACTCTGTATTTCATGAGCAAAAAAATCAATATATAACAGGAGGGCAAAACAGAGCAAATAAACGATTTCAAGAAGAATGCCGATTGTCTTCTTCATTCCTCCACCTTCCATCTTTTCCTGACTTCCTTCACTACCACTTCAGGACGGTCCCAATGAAGAAGATGGGAGGATGCGGAAACTGATATCACTTCTGCTCCGGTTTTCTGCTGAAATCTTCCCGCCTTTTGGCTTCGGTCTTCTTCCATCGTTTCCGGCAGAGTCGCCCGCAATAGGAGAATACCCGGCGGCATGCTGTCAAAAATGTCTTCCACATCATCTTTGTGCATCGCTCTGATGATATTCGCTCCAGTCGTTCCCCTCGCATGCCAGTAATAGCGGTTGTCCTTTTTCAACGAGAGGTCCTCGGCTGCCAGCTCCTTCAGATGAGTCCATGTCTGCGTTTCACTCTTCACCATGGTAAGAAATTCATCCCACGTTTCCAGATACTCCTCAAAATCTTTTTCATAGTAAGCCATTTCCTCTTCAACGGTTTTCTTTCCATGACGCTTGCTCTGATAGCCTCCGTCTATGAGAATGGATCCTTTGACTCTACTGCTGTAGTGCTTCAGGTAAAAAAGGTGGACGAAACTTCCCCAGGAATGGGACAGAAAATAAAATTGTTCCAGGCCGAGAGTATCAGCAATGCCATTCAGCCACTCACCCATCCTCGGCATCTCATAATCTTCCCGATCTGCAAAAGGCGGCGTCTTTCCGTGACCGGGTGCATCCACTGAAATGATCCGGTATTCCTCTTTCAGCTCCTCAGCTGCATCTATAAAACTGAGACTTGTACTGCCTAGGCCATGCAGGCAGAAAATCACCGTTTCATGTTCGCTGCCCCATTCCGTAATATGTACCGGCATTGTGCCGTTTTCGATATAGTAACGCTTCAAGTTTGTGTTCTCCTTTCGTTTCGGGTGGTGACAGTCACGCCCCGAAAAATGTCGATTAATCTCTGAACCTGCCGGGGCGGTGGCCGGCTCACTTTAGAAATAAGTCATAACCTTGATTGAGTGACTAGCGGCAAAAAATAAGGGGAGTTTTTCCCGTTATTTGCAGATTGAAAGTCATTTTGTTAGTGAATAGAGGGAGTTTTTCCCCTTATTCAAAGAAAAAGCACCTCTTTACTAGTGTTTTTAGTCCAATAAGGGGAATTTCTCCCTCTATATAAGCTATTTTCCGCTGCTACTGATGGAATAACGGGAATTATTCCCTCTATTTATTGACTCCAAGGCCAAGTGTCTAACCTGACCTTGCCAGATGCATATGGCACAAATTTCCTAACAAGAATTAATAGTTTCTGAAAATCAAGTCGCTTGATACAGGTTTGCGACCGATTTCCCGGGACCAGATGGAGAGCTGGCCGATATGGTGAATCTCGTGGGCAATTAGATGCTTGATGATTTTTTCATAGGTAAAGGTAATCTCGCTGCCATCCCTGCGCTGCTTGGTTAGTGTCTTCATGGCTTTTTCATCGTTCCATGTTTGAAGAAACTGTTGTGTTATCGGCTTGGTCGAGTCAGTGAACTCGATCGCTTCCTCAAGTGATGTTACGCCATCTTTCACGATGACCGGTGTGCCCTGCATCCCATTGATCCAAATCTGTTCACCATTTGCAACGTGAAACAGTGTAGCGAGAATGCTGCCCATTCCGCCGATCCGTTCTTTCGCCAGCTCCTCTTGCGGCACTTCCCTGCACCACTCAAACCAATCCTGCCTTACCTGCCAATTGTATCGAAACATATCAAGCATCGTTTTCTTCTCCTTTGAATTCGGGGCGTGACAGTCACGCCCCGGTTTTTGTCGATTTATCTTTAGTCACACACCGTTTCCTTTTCCGGATTTCTCAGGAATTCAAATAGAAGGCGAATTTGGGATTCTGTATTGCGCCCTTGAGATAGTTCAGGCAGGTGATCTTCTTCAAAGAAACCCACATCACTTGTTTCGAGACCGCCTTCCGGATTACCCCCGATGATTTCACATTGAATGAAAATTTTATAATAATGAAAAGGCTGCGGAGGATGAGGGTGCTTGTGATAATCCAGCAGAGCAAGCAGTTTCTTGTATGTAACTTCGTATCCCGATTCTTCCTTGATTTCTTTGATGACATTTTCTGTGGGAGACAGTCCGACATCGCAAAACCCTCCCGGCAAGGACCATTTGTTATTGACTTTTTCTTTGACCAGAAGAATCTTATTATCTTCGAATACGGCTCCCCTCACATCAGCCTTGGGGGTCTGATAGCCCTTTTCATGTGAGAACAAGTCTTTTATTTTTTCTTTTTCAACCTCGGTATACTCTGACATGATTTCGAAACTTAAATTCCTTAATTCTTCATATCGTTCGAGGTCGTAAGCATTTTTCGAAAATGCCAAGCCCGCCTGCGATAGCGATTGGATTTTCTGTGCCCACGCCAGCCACTTTTGGTTCATGATACCTTCCCCTTTCCCACCTTCATACTCGAAGTGATATTGCTACACTTTCCGAACATTTAAGTACCTCCGTAGAAAATACAGATGTTAGAGCTTATTGAGAAATCAATCTATGTATACAATCCACAATGATATCAGGGCGGTCAAGGTAGACAGAATGTCCCGAATGACTCGCAAAAATGAGTTCACTCTTACTAGAAAGGTTTCCTTGATTTGTGATAAGCTCTTTCCATTTCTCTTCGAATCTCATTAGCTCCTCTAATGGCACCCCGGTATTCGCCTGAGAGTTTACGGTAAACTCTGCATCCCGGCCAATGACTATTAACGGAACATCTGGGAACTTCCCTAAACGCTTGATGGTTTCAGCGTCTTTTTTCCATTGCTGGATTTCCGATGCCATTGCTTTATATAGGGTTGGAGTGACTTCAAATTCTAATAACCTCTTTTGAATCTTCTCCGGGAATTGGAGGTGCTGATCATTCAGGGCAGGCTTAAGGATTTCCCGCAACTGATTCTTGTCTTTTTCTGCAAAATTCAAGCACTTTTCAATCCAGACTTCATCAGTTTCTTCATTCATGACCGGGGTGTCCAGTACATCCAATACCTTTAAATCAACAGATGTGGAATCCACCAACATGACTCCCGCTAACCGTTCCTGATATATTTTCGCAAAATGCTGTGCACACAGACCTCCATAAGAATGACCAACTAAATACATCGGTTCTTCGATTTGAAAGTAGGTAAGAATACTATTTAAATCTCGAACAGCAGATTCTGTGTTACATTCTTCATCTCCAATATCACTGTGCCCAAGCCCCTGCCGGTGAAAAGTTAGTACTCTGTTCGTTTGCTTTAAGGTTTCGATCACCTTATGCCACTCATCAAAAGAGCAGCCCATCCCTGTCAGAATCACAATCAGCGGACCTTTGCTGCCGTCGTATTGTATCTCAAGGTTATTATTGTTGATGGTTATTCGTTGGTTGATAGTCTGTCACCTCTTTTTCTTTTTCCCCATCACACCAGCCTCTGCTCCACCGTTCCTTTTCCTTCCGCCACATCCACCACTGCATAAGCACCGTTAATGAATGTCACCTGCGGAGGCATGTGGCCGCAGTCGATATCATAAGCAACCGGGATTCCCAGTTCTTCCGCTAGTTCCATATAAACATCTTCCTTTGTGTAATTGCTGACGGGGTTATTGGCAGGGCTGCGGCCGAACAGGATGCCGGAACAGTTGTCAAACCAGCCGGCATACTTCATTTGCACCAGTGACCTTCGTAATTCGGTGACGTTCATATCACAGTTTTCCAAGTACCATAGTACAGACTCTCCATCGAGATGATTTTCCCTGAATGCTGCCACGTCTCCGAATGGGGTTCCAATTAGGTGCCGCAGAATATCGATACAGCCGCCAAGCAGCCGCCCTTCGACTTTTACCGGCACTTCCCCCACTGTTTTCCACCGTGTATCTTCCGTTAGATGAAACACACAAGGAGATGCATTTTCATGATCCCATTTTCTCTGATATTGAGGGGATGAATGCTGGGTCACAGTCCCGCCAGGCTTTGTTGATAAAACTTTCTGCCACATGGCTGTCGTGTCATCCCAATACTCACCTCGCAAATCCACAAAATTGGTTCCATGCGCTGTTGCTATACCCGTTTTCAGAGTGATGGCCAGCAGCAGTGCACTTGTATCCGAGTACCCTAGCAGCCATTTATTTTTTACAGATGAAAAATCGATATCCTGCAGTATTTCTATCAGCAGTTCTCCTCCCCACGGCGGGATAATGATATCGATTTCATCGTTTCTCATCATTTCATTAAACTCTTCAGCCCTCTTCTGGGAAGGAGCTGACTTCGCTTTATCCTGAGTCCAGGCGGTTTCTCCTGTTACAACCTTGAAGCCCCGGGAACTCATTCGGTCAATAGCCAGCCTGAACATATCATGAAGCTCGGCCGGTACCCCTGAAGATGGGGCCGTCACGCCAATGGTTGCGTCTTTTTTAAAAATTGGATAGCTTATCATAATTATCAGTCCTCACATTCTTTCTTGTAGTGTAATTGGAGATGCGATGCATACCGAGCCGGGAATCCCGATGCTTCTGAAAAATAGATATCCCGTTTAGTTCACACCGCTTTCTAGAAAAGTAATACGTCCGCTGTCTGCATCAATTTCAGCTTCAATACCGATCGGGAATACATGCGAGGGAAATGTGTGCCCTATATCCACATTGATTAAGATCGGTATATCCCTGTCACCTAAGACTTCAACCAGCAGGTCTTCAAAAGTGAACGGAGCATTGCTGTCATCAAAATATTCGTGCTTTCCTACAATTAATCCTTCTATTTTATCGAATACCCCAGCCACTTTCAGCATACTTAAGGACCTCTCCTGAATGGCCATGTCCTTAAAAGAATCTTCTATAAAAAGAATGGCACCTGTTAATTCAGGGAAATAATCCGATGCCATGAATCCCGACATGGTGTTAAGGTTTCCGCCAATCAGTTTCCCCTTCGCTTTCCCACTCCTCAAAGATTTCCAGCCAGTATTGAATTTCATTTTCTTCTCTCTTGTCTGGTTCCTCCAATCCAGCCTTTCCTCTGTCCACTCTGACGGGATCTCCAAGGTATACGGTGAGGGCTGGCATTTCATGACAGTCTTCTCAAAATATTCTCTGCCTTTTGGAAGCATCTCTGGAAATTCACCGAAGGATGGTACAATAGCGGGTCCATAAAAGGTTGTCATTCCTGTTTTGGAATAGATTCCCAACAGAAGCGCAGTTACGTCACTGTAGCCCATAATGACTTTGGGCTGTGTTTTCAATGTTTGATAGTCAAGGTATGGCAGCAGCGAGTTGGAATTAGTACCTCCTATTGTGCTTATAATTGCTTTGACTTCTTTATTACGGATAAATTCATTTACCTCTTCGGCCCTCTCCATGATGGGAGCTGACCGGTAGCTCTGTGACATTTTTGAGCACTTTCCTTCAAGCACGTTGAATCCCATGTTTTGCAATTGTTTCAGCCCTCTTTGATACCTTTCAGTAAATAGGACTGGAGCTGGCGAAGATGGAGTTATAATTCCAATCGTATCTCCTTTGGTTAATCGAGGCGGTTTCTTCATCCTCGCAAATCCTGCATCAGCGCAACTTGAAACGGAAATAACTCCGCTGTCATGACCCCTTCTTTTACAGCAGGATCTTGATTCATGATGGAATGCGCCTCTTCATCTGTCTGGGCCTGAAAGATAACGACTCCAAATGTAGACGGATCCAGTCCTTTTGTTTTCCCCGCCAAGATGAGTGTTTTCTGGGTGTGTAATCTGCTTAGGTACCGAAAGTGCCGTGCGACCGTATCATTTTCTTTATCTGTCCAGTTTTCATCTACTGTCCATTTGTCAATCAGTTTCAGTTTATATACAAATTGTTGTTTTTCCATGAAACCCTTCTCCTTCTTAGTGTAAATATTTTTATCTGCACAAAAATTATTTCCCATTTCAAACAGGCAGACCTTTTAACCTATAAGTCGATTAAAAATGAAACAAGAGTCTTCCGTTCCATAGATTGATGTATGTCCCGAGAGATGAAACTCGTTACTTACAATTTATAGTAGATAGAAAGGTGCCGGACTGCAGATTTTGACGAATGCCTTACCCTTGGTCTTTAGACTATCATAAATCCTCGTTAAATTGTCAGACTTTTTAATTCGCAGTCGAAATAATGGAAGTTTTTGTATGTTTATAGATTAGGAATACTTGTCATCATGATAATAGTCCCAAAACTACACAATATAATTTGACAAAAGTATTTCCCAAAGTGTATTATAAAAGTTTTATTAAAATTCATACTTTTCCACAAATCTATGTTTATCTGTGTTACGATGAATATAATAAAACTTTATCTAGGGCACCTCCGACTTTTCTTAGTCATCCCTATTTACGGGAAGGAGCATGAAGAAATGGAGAAAATCAATGTTTTCCTAGATGACATTCGCAAGGCACCTGAAGGGTATATTTTAATTGAAACTATTGACGAATGTTTGAATCTATTGAAAAACAACCCCATCGAACATCTGTCATTGGATCACGATCTATTAAATAAAACCAGAAACGGTACCATGCTGGTTGAAATAATGGTTCACGAAAGACTTTTCGCTGACCGCATTACCATTCATTCTGCCAACTCTGTGAGAGGACGGGGAATGTATAAATCTTTGAAACAAGCACAACAAGATTTAATTTTGCCACCCACCACTATTGTCTCTCTTCGCCCTCTGCCGTTGTATTTCTACCCGCCCGGATTTCTGGAGCACTATCAGAAAACTAGTTAAACTCATCTCTTAAACTGCCAATCCCTGAATCCCTACAATATAGAATATATATTTACAATCTTGTTATTTAGGTAATAGATGAATCACATAAATAAAAGGGCGGCCACCAGTGGCTGCCCTTTTGCATGAGGTGGTGCTTTATCGCTTTAAAGCACTGCCAGGGACAGTCCCTCTTCGCGCGTTAAAGCGTTAATCCATTAAGAGGGACAGTCCCTCTTCGCGCGTTAAAGCGTTAATCCATTAAGAGGGACTGTCCCTTTTTGCGCGTTAAAGCGTTAATCCATTAAGAGGGACTGTCCCTTTTAGCGCGGTGGTGTGTTGAAGCATGGAAGATTTCACCACGTTTAGCCTGCTCGAATTGTGATATATAGCTTTTAGAATCATTAAGAGGAGGGGTAGTTTTGGAAGACAGTTCTCTAGTAAACTTCATTTTGGTTGGCTGCGTTGTTCTAGGTGTTCTTTTGACGTTGAAATCTCGTCGCTTATGGCTCCCCTATATACATATTATCGTGACAATCTGGGTGTTAGCTGGCGGATTCGGCTATTCTCTTCTGTTCAATAATGAAGCGACAATCGGGTATCTATTCATATTCGTAATTGGGCAGATTTTTTGGACATTCCTCTTTGTATTCATTGCCCAAGTGCTGTCCTGGATGGTTCGGTCGCTGCCGCTTCGTCATAAACAGGAGATCGGCTGGATGTTCTTAATAGGATTTCCCGTTGCTTTTTCAGTTACTATTTTGTAGATCAAATTTTGAAAGATATCAACCTATTTTAGATAGATAGCTTTTTTCATTTGGCACATTAAAGCACTAAAAGGGACTGTCCCTTTTAGTGCTTTAATGCGTTACACTTACTCACAAAGATAAAAATTAGAGTTGAAACTTTTCACTCTCTTTATTCGTATGTCCTAGTAAAGGGGGAATCTCATTGGATATCATTCTCTATATCGCCATTTTCTTTTTACTTGTTGGCGGCGTCTTTTTCCTGTTAAACACACTAATGGGTTATAAAAAGGACTATATCTCTATCGATTTGGATGAGCGTTATTTCAATTTTGATGAATACACACGCGCCATCCAGCTGGAGCTGGAGAGTAAGGGACGAGAAGTTATATATGAAGGAAATGGCCGATTTACGATCGATGGAAAAACATACTTGTTCATCGAGAGAAACGTCAGCATGGGCGGAGCACCGTTACAGAGGACGATTTTAAAACCAGAAAAATAAAAACCACCAGTGTGAACTGGTGGTTTGCTATGCGGCTGGAAACCTCTCTTACCGGACTCGACCTATAAGGACCACTGAATGATTTTTTCCAGCAATATATTCCGGCGAAAAACTTTTGATAAATAAGGGGAGAAATTCCGCTTATTTATCAAATAGCACGAAAAATAGCTAAATTAAGCGGAGAAATTCCCCTTATTCTCTTAAAAGATGTGAAAATGGTTCATTTCACGGTGCTTTAGCGGAAAATTTCCGCTTATATACCCCATATCGAATTCTATACCACAGCTTAACCGGAAAATTTCCGTTTATTTTAGATAGGATGATTCATGTCCTTCACTAGGCATAACTCCTGCCAGAATAGATGGGAGGTTAGAGAAACCTGCTTATCCTATCACAAGCTCTCTGGAACCCCGGCATAGCCAGGGGTTTTCAAGGCTATGTATAAAAATGACCTCCCAGGACGGGAGGTCATTTATTTACAAATTAAACTGTTGCCGGCTTGTTGTCAGCGCCACCCTTGCCCTTTATAAAGAATTGCAGAGCAAGCATGATGACAAACAGGATTAAGCCGAAGATATCGGTCATGCCCTCTGGATAGATCAGCATGAGTCCCGCTGCCAAGCAAAACACGCGCTCGATGGCCGTTACTTTGCGGTACCAGAATCCGATCATCGCTGCTCCAATGGCCATCATACCGGTAATTGCGGTAAATACGACCCAGATCAGATATGGGATCGTGGTATCGATCATCAGCAGTTCAGGTGACAGGACAAACATATACGGTATGATGAAGGCGGCAATCGCCAATTTCGCCGAATTGAATCCGGTCCGTATGGGTTCTCCTCCTGACACCCCTGCGGCGGCAAAGGCAGCAAGAGCAACTGGCGGGGTAATATCCGCGATGATACCAAAGTAGAACACGAAAAGGTGAGCCGCTAGCTCAGGTGCACCAAGCAATATGATGGCCGGTGCGGCAATGGTGGACGTGATAACATAGTTGGCTGTTGTAGGCGAACCCATTCCGAGAAGGATAGACGCTACCATCGTAAAGAACAATGTTAACAACAACTTTCCTTGTGCAGAGTTCGTTAAATCTCCAGCAAGGTCAACAAGTCCATTTGCCATTGTCAGGCCAAGTCCTGTTTTCGTTACAACTCCTACAATGATCCCAGCTGCTGCCGTCGCAGCCGCTACTGACAGAGCCGTTCTGGCACCATCAACCAGGGCATCCACCGCATCCTTGAAATTGATGCGTGTGTCTTTCCTGATGGCACTGACTGCGATAGTAGCTACAATGGACCATAGAGCTGCACGCATGACACTCATCCCAGAGAACAACAGGACGATAACAATTAAAATCGGCAGTAATAGATAGATTTTCTTAAAAACTTCTTTTCGATCAGGCATTTCCTCATCAGTCAAGCCTCGCAGACCAACTCGCTTTGCCTCAAAGTCGGTCATAATCCAAATACCTGTAAAGTATAAGAGTGCAGGAATAGCCGCTGCTTTTGCTATTTCCCAATAAGAAACTCCTCCGATGAATTCAACCATAAGGAACGCGGCTGCACCCATGATAGGAGGCATCAGCTGTCCGCCTGTTGAAGCGGCCGCCTCTACTCCACCCGCGAACTCTTTTCGGTAACCGAGCTTTTTCATCATTGGAATGGTGAATGAACCTGATGTTACAACGTTGGCAACAGAACTCCCGCTGATTGTTCCTTGCAGGGCACTTGAGAAGATGGCCACTTTCGCCGGTCCTCCCGTTCTTTTTCCGGCAAGAGAAACCGCGAGATCATTGAAATACTGACCAACACCGGTCTTGACCAGAAAGGCCCCGAACAACAGGAACAGAAAGATGAATGTCGCCGATACGTACAGTGGCGTACCGAGAATTCCTTCACTTGTAAAAAACATCGTCTTAACGATTGCATCAATATCATAACCGCGGTGAGCAAGGAATCCCGGCATGGACCTTCCATAGTACATATACAACAAGAAGGCTCCGGCAATGATTGTAATCGGAAGTCCTACCGCGCGGCGCGTAGCTTCAAGCACAAGAATAACCGCTATTATCCCGACCGTGAAGTCGAGGGTAGTCATGATCCCAATTCTGTTTACGATTTCCTGCTGCATAATCGGCCAGTAGCTTCCGACGACGATCGATAAAAGAGCAAGAATGATATCATACCAGGCAACCTTGTCCTTGCGTGATCTCTTTTTGCTTGCTGGAAACAATAAGAAGATTAGTGATAAAGCAAACCCTAAGTGAATAGATAGCAGTAGTTGTCTGGGAATGAATTGAAAAATTGAGGCAGTCAGCTGAAATAGTGAAAACGCCAGCAATCCATAGAATACAATCCACTTTACAATTCCTGATTTGAAATTTCTCGTTGAGGAATCGGGATCAAATTTTTCTAAAAGCTCCTGCTGCTGCTGAGCTGTCAGTGACTCGAAGTTTTTTGAGTCTTTATCCATTGAGGATCACTCCTTTCCAAAGTTGAAATAATGATTGTTTTTCAACACTCATGCGGATGAGCGTCCCTTCTTCAAAGTAGTCGGCTAGTCTGTACACTTTCTCATTATGTATTAACCTGTGATTAGCCGCTACCTGTCCGATTGAAATATCAATATGAGGAAAAGTTCGGTTCATATTGCTGATTTTGTACTTCCCGTCTTCTGTTCTTTCAAAAACCTCTTCCTCTTCAGCTCCGCCTGGCATGCCGATGCCTGTGTCTTCATACACCAAGCTTGTTTGAACGATATTGAACTGATCATCCGCCTGATAGGTTTCCAAAACATCCGATAGGTGAATTGAGTGAGTGTACAGGATTGAAAACTCACTTGCGGTGTGGGATGGCAGCGGGACCAGGACATCCTCTCCTTCTTCCTTGAGAGATTCCAAGAGAATACAGGGTTTGAAAGGCATGAATAACAGAAGGAGTATGATACTTCCTGTCAGGGCTGCGGCTATTCTTTTCCACTTCATGCTTTACCACTCTTTTCATAGTAGAGGGATGCAACTTCAATTTTTATAACAAAAGAATAGACCGATAAGATCGGCCTATTCCATCTTGCCTGAAGATAAGTTTATTTAGTCTTGAGAAATACCTTTTTCTTCAAAGTATTTGGCAGCTCCAGGATGAAGTTCAATCCCCATTCCGATAAGTGCATTTTCTGCGCTGATCAACTCACCTTTAGCATGGCTGATTCTGTCTGTATTTTCAAAGATTGCTTTTGTCACTTCATAGATAACATCTTCTGAGATTTCAGAACTTGTGACAAGCATCGCACGAACAGCTACTGTTTCGATATCGCTGTCAAGCTTGCTGTAAGTACCCCCGCTGATTGTATCTTTAGCATAGTAAGGATACATTTCAATCAACTCATCTGCTTTTTCAGCAGATACAGGTATAATATTGACATCCTGAGTTGCTGCAAGCCCCTCTACAGCACCAGTTGGAGTACCCGAAGTAATGAACGCCGCATCAATTGTGCCATCTTGGATTCCAGTAGTAGAATCATCGAAAGAAAGGTTGCGTGCACTTAAATCATCAAGAGTAAGACCATGCACTTCAAGGATTTGTGTAGCATTTAGTAAAGTACCAGATCCCGCTTCACCAACTGAAACCACTTTTCCAGCCAAATCTTCAACAGATTCGATACCGGAATCCTTCGTCGTAACAATCTGGATAGTTTCCGGATAAAGTGTTCCGATGCCTCGTGCATTTTCTACTTGGTTGTCAGAGAACATCTCTGTTCCTTCAGTTGCATAAGAAGCGATGTCCGTTTGCGTGAAGGCAACTTCGATATCTCCAGATTTAATACTCGCCATATTTTCAGCAGATGCACCAGATGTTGATGCAGTAGATGTATAATCTGTTTCATCACCGATGATGTCCGCGAATGTACCGCCAAGTGGATAGTATGTACCACCAGTACCGCCTGTCGCAATTCCAATGAAATCAACTTCTCCATCTTCACCAGATCCCCCGCCGCTTCCTCCGCCGCATGCAGCCAAAATCATTGCCGCAGCTAGAAGGAGAACAGCACTGAATGATAATTTCCTCTTTTTCATGTGATTCACCCCTATAATTTTTTAATATCAAAAATAGTTTAACATAAATTGTAATAATATTGTTAATAATTAAACTCTTCAGATATTATTTTTGGTTTTTTTATGCAGATTTTTTTATAACACTCTTTTCGCAAAGATTGCGGCTGCCATAAAAGCAAGGATTTCCGCTCCAGCCGCCCGATTCCGCGGGTCGTACGCCTTCCACTACAATCAACGCTCTTGTAAAATGGGTGTAAAAACCACAATCTATTAGAAAACAGCCTTTCACAAAAACAATAAATGGAACTTTTCCCTTTGGCTTTCTTTCATAGAGGATCGGTCTTTAAATTAGGCTCTTATTATAAATATTAGTGCTATTTAAGAAGTTGAGAGCTGTGATTTCCGCTCAGCATGTAAGAAGACTTATGTATTTTCATGGCGGCTCCGGCATATTTCCACATACAATGTCCCTGCTACGAAAGTATATTTTAGCAAAACCTGTAGGATTTTAAAAATAATTACTCCTAATCTCAGTAAAGAATCTCCTGCAACCATAGATAAAGGAGACCCTGGATACCCAGGGTCTCTCTTGGTCTTATTCTCCCGGGAATCCATCGCCAGGACGGTTGTGCTGATTATCTATAGTTCCATCTTCGTTCATGGAAGAAGACCAATCCTGCTTTGATGTTTCCTGTGCTTTCCTCTTAGCTTCCTCTTTATCTACCGAGATATCGGAAAGGTTGTTTTCCATCTTTCTAAGATAATTCGATGCAAACTCTCTTCCTCCAAGCCCGAAGGATAAACCAAACGCCAAGGCTAATCCGCCCAGCACAAGGATAAATGCAGAGTTGACAATCGATTGTGCGATGCCCAGTTGATCAAGTGCCATAAAGAAAGCCATGATGATAATCGCATATTTTGCGATTGTTGCCAGTACATTTTTGCCACTGCCATTCAGGATGCTGACAAGAACTTTTTTGGCAATGTTTCCAAGGTAAAGTCCGACAGCCAGAATGACGATTGCTGCAATAACGCTTGGAATATAAGCGAATACTCCAGTTGCAAGTGTGACAAGGAAATCCAATTCTACTAATTGTAGAGCTTCCACAATGAACAGCAAGGCAATGAAGAAGTGAACGACATATCCAAGCATCTTCGTAATGGTAAGGGAGTTCGCTGACTGCCCCGGCTCCCAACTGCCCAATTTCATGTTGCTCATTAGAGAGTTGAGATTCAATTTATTCAAAAAGCTTGTTGTCCACTTACCGGCCATCCGTCCAGCCCACAGCCCCGCCAGGATAAGGACGATAGCTACAGCGATGTTCGGCAGCATTGTCAAAACATCGTTAAGCATTGCAATTGCAGGTCCGGAAACACCTTCAATATCAAGTTTCTCAAGCGCTGCGATAATAGTCGGAATCAAAATCAGGATAAATACAATATTGCCAACTATGGAAGAAAGAGAAGTTCCGTTTAGTGTCTTGGTTAATCCAAGACGCTCTCTCAATCTCTCAAGGCCTATTGTGTGCAAGAAGTTTGTGACGATGTTACGCACTAGTTTTGCCACGAAATAACCGACTAGAACGATTAATGCGGCTGCAAGCAGTTTTGGTATGAACGCCAGCATGCTGTTCAACATTTCTGTGAACGGTTCAGAAACACCTGTTATATTCAGTGCCGATAATACTGCAGGCAAGAAGAGCAGCAGAACCAGATAAAACAATACCTTGGCTGCTTTATTAATGCCTTCGTTAGCATCCTTTTGGGTGTCTGCCATTTTCCATTTTACAAGCAGGTGATCAAAGTGTGCCGCTTTACCAAGCTTACGTATTCCGAAGCTGACCAGCACTGCCAACGCATATGCACCAAGCAGGATCAACGCCGCTTTCAGGATGTTGTCAATCGCACCGAAAATAGAATCCATCAAATTCACTAACGGTTCAGCAATCAGATTCAGATTCAAGATGTTAAGTACAATGATAAATACAATAAGAAGGACAATCCAGTAGACGATTTTACTAAGAATCTTCTCAGAGGAATACTTTTTGTTAGGGATGTGAGAGAACAGCTTGTCATCCATTCTGGTTTTGTTCAGCAGTTTATAAACTGCCTTCTCAATTCCCTTGGCAACAAGCCACCCGATAAGAAGAATGACTAATGCAAGAAGAAAGTCGGGAATCTTCCCTAAAAACCCCTCAAAGTTGTACATGTTCATATTATTCATTTCTTCAACTCCTTTATTTTTCTAACCCTCCTATTCCCATTAGGTTTGTAGAGTAAACCAAAGAGTGTATTGGTTTTGTTATAGAAATGTATACGAAAAGAGAAATAATATTTTTTTAGGGGTATTTTTGCTTGGTTTGATTTTTTTGAAAGTTTAGTTTTGGGTACTGCAAGGGTTTAGGGACTTCAACTAGATACCCCTGGAGCTCGCTGATGTATTACGTACTCTGAAAAGAGCGTTAGATTGTTGTATCTCACCTAATATTTGATTGCTCGGGCAGTTGCCCGGTACTCACTGTCGATAGGCAGAATTGAATATCATGATGCTTTCTCTTCCTTTTCACATACTCCACACAGAAAAAACCCCTTTTTCAAAAAGGGGCCTTCATCTTACTATAAACCTCTGCCTGCACGATCTTGCTCACGGATTTTATCGAGAGGAACGAATACTTCCAAGTGACGATAGAGATTTTCGAACTCCACTGGAAGCAATCCGCCAAATTCACCGTCAATATTCAACTGGACTTTGTCTTTAGAGTGCACTTTGATTCTATTAGCTTTTGTATAAATGACATGAGGATCCTTAATATGGTCTCCTCTGACAGCCATGCTTGCAATCCGGATGAACTCTGCCAGGTTGGTCTTTTTCAAGATTAGCAGAGAGAACATTCCGTCGTTAAGGGAAGCATCCGGCGCAAGTTTTTCAAAGCCGCCCACCGAATTTGTCAATCCTATCAGGAACATCATTGCTTCACCTTCATACAATTTCCCATCGTATTCTATCGTCAGGTCTGTTGCTTTAAGGGATGGAAGCATCTCGACTCCTTTGAGATAGTATGCCAGCTGGCCCAAGACCGTCTTCAGCTTGCTCGGCACTTCATATGTGAGCTCAGTGAGGCGTCCCCCACCGGCAATATTAATGAAATAGCGGCTTCCGTTCATTCTGCCAATATCCACCGGAATTGTGTCGCCCTTGATGATAACATCCACAGCAGCACCGATATCTCTCGGGATATTCAGCGCCCTTGCAAAATCATTGGTCGTACCCATCGGAACAATGCCCAATCGAGGACGATATTCCTGCTCGGCAAGCCCGTTGACGACTTCATTCAATGTTCCATCTCCGCCTGCAGCCACCACCAGATCATATTCCCGTTTAACGGCTATGCGGGCAGCTTCAGTGGCATCTCCCTCACAGACAGTTGCATGGCAGGAGGCTTCATAACCAGCCTGTTCCAATTTAATTAATACTTCCGGCAGATGCTTTTTAAAAAGCTCGCGTCCTGAAGTTGGATTATATATGATTCTTGCTCTTTTCATTCCCCATCATCCTATCTTGATAATTCAAAAGCCTTTGACAGCTTATAGCACCCAATTTTTGTATCTATATAAATACCCCTGAGGACATCTTACAAACCATCTTCATTCATTATATATAACTAGAATAGTAACTCACCTAACGAAGATATCATACCTCTTTTTTACAAAAAAAGCTAATAGGTAATGATATCTATTCTTTCATAACATACCTTCTCTTCCTTATGAATAAAATGTCATAAGCCATTAGTTCTTAAGGAGGGTTTATGATGGAATTTCTTGTTTTGCTGCATGTCCTTTCCGCCATTATTGGGGTGGGGCCGACTTTCTTTGCTCATGTTTTAACGAGAAAAAAACAAACTGCCGACCAGCTGCGGCATACTCTGGCACTTGGCGCACAACTGGAATTCTTCCCAAAGATTGGCGGAACGATTGCCGTCATCACTGGTCTCATTCTCTTCTTCGCAGGTGAATACGGGGCATTCACCCAAGTTTGGATTCTCGGATCATTGATTCTTTACGTTCTTATTCAAATTATCGTCATTGGCTTTGTAACCCCTGTCAGCAGCAAACTAAGAAAGTGGCTGGATGCTCCTGAAAATGCTGCAGTAACCGGGAAGCTCACAGAAGAAGCACAGGGGTACCTGAACAAACTCAATGGCTACTTCTACCTCGCTTCCCTTCTCGGAGTAATTCTGTTTATCTTTATGATCCTCAAACCGTAAGTTCAGTGGTCTGCTTTACTGCATTAAAGCGCTGCAAGGGACAGTCCCTTGCAGCGCTTTACCGCGTTAATGCAGATTAGGGGACTGTCCCTTGCAGTGCTTTGACGCGTTAACAGAAAGAAGGAGAATTTCCCTTCCGGAAATCCTCCTTCTTTTTATTATTTTTTCCCGCCTTTGGTCAATACTTTAAGGCCTTGGCCCATGTCTGAGGCAAGGATGTAGTTCCTGTCAACAAAGACGCCCCAAATATTGCCCCGATCCGGTGTATACTGTCCAATTTGTGCTGGGCTGCTTGGGTTTGAGATATCGACCATGTACACTCCTCCAGCGTAGTGAGACAGGTACAAGGTATTCCCTTTTACTTTAGGATCGTGAACTGTATTCGCAAACGTATTGCCATCTTCCACATTATCTACTAAGTCTGTTTTGAATTCACTTAATAGTTTAGGGTTTGTTTTATCTTTGATATCGAAAATTCTGGTATAGCCGTATGACTGTTCATAACCCGGCTTAACTGGTACATACACTTCACGTGTCTCAATCAGGATGTTGCCTCCTTTAGCCAATGTGGCAGAGTGGGCAGAACCTTGCTGGTCAGATGCAAAGTCGGTTCGCCCAAGGTATACAGGGTTTTCAGGATCTTTTATATCAAATATTACTGTTCCCAGGTCCCACATGGACACATAAGCATGCTGAGCGTTATTGTCCACCATCACACTATGATTGAACACCGACCGTGATTTCCCATGCTCATCCGTCCAATTATACCCATTGAAGCTTTCTGGAACTTCCGGCAGATCCCTAGGGTCAAACTGCCAAAGGGTTTCTGGTTCAGCAGGATTGGAAACATCAACGATTTGGAAGTCTTTCTCCTCGCCATGACTGTAATAGTCAGCATAAGGGTTGGAAGCAAAGACCAACGCCCTGTCCCCTTGGGTCTCTAAATACAGTTCATGAGTGCCGTTCGTTTCACTGTACACTTCCCAGAAACCAAGCTTTTGCGGGTTATAAGGATCGGTCACATCATACAAAAGGAAGCCGCCTGTGGTATCTGCTCTTCTATTTAACTGCTGAACACTGACAACCGCCAAGTCTCCTTTAAAATGAGGGGTGTTGACTGATTTCACAATTACCTTCTCCTGCCATGTTCCAGGTATATCATCATTAGCAAACACAGATACCTCTACAGGGTTTGATGGGTCTTGCAAATCGAATACCCTCACTCCACCATTGCCGCCGTTTGCTGTATGAGTTCCCATATAGGCAAAGCCTTTATGTGCATATACATCCGCCGTATTATTCTGCACACCTTCTTGGATCTGTTTAATCTGAACTTGAGCAGCTTCTCTTATATTACTTACATTTTTCGAGCCTTCCACTTTGGGAAGAGCCAGTGATTCAAGCTGTTCATTTGTAAAGACTGTGACGCCTCCCTTTTCAATTCCAGAAGAGTCTAAATCGTCATGTGCCAAACTGCTAGGAGTATATGCGGAAAATACTAGAGCACCAGCAAGCGCTGTTGTAACGAATAAATTATTCTTTTTCATAAAAATCCCCTCCATTTAATTAATTTTTATTCTTCACCCATCCACTCTTGTTCAGGAAGCGTGTCCCAAAAGCTTGTATCTGCCGTTTCAATTGATCTATCAGAAATCGCTTTGACAGCTGCACTCAACGTTTCAACAGTCTGCTTGATTAGATATCCGTTACTCTTTTGCCCAAGTATATACGGCTCGTAAGTATGATCCGACATCCCCCTCATTTCAAAAAGAAGAGTCGAAATATCATAGCGTACAGCTGCTCCGTTACGGCCGATGTTCTCACCCGTGCCGCCGCGGTATTTTCCGATCAAGCCCCATCCTTTGGAATCGACAGCGTTATAAACGATTGATCCCAGCCTTTTAGAACCTTCCAGAACTTCAGGATCCACCTCAGGATGTGTGGGATACAGCATGGATCCTGAAACCAGCTTACCGTCGATACCGCTCAAAGCCCCTTGGTGATGAAGATCGATGAGATAATCGATATCATACTTCATTAAAACTTGTTCATGTAGAGCTCTGGCTTCCGGTTCCATTTCAGAAGTCTCTTTGGCATGCTCTCGATTTAAATCAACTTCATTAGCGTTATACCGGGTAAGATGCCTGTCCCCATCTGCTAGATAATCTTCCAAGGAGAAATCCACATCTCCCATCGCTCCATCTGCGTTAAGCATCGGGATGACAAGAATATTCACATTATCAAGAACTCCTTTTAACTTATTGGTTCCAAGATGTTTAATGAACTCCAAAGCACCTTCTGTTGTCAGCTGCTCATTTCCATGCTGCTGTGTTAAAAATAGAATCGTTGGATTGTCAGGATCCGATAGATACTTAGCCATATGGATATCTTTGCCTTTCACCGTCTGGCCGATTACTTCCAGTTCCAGGGCATCCTGCTTGGCATCCTGCACGTGCAAAAAGTCTGTCAGTTCTTCGTATGTAGTTAAAATGGAAGTTTGAACAGAACCGCTTCCAGGATTCGGCCCATTCCCCACAGCACCCGCAGGAGTGTTCATGACAGCGAACCCCCCTATTGCCAGCATACTCGAGAGTGAAACACTAATTAACTTTTTATTCATCATCTTCCTCCTTAATAGTTAGAATATTGGCTGTACTTCAACTATATAGTTTGAGAGATTGGAAGTTAATAGGAGGAATGGTTGAATATTTCGACTGTCAAAATACTTTAAAAACAAATCTAGTGATTTTGTCTGATATAAATAAGGATGTCGAATAGAAGGGATACAGCAGGAGAAATGTGATTATTTCCAGGGAAATTTGTCTCTTAATGTTGTTTTTTACGACAACGTTCATACAACTATAGATTTACTAAGAGCCATGAGGGTTACTTATACCTACTTAATAACTTGAGAGAATTTTACCATTTTATTCCTAAAAGAATATTTCCAGGTGTTGCAGTTATGCTCTATACCCTGTTTTGGAATGATGTCCGAGAAACGTCCGTTATTAATGTTAAAGAGGCAGGGGGCGCAGAGGTAGGAAATGCAGTTTTCAAACTGAATCTTCTTAAGAACCACCTATTACGAATAGAGAACTTTCAATAAAAAAACACCTGAGAATCCGAACCTTCCCCGGTGTTTTCCATTCTTTATTTTCCTTGCCTGACTGCCAAACTGTGGCTGTCGCTTACGAGCAACTCATAGGTCCCGCTGCCCACTTTATAATTGCCATTCTCAGCGCCATCTTCGTAAATGACCTCATCTTGAAACTCTTTCTCTTCACTATGTGTATGCTCTTCCATCTTCCAGTTCTCATTATCTTTAATATCAGCCACATTCTCTGCCAACAGATTGATGTCGCTTCCTTCAGACAACAAAATATTCACAGCGGAACTCTCCCTCACTGACCAGTGGCTGAGCAAATGGCGCGGTTTCAACGTGATGGAATTGCCATCACCAGAAACCTCCAGCCCCGCCTTAGTCGGTACCACCAAGGTGGCATCCATCTGACTGTACCTCTCAAACGGACCTGATTCTGACGGTAGACCCATCAGGGATATATACAGACTGTCGCCTTTCACCTCGTACTGGAGGTAATCCCCTGGGGAATTCAGTTTACCTTCACCATTATGTGTAGTGGAACGGTAGGTTCCAAAAACACTGACTTCGTCTCCTGTCCCGCCCTCTATTGTTAAATCATGAGGGCCGGTATCCACCACAACACGTTTAATTTCATCGGTGAGGGTTTGGGTAAAGGACGGAATTTCCATTGTCTTCTCTTCAGCTGACACCCAGCTTTGCACTGCCCCCATCACACCGGAGGCTTGGAAAAAGCTGAGGCTGATTCCCGCAGCTCCAATTAATGCCGCAAACAAAATGCTTACCAAATCATATTTAACTTTTGGATTCTCTTGATTGGCAAAAATCAAATAGAATAATATCTCACCCCCGAGGATGATCAGGATGAAAGGCCACCAGCTCGTCATCACATAAGCCGTGTTCCACTCCAGAATTTGCGTAAGAAGGAGCATGATTCCCAAGAAAACCAATGCCGCCCCCATTGAAATTGAACCTACTCGCCATACTCTCATTGTGACGCCCCCTCCTTTTTCTTGCTTCCTGAAAGCAACTTAATGCCCCCTCCTATTAATAAAAGACAGACAATCGCCGTCTGTATATACCGCTCAAACCAGAAATAGACATCCACTCTCATGTATTCATTAAGGAACGGCTGAAGTACGGGCAGCGCCACATTCGTCAGTAAATAATAAATCCCCAGCGTGACCAAGCCGATGCCGACCCATTTCTGATGATTCACCAGATAAGAAATGACTGGAACATCTTCAATAGGCTCATTTCCATAACGAGTTGCTTTCTGCAGTCCATCGAAAAAGCTGTAAAACCAAATGATTGGCACAAGGAAAAGGAAGATGCCCAATCGCATGACATCCATAATATAGATAGAAAACAGGAAAGCGGCCATTAATTGAATGCCTCTTCGTTGATATCCCAGGTATAGATGCCCGGCCCCAGGGAAAATCGAAAGCATTGTCGCGAGTGATTTGGACTTTTTCCCATCTTCCCTCCGATTTTCGAATTCCTCCAGGATCGACTGATCGATAAGCACCTCACCTCGTTGTTTCTTTGCAAGCTGCTGCATGCTGTCAAAAAAGCTGTACACCCAGAGAACAGGCAGAAAAGCGAGAAAGACAAGGAATTCTCCTCGGGACGATAAGACTGTGACGAAAATGACCATCACGCCCAAACCAAGAAAGGCCGCCAGCAATGTTACCCCTCGGTTCATCAGGCCAAGTTGGAAGTGCCCAAGACCAGGAACAAGCGATAAGATGATCGTGAAGAAGCGCTCGGATTCAGGAGTGCTTTCTTCTTTTTCAACATCACCGGCTACTGTAGTGCGTTTATAAAGTTTGGATGCTGTTATCGCGGTATCAATCAAGTTCACAATATATAATAGAAATCCTCCTATAAAAAATACAAACTCTATCCCGGACACAGACCAATAAGAAAATGCCAGATAGATGGTCAGGACGGCAGCTCCAAACACACTTGCTGTATAAAATAACCCTCTCAGCAGCTTTCCAAGATATATTAAGCCGCCTCCCGGGAAAAACGCTAATAGAAACGCAATGAGCGGATTCTTATTCATCAGTTTCTTTCCTCCCTAGTTTCATTTTCGATTGTATTTATAAAATCTGTTGTTTTGCTCATCAATTCAGTAGTAACGGACGGACCGGGTGATCGTTCAAACTCCTCTGCCAATCCAATCAGTTGTTGAAAAACTCCTGTGGACATGAGTAATATCGTCATAGCAGCCGCCACTATATAATGGACCACTGCCTTCTGATAAAGTTTTTGTTCTTTGCCACTCACCGTATTTACACTCTGTTTTTGTACTACAATCTCAGTCATGACTTTATCGGTAAATCCAGCTTCATCTGAGAGTACCGGCAAGGAGGATTCATTGGCCTCTAGTGCAGCCAAATAGATTTCCATACAGAAATCACAAGAATATAAGTGCTCTTCGTATTGCTCGCGTACTGATTCACTCAGTCCGTCATCAATATAGTTCAGAAAATCTTCATAAGGGATATGTTTCATTGAAAATCTTCCTCCTTCCAGTGTTTCCTCATCCAGATTCTCGCCCGGTAGAGCTTGGTTTCAATCGTTTTCACTTCTACTCCCTGTTCCTCTGCCATTTTTTTATAAGTCTTTTCCTCTATGTAATAATCGTAGATAACTCTGCGGTAGTTCTCCGGCATTTCCCCAAGCCTTCTCCTGACCAGCAGCCTGAGCTGTTTCTCCTCGTATTTCGCTTCAATAGACTTAAGGTCTTCCCGCTTACTCTCACCTCTGGGAAGTTCCGATGGATTGCCAATCATTTCTTCATTTCTCCGGGCTGCTTTTCGTTTGCAATCGATCGCATGATTTACAGCAATTCTGGTTATCCATGTTTTTAACCCTTGATTTTCATACCCGGGGAGAGAAGTATAGATCTTTACGAACACTTCCTGCGAGGCATCTTCAGCATCTTTTTGATTGCGAAGGACAGAATAGACCGTCCGGAATACATGGTGTTTATATTTTTCAATAAGAATCCGGAAGGCGTGGTCGCTGCCGTTTCTCACCTTTTCCACAAGTGCCTGCTCCAATACTCTCTCCCCCCTTTCCGTTGACTCTCTAATAATAGACGAACAGACTCCTGTATCCCCTACACTATTTAAAAATTTTTTATAAAAATAGGTTAAAGTTGAACAAGGTTCTTTGTATACAAGGCAGTTCTGCGGGTCATTTAACATAAAAAAACTGTCAAAGGAACGATGCCTTTAGACAGCTTAAGTGAAAATCTTTATATTCCTTTTCTCCAGAAAGCCAATACTCTCCTCAATGGATTCTTTATCAAAATGATAGATGTCATAAACGGTGTTCACCCATTTATCCATATCCCTCATTTGATACTCCCTGATATTCCGGTACGTCATAGCCTTAATTGTTCCATTACGAAGAAAGTAGCAGGTGTTGCCATGGAAGCGGACTGCAGTAATTCTCCGCATCACGACATTTTCTTCACTATCATGGTAAGATGCTCCAATGTCGTCAGCAAGATCCTTTTCTTCAAGGGGCTTCCAGATGACTTCTTTTTTCACAAACGATTTCCCATTGGCTTTGCGGACAATTTCATAAAGCGCCTGGTCTTTCTGTGTAAAAGTGATCTCTTCGCCAAAACCATGAAGAACATGTTTCCTGCGTGCTTCAAGTTCCACTGGTTTCATGATTGGCGAACCATACCCCACATCCACATACAGTTTCCTCCCGTCGATGTTCACCATGATCGCAAGGTGTCCGGGCTTTACCCTGACAAAGTTTATATCAAAGCCGATTTCTTTAAGCAGGCGGCCAAAGTTGATATTTAAGGTATAACACGTGCCTCCCCAGCCGCGGTTTTTCAAGTTATGTACAAACTGCTCAAGGCTTGGCACATACTCATCGTAGTGGGTGAAGTAATGGAACTTACTGAACGTTTCATAAGGAATGCGGATCAGGTGATATTGTATGAGCCGCTGCAAGTAATTGATGCTTGGCCGTTCAAGTGTAAGGTTTAAATACGAAAGATACTGTTTTTTGATTTCTTCCACATTATCACTCTCTCATTTTCCTCATGGAATGCCCCAAAAAGGGTTACAAGCTCTTGTTTCCCTCTGTAGAAGGGGTTCAATCCTTTGATTCCCCTGTCTCCGTTGTTTTTCCTGCTATTTTACCACGTATTTTTTTGAGATTCACTGTCTATGCTTTAGATTCTGGATGGTTGACGGAAATCCCTCTATTTTTGGAAGATTCCATTCTTTTTAAATAGCTATTTTCGTAAACATTGTTAAGTGGGTGATTTCCGCTCCATCCGCGGGGCGGGCGTTGATCTACAAGGCGTTAGAGGCCGTTCAGGGACGTACAGATTTTGGGGCTCTTGGATGAGATAAAGGAATCACGGAGTAAGTTCTGCAAAACCAGGCGTATTGAACAGTATTTTGTGACAATTTTAAAAGATAAATAGAGTTTGCGATAAAAGCTCAAAAGAAAAACGGCCTGCATAGTTAAGCGGCCGCTGCAATATAAAATGTTATTGATTCATTCGCTCGAAGTTTGTCTCTAAAGTCTTTTTCATGTCTGAAGTTAAGCCGTTTTTCATTTGCAGGCGTTCTTCACGGAAATAGTCTACCACTTCATCATCGAACTCAATTTCAATCAAGTCCCGGAGGTCCCAGATTCTAAGGGCCGCCATTATGGAAATCAGATGAGCAACGGTTAATGATTTCTTTTTGAAATTCACCAGTTCGTTGATCGTGGCGATACGAAGGCCGGTAAGGCGGTGCAGATCACCTTGCGTCATACCGCGTTCTTTAAGTATTTTCCCAAGTTTTATATTGACTTTATGAGGAAACTTGTCGAGGGTTTCAATAACAATAGTGTTTGTCTTTTGATGAATCATGCTGTTACCCCCTAACAGTGTTCTCTATAAGAATACCGCGATTTCCGTAATTCGTGAAGAGGGAAACAGTTCCATTTATACGCACGCTTTACTGCATTAAAGCGCTGCCAGGGACTGTCCCTCTTCGCGCTTTAACGCGCCGACGCACAAAAGCGCAAGCGCCCTGATCAGCCCCGACAGGCAAATGCTCCTAAGAGAAAAAAGGCGGTCTTTCCTTTTATTCTCTTCGGACATTTGACCCCGAGGGGCTGGGCGCTGAAGCTGGACGAGAACAAAAGCGCAAGCGCCCTGATCAGCCCCGACAGGCAAATGCTCCTAAGAGAAAAAAAGGCGGTCTTTTCTTTTATTCTCTTAGGACATTTGACCCCGAGGGGCTAAGTTCGTTCCGGTGGGTACGAACCCTCGGACGCTGAAGCTGGACGCCAAAAGGGGCGTATCCTAAAATTAGGACACTCCCCCTTTCAGTTTACTTTTGCACTTGTTTCATCAGAGTCGTTTTGATGCTTTGGAAGACTTCCAGCCATAGAGTTTCGCTTCCTTGATACTGAGCAGTCAGCCTGCCGATCATTTCTTTTTGAGCTTGAGGAAAGGTTTCATGGTCGCTCGGAGGAAGTTTCGCTTTCTCTTCATCTACGATCTGCTGTACTACAGGTGCTCTCGGCCCCCATACAGCTTGTTGGTTGAAATCACCGTCTACGAAAATGAAGATCGGAATCGCGCGGGAGGTGCCGTTTGTTAAGTACTGGTCCATCAATTCAAGATTTTCATCTCTGTTCAGAGTCCGCACTTCCATATCAGCGGCTTCTGCTATCTTCAACAAAACAGGAAGGTTGACCATCGCATCTCCGCACCAGTCTTCAGTCAATACAATGACATTCAACTTTTTCGAGGCAAGCTGTTTCAAATTCTCTTTCTCGTTTTCAGGGATGGCGAAGCCTTTATACACCTTCTGCAGGTTATCTTTATGAGCTTCCATCGCCTCTATATATTCTTGAGGCGTCTGCCCCTTTTCAAACCATTGTTTCAAATCCATTGTTATCCTCCTTGTAGCTGCATTTTGCAGCAGCCTGCTCCCAACTTACTTCTCTAATTTCGTTTCCACAAGAAATTTCTCTATTTTTAAAGTATTGTTTGAAAAAAATATGCTTACAGGCATATAATTAATTAAAGACTTATTTACATACCTTTGCAAGGAATAAATAATAACCTTCGAAAGAAACTTCACAAAAAAAAGAGACTGCTGCTGTGGCGACAGCCTCATTGCTATTAACATTTCTGGGAGCTCTCAACAATAGTCTTAAATTTTGAATAGTAATACTTCAGCTCGGTTACGCTATCTGCCTCCTTTATTTTTTCCAAATAGTTCTCTGCTTTGGAATATTGCTCCGGGGGCAACTTAACTGTTGTTTTCTTCTCTTTCTTGGACTTCACCAACAGGTTTCACCTCATTATGTTTTGAAGATCCTCCTATAGTAGAGGTCGTCTCGAGCTGATAATTTGAAAGCTCTTGAAGGTATTCCCATTTTGTTCTTTCCAGGTTTTGCTCAATTTTTCTTGTGATTACCGAACTTCCGCCAATGCCGGATAATAAACTGATATAAATCACATACCAGACGGGTACCGTTTCCACAACAGGCAATACTGACAAGTAACCGGCCAACACCCCAATAATGATATCTTTTGAGGATCCAAAGACATAATGCTTCTCTCCATTTTCATCAACGAAAATACGGGGAAATGTAAAGCGGCCGCCTTTAAAAACTAAAATATGTCCTAAGCCACCAATACCTCCCATTAACATCGGTAACAGTATCAATTCAATTAAGGACATTTCATCCACCCTCTGGATTGATTTACTAATAGTATACATTATTTACAGAATTTTCTGAATAGACAATTGGACACAATTTTGTCCATTACAGAGGAAGGTGCCGCATGCGTAAAATTGTGCTGAAAGTCTCGTCAATCGACAAGCTTCGATTTCAAAATTTCCTCGTCTTGATGCAAAAGGCGGAAAGCAAGGCAGAGGCTGACATGTATTTCCGCCTAGCTAAAAAAATTATCCAAAAAAGCCGTATGGACCGATTCTAGAAAACCACCTTGTAACTCTGATACAGCATGAAAAGAGCTCCGCCTATAAAACCAAACATGATAACCAGAAGGAAATACCTGAAACGATAAGCCAGCGGGTGTTTAAACTGTTCCGGGTCCTTCCATTTTTTCATATCTTTCGGCAGATGATACATGAATAAAATTAAAGCTGGAATTGCCCCAATCAGAATAAATCCAATGAACAGAAACTGATTGAACAGCTCCATCCTTTCATCGTTCCATAAGGTCTTCAATACCTCTCCGACTGAAACCAAGAACAGAAGAATCAATATCCCATTCGATGTAAACTGATCAGTGAGCGACTGCCCCTTTTTAATTCCCTTTATAATTAAAAAAGGGATAAGGAACAGCAGCAAAACGGCAAACACCAGATAGATGAGCGCCTCCCCTTTCATATTCATCACACTCCCATAGTACGCAGTTAACATCTTTGACATACCAGATTTTCCACAAAGAATCTTCAAAAAAATAACGGCTTTAACCTACGTTTCTCCAGTATCGTATTACTATTAATCCAGCCGACTCCTGCCGAGCCCAAGCAGCTTCAGCAAAAGAGGAAGATTTAATAAGTTCCCGTAGATTGCGCTGGTGTCCCTAACTTGTCCGTTTATAGAAAGCGAGACACTACAAAACTTGTAATCCATTTCTTTTACCAGAAGATAAAAGTTATATCCGAGTTTGTTCAAGCCATTGTTAAAGGGTGCTTCTCGGTCAGTTCCTCCAATTTTTCGATGATGAGATTCTCACAATTCTCATGGATGGAAATCGTTTCAACAGCATACACTGACAATTCATCATGACGGCCAATCATCACCGTGTGGCCGGCGTGCTGGAATAAGGTAATGTCATTGGCATCATTTCCGAATGCGATATATTCCAATTCCTTTACTCCAATGGCTTTTAATGCACTCCATTTATCTACATGCTGGGGTGAGATATCGATCACTTTTTCATTACGGTGAGTATGAAGCGTAACATTCAGCGCTGATAACTCTTCCTTCATTTTTTCAAAATCCATAGACGTCAGGATCAATACTTTCATGACAGAATAAAGCTCCTCAATTGACACAGAGTCCGCCAGGTTGGCCTGATCAAGATTCCCTAGTATTGGATGATTAGCAGGTCCTGTATAACAATAATCCCAGTCTCCGTCCATCAAGAAGGAAGCCTCATACTTTTCAATCAATTCTTTTATCTGATTAAGGTCATTTTCTGCAAATGCTTGGGAAAAAATCAGATCTCCCTCCTTGTAAATCATAGATCCATTTCCGCCAATCAGAATATTAGTATGAAAACGCGGGTGCAGGACAGGCAGCATGTCTCGAATCGGTCTCGCCGAGGCAAAAATAACATCATGACCCTTCATAGTCAGATTTTCAAGTGCATCCATAATCTTTTCGGTAACAGGCTCACCTTTAAAGCAAATTGTTCCATCCAAATCAAAAACAAATTTCATTGAGTAATCTCCCTTACGATGTTATTATCAGCGAATATTTTGACCTTTTTTTCATGAGGTTTAAGCAATTCCATTATTTCTGGTTTGCTTGATTTCTCAAAACCATAGTTCCATTGATACATCTTTTTAAGCATACTCCATGTCTGCTTGTAGTGCGTGTTCAAAATGGAGGATAAAAAGGACCAAGAAGTTCGAGGCGGCCCAGCTTTGAGTACCGGAACGTATGTTACTAATATGTGAGGAACAGAAAAGCAAGCCAACGGAGAAATTCGAAGTTTCACCGGACTTTTTGAACATCCTCTAATAGTTCCTTTTTCAAAACCCAGCTTCTGGACAGTGAACCGTTTAAGGATGCGCCAGGTCCTCACCCGCATTGGGGTGTTCAAGTAAATAATGACATCTGCCTCCTGAAACCCTCTTGTTGTCCAAGTATGAAGAACCCCTTCAATAATCCATTTCTTCTGATTTATAATTCTATTGAATTCTTTGCCTCTGCCAGACAACATTGTCCAATTCATAGAGAGGAATGTCCATTTCAGAGGACATCTTTCTGCCAAGCGTTGATTTTCCGCTGCCGACTGAACCGATTATATGTATTTTCATTGTGACTCCTGTTTTATAAAGTTAACTGCTTCCCTCTTTCAGCCTGCAAACCCTTCCAAGGGATCCCTTTTTTAAAAGAATCTACTTCCTCTTTTCTATTTCGCTAGAAGATGATTTAATTCCTTCTATAATTTTATGTTAACCATTTTATTTAATTAGGTTGACACAACGCGCCGGTTTAATATATTCTATTTTCAGAAAACAATTAGGAGGATACATACTATGAAACTCAAAGCTATCGACATCACCATGGCCGCCATGTTCGCTGCTCTTATGGCCATTGGCGCCAACCTTACTTCCATGCTTGTCATCGGGGGGGTTCCCATCACCCTGCAAACATTCTTCTGCGTACTCGCTGGATTGATTCTCGGAAGCAGACTTGGTGCAATTTCCATGACTGTTTATATGATGATTGGTTTGGTGGGGGCACCTGTATTTGCCGGTTTCACTGGCGGCCCGGGGGTCTTACTGAAACCAACTTTCGGATTTATTCTTTCTTATATTTTAGTAGCCTACCTTGTCGGCAAAATGGTTGAGGCGAAACCAGGGAAAAAGATGTTCATTATCGCCGCTCTCGTCGGTATGGCAGTCAACTATGTGCTGGGCACCAATTGGATGTACGCAGCTTACATCTTCTGGGCAGATGCTCCTGAGGCATTCTCATATAAAATCGCGTGGGCCTGGATGCTTGCTCCGCTGCCAAAGGACATTATTTTAGCTGCATTTGCAGGAGCAGTGGCACCCCGTTTCCTGTCAGCCATCCGCAAAAATACGAGCACCCTTAACAGTAAAGCTGCATAACCACTCTAATCCGGAAATCACTTTTTCCGGATTTTTTCATCGGGTTTTTAGAAACGCTTTGATACATGAATCCAACTACCGTTATTTAAATCTGAAAGACAGATTATGAAAACATGTGTCTATTTAGAAATTAGCCGAGATTCTATGATTTACTGGAAAGATACCTGGGGCTGGTTTTCGTTCGGTGGTGGCACTCGGGCGCTGTTTGAGAGACACCTAGCCGATATTTTTGTTGTTTAGTGTCACTCGAGCACCGTTCGAGTGACACCTAGAGACTATTTTTGTTATTTAGTGTCACTCGGCTGCTGTTCGAGTGACACCTAGCCGATATTTTTGTTGTTTAGTGGCACTCGGGCACCGTTTGAGAGACACCTAGCCGATATTTTTGTTGTTTAGTGGCACTCAGGCACCGTTTGAGTGTCACCTAACCGCTATTTTTATTGTTTAGTGGCACTCAAGCGCCGTTCGAGAGACACCTAGAGTCAATTCTCATTGCTTAGCGTCTCTCGTGACCCGTTTAAGACACACCTGCCCCCACCCCAACTACCCAATCCACATAAAAAAAACCCGCCGGCATCAGCCGGGCGGGTTTAAGTAAAAACTTTATTAACGTTTGTTCATTTCTTCGATCAATAATTTGTTGACCATTGGCGGGTTCGCTTGGCCTTTGGTCTTTTTCATGATTTGCCCGACAAGGAATCCAAGGGCACGGTCTTTTCCGTTCTTGAAGTCTTCGATAGACTGTGGATTGTCGTCCAGTGTTGCTGAAACGATTTTTAGGAGTTCGCCTTCGTCGGAAATTTGGACTAAGCCTTTTTCTTTGACGATTTGCGACGGATCTCCACCTTTTTCAACAAGCTCTTTGAAGACTTTCTTCGCCATTTTTGAAGATAATGTTCCATCTTGGATGAGCTTGATCATGCCTGCAAGCCCTTCAGGTGTCATCGGCAGATCGTCAAGTTCCTTCTGCTCTGAATTCATGTAAGCAGAGACTTCACCCATCAGCCAGTTGGATGCCTGTTTGATGTCTGCTCCGGAAGTAACTGTCGCCTCGAAGTAGTCGGACATTTCCTTTGTGAGCGTAAGAACCATCGCGTCATACGCAGGCAGTCCCATATCTTCTACATATCGTTTTTGGCGGGCATCCGGAAGTTCAGGGATTTCCGCTCGAACACGCTCTATCCACTCCTCATCAATCTGGAGTTGGACCAAGTCCGGTTCAGGGAAGTAACGGTAATCGTCCGATCCTTCTTTGACACGCATAAGGATTGTTTTGCCAGTGGATTCATCGAACCGGCGTGTTTCCTGCTCAATGATTCCGCCTGAAAGCAGGACTTTTTCCTGTCGAACCTGCTCATGCTCAAGTCCTTTGCGCACAAAGTTGAAAGAGTTCAGGTTTTTCAATTCCGCCTTTGTTCCGAATTTCTCCTGGCCGATCGGGCGCAATGAGATGTTGGCGTCACAGCGAAGCGATCCCTCTTCCATTTTACAATCAGAAACGCCGGTATATTGGATAATTGTTTTTATTTTTTCCAAGTAAGCATAAGCTTCGGCCGGTGTACGTAGATCCGGCTCAGATACGATTTCGATCAGTGGTGTACCTTGGCGGTTATAATCAACCAGCGAGTACCCGTCACCAGAGTGATTCAATTTTCCGGCATCCTCTTCCAGATGGAGACGAGTGATTCCAATACGTTTTTTGTATCCGTCGACCTCTATCTCAATCCATCCGTTCTCACCGATTGGCTTGTCAAACTGGGAGATCTGGTAGGCTTTCGGGTTATCTGGATAGAAATAGTTCTTGCGGTCGAACTTCGTATCTCTCGCAATTTCACAGTTCAAGGCAAGGGCCGCTTTCATTCCGAAATCGATGGCACGCTTGTTGACAACGGGAAGGACGCCCGGATAACCTAAGTCGATTACATTTGTGTTCGTGTTAGGCTCTGCACCGAAATGATTCGGGGCTGGAGAAAACATTTTCGAATCTGTTTTTAGCTCAACATGGACTTCAAGTCCGATAATCGTTTCAAAGTTCATTGATTTCACCCCTTACAATTGTGGTTTTTGTTTATGGAAATCTGTCGCCTGCTCATAAGCATGCGCTACACGATAAATGGTGCTTTCATCAAAGTGCTTTCCGATAATTTGAAGTCCAAGCGGAAGTCCGTCTTTTGAGAAGCCGCATGGAACAGAAATACCCGGTACACCTGCAAGGTTCACTGGGATGGTTAAAAGATCGTTGGCATACATTGTAAGCGGATCATCAACTTTTTCTCCAATTTTAAAAGCAGGAGTCGGAGTTGTCGGTCCAATGATGACATCGTAATTTTTGAAAACATCTTCAAAGTCTTTCTTGATCAACGTACGAGCCTGCTGGCCTTTTTTGTAGTAAGCATCATAATATCCGGAGCTCAAAGCGAAAGTTCCGAGCATGATACGGCGTTTCACCTCATCGCCAAAGCCTTCAGAGCGAGTCTTCTTGTAAAGATCGAGAAGGTTCTCGGCATCTGGCGTGCGGTAGCCATAACGGATTCCGTCAAAACGGCTCAGGTTGGAAGACGCTTCCGATGAAGCCAGGATATAGTATGTAGCTACCCCATATTTAGAGTGCGGAAGTGAAACTTCGTCTACCGTCGCTCCCATGCTCTCAAGCAGATTCAAGGCTGCTCGTACGGATTGACAGGCTTCTTCTCCTACACCCTCACCAAGGTATTCTTTTGGTACAGCGATTCTCAAGCCTTTGACATCACCTGTCAAAGCTGATGCGTAGTTTGGCACTTCAACATTAGCTGAAGTTGTATCATTCGCATCCACCCCTGCAATGGCTTGTAAAAGGTAGGCATTATCTTCAACATTGCGAGTGATCGGTCCGATTTGATCAAGAGAAGACGCGAACGCCACAAGACCGAAACGGGAAACACGTCCATATGTAGGCTTTAATCCGACTGTTCCTGTAAAGGCTGCCGGCTGGCGGATCGATCCGCCTGTATCTGAGCCAAGAGAAAATGGTACTTCTCCGGCTGCTACAGATGCTGCTGACCCACCTGATGAACCACCTGGCACTGTGTCCAGGTTCCACGGATTGCTTGTTTTTTGGAATCCGGAATTTTCTGTGGAAGAGCCCATGGCGAATTCATCCATGTTCAGCTTTCCGATGGTTACTGTGTCTGCATCACGCAGTTTGTTCACAACTGTCGCATCATAAATCGGATTAAAGTTTTCGAGTATTTTACTAGCACATGTAGTGCGAAGGCCTTTTGTCACGATGTTATCTTTGACACCGATCGGCATTCCGAACAGCAAGCCCTTTGCTTCGTCCGTTCCAATTTTCTTATCCAATTCTTTCGCTTTTGCACGTGCACTTTCTTCATCGAGCGTTAAAAAAGCTTTTACTTTCCCTTCAACCGCGTCGATTCTTTTATAAGATTCATCCACTAAATCGCTGACAGACACTTCTTTCTTCTGCATCAATTCATGAAGTTCTGTTAATTTATGGTCGAATAATGACATTGAATTTCCCTCCTATTCTAAAACAGATGGAACACGAACCTGTCCATCTTGGTGGTCCGGTGCGTTCTTTAAAACCTCTTCCTGCGGCAAACCCTTCACAGGCTTATCTTCACGCAAGATGTTTTTCATTTCCAATACGTGTGTTGTCGGGTCGATATTTTCTGTATCGAGCCCATTCAACTGCTCTGCAAAGCCGATGATGGCATCCAATTGAGTTGTGAATTTCTGGGCTTCTTCCTCCGTTATCGCAAGACGGGCAAGGTGAGCCACATGTTTAACTTGATCTTCTGAGATTCTTGACATTCTATTCACCTCCGCAAAATTTTCGAACACTAGCAATACTATTGATAATATCAAAATTTCAGTCAAAATGGCAACTAAGTCCCGCCATTTCACTGTTTTTTTCAACTTACTGGGTGAATGTTCCGCTTTAACGCGTTAAACCACTAAGAGGGACTGTCCCTTTTCGTGCGGCAGTGCGCTAAAGCTACTCTTTCCATTTTAACATGATGGTCTTATTTTCTTTAAAGTATAAGCTGCGGATGGTTTCTTCATTAATATAGAAGGAAATAAGAGAGCCTTGACGAAAGGTTAAGGTTGAGGTGATTATGGTGAAATTTTTTACATTCCATCAGCAGGAGGGGAAGGTTATTGACCGTTTCGAAAGCAAGGGTGCTGTCATTCATCCCCTGATTAAATCGGAAAAACCCTTTCAAATCGGCTGTCTGTACCTTGACCAAAACAGTGTTCTGGGGATGCATAAAGCAATGTGCCCTCAGTTGTTCTTTGTAACGGACGGATGTGGCTGGGTAAGGATTGAGGGCGGAAAAAGAATTCCTGTCGAAAAAGGGACAGCCGTATTTTGGGAAACCGGAGAGAACCATGAATCCGGTTCTGATAACGGGATGACCGCCATTGTCGCGGAAGGGGAAGAATTTGATCCAGAAAGATTTTTAGAATTAAAATAAGTACTAAAACCGTCTGCTTAGTCCTTAAGCAGACGGTTTTCTTCTTCTTCGACAGTTCATATGGTAAGCTTGATTTCATCAAGAATCTTGCCAACAGTCTTGGTGATTTTTTGTAAGAATCACAATCTAAGATTATAAGTAACCATTAAATATGACAATCATTGAAGAAGGGATTTTATGTTTTTAAAATTTTTCTATACACTTCTCATCGGCTTTGCCGGCGGCTGGGTTTTCAGCCTCCTCCAGATTCCGCTGGCATGGATGCTCGGAGCTATGACAGCTGTGTTCGCTGCAGAAAAGCTGACACCCTTCAAGGTATATTGGCCGCCCACCTTCCGGAATATCGGCTTAATAATCGTCGGCTATGCAATAGGGCAGTCCTTTTCACGCGATACCGCACTCGAAATTTTTCATCAGCTTCCGTGGATGCTGTTTTTGACTGTCCTTCTTCTCCTATTCAGCAGTGTTCTAGCCCTTTTCATTACTAAATTGACGGGAATTAATTTGAAATCAACCATCACCGGCTGCATTCCAGGCGGGCTGTCACAAATGGTTGTCTTGGGAGAAGAACTCGAGGATATTGATGTCACCGTCGTTACGATCATCCAGGTCGTACGGCTGCTGTCCGTCATTTTCATTGTGCCATTCTTGGTGTTCAGCCCTATTTTTCAAGGAGATAAGGACGGAGTTATCGCAGGTCCTTCCGCAGTGGATTTCCAGTTGAGTCTGCCTCTGCTGGTCTGTTTCGCAGCCGCCGCGGCCTCTGCCCTTCTTGCGGTCAAACTGAAGCTTCCCACTCCGACTTTATTGGGTCCGATCCTCGGTATCGGCCTTTTGTCGGCATCGTCCATCCCTCTCCCGCATATGCCTGACGCTGCCATCATTGCAGCACAGCTTTTTCTCGGAATCTATTTCAGCAAAATGATGAAATTCGAAAATACCGGGTCACTTTCTAAGTTTATATTGCTCACTGTGGTGACCTCCATTCTGCTCGTTGGGTTCACATTCGGGCTCGGTGCGATACTGATGGCCACTCACAATATCTCATTCATAACGTCGTTCCTGAGTATGGCACCAGGGGGAATGGCAGAGATGGCAATCGTCGGCCAAGCTTTACATGCCGACTTATCGATTATTACCGGCTATCATTTATTTCGGATTTTGTTTATTCTTTTTGTCGTCCCGATTATCCTCAAATGGCTCTTCAGCAAAAAAATATTCACTCGGAGTTCGACAAAAACCGGGGCGTGACTGTCACGCCCCGGTTTTTCTTTGCTATTCATCCAGACACCCGCTCTACTATTCGACAAATCTCGGGGCGTGACTGTCACCGGAACAATTTAGCGAAGAACGATTTCTTTTTGGTTTTCACTTTCGGCTCAACCGGTTCGCTTTGTTTTTCGTCAATGTAGATTTCTTCTTTATCTATGGCATGGTCATATGCGAACACCAGGCCGAGGTCCGTGTTATGCTCTTTGTTGGTTACCATTGTATAATGAATGCCATACTTTCCAGCCAGCTTGATATATTTAGACAAGTACGTGTAGCTCATGTTCCCATTCAAGTATAAATGCGCGCCCGGGTTCTCTTTCATTAGAGATTCGGCCTGGGGAAGAGTTCCCTGTCTCCTGACCTGCGGCTGAGTCAAAGCAAACACAACCCTTTCCCTGATCGTGCCCAGAAACTTCCGCCTCTCATCCGGTTTTGTCTGCTTCTGTCCATACATTCCCTGCTGTAAGTACTCATCCACATTAGATTTTTCCACTTCTTGCACCTCCAAAATGATACTCGAATTCCCTACACTATATGTCACGTTTTTTAAAAATGCAATCACAAGGGATTTCTCTGTACCATCAGTATTTCTTCTGTTGTAGAAATAATCTCCTCACCGATTCGTTTATATCCTGCCTCATTGGGATGAAAAAAATCTTCTGCTAAATATTGGTTTGTTTCATCTTCAAAAAGATGCTGAATCGAAATGAACGTTGTATTAGGATACATTTCCAAAAGATTTCTTGTCGAAACATTCCAAGAAGTGATGATTTCATCAAATTCTTTTACATTGGCCAGGGATTCAAAAACAGGATTAAAAATACCGATAAAGTAAATTTGCACATCTTCATTCAGAAGGCGGATTGTTGACATGATCTTTCGTAGATCTGATTTAAAATTCTCTTCTCCCTTCGTAAAGTCTCCAAGGGTCAAGTCTGTGAAGTTATGGTTAAAAACAGAAATCAAATCATTGCCCCCGACGGTCATGAATAAGACATCTGCTTTTTCGATATTGCTTTTGAGAATGGGCTCTTTAAGCATTTTTACTAGATGTTCAGCCTGCGCTCCATACATACTGTGATTAACAAGAATCACCTGGTCATGTCGTTCTTCGTAATAGGTTCTTATTGATTCGAGGTATCCTCCCGTCTCCTCACTTCCCGTTCCAAGAGTCAAGGAGTCTCCGAGACCAATGATAGCAAAACCGTCTTCGCCTATTTCACTTTGGGAAATTTCAATCTCAGGAGTTTTATACTGAAAGGCGAGTCTTTCTATATAAGAATCCACTTCATCTCCAAATGTTTTCTTTTCCCTTTCAATCACTCTAGAAGAAAGCACCATTTCATCATTAGGGCTCTTTTCTCCATGAGAAGGGGCTGGAGAACTGATCGAAGAGGGATTAGCACAGAACAATGCAAACAGTACCGCTGCGGCAGGAAATATGAATAAGAATACCTTTTTCATGCTGACTCCGTCCTTTTTTCTGATTTCACCCGAAGGCACATTAATCAGTAGCAGTATCGGCATGTCCTGGAGGCTTAATACGTATAAATAACTCAAATATAAGCGTAAGTGCCATGAGTACCCTCGACAAGCAAAGGTTGCTTAGAAAAAAGGCGGTCTTTCCTTTTATTCTCTTCCCAACATTTGAATCGGAGCGGCTGTATGTAGATAACTTAGTGTAATGACTTTGAATTTTTTAGAATATCAAAAAGCGCCTGCACATTAGCAGACGCTTGAATTCCAATTGTATAGTTTTATTTATTCTTCTTCGTTCAACTCTTCTTCTGCTTCATCTATTGCTTCTTCTGCTTCTTCATCAAGTTCTTCATCGATATCTTCACCGGCATCGTCAATTCCTTCGCCAGCATCGTCTAATGCATCTTCAGTAGATTCTCCAGCGTCATCTAAGCCCTCTTCCGTTGCTTCCCCTGCGTCCTCTGCTTCTTCCTCAAGATTATCAGCGCCTTCATCTAAATCGACACTATTATCTTCTGCTTCTTGTTCAACTTCTTCCAGATCTGCTGCTTCATTATCATCCTGCGCACAGCCTGCTAAGAAAAGACCGGCTGCCATTGGAACCGCTGCGATTAAGTTGCGTTTTTTCATTTTCCATTACCTCCTATCTTTTTTCTTATATTATTTTCTTTCCCTGATTTATCAATAAAAAACATTTTAGACAGGTTTATAACCAATAAAAGCTTTACACCTCATATTGAACTTCATCGTCATGGACTAGAATTCCAAAATTAGCAGATGTGTTATTCTTCTTCATTTACCTCTTCGTCTGCTTCCTCTTCTGTTGACTCTGCTGCATCTTCAACTTCTTCACCTGCATTATTCGCGCCGCCTTCTATTTCCTTGCCTGCCTCTTCAGCATCTTCCTCTATATCTTCGCCCTCTTCTTCCACTTCTTCAATACCTTCTTCTGCTTCTTGTTCTACCTCTTCAAAATTATCAGAAGTACCATCATCAGAACACCCTGCCAAGAAAAGACCGGCCGCCATCGGAAAAGCTGCAAGTAAATTACGTTTTTTCATTCCCATTCCTCCTAGTCTTTTTTCTAATTTTTGTATACCCCATGGTCATCACTCAAAACATTTCAGCACGTTAAAGCGCTAAGAGGGACTGTCCCTCTTAGCGCTTTAACGTGCTGAAGCAGCCAATACAAAAAAACCGCCCATCGAATCATCGATGGACGGTTTAGAACTGAGAGTTTGAATTATTTTGTTATATCATTTGCAACAGCAGCATCAAATTCAGATTGAATCTCAGCACTTGGCTGTGGTCCAACTTTAGAGAAGATGATTACAGCGATTGTAGCAAGGATGAATCCAGGAACCATTTCGTAAAGTTCCGTCCCTAACATTGGCCATACAACTACTGTTACAGCACCAGTAATCATACCTGCCAATGCACCGTTACGTGTCATGCCTTTCCAGAATAGAGCTAGCACGATAACCGGTCCGAAAGCAGCACCGAAACCAGCCCATGCATAACTTACAAGGTCAAGAATAGTTGATGGATTTTCGTTTGCAGGGTTTCCTCCGAGTGCCAGAATCACAGCAATGACAGCAATCAGAATAACTCCGAAACGACCAATCCAAACCAATTCTTTATCAGAAGCGTTCTTGCGGATAAGCGCTTTATAGAAATCTTCTGCAAGAGCACTGGATGAAACAAGAAGCTGAGAGTCAATTGTACTCATGATTGCAGACAGGATTGCTGCTAAAAGAATACCTGATACCCAAGGGTTGAATAGTACATCCGTGAACAAGATGAATACTTTTTCAGAATTATTCGCTGCATCTGTGATCAACGGATCAGCCGCGAAGTAAGCAATACCCGCAAGACCGACCAATACGGCACCAGCCACAGCAAAAATCATCCATGTCATACCGATCAAGCGTGCTTTCGGTACATCTTTTGTAGATCTCAAAGCCATAAAACGGGTGATGATATGCGGCTGGCCAAAGTAGCCAAGACCCCAAGCAAGCAGTGAAATGACCCCAATTGCTGAAGCGCCGGCAAATAAGTTAAGGCCGTCAGGGTTAACTGCTGTCACCTGATCCATCGTTTCTCCCCAGCCGCCAAGCTCAGTAATCGCAACAATAGGAGCTACGATTAAAGCAAGGAACATCAGGATACCCTGGATGAAGTCAGTCCAGCTGACCGCAAGGAATCCGCCAAGGAATGTGTAAGATATAATTACGATTGCACCGATTAGAAGTGCAGTGTTATAGCCCATGTCAAATGATTCTTGGAAAAGAATCGCTCCACCGACAAGCCCTGATGAAGTATAGAAAGTAAAGAAAATCAATATTACAAGTGCAGAAATTACGCGAAGAATACGCGATCCATCTTTAAAACGGTTTTCAAAAAAGTCGGGAACGGTGATTGAATCGTTCGCAACCTCTGTGTAAGAGCGAAGTCTGGAAGCAACAAATTTCCAGTTCAGGTAAGCACCGATGATCAGCCCAATCGCTAACCAGGTAGATCCAAGACCAGACGCATATGCTGCACCCGGCAGACCCAATAACAGCCAGGAACTCATGTCAGATGCTCCCGCACTTAAAGCGGCAACGCCCGGCTTCAGGCTGCGTCCTCCCAAAACGTAATCAGACAAGTTACTTGTTAATCTGTAAGAAATAATACCAATTGCTAACATACCGATTAAATAAACTATAAACGTGACTAAAGTAGCAGTATCCATGTGTAGTCTGCATTCTCCTTCCAAATTATAATTTTGTGTAAATGAACCTCTAAGGTGATTGGTGCTTTTTTACTTTTGACGCTCTTATTTACCCTATGCATTGCACCTGTAAACTTATTCATACTATATCCTTTCCTTGATGGATATGAATAAGTTTGGCAGGTCAATGAACAACTCTTCTGCATTTACAATCGTAACATAAAGGTAACTATATTTCATTTTGAACATTCTGATTACAATTTTACCACTGAGTAAAAATACAGTTAAAGTGAATAAAGGTTTCTATGAAAGCGCTTTTATTATTATATATATTCAGAAAAATTTATAAAATTAAATTCATATTTTGTTCAAAAACTGCTATTGCAAACCGGTAATCTATCGTGTTTCCTTTAAATCCGCCCTTTCATTTAGAGCATCATAGATCACTTTCTCTTGAAAATTCACCGGTTCATTACCATGCCTCTCGAACCATTTCAACCATTCTTTCATCGCTGATAAATTCTCTCATTATATGTCTTTTTTAAGCCCCCCTGTACGTCTTTTTAGCTGATACAATGCCGCTTTAAACCTCTCATAATTTCCATGAGTCCAATTCAAGCGAGCAGCAATGTCCTTATTTTCCCCCGAATAGCTAGAGCTATGTGAAAAAAATGGAGGACCATTCCCGAGAAGATTATTGTTCCGCTCTAGGCACATGACTCCCCAGGCCGGCCAGGAGATCATTCTCTCCCACTTCAATCAACGTTTTTCACAAAAAAGAAGCCGGCCCTTTATAAGGCCAGCCTAAAAATTTCTTATTCATAAATGTGGACGAACGGTTCTTCCTGCTGGTTTAGAACAATCAATGCCTCGGCACCATCTCCGGAAGTGATTTCTATTTCCACATTCATTTCATTTGGAAACAGTTCAGCAGCAAGTTCTGCCGTATATTGCGTAAAACCGATTGTCTCTGCTTTTCCACTGAACTGTATTGGTATGTCAATTTCCAAACTTTCTATTGCTCCGTCTTTATAAAAAGCATGGCCAACGACACCAACATAGTTCGGAAAGTAGGTTTCTATTTTTTCTTTAAAATCATTAAATATCTTCATGTCTTCAGGCTGCGCTTCTTCTGCCTGGGCAGATGGAAAGAAGTAATGCTCTTCATCTACATTGGTCCACTCGGCTATAGACGAGCTTCCTGGCTCGACAACTGAGTAAGCAAAATAACTGCCGGGAGTGACTGACCCTTTACTTGATTGCTCAAATAAGGAAATCATAATCGGTACTCCTTCAAGCTCAGGCTTCTCCCTCATTCTGTTGATGACTTCCTGTGCTATCTCAGTGCCCTGCTGCCTTACTTCCTCATGTTCAATAGCTGTCTGTCTTGTCTCTCCTGTAGACTGGTCCTGATAGTAGGAGACTGAATTCAGCGCCAGGCCGACGACGACACTAGAGAGCTGTATCTTATTGTCCTCGACTTTTTCCAAGTAATTGTGCTCAATCATATGAGCAAGATAAATCGGAGAATCCTTGCCCTCACCAGGTGTTTCTTCAATAGGATTGAGGCCGACATTATCGCTTTCCTCTAATTCTTTTTCTTCCAATTGTTCACTGGTGAACTCTCTGTTCAGCCATGATTGAATCGTTTCACTGTCCAAAGTTTGGCCTTCTTTGAACAAATACTGATCTGTAGAATAAGCATTTTTCGCCATTCTGACCAATCCTGATTCAAACACTTCAATATCATAGCGGGATTGCAGATTATTGACGACCATGCCCCTGGTGTCTGTCGATTCATAAGGAAGCAGGGTTCTAAAATAATCATTTGAAATTTGGTAATTTGGTATGATCGCTTTCTCAGACTGCCTGGCATCCTCTTCCATTACCTGCTCCTGTTTTTCAAACGCGGGAGCACAGCCGCTCAAGATAAGAGCCGCTGCGGCTGCCGCAAACCACTTTTTCATTTATTTCCTCCACCTTTAACGGTTAAGTTCCTCAAGCAGCTTCTCTTCGTCCCAAACTTCTATATCTAATTCTTGAGCTTTTGCCAATTTTGAACCGGCATCTTCGCCAGCAATGAGAAGGTCTGTTTTCTTACTGACAGATCCTGTGACATTACCGCCGAGCTCTTCAATTTTCTGTTTCGCTTCATTTCTGCCAAGCTGTTCCATCTTGCCTGTCAGGACAATTGTCTTACCGGCAAAATAAGAATCAATTTCGTCTGCCTTCACAGGTTTTGGGCCCTTATATTCGGTGTTCACATCTGCAGCCTTCAACTCGCCGATAAGCTCAACCGCTTCTTCTTGTTGAAAGTACGCCACCACTGCATCCGCCATTTTATCGCCGATTTCATTGATGGCTGTTAACTCATCCTTCGATGCATTCATGAGGTTGTCGATTGTATCGAATTCCTGTGCAAGCGTTTTGGCCGCTTTTGCCCCCACATGGCGGATTCCCAAACCGAATAAGAGCTTTTCTAAAGAATTGGATTTTGAAACTTCTATTGCGTTCAGCAAATTGTCTGCCGATTTCTCGCCCATTCTTTCCAGCTGCAGGAGCTGCTCTCTCTTCAAGCGGTAAATGTCCGCTACATCCTCGATCAACCCCTCTTTGAAGAGCTGGCTGATGACTTTTTCACCGAGACCGTCGATATTCATGGCATTACGGGAAACAAAGTGGATCAGGCCTTCCCTGATTTGTGCAGGGCACTTAGGATTGATACAGCGAAGAGCAACTTCTCCTTCGAGCCTCACTAGCCCGCTTTCGCATTCTGGACATTCTTCCGGCATACGAAAATCCTGTTCTTCACCAGTTCGGCGTTCCTCAAGGACATTCACTACTTCAGGGATAATATCCCCTGCCTTTTTAACAACCACATAATCACCGATCTTGATATCCTTTTCCCTGATCAAGTCCTCATTATGCAAAGAGGCACGCCGCACTGTTGTGCCTGCCACTTTAACAGGTTCCAGGATCGCAGTCGGTGTGACAACACCCGTCCTGCCGACGCTTAATTCTATGTCCTGCAGCCTTGTTATAACTTCCTCGGCAGGGAACTTATACGCAATCGCCCAACGTGGACTCTTGGCGGTAGTCCCGAGTTTCTCTTGCAGTTCAAGGGAATCTACTTTAATGACGATTCCATCGATATCATACTGAAGATCCGGTCTTCTTTCGACCCATCCCTCAACATACTGGATGACTTCATCAATATTCCCGCATTTTTTTCTCTCTTTATTTGTTTTGAAGCCGAATTTATCCAGCATATCCAACCCTGCGCTGTGCGAGACAACTCCCGTTTCACCGACATCCGCGATCGAGTAAAGATAAATATCAAGATTCCTCGAAGCAGCGATGCGCGGATCAAGCTGTCTCAGAGATCCTGCTGCCGCATTGCGCGGGTTGGCGAAAGGCTCTTCTTCGCGTTCTTCTTTTGCTTTATTCAACGCTTGGAATGAACGTTTTGGCATGAAGGCTTCCCCTCTTACCTCCATAGTCAATGGTTCCGAAATTCTCAATGGAATTGATTTAATAGTTTTGAGGTTCGCTGTTATATCTTCACCAATCGTTCCATCACCACGTGTGGCACCTTGGCGAAGAAGTCCGTCTTCATAACGAAGGGACACAGCAAGGCCGTCAATCTTCAATTCACATACGTAAGAATAGTCTTCTCCAGCTGCCTGGCGGACTTTTCGGTCAAAGCTCCTTAAATCCTCTTCATTGAAAGCATTTCCGAGACTGAGCATCGGGGTTCTGTGCGCGACCTTTTCAAAAGCTTCCAGCGTGCTGCCTCCAACCCGCTGTGTCGGTGAGTCCGCTGTCCTTAGCTCAGGGAACTCATTTTCAATCGCTATCAGCTCATTCAAGACACGGTCATATTCGGCATCCGGCACCGACGGCTTGTCCAGCACATGATATTCATAATTATATTGATTCAGGAGATTATGAAGTTCTGCAACTTTATGTTCTGCGCTTTTGATATCCACAATAACAGCCCTTTCTCATGTACATATTAAACTTTTTCGACTGGAGCGAACTTAGCTAATAGGCGTTTGATGCCTGTCGGGCTTGGGAATGCGATATCAAGCTCCATTCCATCTCCGCTTCCCTTTACGCTGACAACCGTTCCAGTTCCCCACTTCTTGTGCACCGCTCTGTCGCCAACCTGCCAGGATATTCCTTCGCCTCCAGTTGTCGTAGGCACTGGGCGAGTAACAGGTTTTCTCCTTGGCTGAGGTTTTGCTGAAGCAGCTGCACCAATACCACCTGTTGAGAACGGGCTTTTCTTTTGCGGTTCGAAATTATCGATGAGGTCTTCCGGTATCTCCGCAATGAACCTGGATACCGGGTTCATTTTTGTCTGGCCATATAGTGTCCGCATTTGAGCGTTGGTCATGAATAATTCCTCTTCTGCTCTCGTGATGCCAACATAAGCCAGCCGGCGCTCTTCTTCCATTTCCTCTTCGTCCATAAGCGACCTGCTGTGAGGAAAGACTCCTTCTTCCAGTCCCATTAGGAACACGACAGGAAATTCGAGGCCTTTAGCAGCATGCAGGGTCATCAGAATCACGGCATCCTGCGGCTTTTCATCATCATCAAGCTTATCGATGTCCGCAACAAGGGCCAGGTCGGTAAGGAAAGCAACCAGAGATTTATCATCATTGCTTTCTTCAAAACTTTTAGTAACAGATAGAAACTCGTCAATGTTCTCAAGACGGCTCTGTGCTTCTATGGATTTTTCCACTTTCAGCATTTCTCTATAGCCGGATTTTTCAATGATCTCTTCCACCAGCTCTGTGACAGAAAGATACTCTTGCATTGTAGTATAGCCTTTAACAAGTTCCTTGAATTCAATAACCGATTTTGTGATTTTCGGGCTCAATCCGATAAAATCCGCTTCTTCCAAGGCTTGCATCATGGACAAGTCATTCATTTGTGCATAATTTGCAATTTTATCAAGCGAGCCGGACCCGATTCCTCTTTTCGGTACATTGATGACCCTGCGCAGACTGATATCATCATCAGGGTTGGCAATCAGCCTTAAATAGGCCAGGATATCCTTGATCTCTTTACGATCATAGAACTTGATGCCGCCGACGATGCTGTACTCGATGTTGGATTTGAGAAGTACTTCCTCCATTACACGGGACTGAGCGTTGGTACGGTATAGGATCGCAAACTCAGAGAACTTCCTCTTGCCGCCGTCTGTCATTTCTTTAATTTTACCGGCAACAAACTGTGCTTCCGATTGCTCGCTGTCTCCTCTGTAATAGGTGATTTTCTCTCCTTGATCATTTTCGGTCCAGAGATTTTTGGCTTTACGGTTCATATTCTTCTGGATTACATCGTTTGCCGCATGCAGAATGGTTTTGGTAGAACGATAATTTTGTTCCAGCAGGATCACATTCGCTCTTGGATAGTCTTTTTCAAAAGACATTATGTTCGCGATATCCGCTCCACGCCATCGATAAATCGATTGATCGGAATCTCCGACTACGCAAAGATTTTGAAAGCGGGAGGCCAGCATTTTAACAAGCATATATTGAGCTCTGTTCGTATCTTGATACTCATCCACGTGAATATATTGAAATTTTCTTTGATAGAATTCCAAGACTTCCGGAACACGCTGAAATAAATGAATCGTCATCATGATGAGATCATCAAAGTCCAGCGCCTGGTTTTTGCGAAGGCGTTTTTGATATTCTTCGTAAACATCTGAAGCGATGTTATCAAAGTAACTTCCAGCTTCCTTTGCAAAATCCTCTGGTGTCTTTAGTTCATTTTTCGCTGAAGAAATTGTACCGAGGATCGATCTTGGATCAAATTTCTTCGGATCGATGTTCTTATCTTTAAGGATTGATTTGATGACCGATAACTGGTCCGTTGAATCCAGAATTGTGAAATTCCGGCTGAAGCCGATGCGGTCGATGTCCCGTCTCAGGATGCGGACGCACATGGAGTGAAATGTCGAAATCCAGATTTCTTCAGCCACTCCGCCTAGAATATTGCCGATTCTATCCTTCATTTCTCTTGCCGCTTTGTTTGTAAAGGTAATCGCCAGAATGTTGTAAGGATTGACTCCTTTTTCAACCATCAAATAGGCGATACGGTGCGTCAGAACTCGGGTTTTCCCTGAACCTGCACCTGCCATGATCAATAGGGGCCCTTCCGTTGCTTTCACTGCTTCCGCCTGAGGCGGGTTCATCCCATTCAGTAATCTATCTGTTAAAAATTGCATTTTCCTATTCCACCACCATAACGAACGTTTGTTCTTATTATATCAATATCCTCTGAATAAATGAAGGACTAACAATAGTTATCCCATGATTGATTTCCGCACCAATCAATATTTTGCCACATCTTAAAAATTAATCATGATTAACTCTAAAAGATGGATAAATAAAATAAAATTATACTGTTTTAACAGCTTCCACTGTCTTTAAAGCCGCTGTTAGATCTTCATATATGATATTGCCGACTACGATGACGTCAGCGTGCTCCCCCATTTCCCTTGCCTGATCCGGTGTTTTGATTCCTCCGCCATAGAAAAGGGTGGAGTTTTCGAGCATCCTGGCTGTTTCGCGGACATAATCGATATCACCGTACATTCCGCTGTATTCCAGATAAAAGATGGGAAGATGAAACATTTTTTCCGCCATCATCGCGTAGGCTGCCACATCTTCTTTGGTCAGATTCGTGTTGGCGCCGGTCAGCTTGGCCGCTTTGCAGTCGCTGTTCAGAATACAGTATCCTTCCACGAATATCTCGTCCCAATTCATGATCTCCCCATACTCTTTTACCGCTTGATGATGAAGACCTTTCAGCCACATCGGATCATCGCTGTTCAACACAGTCGGGATAAAATAAAAATCGAATCCCGGTGTTAAAGATTCCATATTGCTGACTTCGAGAGCGCACGGCACAGTGTACCTCCTGACTCTCGCCATCAGATCCAGCACCCCTTCAAGGGTAATATCGTCGGTCCCGCCAATGATCACCGCATCCGTTCCCGATTCACAGATTTTCTCTAATTCATCGTCGCTGATCTCCTTGGCAGGGTCGAGCTTAAATACATGCCGCCACTCTCTGACATCGTACATCATTGCTTCCTCCAATTCTTTCAATTCCATTAAAACATTATACCATTCCTATCGCCAATTAACGAGAGAGCCGCGCAAGGCAAAAGAGGATTCTATTTCCATATCTAGGGGGAGGTTTAGCGCTTTAACGCACTGAAAGGGACAGTCCCTCTTAGTGCGTTAAAGTGCTAAAGCAACCAACTGAACTAAAGCGCAAGCGCCTGGATCAGCCTTACAGGAAAATCTCCCCTCTTCTTCGGTCACTTCTACTTCTCCAAGCCGGAACACGCTCCCGACCGATGTTCCCTCTGCTTCATACATATCTCAACAAAAGAACAACCGCTCCCGACCTACGTCTCCTCTGCTTCATACACATCTCAACAAAAGAACAACCGCTCCCGACCGACGTCTCCTCTGTTTCATACACATCTCAACAAAAGAACTCCCTCTCCCGACCGACGCCTCCTCTGCTTCATACACATCTCAACAAAAAAACAACCGCTCCCGACCGACGTCTCCTCTGTTTCATACACCAATTTGTGACAGAACACCGACGCCGGACTGAGAGCCAGGCGCAGAAGCTCGACGAGGAAAACACTAGTTAAAAGTTATCCACTAAGACGGACCTTATAATTTCTAAAAATCAAAAAGACTGGCACACTTTTGCTCTGCCAGTCTTTTCCTTATGGAGCAAACGGACCTTATTTTCAGCCCTGTCCGCTTGAACACTATATAAATAATATTTACTCTTCTTCCTTCTGATTACCCACACGGTCCAACACCATATGATAGGCATCGTTTCCATAGTTGAGGCAGCGCTTCACACGGGAAATTGTCGCTGTGCTCGCGCCTGTTTCCGCCTCGATTTTATGATAAGTTTTACCCTCTTCCAGCATTCGTGCCACTTCCAGGCGCTGAGCAAGAGACTGAATCTCATTAATTGTGGCAAGATCGTCAAAGAAACGATAACACTCATCTTTATTTTGAAGAGACAAGATTGCGTTAAACAACTGGTCCAGTTCTTTACCTTTAATTTTTTCTATTTGCATGATCATTTCTCCTTTTATTCAATTATTGTATTGAGACGAACTCTTCCAACCCTGGGTTTTCAGGTATGATATTGATCCATGTTTTTCCTGGCTGCAAACTAGCATCGCCTGCAGGAACGATTCTTCCATTCTGGTTTTCCCATTGTATTTTCAAAAGCTTTCCACCTTGAAGCAGATAAGCATTACCTCCTGATGTCAGGTCGATGTCCCTGCGTCCTGCATCATCGACCACTTCATGGGGCGCCTCTGCGATAAGGATGTTATCCAGCAGCACCGGGTCGCCGGAATCATAGTCCTTAAGCTCTTCCCCTTGGGTGATTCTCTTGTACTTTCCTGCTCCCTCGTCGTATTGGTAGACAGGGGAGAATGCAGGTGTATCATAGTAGGAAACCTTGACAGATGCTGCCTCTTCTCCAGAAGCTTCTTCCGCGTTGGAGAACTGAAGCGGTTCGGGAGGAGAATTCAGTTCAGCCCCTACTTTTTCAGCGCCTTTTTCAATATCTGCAAATGAGATATACGAATTATGAGGTGCTTTCCGGAAATCTGCTCTCTTGAATAATGAGCCGTCATATTGCATTCCGTTGATGTTATCGATAGAACCATCCTCCAGCATTTCTTTCGCTTCGGGACTGTACCCATGGGCAACAAAGAAACTGTCATAGCCTTCTCCAAGCTCAATGTGATAGTCACGGGCGCTTCTGACAGGCCCTATCGTTTCAGGCTGTTCACTTTGAAAAAGAGCGATAAAACGTGTCACACTTCCTTCTGCAAGTACTTCATAGACTATATCTGCCTGATTCAATCCAGACTGCGGCCGAGCTATAGGGTGATTGTTGACGACCACCGCCACCGCTCTTTGTGAAGATTCTTCATCAGAACTGACTCCTGTCAACGGATATTCAAATTGCGATTTCACAGCTTCATCATTGTTATCCTGATCAACTGAATCATTTTGTTCCGTATTGTTTTCTGCCGTGTTATCATTATTCTCGGTTGCTTCATTATCTGAACTGCACGCTGTCAGCAGTAATGCGGTCAATGCCGCTATCGCTGTTTTCTTCCACATCTAAGTATTACACCCCTAAACCTGACTTTGTTTCATTACTTTAACATTTTAACGCATTATCGTAGGAAAGAGTACCGTTTTCTTCATAACATCATATATTCCGCGCGGAGTGACCCTGATGTACGGAAGATGGGTAGACTGCAGGAACAGCAAGGTATAAACTGGATCATTGAAAGAGTACCCTCTCTCAAATAACAGTTCCTTCATTTTCTTTTCCTCGTCAATCAATGTTTCCATCTCTCTATCTGACATTATTCCGCCCACCTTCAGCGGTATTTCATGAAGAATTTCCCCGTTTTCGCTCAGGACAATCCCTCCACCTATCTCTTTCATCCTTTTAAAAGCATTCATCATGTCTCTTTTATCCTTACCGATCAAAATAATATCTCCTGTATTAGAAAAAGAGGAAACGAATCCTTTGACACTCGTGGCAAAGCCTTTCAGCATGGTACTGATCCTCCACTTGCCATCCTTGTCAACAAGCATTAGGAAGGATTCATCGTGACTCTCCGAAAGGGAGGTGTCGGCAGCGTCGATACTGACTGAATAAGGCTTAGTAATCACTTCATTGACCATTTCGAGCCCGAAAGGCATGGAGAACTGCAGGTCATCATACGTCAATTCCCATTGAATATCCAGGGGAGCCAAACCAAACTTTTTCCAATCCGGTGCCGGAACATCGGCTTGTTCTTCATGTTGAGATTTCACCCATTTCCCCTTTGCCATCACACTGGAGGGTGTCGGCTTGTCCTTGCTTTCAAGGAAGTTGATATTGGCGACTCTTCCGGCAGCAATCATTCCATGCTGGTGTGAAATCCGGTAATGCCTTGCCACATTATAGCTGGCCATATGATAAGCATCGATTAACGGAATTCCACTTTCTATTGCTTTAGCGATAAGGTCATCCAGGACTCCTTTTTCATAGAAGCTTGGTGTCGAGCCGTCGGTCGTCAGCATCATTTCACTGTAATTCTCTATATCGTATTTCTTTATTTCTTCCAGAAGCTGATCCAGATCCGGCCTGATGGACGAATTTCTCAGTGTCACTGCCAAGCCTTGCATGAGCCTCATATAAACATCTTTTCCAGTCATCGCTTCATGGTCGCCGTCTATTCCCAGCAGTGCCAATTTAGCGAGCGTTTTCTCAGAGGCGCCCGGCAGATGTCCTTCCACCACTTTGTTCATCCTTTTGGCTTCCTGCATAAGATGAAGAATCATATCGTCTCCGTCTAACAGTCTCGGCCACGAAGTCAGTTCTCCTCCCTGGACAACATCATCATGCGCTAGCCAAGCCTTCACTTCTTTTTGAGAGAATACGGTCTCCTCTCTTTGCATTTCTGTCTGCGAATCAAAACGCGCCCACCAAAACATTGAAAAAGGAAGTTTCTTCAACTCTTCCAGCAAAGAAAACGCTTTCTTTTTATTCAACAATAAAAACAGCATAAGGTTGTCATTGATGAAGGTCGTTGTTCCGGTTTGGGATGCATATTGTGCAAAGGAATGGGGATTATAAAGTTGAAACGGGTGAACATGGGGTTCTATATAGCCAGGGACGAGAAAATATTGGCTGCAGTCTGTTACTTCACACCCATCAAGATTTTCAGGAAGTTGTTCTCCACAGTATATGATGCGGTCATTATATATCCAGATGTGGGCAGACACCCACTTCTTTAAGACCGAATGAAGATATACTGCATTTTTCAAAACTTTCGTCGGCTGCAATGCACCGTTTAAGACATCTATATGTTCACGCAGCTGTTTGTTTTTCCAGCGATATCGTTGTACCAACTATGAACACTCCTCTATGTAGAGATTCAGTAATGAGCATCTTTTAAGCATCGGCTCAAAGTATTAATTACTAATGTTATCATAGTTTGGACTTTAGTGCATTAAAGGTTCACAGAAAAATTTGTAAAATTTATGTAAGGAGGAAACCTCATGAAAGTTTCACAAAACATCGGAATTGTTAACGCTTTAATCCGGATCACAGTAGGATTTACGGTCCTTTCCTGGGCCACGGCGAAACTAGTCAAAATGCCTTGGAGAGATTCTTATTTATGGATGGCCCTTCTAGGTGGAATGAAGGTCGGAGAGGGCATCCTTCGTTTCTGTCCAATCACCGCCTTATTTGAAAACCAGGACAATCGCGATTCCGGAGCAAAAGAAGGAAAAAGCATGCTGAACATTGGATCTATCTTGAAAGGGAAAAATGGATTTAGTACATCTTCTGACCAGAAAATCGATGACATCGACCGCGATGAAAAAAATACAGATGCATCTGATCTGCCGTACAACCCATCTTAATTGCAGATGCTTTAGCACTTCACCGCACGAAGAGGGACAGTCCCTTTTCGTACGGTGAAGCGGTACCTTGCTAAAAGGGACAGTCCCTTTCAGTGCTTTAACGTGTTAAACTTCCTAATACAAAATAACAGGGTGTCCTCTTCGGGCACCCTGTTATTTACAAATTTATAGAAGTGGAGTGATCTCGATGTTTTGGGAATATTTGACCGATATGTCTTATGTGCTAATCTCCGTTATTGGCGGGATTGTCGCCATTTTGTACGCTTTTATTCGGAAAGGGCGGAAGAAGCGTGTTCGATAGCCCTTCTCCCGATATCTCTCCGGTAAAACAGCCCATCAATGTTCAATCTTTCTATCTCACTGTATACCCTTTTCAGCGCTGCCTCTAATTCCGGCTGTTTTGAACCGATTAGCAGCACCCTTCCACCATTGGATACTAGATGATCTTGATCATCCAAACAGGTTCCAGCATGGTACACAAGTGTATCCTCACTCAATGAGGCCAGCCCCTTGATGGGAACTGCTTTTCTATACGCGTCAGGATATCCAGCTGCCGCCAGCACGACGCCGGCAACACAGCGCTCGTCCCATTCCAACGTTACTTCTTTGCCTTCGCATATATTATAAAACACTTGGGCGAGGTCCGATCGAAGCCTCGGCAGGACCACCTGCGTTTCAGGATCACCGAACCGGGCATTGAATTCAATCACTTTCGGGCCTTGTGAAGTCAAAATCAAACCAGCATACAGAATACCTTTAAATGATCGGCCTTCTGCTTCCATCGCTTTTGCCGTCGGAATCAAAATCGTATGGACGGCTTCATTAATGATATCGCTGCTGATATGGGGTACTGGTGAATAAGCACCCATTCCGCCGGTATTTGGACCCTGATCTCCATCAAAAGCCCGTTTATGGTCCTGCGCAGCCTCCATTGGATACACTTTTCCGCCGTCCACGAACGCCATCAGAGAAAACTCTTCTCCCTCTAAAAACTCTTCAATTACGACCTTTGCGGAAGCTTCACCAAATCTTGATTGAAGAAGCATCTGTTCCAATGCATCCAGCGCTTCATCCACGGTCTGAGCAACCACAACACCTTTTCCTGCAGCCAGTCCATCCGCTTTGATGACAATTGGTGCACCTGATTTCAGCACATACTCTTTGGCTTCCTCAAAATCGGAGAACGTCTCGTAGGCGGCTGTCGGAATTTTATATTTTTTCATTAATTCTTTAGCAAATGACTTGCTTCCCTCAATGACTGCTGCTCTTTTGTCAGGGCCGAACACTCTGATTCCCTCTTTCTTGAAGGTATCGACAATTCCTTCTAGAAGAGGTACTTCCGGACCCACTACTGCCAAGTCCACACCATTTTTCTTCGAGAATGCAATCAGCCCTTCGAAGTCCGATTCATCAATATCAACTGTTTGGACGATTTCTGAAATTCCGGTATTGCCGGGCGCACAGAATACCTTTTCCACACTGAGACCTCTTTGCAAGGCATCGCAAAGCGCATGCTCTCTTCCTCCGCGGCCGATGACAAGTACGTTCATTTGGACACCCCTTTTTATGTATAAGCCTTTATTTTAAGGATTCATTTCTAAGCTTGGAAGACTTTTTTAGTGACACTCAGGACTTCCACGAGGGACACCTGGAAGCCTTTTTTCCAATTTTGTGGCACTCACCACTTCCTCGAAGGACACTATATGGCTTTTTTCCTCTTTTAGTGGCACTCGCCACTTCCTTGAAGGACACTAAATCGCTTTTTTCCTCTTTTAGTGGCACTCATGACCCTCTCGAAGGACACCTGGAAGCCTTTTTTCCCTTTATAGTGGCACTCACCACTCCCACGAGGGACACCTGGAAGCCTTTTTCCCTTTATAGTGGCACTCACCACTTCCTCGAAGGACACCTGAAGGCATTTTTAATAAGCAGAGGCGGCGAAAGACATCAAAGTTCGCCGTCCCCAAAAATTTTCTTAAAAAGAAACCACCGCTGGATCCCATCCTTCATTCATTAATGCTTAAAATGACGAACCCCAGTCATAACCATCGTGATTCCGTACTCATCCGCTTTCTTGATCGAGTCTTCATCGCGGATCGATCCGCCCGGTTGGATGATGGCTGTGATGCCCGCTTTCGCTGCTGCTTCGACCGTGTCATCCATTGGGAAGAACGCATCAGAAGCCATTGCCGCACCTTGGGATTTCGCTCCTGCCTGTTCAAGAGCTATCTTCGCCGCCCCGACACGGTTCATCTGCCCGGCACCGATTCCAAGCGTCATATCTTTATCCGCAACAACGATTGCATTCGACTTCACATGCTTAACGACCATCCAGCCAAGCTTCATCGCATCCCATTCCGCTTCTGTCGGCTCACGTTTCGTCACTACTTTTAGATCAGCGTCCTGAAGGGTAAACGTGTCGTCCTCCTGGACAAGAAGCCCGCCTTCAATAGATACCAATTTATCTTCCACTTTTCTGCCAGTATCAAAAGGAACCGTCATCAATCGGATATTCTTTTTGCTTGTGAGAATCTCCATTGCTCTGTCCGTGAAGGCAGGTGCAATGATGATTTCAAGGAAAATTTCGTGAAGTCGTGAAGCTGTTTCTTCATCAACAGCACGGTTCAGGGCTATGATTCCTCCGAAGATGGAAGTAGAATCTGCTTCATAAGCCTTTGAGAATGCAGCTTCAATCGTTTCACCTGTTCCAACACCGCATGGATTCATATGCTTCACTGCTACAGCAGCAGGAACATCGAATTCTTTGATGATTTGAAGGGCCGCATTCGCGTCGTTGATATTGTTAAATGATAATTCTTTTCCATGAAGCTGTCTCGCCATAGCCACAGAGTATTCTGAACCAAGAGGCTGTTTATAAAAAGCGGCTTTCTGGTGAGGGTTCTCACCGTATCTCAACGTCTGCTTCCGTTCATATGTTACCGTCAAGGCCTCAGGATTTTCTTCACCTGCAAGATCCGTCATGAATTGCGAGATGTAGGCATCATAGGCTGCTGTATGGCGAAACACTTTTGCCGCAAGCTTTTTTCTGAAAAGTTCAGGAGCTTCTCCGTTCGCCTTGATTTCATTGATGACCTTGTCATAATCCTGGGAATCCACTACAACAGTTACATACTTGTGATTTTTAGCAGCGGCACGAAGCATGGTCGGCCCGCCGATATCAATATTTTCAATCGCATCCTCCTCAGAGACATTAGGCTTAGCGATTGTTTGCTGAAATGGATAGAGGTTTACACAAACGAGGTCAATCGGTAAGATCTCCTGGTCTTCCATCTGCTGGCGGTGTCCTTCGAGATCTCTCTTCGCAAGCAGTCCTCCGTGGATTTTAGGATGAAGAGTTTTCACTCTGCCTTCCATGATTTCCGGAAATCCTGTCACTTCTTCAACACCCATGACTGGAACGTCGTTATCAAGCAGTATATTCTTTGTTCCGCCTGTCGAGATGATTTCAAATCCAAGCTCTTCAAGGCTTCGGGCGAATTCAACAATTCCGCTTTTGTCTGACACGCTGATCAGTGCTCTTTTTTTCATATCGGTATTCCTCCTTGTTGTGCAGTAACTGGATCAAACTTTGTGGATTGATGTCATGAATACATGAGTCAATGTTTCCGGATACAACCTATGTTCGAGATCCTGAATCTTCTGCTGAAGCGTCTGCCTGGTATCAAACGGGGAGATTCTGACCACTTCCTGGGCGATGATGGGTCCGGTATCCATCCCTTCGTCGACAAAGTGGACGGTCACCCCCGTCACCTTCACACCTGCATCGATGGCCTGCCCAATTGCATCTTTTCCTGGAAAAGAAGGAAGCAGTGATGGATGGATATTGACAATCCTGCCCGGAAAGTTTTCAAGGAGAACGTCTCCGATCAGCCTCATGTAGCCTGCGAGGACAATGAAATCCACTTCCCTGTTCAACAGCACACCCGCAATCTCTCTTTCAAAGTCCGGTTTTGACTTATATTCTTTTGGATTAAAAGCAAAGGTCGCGACCCCTGCCGCTTTTGCCCTTTCTACAACAAAGGCATCAGGGCGGTCACAGACAAGGATTTCCACCTTCGCTTGAAGCTTTCCGCTATGTACAGAATCAACAATCGATTGAAAGTTCGTTCCGCTTCCTGAAGCAAATACTGCTATCTTTTTCATTCTTTGTCCCCATTTCTGCCGAAGCTAATTTAAAAGGCGAAAGCTAAAATGGGAACATCCACTTTGATAGATAGTAGTGTCTTTTCACCCATTTTAATCTTCTTGCCTTTCTCCTTCAATGATCCGGACTCCATCGCCAGAAGTTACTTCTCCTATAAGGTAAGCTTCTTCCCCGATCTCTTTGAAAAATTTCACTGCCTCTTCTGCTTCTGAAGCATCCACTGCAAGAACAAATCCGATTCCCATATTAAAAATATTGTACATTTCCTCATGAGGAATGCATCCCAATTCTTCCATCACTTTAAACAGAGGAGGAAGCTCCCATCGTGAAGCATCGATTTCTGCACTCAATCCCTCAGGCAGCATCCTTGGAATGTTCTCGAGAAATCCTCCGCCAGTAATATGTGACATGCCTTTAATGGAAAATTTCTTCAAAGCTTCCAGTACTGGCTTTACGTAAATCTTTGTCGGAGTGAGCAAAGCATCGCCGAGTGTAGAACCTAATTGAGGCATATACGTGTCCAACTCATATGAATGGTCATTGAAAAATATCTTTCTGACTAAAGAGTATCCATTACTGTGTATACCACTCGAAGCCAGGCCGATTAACCTATTTCCTTCAGAAATTTCTTCGCCTGTGATTATTTTGTTTTTTTCACAGGCACCCACAGCAAATCCGGCAATGTCATACTCGTCGATCTCATATAAGCCTGGCATTTCTGCTGTTTCGCCGCCTATGAGGCCGGCACCTGCCATTTCACATCCGTCAGCAATCCCTTTTACGATACTTTCAATTTTTTCCGGCACCGCTTTTCCGCAAGCGATATAGTCCAGAAAATAGAGAGGCTCGGCACCTTGGACGATAATATCGTTCACACACATCGCCACACAGTCAATTCCTATCGTATCGTGCTTGTCAGCCATGAAAGCAAGCTTCAGCTTCGTCCCGACACCATCTGTTCCTGAGACCAGGACCGGCTCTTTCAACCCAAGCTGAGAAAGGTCGAACATTCCGCCAAAACCTCCCAGTGAACCGAGCATTCCCTTGCGCTTCGTCCGTTCCACGTGCTTCTTGATCCGGTTTACCGATTCATAGCCGGCATCAATGTCGACACCAGCATTCTTGTAAGCATTAGCCATTTTTCGTTCCTCCTAGCGTACGAGCTCTTTTTCATAAGGATGAAGGGTATCCGGATAAATTTCTGTCGGATATTTTCCAGTAAAGCAGGCAAGACAGTGGCCCCGGTTTTCAGAAGAATCCTTCCGGCCGACCGCTTCCACCATTCCTTCCGCACTTAAAAACGTCAATGAATCTGCTCCTATGATTTCCCTGATTTCCTCCACTGACCGGGTGCTCGCTATCAGCTCTTCATGCGTGCTGGTATCGATGCCGTAATAGCAAGGATTCTTGATCGGAGGCGAACTTATAACAACATGAACCTCTGTTGCTCCCGCTTCCTTCAGCAGCGTAACAATTCTGCGGCTGGTCGTCCCGCGGACAATCGAATCATCCACCATTACAACTCGTTTTCCTTCCACTACGCCCCTGACTGGGGACAGCTTCATCTTCACACCTTGTTCCCTTAGTGACTGAGAAGGCTGGATGAACGTTCTGCCGACATACCGGTTTTTGATCAATCCCATTTCATAGGGAATTCCTGATGCTTCAGCGTACCCGATGGCACTGGAAATACTAGAATCCGGTACACCTGTAACCACATCCGCTTCAATAGGAGCTTCCTTCGCGAGCTGCATGCCCATCCGCTTTCTTGCGCTGTGAACATTGATCCCGTGGATATTGCTGTCAGGTCTTGAAAAATAAACATACTCCATCGTACAAACAGAAGTGCCGGATGAAACCGTGAATTTTTCTGAAGAGATTCCTTCATCATTAATGATCAATAATTCTCCGGGCTCAACGTCACGGACGAACTCTGCACCTATAATATCAAAGGCGCAGGTCTCAGATGCAACGCAGTACGAATCACCGATGCGCCCAAGCGATAATGGCCTTAAACCGTTCGGATCTAACGCAACCAGCATTTCCGTTTCCGTCATGATTACGAAGGCATAAGCTCCCTTCAACATGGTCAAAGCATTCTTCACACGGTCCTTTAAAGTTGGAAATCCGCTTCTTTTGATCAAATGGGCAAGAACCTCTGTATCAGAGCTTGTCTGAAAGATACTTCCCTGGCTTTCAAGCTGATGCTTCAAGGCATTGGCGTTCACTAAATTTCCGTTATGAGCTAAAGCGAGGCTTCCATTACCAGAATGGAAAAGCAGAGGCTGGACATTTTCATATCCGCCTCCTCCTGCTGTGGCATAACGCACATGGCCAATGGCTGCTTTGCCATGCAAGTTGTCAATTGCTCCCTGCTGAAATACTTCTGTCACAAGACCCTCGCCTTTTACTCCTGTAAGCTTCTCTCCATCCGCCACAACAATCCCGGCACCTTCCTGGCCGCGGTGCTGCAGACTATGAAGCCCGTAATAAGCAAGCTGTGCAGCCTGGCTGTTTCCCCAAATCCCAAACACACCGCATTCTTCATTTAAGCCTTTGATTTCAGCAAGCATGGGATAGCTCCTTTCCAAGCTGTCTCTAACTCTTCAACAGTTGATAACAGAACGACTTTGCCTTCTTCTCCAACAAATTTAAGGTAAGCCGAATCATTAACTTCCCCAACCATCTTCGCGTCAGGTACTTCTGCTTCAAACGCATCTTTATGATCTTTTTTAACCGACACAACGAAACGGGACTGAGTCTCACTGAACAACTCTGATGTTAAATTCTCGCCGACTTTGATCGTCGCTCCGAGCCCGTTTGTTCCAAAAGCCGATTCCGCCATCGCAACAGCGAGTCCGCCTTCCGCAATGTCATGAGCCGATGCCACATACCCTTTGCGGATGGCATTCAACAAGGAATTCTGCCTTTGCTTTTCAATATCCAAGTCAAGAGCCGGCGATTTGCCGAAGATCTTGCCGTACATCATTTTTTGAAGCTCGCTTCCGCCAAACTCTTCTGCTGCTTCGCCAATAACATAGATTAAATCGCCTGCAGCCTTGAACTGCTGAGTCGTGATATGGGAAAGATCCTCCACGAGTCCGACCATTCCCACCACTGGAGTTGGATAAACGGCTTTGCCTTTTGACTCATTGTATAAAGAAACATTTCCGCCGATGACAGGTGTGGAAAGCGTACGGCAAGCCTCACTCATGCCGTCGACCGCTTTCTCGATCTGCCAGAAGATCTCCGGTTTCTCAGGGTTCCCGAAGTTCAGGCAGTCTGTAATCGCGAGTGGAACGCCTCCCGAGCAGACAATATTACGGGCAGCTTCCGCCACAGCGATCTTTCCGCCCGTTTCCGGATCGAGATAAAGATAACGAGAATTACAATCCGTTGTCATCGCCAGTGCTTTTTTCGTGCCTCTGATTCTGATCACTGCTGCATCAGATCCGGGACTTACCACGGTGTTAGTACGAACCTGGTGATCGTATTGGTCATAGACCCACTCTTTGCTTGCAATTGTCGGCTGTGAAAGAAGTTTGACCAATGTGTCTTTATGATCGATCACAGCCGGAGTTTCTGCCTTCATGTCCTGGAACTCTCTAAAATACGCAGGTTCCTGAGATGGCTTATTGTATACAGGAGCGTCTTCAGCAAGTGCATCTACCGGCACGTCCGCAACAATTTCGCCTTTGTGAAGAAGTCTCAGCGTGCGGTCCTCCGTTACACGGCCGATCGCTACTGCATCCAAGTCATACTTGGAAACAATCTTCTCGATTTCAGCTTCACGCCCTTTTTCCACGACGATCAGCATTCTTTCCTGTGATTCAGAGAGCATCATTTCATAAGGAGTCATATCTCTTTCGCGCTGAGGTACAAGGTCAAGGTTCATTTCGATACCTGATCCTGCTTTGCTTGCCATTTCAGCTGAAGAACTCGTTAAGCCTGCAGCTCCCATATCCTGAATTCCGACAAGCGCATCTGACTTGATCAATTCAAGGCAGGCTTCAAGCAGTAATTTTTCCATGAACGGATCGCCAACCTGAACTGCCGGGCGCTTCTCTTCTGATTCATCACCAAGCTCCTCGGATGCAAATGTCGCTCCGTGAATGCCGTCACGTCCTGTTTTCGCCCCAACATACATCACTGTATTGCCAGTTCCCTTGGCGATTCCTTTTTGAATATCCTCATGGTTAATTAATCCAACACACATCGCATTTACGAGCGGATTTCCTTCATAAGCTGAATCAAACTGAATTTCTCCGCCAACTGTAGGAATGCCGATGCAGTTTCCGTAGCCTGCAATTCCTGCTACTACTTCTTCAAAAAGGTACCTAACACGAGGAGAATCCAATTCTCCAAAGCGTAAAGAGTTGAGTAATGCGACAGGCCGCGCACCCATTGAAAATACATCTCGGATAATTCCGCCAACACCTGTTGCCGCGCCCTGATAAGGCTCGATCGCTGACGGATGATTATGGCTTTCAATCTTGAAAACAACTGCTTGCTGATCTCCGATGTCGACAATTCCTGCTCCTTCTCCAGGTCCTTGAAGAACCCTCTCTCCCGTCACAGGGAATTTTTTCAGGACCGGTTTTGAGTTTTTGTAGCTGCAATGCTCTGACCACATAACAGAGAAGAGTCCCGTTTCTGTATAGTTAGGCGTTCTTCCGAGGATGTTTTCCACCATTGCGAACTCTTCATCCGTCAGTCCCATCTCACGGTAGATTTTCTCAGTCTTGATTCTGGTTTCATTCGGCTCAAGCATTAACGGCATGTTGTTCCCTCCAGTGCTTTACAATTGATTGAAATAGTTTAAGGCCATCCGCGCTTCCCAGCAGTTCATCCATCGCTCGTTCAGGATGCGGCATCATTCCAAGGACATTACCCGCAGCATTTGTGATTCCCGCAATAGCAGCAGTACTTCCATTAGGATTGCTGCCTTCATATGAAAATACGATTCTGTTATTCTGTTTCAATTCCTGAAGTGTTTCTTCATCGCAGTAATAATTGCCTTCTCCGTGGGCGACCGGCACTTGCAGGATTTCGCCTTTAGCGTAACTGCCTGTGAACAACGTCTCATTATTTTCAACTTTCAACGGTACTGTACGGCAGATGAATTTCAAGCCATCGTTACGAAGAAGTGCCCCCGGAAGCAGTCCCGCTTCCAGCAAAATTTGAAACCCATTGCAAACCCCAAGAACCGGTTTTCCCGCTTGAGCTGCTTTGACCACTTCACTCATAACATTGGAAAAACGGGCAATCGATCCGCAGCGCAGGTAGTCTCCATAAGAGAATCCGCCTGGCAAAAGAATGGCATCATAGTCTTCGAGATTATCCGCATCATGCCAGACGTATTCGACTTCTTCACCAATTTCGTCCTTGATGGCATGGTACATATCGATATCACAGTTCGAGCCCGGAAATACGATTACAGCGAACTTCATTGAACCGTCAACTCCTCAATTTCGTAGCGGTAATCCTCGATGACCGGATTGGCCAGCAGCTTTGAGCACATTTCATCAACGGTTTCTTCCACACTCTTGTCAGAAGGAGAGATTGTCAGTTCCATATATTTACCGATGCGCACATCTTCCACACCGCTGTAATTCATGCTGTGAAGCGAGTTCTGAACAGCTTTCCCCTGTGGATCCAATACGCTTTCTCTTAACGTGATAAATACCTTTACTTTGTACATGCTTCTTTTCCTCCCAATCGTTCCAGAATAATAGAATAAACCTCTGTTAAACTGCCCAACCCCCTGCGGAATACATCTTTATCAAGCTTCTGGTCTGTTTCCATGTCCCAGAGCCTGCAGGTATCAGGCGAAATTTCGTCAGCGAGCACAATCTGTCCTTCACTGTTCTTTCCGAACTCCAGTTTGAAATCGATTAATTTAATTCCGATCTCTTCAAAAATTTCCGTTAACACCGCATCCACTTTCAATCCTTGGATCTTCAGGAACTCAACCTCTTCACGGCTCGCCAGCTCCAGCAGCTCAATATGGGCATCCGTCAGCAGCGGATCACCGAGCTCATCGTCTTTATAATAAAATTCGACGATACTGTGCCTTAAAGGTGTTCCTTCTTTCAATCCAAGTCTCTTCGCTAAACTTCCGGCCGCAACATTTCTGACCACAACTTCCAGAGGAATGATATCCACCCGCTTCACCAGCTGTTCATTCTCTGAAATCCTTTTGATAAAATGACTCTCAATCCCCTTGTCTTTCAGCTTCGAAAACAGCAGACTGCTAATCTCGTTATTCAAAACCCCTTTGCCGTCGATCTCCGCCTTTTTCTCCCCATTAAAGGCAGTCGCTGAATCCTTATATTCCACCCATACCTCTTCGTTGTTCTCCGTGCTATAAATCCTCTTTGCTTTACCCTCGTATAAAAGACCCTGCTTCTGCATCCCCTGCACCCCTTTTCAATACTGAAATCTGTGTGCTTTACCGCTTTAAAGTACTAAGAGGGACAGTCCCTCTTAGCGCTTTAAAGCACTAAATTAACCCTGAAAATTAGCAATCTTCAGTCTATGTTTTGTAAAAAAAGGAAGAGACCTCTCTCTTCCTTTATAGAATTACTTCAATCCACAGCGTTCGAAAATGGTGTCCACATGCTTCAGATGGTGATTGTAATCGAAGCAGTCGTCAATCTCAGCTGATGAAAGCCTTGATGTGATTTTCTCTTCACCCTCTATAAGAGTACGGAAATGCACTTGATTCTCCCAAGCTTCCATCGCTCTCGGCTGAACCGTATCATATGCTTCCTCACGAGCCATCCCCTTATCAATCAAAGCAAGAAGCACACGCTGAGAATAAATCAAGCCAAGCGAAGCATCCATGTTTCGCTGCATATTCTCAGGATAAACTGTAAGGTTCTTGACGATATTGCTGAAGCGGTTCAGCATATAGTTCAACGCGATCGTCGCATCCGGCAGGATCACCCGTTCAGCGGATGAGTGAGAGATATCACGCTCATGCCACAGCGGCACATTTTCATAAGCTGTCATCATATATCCTCTGATGACACGCGCCATCCCCGTCATATTCTCAGATCCAATCGGATTGCGTTTATGCGGCATCGCAGAAGATCCTTTTTGGCCTTTTGCGAAAAATTCTTCCACTTCACGCGTCTCACTCTTTTGAAGACCGCGGATTTCAACCGCAAATTTCTCAATCGATGTCGCAATCAAAGCGATCATGCTCATATAGTGGGCGTGACGGTCGCGCTGCAGCGTTTGTGTAGAAACAGGTGCTGCAGTCAAGCCAAGCTTTTCACACACATAAGATTCAACAAAAGGATCGATATTCGCATACGTTCCGACCGCACCGGAAATTTTCCCGAACTCCACTCCCGCAGCCGCTTCTTTAAAACGGTTCAAGTTCCTCTTCATTTCTTCATACCAAAGAGCAAGCTTCAAACCGAACGTTGTCGGCTCAGCATGTACACCATGCGTCCTTCCCATCATCACCGTATCTTTATGTTCTATCGCTTTGTTCTTAAGGATCTCGATAAAATTTTCCAAGTCCTTTATAATGATTTCGTTTGCCTGGCGAAGCACATAAGACAAAGCTGTATCAACGACATCTGTTGAAGTCAGGCCGTAGTGAACCCATTTCCGCTCCTCACCAAGTGTTTCAGAAACCGCTCTTGTAAAAGCAACAACATCATGACGCGTTTCTTCTTCGATTTCGTTGATCCGCGCTACATCAAAGCCGGCATTCTCTCTGATCTTCGCAGCATCTTCTTTAGGAATGTCGCCGATTTCAGCCCATGCCTCGCATGCCAATATCTCTACTTCAAGCCATGCCTGAAAGCGGTTCTCCTCTGTCCATATCGCTCCCATTTCCGGGCGTGTATAACGTTCAATCATAATTGTTTTCCTCCGATCATTTCTTTACTATCCCATATGCCTGTTTCATTTACTTTTAGTAACGTTGTCTCGATATCACTCGTCAGAATGGTCACATGCCCCATTTTGCGCTTCGCTTTCGGTTCATCTTTTCCATAAAGATGGATGCTCCAATCCGGCTGGTGAGGGATGCTTTCCACTACTGCCCCAAGGTGCTCTCCCAATACATTGACCATCACCGCAGGCTTGATGATCTCCGTACCCTTCAACGGCCAGTTGCAGATTGCTCTGATATGCTGAGCGAATTGCGAAGTCTCACAGGCCTCGATGGAAAAATGGCCGGAATTATGAGGGCGCGGCGCAAGTTCATTGACATAAATCTCACCTGTTCTTGTTAAAAACAATTCAACCGCCAGTGTACCGACCATATCCAGAGTTTCAGCCACCTTTTTCGCTGTACTTACAGCCTTCTCATTGTCTGTGCGGCTTATTCTTGCTGGAGCGATGGTCTGATGAAGAATATTGTTTCTGTGGATGTTCTCGACAGCAGGAAAAACACTGAGCTCTCCCGCCGGTCTTCTTGTCACAATAACCGATATTTCTTTTTCAAAGATCATCCATTTCTCAAGAACACACGGGCCGTTGGCAAGCAGACCAGATGCTTTTTCGATATCTCCCTCTTCATAGAGGACGACCTGCCCTTTGCCGTCATATCCACCTCTTGCTGTCTTGAGAACAACAGGATAGCCAAGCTTCTTCGCCTTATCTCCAATCTCCTGTTCGCTTTCAATGACTTCATAAGGAGCAACTTCCACCCCTCCGTATACAAGGGCTTCCTTTTCCGCGATCCGGTTCTGGGTGATCCGGATTAATTCCGCTCCCTGAGGTACATACGCTTTTTCCGTAAGATCCTTCAGTGCTTCATAATCGATATTTTCAAATTCATATGTAATCACATCGCTAATAGCCGCCAGTTTTTCCAGCGCGCCTCGATCCTCATAATCCGCAATAATCACTTCATCCGCAACCTGTGCACAGGGAGAATTGCTGCCCGGGTCAAGCACAGCGATTCTAAAACCCGCTTCCTTTGCTGCCAAAGCCATCATTCTGCCAAGCTGGCCACCGCCGATAATGCCGATTGTCTGTCCTGGGTAGATCACCTTGTTATTCAAGCTCATCACTGCTCTCCAACACTTTTTGCTTTAAAGCTTCACGGTTCTCATCCAGGCTTCGGGCTAATTCCTCATCCTGGGTGGAAAGAATCTGTGCCGCAAGCAGTCCTGCATTCTTGGCCCCCGCGTCTCCAATCGCAACTGTGGCAACCGGAACACCGCCAGGCATCTGAACTATGGATAAAAGCGAATCAAGTCCATTAAGCGCCTTCGATTGAACTGGCACTCCGATGACAGGAATCGTCGTCTTCGCAGCAACCATCCCTGGAAGATGGGCTGCACCGCCTGCACCGGCAATAATGACTTTCAAGCCTCTTTCCCGCGCACTCTCTGCATAATCGAACATGAGGTCAGGCGTCCTGTGAGCTGAGACAACTTTTTTCTCGTAAATGATGCCATACTCGTCTAGAATATCACAAGCATGCTTCATTGTTTTCCAATCAGAAGTACTTCCCATGACAACTCCTACTTTTGGCTGCATTCTGCTACCTCCTGGAATTTATATTTGGGTTCGTTTTTAATAGGTTAGTTGTAATCAACAATTATAGAAACTATTCTCGTGACATGATTGCTGTTGTAAAACAGAAGTTGATTACCCGCTCCAGTTTCTTGAATAGAAATTTTTAAAAAACACAAAAACCCGGATTAACGCTTCTCATGAGAGAAAGCAGTTAATCCGGGCTCCAACAGCCTGGCATGGGTCCTCTAAAAGGATAGACCTCTGGCCGGGTTGTTTACCAGACAGCTACTTTCCCTCATAGTCCAGTCATTTACGGTAACCGGGTAGATACTTATGGGCCATATTCCCAAGATTATATGAGGGTGTTTTCTTGTTGTTTTCATCATAACAACAGCACAACATAACTGTCAACGAAAAATCGAACGATATTAAAATTCAGAAAATTAATGTTCGTATTTTAGTCGTTTTTTCTTCCTTCGAATATGATTTTCTGTTGAGCAGGGACATATTCAACCTTGCCATTCTTCTTTTCTTCATGAAAAACAGGCTTCTCCATCCGCCTTACAGGTGAATATCCTTCTTGTTTCATTCTGTCGAGACACTGGGATATACTTTCATTCTCTTCAACTTCAAACATTTTTTTATTTTTACTCATTGGCAGACAAATTTTCCTTTCTCAGTTTCCTTACTGTCTTCACCCAGAAGCCTCCATGGATGGACTTCGGCTCATATGTGATGATGAAAGCTTTGGGATCCAATTCCTTAATGGCCTGATAAAGCTTCAACTCATACTTCCTTGGAGCCAGGATCTGCATGGCCATCCTGTCTCCCTCGAGTCCATGGGCAGCCCAGTTGGTCACACCGTATCCTTTTGATCTTAGCTTGTCGGGAAGAGCTTGGTCATAATCGGCCGTGATCACATTTACAGTGATGTATCCTAATGCCAGTTTCTCTTCGATCTTCATGCCCACAATGACTCCAAGTCCATATCCAATTGCATAGGCAGCGAGATTTTGAATCTCATTCAGATTATCTAAAACCAGACCCAGCCCTACAACATAGATGACCACTTCGAACATACTGACAAACGCCGCAACATACCGATAACCCTTCAATGTCAGAATCATCCGCATCGTGAAAAACGAAACATACACTATATTAATGATCAAAATGATGGCGACCATGATATAACTATTCTCAAGCAACCTGCTCTCCTCCTCTGTAAACACGGACAGCTGCAAATTAACGATTGGGCGGCTGCTCCTGGATTTCTACTTACTCTACTAGAATTTTCCCTTTTTGTGAACAGTTAATCCGTAAATTGAAATAAAGTGAAAAATCCTTAGTGGGCGTATGGCTGTTCGGGGCTGGCTAACCGCGGAGTTGACAGGTTTTTTAGCGCGAAGGAAGCACTACTTTATTAACGTTATTTCTAGTTCATCGGGGAAAACTGGTGATCATTAACGAAGGTGCGCACTTGCAAAAAAAAAGAGAGTGAATATCACCCTCTACCTTTCCCTTCTTTTTGATTCCCTTTTTCTATTGGCAACAGGAAGGCTCACTTCGACAATTGTTCCTCTTCCCTGCACACTCTTAATGACGAGTGTCCCCTTGTGTTCATGAGCAATCTTCTTGCAAACCAGAAGGCCTAGACCTGTTCCCTTTTCTTTAATCGAGTAAAAAGGCTCACCAAGGCGTTTTAAGCGGTCGGGTGGAATCCCGACACCCTCATCCTTAATTCGTACAACTATATTCTTATGTTCACGGATCGCCGATATATTGATAGTCCCGCCTTCAGGCATAGCTTCCAGGCTGTTTCTGAATATATTCATAAACAACTGCCTAATCTTCTCCTTCACTCCACGAAGTTCCTGCCGGGAAGGGCTCATTAAGAAGTCAATAGCTGTCCCGCTCTCTTTCAGTTGACGGTTAAAGGAGTCCACCAGCGGAATGAGGATATCTTCGAACAGTAAAATCTTTTCCACCCTTGCCGCTTCTGGTGCTGCCAAGGATAGAAACTCACTCGTGACTAAATTGATGCTTTCCAGCTCCGTCATAACGATATTCAAGTAATCGTGGTTCATCACTTTTTCATTACGCATCAATTTAAGAAATCCAAGAGAGCTTGTCAGCGGGTTTTTTATCTCATGAGCGACCCCCGCAGCAAGCTGTCCTGCCAAGGCGAGTTTTTCCTTCTCCTTAATGAATTTATCCATTTCCACTTTAGCTGTTATATCATGAAACGTCGCAATGACCTTTTCTACTGAATCTTCTTCGTCCCTAAGGACATTCCTCGTATTTACAAGAATCCACTTCATGGTCTTAAGCTTAGGATGTTGAAAACCCATAATGAAATTATTGATTTCCTCTTGCGTACTTACAGCTTTTCTCCATGGATGTTCATTCAGGTTGAGCTCAGAACCATTCTCATCCACAAGTATCCACTTGCGAGTTTCCAAGCTAATCTTCTTGATTTTCTCTTTTGGGTAACCAATAATCTCCTCAGCATTCTTGTTGGCAAAAATGATTCGGCCGTTATTATCCTGTACCGTTATGCCGCATGCAATCGCATCATAATACTTCTCTCGCTGCTGTTCAAGCAGCTTCCTGTCAGTTATATCGTACATCGTGACCAAAGCTCCTTCATTCAGTCCAAGGGAAAGAACCTTCACTTCAAAATACTTTCTTACCCCATTATGAAGAAGAAAAATTTCCTCCGGTTCTTCACGCCTCACAATATCTTGAAGATTCACTCGCTGCGAGTCACTGCCTTTTTGTGACAACTGATCAAGAAGTGCCTGACCATGAATACCGACCAAGTTATGACCTTCCAGTTTAAGCAATTTGACCAGAGAATGATTAACAAACGTTACTCGCAGATCCTTACAAAGACCAATAAGAATTTCATCTGTGGAGCTAAGGATATTTTCCATTCTTCGGTTCATTATCTTTAAATCTGATTCCGCTTGCTTCTGTACACTAATATCTCTTATCACAAGGTGAACAAACGTCTCTTCGTGAACCTTTTTCGCGATCCCCTTTACTTCGACTGTCACCCTGCTGGAGTCTGGTCTAATTACCTCGATATCAATCATGTTGTCGTAAAAATCCCTTTTATTCACGATGCCATTAAAATAGGCAAGGGCCTTTTCCTTATCATAAGGATGGACTCTGGAAAATAACGTTGCTCTCTCAGCAACTTCGGAACAATACCCTAATATACTTTGTGCCTCTTTGTTCAAGAAAATCACGTCGCCCTCTGAAAAAACAACAATGCCATCAGGGTTATCCTCCACCAGACTGCGGTACTTTTGAGTACTTTCTAATAGAGTCTCTTCATAAATCTTCCTTTGTGAAATATCAATACCAGAGCCAACAATATAGCCTTCTCCAGATTCATTATCCTCTAGAAAAGACACCGACCATTGGATATAAAGCTTCTCTCCCCCTTTTGAAATCCAAAAGCTTTCTTGATTCTCCTCTCGTTTCAAGCCCCTTTGGAATGTTTTTTTGAAAGAAGCTTTCTGCTTTTCATCCACAAGAAAATCCCATATTATTCGGCCTTTCACCTCATCTATGGAGTATCCCGTCTTCGATTCGCTGAATTTGTTCATACTGACAATGCGTCCGCTTCGATCCATAATAATGATGTAAGCCTGTATCCCATCGAGCAGTTCCAACGTTCTATTCCTTTCGGCCACCCACTCATCCTGCATTTCCTTTTTCGTCTCAATATTTCTTATCATGTGCAGAACATAAAGATCATCATTCAACTCTACCAATGTTGACTTCATCTGGACTACAACCGATCCTCGGTCTCTCGTCTGAATCTCTATTTCATGCATTGCTTGTTTAGTCTCAATAAGACGCTTTTTTATAAAATTAGACAGCATACTGCTTATATTGGAAAACAGAACCTTCTCAGGATTCAGTTCCAGCAAGTCAGCTTCCTCAATCCCAAGCAAATTACAGGCAGCAGGATTTGCGCTCACAAAGAAGCAATTCCAAGAGCTGTCAGAAGCAAACCTGGTAATTAAAACAGCATCGTCTGTATTCTCATAAAAGGCGGCAAGAAGAGAATGAATCTCCTTACTTGCAGTAATTGGAACATTCATCACTTCTCCCCCTTTCTGTAAATAAAAATTTCTCGTTATAGGTTGAAAGATTTGCGGATTAAAAATCAAAGTCTTGTCTATCGTGGATAAGGAGGCACAACTGATTGAAGGTATACAAGGGGCTATTTGTATAGAAAACTACTCTTTCGAACTCTCAATTATAATATAAAGGTATGCTAAAAAGACAGAAAAGTCAATCATATATTAACTCACATTGCAATATTTAATAGGTTGAGCAGAACATTCATCCTATAGTTTAAAGGCATAAGGAAGACTGCAGTCCTCTCTCTAATGGTAGTTTGCAGCATAAAATACACCAAACAAAAAATCATAAAATTACAGGTTAGTTTAAGTAGGTCAGGGTTCTGTAGTAAAATTATACAAGAACATCATAGGGGAGAGAGTAAATGAATAAAGGAATATATGAATTTATAAGTGAAGCACAGTTAAAAAAGTATGCAGAACTTGCTGTACGAGCTGGTGTTAATCTGCAAAAAAATCAATTATTGATTATTCATAGTGATATACAAAATGCTGCGTTTGCTCGTATAATCCAAACGGCAGCTTACGAGGCAGGAGCTTCAAATGTAATTATAGATTGGACAGACGAACAGTCTACCAAAGAATTTTACCTAAATGCAGCAGATAGTGCCATCGATCACTTTCCTGATTGGCAGGCTGCCCGCTTTAAGGAATGGAATGATGCAGGTGCTGCTTACATCCATATTATTTCTGAAAACTTAGAAGTCTTTAAGGAGATTTCTACAGAAAGGATAAGTCGTTTCCAAAAAGCTTCCCGCACCAAATTGAAGGATTATCATATCAAAATCAGATCCCACAAGGTACGCTGGTGTCTTCTGGCTGTCCCGTACACTGCATGGGCAACTAAAGTATTTCCCAACCTAAGCGAGGAAGAAGCTTTACAATCCTTATGGAATTTAATTTTAAAAGGATCTCGGGCAGATGGGGAAAAACCTATAAAAGATTGGGAGAGTCACAATAGAGCCTTCGTGTCTCGCAAAAAAACCCTAAACGAAAGCCAATTTGAAGCCCTGCATTTTACAAATAGCTGTGGAACTGATTTATTAGTTGGTCTACCAAAAAATCATATCTATATCGGTGGAGGTGTCTTAGATAAAAATGGAATACCTTTCTTTCCGAACATTCCTACGGAAGAAATATTTACTGCTCCCCATAAAAATAAGGTAAATGGTAAATTGGCAGGTACTAAACCTCTTATCTACGGAGGAAGTGTCATCGATGAATTTTATCTGATTTTTAAAGATGGACGGATTATCGACTATCATGCCGCAAAGGGACAAGAAGTGTTACAAAATCTCATCGAAACAGACGAAGGTTCACATTATCTAGGTGAAATTGCCTTGGTCTCTAATAACTCTCCTCTTGCTCAGGCAGATACCCTTTTTTACAATACCTTGTTCGATGAAAATACGGCCTGTCATATTGGAATCGGAAATGCATCTCCCTCAAATATTAAACATGGCATTGAACAATCTGAGGAAGAGTTGAAAGCTGCAGGTCTGAATACATCACTTTTATTAGTCAATGTGACCTTTGGTTCCAAGGATATGAAAGTAGTGGGCATTAAAGAAGGTGGAACTGAAGTCCTGCTAATGAAGGATGGGTCTTTCCAATTCTAAATCGTCTACAACTTAATAACAGAGAAAAACCGGATTGAAGGCGGGAACGGCGATGATCGGCGAATCTCTTCGTTCGCTTCGCTCGTTCGCACCCTCATGGGCGGTTGCCCACTCCGGTGCTCTCGTCCTCGACCTTCTTGCTCCTCCCCATCCTCGCTCCTGCGTCTTATGAATTTGCGGAGGGAAAGGAATCTCCCTCATGTTCTTTTCAATACAAAAAAGAGCACCCCTTGGGTACTCTTTTAATTTGCCTGGCGACGTCCTACTCTCGCAGGGGGAGTCCCCAACTACCATCGGCCCTGAAGGCGAGGACGGCGATGAGCGGCGAATCTCTTCGTCCGCTTCGCTCGTTCACATCCTCATGGGCGGTTGCCCACTCCTGTGCTCTCTCCCTCTCGTCCTCGACCTTCTTGCTCCTCCCCATCCTCGCTCCTGCGTCTGATGAAACTCCAGAACTAAACAATCTATATAGCTATTTACTTTTTTACACAAAAAAGAGCACCTCTTCGGGTACTCTTTTAATTTGCCTGGCGACGTCCTACTCTCG